>CAZVPR010000108.1:0-14923 GCA_964629085.1 uncultured Anaerolineales bacterium
ATCAAATTGTAATAGAAGAGCGGAAATATACCAATGCCTTTTGGATGGACGCGACCGAAGTAACCAACGGGATGTACAAATGGTGTGTATCTGCTGGAGCGTGCGAGCGGCCGCAATCGGAAGAATTTGACGATCTAGAATATTTGCTCCATCCCGTTGTGAATGTCAATTGGTCCCAGGCCAATGCCTATTGCTCCTGGGCAGGTCGCCGGTTGCCATCCGACGCCGAATGGGAAAAGGCCGCCCGCGGCGGCCTGGAGGGGGCGACATATCCCTGGGGCGATGAAGAGCCAGTATGTGAGGCGGGCGCCTCCAATGGTGCCAAGTTTGATGACCTTCAGGGATGCAAAGAAAGCGGCACCATGCCGGCAGCCAGTTATGGCGCTAACGCCTTTGGTTTATTTGATATGGCCGGCAATGCCTGGGAATGGGTAGATGGATTCTCAGATTTGGGTAATGGGTTTCTGCGAGGTGGTTCCTGGTTTTATGGGAAAGCGCACATGCAAAATTCAAATAGGAATTCTACCAACCCGGATTTTGGGTGGAATCTCTATGGCTTCCGTTGTGCCCAGGATATAGGAAAACTATCATCCAGCCAAAATGAACCTGATTCCGTTGATCCCGCGCCCCTGACCCCAACCCCAAAAGTTGAAACAGATTCCCAAAAACCCACGAAAACATCCGCCATGGACGGCATGGTGCAGTTGTTGGTCCCAGCAGGGGAGTTCGAGATGGGAATCCCTAACACCAATCCACCTCATACCGTTGCCCAGTCTCCTGTGCACACCGTTTTCCTGGATGCCTACTGGATGGATCAGACCGAAGTGACCAATGCCATGTATGCACAATGTGTGCAAGCGGGTGGGTGTACTCCGCCCTACTCAAACAGCTCTGAAACTCGCAGCGATTATTATGATAATGCGTCGTTTGATGACTATCCTGTGATTCATGTAACCTGGGATTATGCCCAGGCGTACTGCCTATGGGCTGGGCGGCGCTTGCCAACTGAAGCGGAGTGGGAAAAGGCCGCCCGCGGTGAGGATGCCCGCACCTATCCGTGGGGAGAAGGGCTTGATTGTCAGAAAGCGAATTTCTGGGGCCAGGAAGGTGGCTGCGACGGGGACACCTCGGCTGTGGGCAGTTTTCCGGCTGGGGTAAGCCCCTATGGCGTTCAGGATATGGCCGGGAATGTCCAGGAGTATGTTGCGGATTGGTTCGATGAAACTTATTATGAAAACTCTCCATTCAGCAACCCCCAAGGCCCTGAAACAGGAAGATATCTGGTCATGCGCGGTGGTGGCTGGAATGATGACGACCCTCAATCTACGCGGCGCGCGCTCACGTTTTACAATATTGCCTGGAATGATCAGGGTTTCCGCTGCGCACAGGATGTTGGCGAAACAGAACTCAGCGAAATTGATTTGGATCCCGATGATCCCCTGACACTGACTTCAACCCCGAAAGATGAAGCAGTTTCAATAAAATCCACGAAATCATCAGACATGGACGGCATGACTCAAGTGCATATCCCAGAGGGCGAATTTGAAATGGGGGATGAAAAAAATCTAATCCATGCGGTATTTTTAAGCGCTTTTTGGATAGATCAGACCGAGGTGACCAACGCCCAATATGCCTTATGTGTGCAGCATGGTGCCTGCAGCATCCCTTCTGGCGCGAATTATCAGAGCATGGACTATGCCGATCATCCAGTGGTCAATGTGAATTGGGAAGATGCCTACAATTATTGTGAGTGGTCTGGTCGCCGTTTGCCCAGCGAGGCGGAATGGGAAAAGGCTGCTCGCGGCGGTTTGCAGGGGATGGATTTTCCCTGGGGAGATGATGATCCTGTATGTCCGCAAAGTGAAGAAAATGGAGCCCAGCACAACTGCGAGGACCGCACAGCGCCGGTGATGAGCTTTGCTCCCAATGGTTATGGGTTATTTGACATGGCGGGCAACGCGTTCGAGTGGGTCAATGATTGGTTTGGTGAAGACTACTACGAAGATTCGCCCTATGAAAATCCGCCTGGACCTTCTACCAGTATTGTGTCAGACACCTTCAATGCGGGGAATTACCGTTTGCTGCGCGGCGGCTCCTGGGTTCACCAGGCTTACGTGACTTCCGCGGCTGCGCAAGTGGGAGTCGCCTTACGGCATCCCGCCCTGGATGACAGCACCCGGTATGATTATGGGTTCCGCTGCGCTCAGGATGCAGACAATCAAACACATGACCCCCAACCTGAGGCTTCTGTTGGGCAATTGCCCACACCGCTGCCCGAGGGTTATGCCATCGCTCCCGCTGGTAATGCCTTGGAGAATTCATTATCAACATTGCGTAGAGGCAGCGATTCAGATTCATTTAAAACGGGCTCAGCTGGAGATTACTCTATCGTCGTTAAATCGGCACAAGACCTTGATGCGATTTTGTAATTTCTTGTAAGCCGTAGAGGTAAGCTTTGCAATTAAATTGGGAGGGATCGGGATGTCTGCAAACCAATACCAACTCGTCAGCCACACCGGCCAGGTACATCCCTTCGGTGACAGTGGGTTAACCATTGGCCGCCAGCGCGCCAACCAGGTGGTCGTGTCAGGGAATACGGTCTCGCGCCAGCACGCCCGCGTCCTGGTGGCAGCGGGCAAGTGTTGGGTCCGGGATGAAAACAGCGCCGCTGGCACCTTTGTCAACGAGCAGCGCGTCCAGGGTCAGCAGGAACTCAAACCTGGGGACATCTTGCGCATAGGCAACACAAACTTTCGTCTGGTGGTTTCTCGAGCGCAGCCAAAACGAACTGGCAATCTAAAGACTCAGCAGGTCTTATTGATTGGTGCCGGTTTGCTGGTGGCCGTACTGGCGATGATGTTTATGGGTTCGCCGGGAGGGCGCCGGCCGGCGGGTGCCCCGCCCAGCAGCGCTGCCAACAGACCATCGGGGGAGGTCGTAATTTCCGAGGAGACCACCGTGCTGGAAGCCTCGGTGACGGATAACCTGTCCACAGTTACCGATGATGGCACCTTCATCTTCGACTCTAAAAGCCCTGAATTGGATGACGGGAAAGGGGAGATATTATCGTTGGAGGCATTACCAATGCAACCCCGGACGGGTTTTTGCGAAAAGTAGTCGGAGTAACTCAGGATGGGGGCCAGGTTGAAGTCAAAACCGTGCAAGCCACTCTGGATGAAGTAATCGAGGTGGGTACGATAGAAATTAGGCGCACGTTATCTCCTGATGATGTGGTCTCCTATACCGGCCAGGATTCGGGAGTAAAACTGGCCAAGCTGGTTGATCCAGCGGACAATGAAAGCATGCCTCACTTTGATTTGTTTTTGGAGAATAAATCGGGTGGGCAGACATTTATGGATGGTCATATCACCTTTTCTCCCGAAGTTCTTATTGAGTTGGAATTTGATCATGGGCTGCAGTATGCAAAAGTAGGATTACAGGCCAATGAAGAGGCCAGCCTTACCGTCAGGTCCAATGAAGTCGGGGTCGGGGTGGGCGTAATGTATAAAAATACAACGCTGCACCTAAAATCGTTTCATTTTATGGTCGGTGCGGTCCCTGTTTGGGTGAAGGTGGATCTGGAAGTTTATGCTGGCGTGAGCGGCAATGTTGAAATTGGGCTTGAACACAAAATTACCCAAACGGGGACGTTTGAAGCGGGGTTAATCTACGACCAAGGCGAATATTCGACATACAAAAATCATTCTTTTAATTTCGAATATGAAGAACCAAACATGTTTATTGATTCTTCGGTCAAGGGGTTTGCTGGGCCAAAAATTGTGGCTAAAGTTTATGGTGTCGCCGGACCTTTTGTGGGTGTGAACGCCTACGTCAAAGTGAATGCATATTTGGGCACTGATGCTCTGGTTGAAGTGGTAGCTGGGGTAGAGGTGGTAGCGGGGTTAAAAAGTCACGTTGATATTATCTCTCTGAAGTTGATTCATGAAGCGGCGGTGTTTGATTTCGGTGTGCCGGTCTATAAACATAGTTTTGCCAAAACGCCGACGAATGCTCCGGATTCCAATCCACCTCCTTCAGAAACAGCTCAATCGGCAGCTGCCACTCCTACGCGCATTCCCCCAACAAAAACGCCCATCCCAACTGTGCGCAGCTCGCCAACATCCGACAATCGAGTGCCGATACCGGACGTAACCGGTATGACCTCAAAGGATGCTGAGCAAGCCTTAAAGGCCGCTGGGTTTAGCGTATTGCCTGGAGAGGATGATTACAGCAATAATGTGCCCGCAGGGCGGATTTTCATGCAAGAACCCGCAGCGGGAAAACTTTATGATCCCAAAAACACGATTGTGATCATCTACCGCAGCATAGGGCCGCGCCCAACAGCTACACCCAAGAGCTCGGGAGATCCTTATCTCAATGTGAAACAAAATTCCAAGTGCCGCGGGGGCCCCAGCCAGTTATACGAAGAAGAAAGTTTCGTCTATACGGGTGATCGGGTGAAGGTAGTTGGGAAAAACCCAGGGGGAGGCTGGTGGTTGGTATATGACCCCAAAAAATCTCGCAACTGCTGGGTCTTTGATGGTGCTGGAACAATTGAAGGTGACAAATCTCGGATTCCATTTGTCGACCCGCCGCCACCCCCAACGCCAGAATCGGGTATGGGCGATCTCAGCGTTACCAAACGTGATATTACTATTTATTTGCGCGATCACTCGGCCGTAGATGGTGATCGAGTCAACCTGTATGTCAATGGCGTTTTGATCGTTGTGGATTACACCATCACAGGCAGTTCCAGGGGATTTGCTGTCCAGTTAATTGGTGGTGAGAATACGGTCAAGATTGAGGCCCTCAATGTAGGGTCAGACCCGCCCAATACCGTTGAGGTATCGGTCAGTGATGTGCGCATCGGTGAATCCCTGCAAGTTTCTGGCGAATTAAATACCGGGCAGACAACCAGCTTTACTATTTACGCGCCTTGAAACTGCACCCAGGCTAAAGAAATCGCAAAAATCGCTCGATTGCCATATGAATCTTCTTATGTCCCCTCCGCGAATGGCTCCCATCCGATAAAATAGGCATATGGCCAATCTCGTCGGAAAAACCCTTGCGAATCGATACCGTGTCGAAGAATTCATCGGCCGCGGCGGTATGGCCGAGGTCTATAAATGTTGGGACCGTGCCAGAGCAACGTTTTTGGCCCTCAAGCTATTACGCGATGATCTGGCCCACGATGTGGTCTTTGTGCGCCGTTTTCAACGTGAAGCCCGCAGCCTGGAAAAACTGCAGCATCCCAATATTGTCCGCTTCTACGGCCTCGAGCAAGATGATCTGTTGACCTTCATTGTGATGGATTATGTGGAAGGTTCTAATCTGCGCGCAGAGATCTATCGCAATCGCCAAAAAGGTATTCCCCCGGATGATGTCGTCAAGTATATGCAGGGCATTTGCAGCGCGCTGCATTATGCCCACCATTCTGGTATCGTGCACTGTGACCTCAAATCTGCCAACGTTTTAATTGATGAAAAAGGCCGCCCATTGGTTACCGATTTTGGCATCGCGCGCATGACAGATACGGCTACTTCCACATTGATGGGTGTGGGAACCCCGGCTTACATGGCGCCGGAACAGATTTTGGGCAGGGATCCAACGCCTCAAACGGATATTTACACTTTGGGCATTACCCTGTACGAAATGTTAACCGGCGGGGAACGGCCTTTTACCGGTGAGCAGGCCAAGGTCAAGGGGCCCACCAGTGAAAAAGTGCGTTGGGAGCAAATTTATTTATCGCCGCCCTCACCGAAAGAATGGAATAAAGAAATTACGCCCGAAGTTGAATCCGTAGTGATGAAGTGTTTAGGAAAGGAGCCGGGCGGACGCTATGAGAGTGCCTTGGCTTTGTTGAACGATTTTAAAAGGGCCATGCTGGGTATGGGTGTAGAGGCCATGCCTGGACAAATCGAGAGCATCACCAAAAAGAAGATTCGTAAAAGGAAACGCCGGTGGAGTTGTTCGGTCATTTTTGGCAGCATTGCCCTGGTTGTCATAGGGTTGATTTGGTCTTTGTTTTATGAAGATATGAGCAGACAGGTGATATATTCCATCCTATATAGCCCTACGCCTACCGCGTCGGCGACCAGCACGCTGACGTCAACCGCAACCGCTTCTGCGACCAGCTCCCAGACCAGCACCCTAACTAAGACTGCAACGGACACACCTTCAATTACTCCCTCGCCGACGTTTACCCTGACTGCTACCCCATCAGCCACTGCAACGAAGACACACACTTTTACACCAACATCCTCCATAACTCCCACGATAACTCCAAAACCAAGCTCCACACATACGGCAATCAACACCTCCCCGCCATTGTTGAGCGTTGGATCCATCAGGACTTCGCCAATTGATAAAGCCGTACAGTCCTATATCCCTGGGGGGATTTTTGAGATGGGCAGGGAAAACGGCCTTAGTGACGAACAACCAGTCCATACAGTTATTCTGGATCCTTTCTGGATGGATCAAACGGAAGTGACCAATGAGATGTTTGCCTGGTTCATTGAAGATAGCGGCTATATCACCCTGGCAGAGAAAGATGGCTCTTCCTGGGTGACGATCAATAACGAGGGGGCAAACAATTTATCTGGCGCAGACTGGCAGCACCCCAGTGGAAGATCGAGTAATCTACAAGGAAAGAGTGACCACCCGGTTGTTCAGATCAGTTGGCATGATGCCAAAGAATATTGTCAATGGGCCGGAAAACGCCTGCCCACAGAGGCGGAATGGGAACTGGCTGCCCGGGGCAGCCTTTCAGGGGCGCGCTACCCCTGGGGAAGTGAGGTCCCACTTTGTCTTCCGGCGAAAGAGAATGGCGCCCGGTTTGACGACAACAATCATTGTGATATTGCCGGTACCATTGCTGTGGGAAGCTATCAGCCGAATAGCTTCGGGTTGTACGATATGGCCGGCAATGCCTTGGAGTGGGTAGCTGATTGGTATGGTTTGAATTATTATCAGATTTCCGAACAGGACAATCCTAAGGGACCAGAAGAAGGCCGTTTTAAGGTAGCACGCGGGGGTTCATGGACTTCAGGTGAAAAATCACTGGGCGTAGCCTATCGTTTTGACCTCGTACCAGAATTGGCCTGGAACAGTTTTGGAATTCGCTGTGTTTCGGACGTTGAAAATCTTTCAGAGGGATCCTCCTCCCAGTAATCGGTTAGGGGGCGATCCCGGTTATTCCTGCCCTAAACTTTGGTTGGCAGTCTGGCGCCGTTCAACGCCAAATGTGGTGCTATGTTGGTGGACGCCAACTCGGAATCAATGACCTTGCTAATCATCACCTCCAGCGGTGAAAACATCGACATCTACTCCCTCCAGGTAAGGGATTGATATAATAACTTGGCGACCCAACCTGCAAGGTGGGAGAAACGTTTGACGTAAACTTATGGCTGATCTAACCGGCAAAACCCTCAGCAAGCGCTACTTCTTGCGGAAGCACGTTGGTTCGGGCGGTATGGCCGATGTCTACCAGGCCTGGGATAATATGCGCTCCGCCCGCTTGGCGGTAAAAGTCCTGCGGCGCGATCTGGCCGCTTCACCGCGCTTCTTTCAGATGTTTGCCAAGGAAGCCGAAGTGCTGCGTAAATTGGAGCATCCCAGCATCGTGCGATTGTATGAGTTCGAGCGTGATCATGATATCACTTTCATTATCATGGACTGGGTCGATGGTACCGATTTGAAATCGGCCATTTCCGGGGGAAAGAAACAATTATCGTTAGAAGATATTTCGCATATCCTGCAATCGGTCTGTTCGGCTTTGTTTTATGCCCATCAAAATCAAATCTATCACTGCGATGTCAAGCCGGCCAATATATTATTGCACAATGACGGGCAGGTATTGCTGACCGATTTTGGCGTGGCTCGATTGGCGACAGAAAACACCGGCGGTGGCACTGCCCAGTATATGGCGCCAGAACAATTCACGGGGGGGCGCGTGGATGCCCGGACAGATGTTTACGCTTTGGGTGTGACCATGTACGAAGTCTTGAGCGGTGGACGGGTGCCTTTTCGAGGGGATACGTCCAACAGCCAGGGAACAACCAAACGCGAGCGCATAGCCTGGGAGCATGTCCACCTGCCTTTGCCATCCTTAGGACAATTTAATCCCAAGGTATCTCCAGCCATTGAAACGGTTGTTTCCACGGCGTTGAGCAAAGAACCTTCCAGTCGCTTTCCCACGACCATGCAAATGCGGGAGGCCTTTGAACACGCTCGCCTACAGGGTCGGCGAGGAGGAGGAAGCGCTTCGACAATTCAGCAACCTGAACAATTAAAGCAGCACAAAAAGCATTCTCAAAAAATCTCGTCAAAAGCACCGGTTCCTTCACATAATCCTTCTAAGGCCGTGCCTGTAAGCCCCTCATCAGGTCCCTGTTTGTTTGGACGCTCTGGTGAAAGAGCCGGCCAGTCAATCCCGGTTTCGACTCAAGGCATGTATATGGGGCGCAGCTCGCGCACGCATTTGAAGTTGAGTGAAAAAAGTGTTTCTCGGGTGCATGCCCTTGTCTGGTTATCTCCACAGGGCACCTACATTCGAGACGAAAATAGTTCGCTGGGTACGTACGTCAACGGGCAACGCATCAATGCCCCAACTTTGCTGCGACATGGTGATGTCATCCGTATTGGTTATTATCAAGAATTCGAGTTTCGCGAATAATAGAGCTGCGCCAATCTAAGGGGATTGGCGAATAGGGTTGGATGATGACCAATAAACCCCTTAAACCAAAATGCCCGTCAAAGGGGCTTTTATCAGCGCACCCGGACTCGTTAAGGGATTATTTGTGGCTAACAAATTCCTGCGGTGTTCAGCGGCTCCAGTTGCCCCACCTAGTGATGTATTCCTTCAGCCTCCCCACAATATGTCCCGTCCCCCGGAAGCGGATGACCCACCAATAAAGACGCAAGGTATACCAGGCCCTAACTCCCAATAGCATACGATTGAGAGGCAGGCCGTAAGACAGGCGCAACCACCATGCCGAAGGACGAAAGGCTTGGGGGATGTTGTTTCGGTATTCAGCCTGAGTTTGAGCTGGAGTTACCGAGAAGGGCCAGCCGCGCAGTTGGGCAGCTTTTTTGGTAGGCGAAGACGAAATTCCAGTTGTCACTGCCTCATCCTGCGGTGGCCATCTGAATTGAGTCAGCCAATTGATCGCGGTCAGGGCATTGTAGACGCGGGTCGAGACTCGGTCCCAATTAATCTGATCAGAAAAGCGTTCGACCAGGCTGATCATGTCGGCAACCCAGACCAGACGGAAGGATTGGAACGGTGCGTCCACCATATGTTTGTACGTATGGGTTAGCAAGTCTGCAAAGCTTAACGTGTAGGCCACGCGCTGAGAGTCATTTAATGTAAAGGGAAGTGCGGTCGGACGCAAAGCTTCGAAGCTGGTTTCGGGAGTAAGCCTGCGATTGAGATTGTGATGCAACTCTACACAAACAACCATACCCTTGACCTGACGATGGACGATAGACATATGATGGGGTGATGCCACGTCTGCGGCAATATCATCCCGAAATCCTAATCCAGCCAACAAGCCCTGACCTCTGCCGGCATCGGATTTGCTGACTAGTAGGTCGATATCGCTCATCGGGCGTAACCGCAAATGGGGATAGACCATATGCGCCATCGCCATGCCCTTCAATACCAGGAGATCAATACCCTCTTTTTCAAAAGCGGCCAGGATTTCGGTTAGCACCCCCGCCCGAACACGGTTGGCATGGTTGTGCTGTATATAGCGGGCATGCAGTTCTCGTTCTACGGGATGCGGGACGGCGATGTTTGCAGTTCCTAAATGGGTGTAGACCAGTGGGGCCAGGCCATGAACCTCAGCCAGCTTCGGGAGGGGGTTCCAGGAGGGCAGCGCTTCGACTGCCTGCCCGAGCTGGTCATAGTGAGCCGGATGTCCCTGCGAGCGGGCGCAGAGTGTCAGCAGATTATAGAATTTTGCAAGGTCTGTCATTTGAACCCAAGGGACACAAAGAGGCACACAGGGAGAAGCAAAAATGGACACGAACGCACTGCGGGGTTATGGCGTCACGAAGCCTCTGGATTTACAATCTTTAGCCGAGAAATCCGCCTCCTCTTTTAGCTGTTGTAGGATGGCAGGAACTATTTTCTTGGCTTCGCCGCGTTTGCTGGCGATGGTTGTAGCACTCATGGCGACTTGTTTGAGTATGGGCATGGTGAAGGTCGGTTCGCGGCGGGCGCCGACGGTGTTGTCCATCAGAGCCAGCATGGCTTGCGAGGGTGTCAGCGTTTCGGGCTGCCAGCGCGCGTAGCGTTTGTATTTGGCCACCACAACCAGCGCCACGGGAAGCGGCTCAGTCCCCGGTTGGATGCCGAGGGTTTCAAGGGAATATTTATTGCCCACAAGTTTGTTCCCCTCACGGATGGAGATCGGCACAGGGTAAGGATGCACATTTCCTTCGCCATCCAGTATGGCGTATTCATCGGAATAGTATTTTGCCCCGGCGTCGAGCAGGGCGCGCACCAGGGTGCTTTTACCACTCATGCTGCGGCCGGGGATCAAGATGGCGCGGCCCTGCCAACCGACCACCCCGGCGTGGACGAAGAGATAATCTTGGGCGCTGAAAGCGGTCAGCAGTTTGCTGTGTTGCTCGATTGTGGCAAGCAGATTAGGCAGTTCCATGGTACGAGAGAGCAGGGTCGAGTTGCAATAGAGCAAGTGGACCCCTTCGACATTCCCTGCGGGGACAGAGCGGGCTCCTTTTCGTTTGGCAGGCGCAGCTAAATGCAAGGAATACAAAAAATCCACCTCGCTATCGGCACTGGAGGCGGTATTCCCCTCGGGCTTGGGCTGCCAGCCCAAAGGTAGGTGTGGGGCAGCCAGTTCCAACATGCCGGTGTCATTGCTGCACAATCCAAATCGCAGGCCGTAGGCGGTGTACAATCGTCCATACTTCCATCCAAGGCGGTTTACATCTTCCATTTCCTGGGGAGTATTATTCTGGGGAAAAGTGAGTAAGGAATGGGTTGGCATCAAAACGCAAAAGCCAGATCGATATTATTTTTGCATCTCGCCAATAAATTGGCAGGAATTTCATCACCAAAAGGAACGTTGAATGAAAAACATGCAAAAAAAACTACAATGCTATTACCTATTTAAACAAACAATTAAATTACCGGGTATCCAAATATTGCTGGTTGTATTTTGAAACGATATCCCATGGTAGGGGCGATTTCCCGACCAGGTGCTGGAATTCGTAACCTCATACGGTGATTCTTTAAATAACAAAACTGGTCCGCCGGCCCAGGGATTGCCTGATGGACTTATGCCACTAGCTAACCTGGAGAACACGCCGCTGTCGGGTGCGGGCGACCCGCTCCAGTAGTAGGTTATCTGTGTAATGTCGGTCAGCCCGGTAAGAGGACCTTCGACAAACGGAAAATAATAAATCTTGAGGTCAGATGGAATTGCGCCCAGATAAGTAGACCATTCATTTAAGCATAGCGGTGTCCCCGCCGAAGCTGGTTTTGGCACGACGATGGAAGCGATGGAGGCTAACGTCACCGCTGAGCCAAGCTTGACGAAATCTCGGCGGCTCATGCCTCTTGGCCTCACCAGTGGTTCTTGCAGCAGGTTGGCTTTGTCCAATTCGTCCAGAGATTGCCAAACCACCGCCTCGGCATGCGGCATTTCCAGGAGGGAGGCCATTTGTTCAGGGCTGGTCTGGCCGTCGCACATCTCGAACACCTGCGCAGCGGTAGGGTTCAGAGAGTGCATCTGTAGGCGCTGCCAGTCGTAAACCGACAGTTCATCACCTAAGGTTTCAATGTGCACGGTTTGGGATTGTTTGGGTTTGTCCATGTGTGATTCGCCTATTCGTGCTATGCAAACGGGCAAAAAGGTTTGCAAAATCAAAAACCCTGGCTGCTAATCTATTTTTTGTGACTCGACGACATTAATATTATATTGCAAATCAAAGTTGAGTCAAAATTAACAATGTAGTTGTAGAGGCTGGCCAACCGTAATCTATTCCTGCAACGGACATGCAAGTGGAGACGAAGAGGCGGGGTTTCGAGTGTAAATGGCTGGGTGGTCTGGGTTCGCATAAATCACAACGAACAGGGCGTCAAGGTACCATAAGCCGGCCCGGTCCACATTACGACAACCGATAACGATCACATGCGCGCCATGGGGGAAGGTCGCAGGGGGTTCGGATAGCGGTATTAGGGCGTATTCTTCCCTTGAGGAGGTTATCATTTTGAATGCCAGACGCGGGTAAGGTTGGTCTATGAAAATATCTCGATGTAGACCCTGATTCTGCCTGAAGAAGCGTGGATAAAGGTTCATGCCAAAGACAGCCCTGGCATCAGGGTGCTCCAGGAACCTGTCTAATGTTTGCACATCGATATCGGTTCGTACCAATAAATCGTTTTGGATCAGCCGCTCCAGAACCTCGGGCCTGGATGGATATAGATACCTTTGAGGTATGGCCTGATCCAATATGGTCATTGAAAGAACGTACAGGAAAAAAGGAAGCATCAACAAGAGCCCTGTTGGAATTGGGATTTCGGTACATGTTGCTCTCGGGCCCGAAATTCCAGCGATTCTTATCCCCACCAAAATTGATCCCCAGCATGCGGTTCGCAGCAGCCCAGTTCCGAAATAAAATAGCACGATCCAATCTACGGGGACGATATAGCGGCCGCCTGAATCGCTCACCAGAGCGGTTGAAAGGTGGTAGGCAATAAGCACACCCAGAGGAATCAACCCAGCCCATTTCCACTTGTTGTAGGAGGCTCCGATGCCCAGCGAAATGAGCAACAGATTGATAGTAATACCAATAATATCTATTGGCGACAGATTTTCGAGCCAACCATCATATAGGTTTTCCCAAAAGGGCAAACTGTCGTAGAGCGATCCGTCGACGATGGATGCGGATAGATAGTCGAGGGGGAGTCGGGTGGGTAAGATCAGAAGGTTGGTAATCAGGTTATGGAGGAAGTTACTGACGATATGATAAACATTGCCATCTTTGTTGATGTCCAACTTCACCAGCGATCCTGGCTGGGAAGGCAGAGTATTACTGGACGAAATTGTATGGAGTGGGGATAAACTCACAAGCTTAGATTCTATAATCTCAGGTTTCTGGACCGCAGAAACGAAACTGCTATCGAGTTCAGCGTCAGGAACAAGACCATCAAATGGCAGCGGCTCAAGCGGTTTCTGGAATTCCAATTTGAGCCGCTGCACAAGTTTTGGGGCAAAGAATAATGGGTTGCCAGATATTTTCCAACTGCGCCACATCCATGGGGAGATTGTGATGCCAAGTGCAAGGATCATAATCGCCGAAGCTTTCAACCACTTCTGCCAATCTTTGCCGAATACAAACACGAAGCCTGCAATGACACAAAAAGGCATTATCAGCGTGTTGTAACGCAGCAGGATGAGAATCCCCAGCACCCCGCCAATTGGAAGAGCGTAGGCGAAATTGTACCCAGGTTTTCGCAGCCAGAGGAACAACAGCAAGATCAGCAATGCCAGACCAATTTTTGTAGGAAATTCAGTCAAAAGTAATTTGGAATGCGACAAATTAAGCTTGTTGCCTGAGGCTAGCGCATTAAGTTCCTGGAATATAATCAGGCCAGCCAAAAAAAGTCCGAAAAAACGGCCTTGCATCCCTTTGCCAATTAAATAAATAATTACTGGAAGGACTGCAAAAAAGATGACTTGCAGCATTACCAGCAGCGAGTAGTCCTGGCCTGCCAACAAATGCAAGAAGGCCAAAAATCCATGGTAAGCGCTGTGGCCCTTAAATATAATTCTGTTGGCGATCCCTTCACCGACCAAGGCATATTGGGCGCTTGTGTCAAAACTGGCGGCATCCGAGTAAGGTAAGTAGGCATAATCGGGTGGATATGGACCGGGCGCAAAAAAATTTGGAGCCATTGGAGCCTGGGTCCATAGAAAGGCAGTCAGCGCCCAGATTGATATGCTGAGGAGGATGTCAGCTCCGTGATTTATCTTTTTGCCTGAAAACCAGAAAAACAGGCCGGTGATGACGAAGGCAATTATTGCTGCAATGACAACTTGAATCGCTAGAACAGGGACTCCAGTTTCATACCAATTTGTCCTGGGGGTGGGCTGAACGCCAATGCCTGTGATCGAGATTGCCACCCAAAGAAACAGGAAGATAACCATGCAGATGGCGGCAATCCAAAGCGTCAAGCGGTTGGCCTGCATTTCTCGGGCAAGTAATTTCCAATCCAAGAGTCCAGATTTTTGCAGGATCAAGATAAGAGTCTGAAAACTAATTTGGACAGCAAAAAGAACAACCGGTCGCAAGCGTTCAGCGTAGGCGGCATATTGTCCGAAACGAATTAACGGTATCAAAGTTAGAAAACTACAAATTAGGAATATCGCGCCTGAAAACCCTAAACGGAAATTGCTCGTGTTGGGATTGGTGAAGAACAGCCTATCTATCATTTTCGCCCAGTGTACATTCCGCCAGGATTTTATGCCGAAAGCCACGGCACTAACGATTGCGATGAGAAAAAGAACGATACATCCCAACCGCGATGCGGAATATCCAAATAGATAGCTGTTTTTAGGGTCAGCGGGAATTAGCAACAGGGTAATCAATCCACCCATTGAACCCAAAAATGTCAAGGTGAAATATCCGTAAAGGTAATTGAAGGAAGAGCGATTGCTGCTTTGGGAAACAAACACGCGAAACTGTCCTTTGTTTTGATAATCGGGTGAAAACTTCTTGCTTAGATTCCTTTCGTATGTGGAACGACCAGACGGTCAATAGAGGCAAGCTGGAGTAGTAAAAGGCGCTAAAACCGACCAATGTCAAATGAGCATTCGCTTCGTGCACCCAGGCTAACCCGAGTACAACGATACCAGATATCTTCATTGTTGATAACAGCAAAAGCACA
>CAZVPR010000109.1:0-14910 GCA_964629085.1 uncultured Anaerolineales bacterium
AGGGTCTTGACATACAAATTAGAGAGAATACTGCGCTTGGGCATGGTACAGACCTCCTGAATTCACGAACGATACAAAATGAGCGTCAACGAACCAGCCACGACGAGGGCTGCACCAAGCCACACTCGTGCCGTGACACGTTCTTGTGTCTGACCGACCATAAAAAGCGACAACCCAATAACTACGGGAACGTTTAGGCGGCCTAAAGCAAGTACGACAGCAACCGGTGCACTATCCAGGGCAATCCATCGCATCCAGGTAGAGATGCCCACAAATACCGCCGCGGCAATTTGATACAACAGAGAGTCGTGAGGAATGGTCCGCAAATTAGGATTATCACGGCGGATAAGTAATAGGACACCATAGGCAATCGCAGATATACCCACACCTACCAGAACCCCTAAGAGAGGCGAAGGCAGGATTTCCAAACCGTTGCGGATAAATATGGCACTGAGGGAGAAGCACAAAGCAGTACCGAGTCCAAACAATGAATCACGCCAGGTCGTTCCAGTAATTTTAGGTTCATTTTTTCCAGATATGGATACAAAATACACACCTACCACTACTATGACTACACCCAGTAGGAGGGGCAAGCTAAGAATTTCCCCAAGCGCCATAATAGCAACAATCGTCGCAAAGAGTGGCGTAGCCCCTACCAGTGCACCTGTACGCGCCGCCCCGACTCGATTCTGGCTTTCTGTAAGAAAAGTCCACCCAATAAAAAAATGAATGAAACCAGCCAATCCAAAATTAGTGATTGCCAATGGAGACGTTGAGAACAAAGATGTTAGATCTTCTGTGAATGAGCTGGCGATAGCCAGAATGACAGCACTAACAAATAATAACGTAAACGTCGCCCAATACGTATTAAGTCCTTTTCGCGCCTTACGGTTGAAAGCCTGAAAAATTCCAAATCCTACACCTGCCACTGCTGCCCACAATGCACCAGTCATAAAAATTAACTCCTCGATATGAATAATTGGGAAAGGGAAAAACCCAAACTGCTATGCTATTCGATGAATAAGTTCATCACCTTGATAAGACCGCAGGATATCGAATGTTATCTTGAGTATACGCGCTACAGCACCATCGGTGTACCAACCAAGGTGGGGAGTGACAATCACGTTCAGGTTGCCAAAATCATGATAGGTGTCCCGCTCGTCTTCCAAAACATCCAAGCCTGCACCTTCTAGATACCCAGAGCGGATTGAGGCGATGAGGGCCTGTGTATTCACCACGGCACCACGGGCTGTATTAATAAGGATCGCACCAGGCTTCATTGTAGCTAATTGTTCAGCATCAATCAGGTGGTTGGTTTTTTCAGTCAGGGCAACGTGCAAAGTAATAAAATCACTTTCAGCTAGCAATATTTCCAACGGGACATACTGGAATTTCCATTTCTTCGCCGCTTCAATTTTTTGATCTACATCGTTGGCCATAACCCTCATACCAAACCCTTTGGCAATACGAATGATGTGCATGCCAATGCGCCCCGTACCGACCACTCCTAAAGTTTTCCCATAGAGTTCAATTCCTTGTAAACCCTGGTCAGAAAAGATATGCTCCTGCTTATAGCGCTGATCGCCCCGCACAATATTTCGGGCCACAGCCAGCAGCAACCCAAAAGCCTGCTCAGCAATCATGTGAGCGCCGTAATCAGGGATATGACATATTGGAATGCCTCGTTGCCGCGCCTCCTCAAGATCAATATGATCATATCCTACTGAGCGTGTGACGATCAACTTTAATTTGGGTAGGTTCTCAAAAACCCGAGGCGTCACCTGCCCAAATTGATCGCGCATACACAAAATATCGGCATCAACTGCCGCAGCAATAATTTCATCAGCAACCCGAAGTGGCGGGTGAATACTAAACTCAAAGCCCGGCAGGTGGATATCCTCACGGTTCTCGAAGACAAAATCAGTAAACGCGACGCTCAGAGTCTTAGTCTTATCCATCAACGGGCCATCCTTGTTTCACCAGCAGCAATCAGCGCTTCGACTTCATCACGAGTCGGCCAGGGCCAATCAGTGGGTGAAGTCTGTTTGAGGGCAGAAAACGCATTGCCAAGTTGTACCCCCCCGAAAACATCACCTTCAAGGTACCCTGTCAGGAACCCGGCCACACAGGCATCGCCACCACCGAGACGGTCAACAGCTTCCACTTCATAAGAACGATCAGTGTAAACCCGCCCATCTGCAAATGCAAGAGAGGTCCAGATCGTGCGCTGCACGGATGGAGTAGAGCGCATGGTAACCAAGACCGCCTTGAAGCCAAAGAGTTCGGCAAGTTTCTGGGCTACCTCGGCGGGGTTATCCCCACTCAAACCTGAGATCAGCTCCGTGACATTGGGTTGGTCTGGCAATGAAGTTATTAGAATATCCACATATTCCATCAACGGCAGTTGAGCAGCCCGGGCTTCTTCCAGCGTCCATAGGAGGGCGCGGTAGTTCAGATCATAACTGACCAGGCAACCTACTGAACGGGCGGCGCGCAAAGCATCTAATTGGGTCTCCGCTGCAGAGGGACTAAGGGCCGGGGTGATGCCACCGACGTGGAACAGACGAGTTTTGGCGAGCAGAGTTTCCCAATCGACCATTTCGGGTTGAATGCCAGCCAGAGCCGAATCCCTGCGATCATAAATGACGCTTGTAGGCCGCGGAGACGCGCCATATTCCACAAAATACAGGCCCGCCCTCTCGCCATCCACCCAGACAATGTGACTGGTATCCACACCAAACTCACAGCCTTTGTTGGCCATCATCCGCCCCATCGGATTATTGGGTAAGCGGCTGACCCAGGCTGAGCGCATCCCCAAGCGGGAGGCGCCCGCAGCAACGCTCAGCTCTGCCCCACCGACAGCCACATCGACCGAGGTGACCTGCTCAAGACGTTGGTGCCCCGGCGGCGAGAAACGGATCATGGCTTCACCGAAGGTGAGAAGATCATACATTTTTATCATCCTTTTCCCAAACACGGTGTAGGACTGCCAGTTCTACGAAGACTGGCAGTCCTATAGAAAGGAAAGTTCAGTTTAGATTGGCGGCCAGGCGACAGTATAAAGATGCTTGCCACCCTTGAGTGGACCTTTTTTCAGTTCATCCACTTCTGCCTGGGTGAAGCGCTGTGTGACTAGAGAGGCATCCGGCAGCTTCCCAACCGGGAACTTCTCCATAATGTCATCGTGCAGCTTGACAATGTAATCCAGCAGGGCTTCGACACCGGGACGGGCTTTCTCGGCATCTGCCAGGGTAGCCTTTCCAACCACGCCTTCGGGATTGCCGATGATCTCAATCGTACCCAACCCGACGTGGCCATACCATGGAATTGGGCGCTGGTAACAATTCGCAGCTGAGTCCACATGTCCGGGGGGCAAAAAGCCGTGGAACTCGGTGTCTACCGCGTTCTCCTGCTGGATCATCTCCGGGAACAGGGCCAGGGAGTAAGATGTCTCACACTCATCGGCGTGGACGAAAGGGGTCTCAAATGGACCGCCGTGGGCTTTGTCCTTGATGTGTTCTTGAATGGCGTAGTACCAGTTCAGGTTGATCAATATACTCGGTACCTGGTAGCGCTTGGCGAAGCGGTGGATGGCTGAAGGGATAACATATTCTTGCCCGTGTCCATTGAGCAATATCTGCTTGCGAAAGCCGGTGTTCCAAAACCCGGCAATGATCGAACTCAGATAGGCGGTGAAGGTGTCCTCATCGACGGGGACGGTTCCGGGCATCCCGATATGATGGTAAGGGTGACTGCCAAACCAGATCGGCTGCGAAACTGTGCAGCCAGTTACCTTTGCCACTGCTTCAGCCATGCGTGTGACCAGGAAAGTATCCTCGCCATAGCAGGCGTTGGGGCCGTGGGCTTCAGTACTGCCCACCGGGATAATCAGCAGATCGTTTTTCTTCAGCCGTTCTTCCACTTCCAAAGCGTTCATGTTTTGGAAGTAAATGCCATCGGGGGCATCCATGTGTCCGCCCTCGGGTGGAATTTGCCAATTGTGTTTACTCATAATATTCCTCCATTAAGGTTTGACAATAACTTTGATTGCACCACCTTTTCGACCGGTAAACGTGTCAAAGGCTTCGTTGATATCATCTAAGTTAAATGTATGTGTAATCATGGGCTTCAAATTCAAACGCCCATCGGCCATTAAAGGAACAGCTCGTTCCATACTCCACATCCCCTCGGCCTTGGGGCCAGTGATGAGCAGATTCCACTGCACGATCTTGTCAAGTTGCAGGGTCACTGGTTCGTGATAGATGCCGTTATATGAGATGCGCCCATTTTTACGGATCATGTCAAGCGCCTCAGCCGCAGGACCAGGCTGCCCGGTACACTCAACCACCATATCGGCACCCACACCATTGGTTAGTTCCATAACCTTCTCGACCGCATTGACTTCTTTGACATTGAGCGAGATATCTACGCCCATCTTGCGGCCAACGGCGAGGCGCTGTTCACGCGTTCCCGTCATAATGACAAGTCCTGCCCCCAGGATCTTGGCCAACAGCGCCGAGATCAGGCCAATAGCCCCAGGTCCAGTAACAACCACCGTCTCACCGGGTTTTACCCAACCGATGCGCTCATAACCATATAGCACTGTGCCAACGGTCGTGAGCAAGGCGCCCTCCTCGTAAGAAATACTCTCAGGCAGCTTGTGAAGCATGGTTTCATAACAATTGGCATACTCAGCATAGGCGCCATTACTGCTGAACCCAAAGTGGCGGTGTCCTGCTTCATGTTTGCCATAGTTGAGACAAGTAGTGTACAGACCGCGAATGCAGTTCTCACAGCGACCACAACCTTTGTGCGGTTCAACGGAAACACGGTCTCCTACTTTGATCCTGGTCACATCCGGTGCAGTAGCAACAACGTCTCCGGTAAATTCATGACCAGGAATAAATTCACCTAATATTTCATGCCCTTTCCAGCCCTTGGCAATAATTGCCGGGTCGCTCCCACAGATTGCGACAGAATTTACTTTCACCAGCACATCACCCGACCTGAGATCAGGCACTGGCACTTCGGTGACTCGCAAGTCACCATAATCGAACAACACAGCTGCTTGCATAGTTTTAGGGATTTCCATATACGCTCCTATCTTGCACTTATCAATTACGGTTCCAACACTACTTTGACAGCCTCACCGCTACGGGCGAGATCAAAGCCTTGCGACCACTCCTCCAACGATAGAACATGCGAAATAATCTGCCTGGGCTGAACGACACCGCGTTCAAAAAGCGATAAGGCTCTTTCCCAACTGGTGTACTTGGAACTATAGCTAAACGACACCGTCAGGGCACGAAACAAAGCCTGGCGATAAGGGATAGAGACATCTTCGGTTGGTGGCTGGCCGATGACACCCACTCGTCCCAGGCGACGCGCCAGGCGAAAAGCCTGATCGATCGCTGGCAAAGCCCCAGCAAGTTCAATAACCACATCTGCGCCTTCCCCATCAGTCAGCTCTGCTACCAGAGATTCGAGATCAGTTTGCATGACATTTACAGCATGATCAATACCAAGCTGGCGTGCTTTGGGCAGGCGGGCTCTTTCGTCTCGATCAATACCTGTAATGATGACTTTCGATGCACCAGCAGCCTGAGCCATTTTTGCGGCCAGGAGTCCGATAGGCCCACAACCGAGAATGAGTACGACATCCTCTGGTGCAATGCCTGTACGGTCCAGTACGCCATGCGCGGCTACAGCAGAAGGTTCGCTGAGGGCGGCCTCGACGAAACTCAAGTTATCAGGTATGCGATGCAAAAGCCAGGCTGGCACCTTGATGAACTCAGCAAAGGCGCCATCTACGAAGTAACCGGGCGCCCGTTTGGAGGTGCAAGCAAAAGCGTCCCCAGTCAGGCATTGGCGGCAGAGCCCACAGGCGTGGGTATGTTGTTCGGAAACTACGCGATCACCAACACACCAGCCTGCAATATCGGCACCAACTTCGACGATCTCTCCAGAGAATTCATGGCCGACGACCACTGGTGGGGTATAAGGATGTTCGTCATCCTGGATCTTCAAATCGCTGCCGCAGATGCCGCAGGCATTTACTCGAATCAGAACCTCGTCAGCAGCAATTTGGGGAGTAGGCACATCCTCAATATCCATATTCCCAACTCCGCGAGTAGTTTTCACTAAGGCTTTCATGATTTTCTTCCTTATGGATGAAGCATTATGCGAATAACATTCTGATCTCGATTCGTAAATAGCTCCCAGGCACGGGGAAACTCGCTCAACGGTAAGTGATGGGTAATCAAATGGCTTATATCCACTAAGCCTTCTTGCATGAGAGAATTTGCTCGCCGGGAGATACCTTGGGGATTAGCAACGGAACCGAATACATCCAAATGCCCGCGCACAATAACGCTCAAATCCACATCCAATCGCTGACCGGGGCTGGTTGCACCTCCTAGAACTACACGTCCGCCCCGCCGAGCCATTTCAAGTGACTGGCGCCCGGCCGAGGCGCTGCCCGCAAACTCGACCACCAGATCAGCACCCAATCCATCGGTCATTTCATGCACGATCTTCACCAGGTCTATTCCTTCACCCACGATCACGGCATCGTCTGCACCAAAACTTATCGCTAAGGCTAACCGTTCCTTGTCGCCAGACGCGCCAACCGCGATCACTTGCGTTGCGCCAGACAGGCGAGCCATCTGTACTGCGATCAAACCCAACGCGCCGGGTCCAATGACAACAACCTTCTCTCCTGCCCTCACACCCCCTGCCCGTTCAAAAGTCCATAGCACAATGCCCACGGTGTCTGTGAAAGCCCCATGGTCATAATCCAATCCTTCTGGCAGCCGATGAGCTGCGCGAGCGGGCACCGCACAATATTCTACCAGGCCACCAGGGATAGTAAATCCGATGTGGGCATGACCGGTTTCAGGTACACCATAATTCAGGCAAAGATTGTATATTCCTTCGGAACAGCGCGGACAGTTTCCGCAACCCACATGAACTTCTACCCCTACTTTATCCCCCACCCGTAGTGATGTCACACCATCTCCTACCTGCACGACCTCTCCACCAAACTCATGACCGGGGATATGCGGATAAGTGATAAAGGGCACACTACCCTTGAATATTTTGATATCTGTTGCACAAATAGTAGTCGATCTAATCCGCACTAAGATTTCCCCTGCCCTGGTTTCTGGTATAGGCACATCGCTGAGAGTAAATTCGCCTGGTTGGGGAAAGAGGACAGCGAGCATAAGTTATTCCGTGAATCGTGGTGGACGTTTCTCTAAAAAGGCGGTTTTGCCTTCCGCTGCGTCTGGTCCGACACCCGTCTCGACACGTAACCGCCTCTCTTGGGCTAAACCGGCTTCGAAACCATCTCTCAAGCCAATGTTTACACAGCACTTTGTAGCCGACACAGCGGGTGCGGCATTCGCCGCAATCTGAGCAGCGAAATCCAAGGCTCTTTCAAGCAATTCATTGTCTGGAACAACGTACTCCACCAGACCGATAGCCAGTGCTTCATCGGCATCTACCGTGCGGCCGGACAGCAACAAGTCGAGGGCACGACCGCGACCAACCAAGCGTGGCAAGCGTTGGGTACCGCTGCCTGATGCAAAAGCACCTACTGTTACTTCTGGAAAGCTAAAATGAGCGGATTCGGCGGCTATACGAATATCACATGCCAGAGCCAACACTGCCCCGCCTCCCAGAGTGTAGCCGTTGCAGGCCGCAATCACCGGCAGGCGTAAGTTTTCGATGGCAGCATTCAGACCGGCCTCCACGTATTCGTTTTCGAGCAGCCAGCCCACATCCTGGCGGAAGTCACGAATATCTGACCCGACCGAGAAGGCACGTCCGGTGCCAGTCAGAACAACACAATGAACTGCGGAATCCGCTTCCAGAGCTTCCAAGGTTGATTGCAGCGCCCGTTTGACATTGAAACGCAGCACCCCCAGCGGCTGGGACGATATTGTAATCAGCGCCACACCTTTAATGGGATGCTCAACCTGTATAGCAGATTCCTCGAAGTCTGGTGTGCTGCTTGTGCTCTGGGCGGAGTTTGAATTAGTCATGGTTTGCCTCTCGTTATATCTAACAAACGAGTCGGGATATTTGCGCGTGGCTTTATAGCCAGATCAGACGCCATACCCATGGGTTCAGCATGGAAAAGGCGCGCATCCATTTCTCGCAAATTTGGCGAAACCTGCGGGTGGAATTCCATTTGTGAGAAGATATCGTTTTCTAAATCAAGGCCAGGTGCAAACTCAATCAATTCCAAACCTGCTGAACCAAGCTGGAAAACTGCCCGTTCAGTTACGAACAAGATCTCTTGCCCGCGCTCGTAACCAAATTTCCCATTGTAGGTAATTTGTTCAAGTTGGGATACAAATTTGGGGTATCGGCCATCTTTTTGGATCACAGTAAGGCCCTCAGACCAAGAGATGTCAAGACCTCCCGCAGTAAGTGTTCCACTGAAAATTACCTTTTTAGCATTTTGACTTATGTTAGGAAAACCACCGGTACCAATAATCCGTCCATTGAAGCGGCTGACATTCACATTTCCCTGAGCGTCAACCTGGGCGAAGGAGAGGAAAGCCAAATCTAGGCCACCACCATCATAAAAATCAAATTGATAGGGCTGATCGATCATCGCTGAATAATTCATCCCCGCACCAGCGTCCATGCCAGAGGCTGGCGCGCCACCTATCAAACCCTGCTCATTGGTGAGCACAATCTGATCTAAAATAGCTTCTTCAGCAGCCACATTGGCAATCCCTGTGGAGACTCCAGCACCCAAGTTGCAGATCGCCCCCGGGAAAAGTTCCAACGCGGCCCGGCGGGCAATCACCTTGCGAGGATCGAAAGGTAGAGATGAAATCTCAGTCAGAGGCACCCGCAGTTCGCCCGCGTAGGCAGGGCTGAAATCTACCTGATAGGTTTGCCGTTGGTCAGGGTCCAGGACAACAAGGTCGACCAGCATACCGGGGATTATTACCTGCTTGGGGGGTAATGTATCTCCCTGGGCTAATCTGGCCACCTGAACGATGACCACCCCTCCGGCGTTGCGAGTTGCTTGAGCCATGGAGAGCATCTCACCGAAGACAGCTTCTTGCTCCATGGTCACATTCCCATGCTCATCGGCGGTAGTCCCCCGCAAAAAGGCAATATCCACCTTGAAAGGTTTGTAGAACAGCCATTCCTGACCAGCTAGCGTGATCACTTCAAGCAAATCTTCTTTAGCTGAGAGGCTTTGTCGTCCCCCACCATAACGTGGGTCAATAAAAGTATGCAGTCCGACGTGGGTGACCAACCCAGGTCTTCCAGCAGCCATTTCACGCATGAGTTGAGAAAGTGCACCTTGAGGCAGGGTATAGGCTTCGATAGCATCTTCCTTTGCCAATTCTGCAATGGCAGGGCTATTGACAAATGCACCTGTAACAATGCGCTTGAGTAAGCCGCGATGCGCCAGGTGATCGACCCCCTGGCCTTTGCCATCCCCTATTCCTACAGGGTGTAAGAGTGTGATATTGCGTGGTTCACCTTCTTCTAGAAAGCGATTTTCCAGGGCCAGAATCAGGCTCTCAGGGATCGCGTGACCACCTCCAGAACCACCAATGAGTACGGTATCACCATCTCGTATTAGATTAATTGCCTGCTCTGCCGTTACAACACGCAAGGTTATTCCTCCAAAAAGGGGGGCGCTAAGAGCGAAGTTGGGCTTTGATCTGTTTTAGCTTCTGTGCCTCGGGAAGTTCCTTATAATAATCATCCAAGGGATAGCATCCAGAAATCATACCCTTGCGAGGCGCAGTGGTGCAATCACTGAAAGTGCGGCAAATGCGTTTACGGTCGAGTTCTTCCCCAGCCAATACATCAGCGGGAAGTTCGGGGTAAGACAATACCATGCGCCCTAATCCAACAAAATCAGCCATATGATTCCCGACCACGTGTTGCGCAACGTTGGGCAACCAATCTTGAAGATAGCTGTATGCTGAACCAACCATAGCGATATCCTGAAAGTGGGACTTCAATTCAGCAACAACATTGATCTGACGCGCGACACCAACTAATGGGTCTTCCGGTGGTGCATAGCCATCAGATGGGGGAAAATAAGCTGGCCGTGTGATATGAGGATTGTAATAGGGGCTGCCAGCGGAGAGGTTGATCAGTTTTATTTCCAAAGTCTCCAGCAGTTTCAGGAAGGCGAAAATTTCACTGAACTGAATCGAGAGTGGGTCATCAGGATCACTTCCAAAGGTAAATGGATATTTACCCTCTTTATCGCGCCACTCAAGTGGGTTGGTTTTTCCAGTTTCATCTACTTTAAAGGGTGGAAAGTCAAAAGAACTCAGACGCACACCGATAACCAGCCCAGGGCAGTCTCTGCGGATACCATCCACGATTTCCCGCAAAAAGCGGGTGCGATTCTCGAAGCTGCCCCCATAACGACCTTGACGTGAACGGGCGCTTAGAAACTCATGTCCCAAATAACCGTGACAATGCTTGACATCAACAAAGTCAAAGCCAATTTCCTGGGCTCGCGCCGCAGCTCGTACAAAATCAGCAATCAAGTCTTCGATTTCACCATCCGTCAGGATGGGATAATCCTCAGGGATTTCGAATAGCTGATCAACTATTGGATGACGGTAAACCAGCATGGGCTCGAGACGAGCCTTTTCGTTGGGACGGCTGAAACGCCCAGAATGGGTCAGTTGTAACCCAACAAAAAGATCATCCCCGGAGTCAAAATGTGTAACATGCTCCTCCACCAAATCTTGGCGCAATTTCTCAAGATCCCCCAAGTTTGCTTCGTTGATCAACAATTGATTAGGATTGGCGCGTCCATCATGACGAACTGCAACGGCCTCCCCACCCCAAATCAATTTAGCGCCGCTGCGCCCGAAATTTTTCCATCGCCGAATGGTCTGTTCTGTTGGTTTTCCATCCGGCGTTCCATCCCAGCCTTCCATCGGTAATGTACAAAAACGATTCCCAATGCGACGACCATCTGGTAGCAAGTATGGCTGACCCAATGGGCTTTCTGTACCTGAGAGTATATTTTCATCGAAGGGTAGATGTATGTTCAGTTTTTCGATATGCTCACGGAAGATCTTTGCATCTCGGAGGCGAGCAACACGAGGGTAGCGATCTTTCACTTTAGTCTCCTAATTGGGTAAACAGTTCCTAGTAAATTTAAATAGGTGATATGCCATCACGGGCTTCCTGAATCCAGGTCAAAACCTTACGCACATTCTCGGTGATCGCATCGTAATCTTCATTGGCAACAGACTCCTTGGTTATGAGTTTACTTCCCATGCCAACACAGGATGCACCAGCCTCGATCCAACCCTTTATATTCTCCTCCGTGGGAGAAACACCACCAGTGGGTAATATGCGAGTCCAGGGCATTGGTGCACGAACAGCCTTTACAAAACCCGGTCCTCCAACCTGGCTACCAGGGAAAATCTTGCATATCTCAACCCCTAGTTCTTGCGCTTGGGAAATTTCGTTGAGACTGCCACAACCCGGCATATAAGCAACCATGCGACGATTGCACACCTGAGCAGTCTCAGCCATTAAAACAGGGCTGACAATATAATTCGCACCTAATTGTATATAAAGCGAAGCCGTCCCTGGCTCAATCACCGATCCAACGCCTAAAATTACATCTTCTCGATCTTTAAATCGCTGCATCAATTTTTCAAAAACAATATGTGCCTGGTCCCCCCGGTTGGTGAACTCAATGCAGCGTGCTCCACCAGCAATGCAAGCCTCGACAATGCGGGTAGCAACACCAATATCAGCGTGGTAAAAAAGGGGCATGAGACCAGTTTCGATCATCGTTGTAAGTACATGTAAACGGTTGTGTTTAGCCATGGGATGATACCTCTTCTCTCCTTTGCTATGTGCTTTATCGACTAACGCGGCCTGAGACGTCGCCAGCCATAATCTTCTCGACTTCGGCTACAGTCACCAAGTTGAAATCACCAAATATGGTGTGTTTCAGAGTGGATGCAGCGATGGCAAAGTCCAAGGCGCGTTGGTGGTCACTCTGATAAGCGTTCAAACCATAGATAAGACCCGCCACAAAGCTGTCGCCACCGCCAACCCGGTCTACGATATGCGTAATATCGTATGTCGGGCCGAAGAATATCTCTCCATCATGCCATAACACGCCACTCCAGGTATTATGACTGGCAGATAGGGAACCACGCAGAGTAATAGCATTCGTATGTAGATTGGGAAATCGGTCTGAGAGACCCCGGCAGACATGTTGATATTTCTCGGCATCAAGTACCCCAGAGGTTACATCTGTATCAGGTGCGTGGATGCCAAATACCTTGGCAGCATCCTCCTCGTTCCCGATGGCAACATCACACAACGCTACTAGGTCTTGCATAACCTCTCCAGGTTCTTTACCCCATTGCCAGAGTTTTGCGCGGTAATTGAGATCACAGGAAACTGTCAAACCGTGATCCTTTGCTACCTGAACCCCTTCCAAGCAAGTAGCAGCAGCCCCTTCAGAAATTGCAGGAGTGATACCGGTCCAATGGAACCAAGTAGCATCTTTGAAAGCAGCATCCCAGTCGATCATCCCAGGTTTGATAGTAGCGAGGGCAGAACCAGCACGGTCGTAAACCACCTTGCTTCCACGGTGAACCGCTCCGTGTTCCAGGAAATAAATCCCAAGGCGGTCACCACCTCGGATGATATGCCTGCTGCCAACGCCATACTGACGCAGATAATTCTCACAAGCATCACCAATATCATTGGAAGGCAAGCGTGTAACATAATCGGTCTCTATTCTAAAGTGTGCAAGAGATACAGCCACATTCGACTCGCCTCCGCCATAGATCACATCGAAACTGCGCGCCTGGCTGAAGCGCATGTTACCTGGCGGAGATAGGCGCAACATGATCTCTCCAAAGGTGACAACTCGAGTCATAATTATTCCTCCTATAGCCGCGTGAGGTGGAAACCTCCATCTACGTTGATAACTTCGCCAGTTGAGAATGGTAGTAGCCCTTCCGCAATAGCAACGACTGCTTTGCCAATATCTCGCGGTTGCCCCCAACGCCGGATGGGGGTAATACCCTCTTCTAATATGAGGTTGTCGTATTTGGCTTTTACCACCGATGTCAAATCTGTCTCGATGATGCCAGGGCGGATCTCATAAACATTGATGCCATATTCGGCCAGGCGATCGGCCCACAGAGCGGTCATCATTCCCATACCGGCTTTGCTGATGCAATATTCCGCGCGGGCTGGACTACTAGTATAGGCACTAATCGAGCCAATGTTTACGATTTTTGGGCTTTGAACTTTGCCATCTTCGACTAAATGAATCATCTCATTGGCAACCAACTGGGTGAGGAAGAAAGGACCTTTGAGATTGGTGGTCATCACTTCATCATAACTCTGCTCACTTGCCTGGAGCATGTCCACGCGTACGCGTGGGCCAATGCCAGCATTGTTCACCAACAAATCAATCCGTCCAAAACGATCCAGGGTGGTTTCCACCAATTTCGCTCGATCCTCTTTGCTGGCAACATCCCCCTGAACGATGATACCTGTAGCTCCAAAGGACTGGGCAGCTCGCAGGGTCTCTTCAGCAGCTGCCTGATTGCCGCGATAGTTGACTACTACATTCCAAGCGTGCTCCGCCAAAGCCAGGACGATTCCTCGCCCAATGCCGCGGCTGCTACCAGTAACGATGGCAACTTTTTCTACCATTAATCTTCATCCTCCAATGAGAGCGCCTTATCAACAGCCTCCACAAAGAAATGCTCTCCCCACATCACGCTCTCATCCACACCCAAGCCTTTCGCCTGGTGATAGATACCATGTTTTAGGATCCCCTCCCAGCCGGGCGTATCGATGGCGAGATATTCGGGACTAGTAAGTGTATCCAGTATGGTCAGGGCGGCTTTGCGATAGCGGTCAGCGTGTACCGGATCCTGAACCAATTGAGCCAGGTTCAACAGGCCGCTGGAAGCAATCGCAGCTGCAGAACTCTCATAAGAAACCGGTTGACGGGGATCATCATAATCGTTTGGCGGGATCCCGGGCCCTCCAGGAGTGTCTACATCGAAGGGCGTGTGCGCCAGGTAGAAATCTGCGCACAGGCGGGCGGTACTCAGGTAGCAATGATCCTTGGTCATATCATAAACGGTTCCAAACCCGTAAAGCGCCCACGCCAGACCGCGCGTCCAGGCTGAGTCGCCGCGCCACCCCTGGTGGGTTGACTGGCGTAAGAACTCACCTGTTTCCAGATCAAAGATACCTTCATGAGCAGTACTGCCATCCCCTCGCACCAGGTAACGACGGGTTGTCAGGCAGTGCTGATGAGCTTTATATAACAGGTCAGCGTCGCCGGTCTGTTGCGCAGCGTAGAAGGCAATACCCACATTCATCATAATATCTATGAAGAGGGATTCGGGAGCAACAAACGAGCGTAAGTACTGGCCCTTTTCCATGTAGCGCAAGCCCATGGTTTGCCCAGCTGTGATAACCGCCTGATTGATAGTATCGTCTCCGGTGATGTCATACCAGCGTTTCCAGGTTGACCAGAATAGAAAACCCAAATCATGGACATTACGGTCAGTCTTACGCTCCTCGATCAAACGGGAATAATGCTCTGCCCTTTCACGCCACCAGAGGTCACTTGTGCGGGCATGGAAAATCCACATCATGCCACCCAGGAATCCCTCGCACCAGTTCGTCCAGGCTTCGCCTTCATGCTTCCAGTTTCCTCCTTCGGTGTACATGGGGAAGATGTCTGGATAGTTCTCGATCAGATTGCGTACCTGCTTTTGCGAAAATTCAAAGGCAGCTTGCAATTTCGGGCGCAACTGAGCTATTCTTGATTGCACTTGCATTCTCCTTTGGAGGTGTGCAAAAATAAGATCCCATTTTTGAAATGGTCTGGAAGAATCG
>CAZVPR010000110.1:0-14692 GCA_964629085.1 uncultured Anaerolineales bacterium
CGACGAATGGTAGCTTGGGAAGCTACTGCCTTACCACTTGGCGACACCCGCAAAAGTTGGAGGGATTATATTCTTCACACCCGCCGCTGTCAAGGATTGGCCCCTCGGCATTAGATTTGAGGACGATAGCGCCATTTTTCTCCCAAAGCCGCAAAATCTTTCCCGCTTAAAAAGAGAATTGGTTCCCGCTTCTTGAAGGACACGTTGCTTTGTGTGGCTACTACATTCAAGACAAATAATCCAAACTCTCTTGATAAGCCCTCTAATTCTTGCAGAACGACAGTCTCATAATGACAATCCGCTCCGGCGATAACCTTTGTGTGTTCAAGCTTTTCGGAGGGTATCATCTCGTAGCCAAGTTTCTCAGCCTTATTTTCGAAGCGCCCGCTCAAATTGCCAGCTCTTATTACCTTTTCTTTTGCACTCCAGGGAAAGAAGTGTAATATCGCCTCCCTATACTTTCTGATCAAATCATAAGTATGGTTACCCATCTGCATACATATCAGAAAACGGAAAGGATCTTTCGAGATGACGGTCCAATACCCCATTGGCATCATATTATCACCAACTGAAACTAACATGACCTGTTGGGGGAAAAAATTTGAGTTGAAAAGGTCTTGGGATGAAGGAATAGAAGTCATTTTGAATTCTTCCTTGATAATTCTGCCCGAATAACTTTAACCACAATACCGGATTCTGTCGGATCGATGCAGCGCACGAATTCAGTGGTGATCCCATTTTTATTGATGACTTTTTCGTAGGGCGTGTCTTTGTACCTCCACCCCAGGGTTTTTCCATTATCTAAAGTGTCGATAATGCCGCTTAAGCTGTCCACTAACCAGGGGCAAAGTAAGTCTTTGTCTTCTGGAAACAAGAACTTTTTTCCTTGTTGATAACTATTTTCCCCATCACCGCGATACATCCAGGCACAAATCCCCTCTTTTACAACATCAGGATAAATAATTTTGTCACCCTTTTTTCGAAGGCTGCCTCCCTTGCCCTCATAGATTTCAATCTCAAATTGAAAATTGCTCATATTTGCCTCCATGTCGGCTCCGTTTTCCTTGCACTTCTGTAAGGGAGCTTAGGTACCTTTTTACTATTCTTTGCCTTCTTTGGGTAGGTTAGGATAAGGTCAATTTCCAATGGATACTGTTAGGAGGAAAACAACCATGATACGCAAAATAATTTTGCCATGTTTATTAATGGTAGTTGTCATTGTTCTGGCTGCCTGTTCGTTTTCATCTCGATCAGAAGCTCAACCTGAAGGAGAAATTTCTGTGGATGCTGCTCAGTCTGCCGAGGGGGATACGGGATCTGCGCAATCAAGTTCCGAAAGTGGAGCATCTGAAGCTGAAGAACCTCAAGAAAGTGCTGCCCCCAGTGACTTCAACACCGGAAAAATGGAGGATAAGTTGAGCCAATTTGTCCTTCGGAATGAAGATTTGCCCGATGAATATCGCTTACCCCCCAATGGTGAATATATCATTTCAACGGGAACGCTAATTAATGAAATGAAAGAATTGCCTGCCAAGCGATATGTATTAGAAACGGGCCGAGTAAATGGTTGGGGCATCCAACTTGAGCGAGTGAATAAAGAAGATTTTGCCCCTTCAGGCATGCAAAGCCAAATCCAGCTTTTTGAGACAAGCCAGGGCGCTGCATTAGCGATCAGCCCGGAATGGCATCCCGCTTATTCAGATGAGGTCGAAGTCTCCTGGGTAGATGGAGGATGTGATATTGGCGATGAATGTCTATTCTATTTTACTGAGACATATGAGGCCGCTTCACAGATCACCAAGTTGCGCTATGAAGTCGCGTTTGCATATCGCAATGTTGTGGTATGGGTGATGGGGCATGGTTTGGATGTTGACGTTACGCCTGAATATATCCTCAATGCGGCCCAGGCCCTCTATGAAAAGTTGGATCAATACGCTCAGAGTCAATAATGGAGGTCAGTAATTAAGCGCCAGGGGATTGTTCTTATAAAGAGAGCGTCAAGGAGTTTGGCGCTCTCTTTTCCTTTGCATAGGCGAATCTGGGGGTGCAATCCGAAATTCTCTGGCTATAATTCCAGATTTCAAGTGAAGAAAACATCCAATTCCAATGATCAATTGAAGTTTGTTCGCCGAGGAAAAATAGTTTCTCGCCGAGAAATATTATTTTCTCGCCGAACAAATTTATTTTCTCGGCGAGAAACTTGCGATTCATGCTTTCTGTTTGGGTTTTCCTTCAAGGAAATGTCTGTTTTGTGCCCTGAAATATCGCGTTGATAGCCTGACAAATTTCCCCCAAGGCGGTTTTAGGTCACCCAAGTGTTCCGGAAGGGTATTTGAAATAACTGGATTTGGGGATGTCTACTATTTCGACAGTAATTTGAAGTTTCAAGTTTCTGATTGAAATCTCCAAATGGTTTTCCAGAATCTGCAAACAGGCCTCGCCAATCTTTTGTTTGAGCTCCCCTGATCTGCCTTCGATAAAGCGAATTTCCAAATGAATAAAGGCATTTTCTATTTTCCCCGTTCCAATGAAATATTCGTCTCGTTTTATTGCCCTTGATTTGCAATTCTCGATGATGATATTACCGACCTCATTAAGAACTTGGTGAAGTTGAGAAAACAAAGCCTGAAACTCTATATATTGGGTGATATTGTTCGAATAGTCAAGCGTTAGTTGGGGCATAAATCTCCTTAATGCTTACTTTTAGGTTGGAACTGTTCGAACCAGGGTATTCCATTCATCCAGGGATAAGGTCTCGGCCCGGCGTTGTGGGTCAATGTTTGCCATTTTTAGATGCTGCGAAGTTTTTTCTTTTTGCCAGGACATTCCCGCGGAAAGGGAATTGAGCAGGGTTTTCCGCTTTTGGCCGAAACCAGCTCTAGAGAGCTGAAAAAATAGCGGGATGAGTGCAGGTGGGATGATTGACTCTGGAAACAGTTCAATCCTTACCACAGCGGAATCCACTTTGGGGGCAGGATAAAATGCTCTGGCAGGTATGCGCGCAACAATTTCAGGTTCCCCATAAACCTGTACGCTGAGCGCTAACAAACTTAATTTGCCAGGTCGCGCACAGATGCGTTCGGCTACTTCTTTTTGTACCGTCAAAACTATCCGGCGCGGTTTGGTTTCGGCTTCCAGCAAGTGCCGGATAATCGCCGATGTAATATAGTAAGGGATGTTAGCAACGACAATATAGCTTGACGTTGGGGGTTGGAAATTGGAAACCAAGTGATCCGGAGATAAATCCAAAATGTCTCCCTGAATGACGTGCACATTATCGAAAGGCGCTAGAGTTTCGTGTAATGCTGGGATCAGTTTGTCGTCCAGTTCGACGGCCAAGACCTGATCTGTCTCGCACGCGAGGTGCCGCGTCAAACTCCCTAAGCCAGCACCAATTTCCAAAGCTGCCTCACCAACCCCAATTTCAGCTGCCTGTGTAACCCGTCGTAGCGCCGACTCGTCGATCAAGAAATTTTGTCCCAGGCGTTTATCCGGCCGCAGGCCATATTTCTTTAGCAAAGTAGGGATTTTCAGGGGCGTAAGTTTCGTGTTCATTGCTTAGTTTCCGCCAGCGATTATATCACCCGCTCGGGGTTATAATACGGCGATGCTTACGATGAAGAGAGGTTATTTATCATGACACCCATCCCGGCTATGGCACCACCAAAACCTATGATCGGACTAGAACCCGGTTCCTGGGCTGAACGCACCATCAAAGTTCGATTTATAGATACAATAAAACGGACCATTGCTGAGAATGATTTTCCTGCTGAATTCCTTGATCGGCTAGATAATTTGATTTCAGAAATTCCTGATGATTCAATAAAAGACGTAATCGATCCGGGCGCGCCAGATGAGGATCAGTGGCGAACATATCTGGCAGGATATGAAGGCCAGAATTGGTTGCAGCCACCCTGGTTTGTTGTGGAGCATTATTTTTATCGCCGGATTATCGACGCTGTAGGCTATTTTCAAATGGGAGCTGGAAATGGGCTTGATCCCTTTCTCGCATCGAAAAAGACCGGCCTGGAACAAAGTAAAACTGCGATATCAGAATTAGCAAAGCGTTTGGAATCTTGGCTCTCTTTTGCTGAGCCAACACAGGAGATATTGAAATCTATACTCTTTGCAGACTTATGGGGCAATCAGGCTGATTACAGTCTATGGCCTGCCGACGCAGACGAAGAGCAAAAACCGGATCATGGTGATGGAGTCAACGCCTCAGAATTCCTGTTGGCCGATGACAGTTCGGTTTTCGTTGATTTTATTTTCCAACAATCCCAAAGAATTTCTTGCATTGATTTTTTGATTGACAATGCGGGCATGGAATTGCTCTGCGATTTGGTGTTTGTTGATTATTTGCTGACGGCAAACATCGCCAAAAAGGTCCAATTTCATCTCAAGGCCCATCCAACGTTTGTGTCGGATGCACTGCCAAAGGATGTTGAAGAAAGTGTCGCATATTTGGAAGTTGCTGATTCTAGTGATGTGCAAAAATTGGGGAGCAGACTACGCAAGCACCTGGACTCAAAAAGGCTCTTGATGCGCCCCTCGTTTTTCTGGAATTCTCCCCTCGATGGGTGGTTGATGCCGGAAGATTTAAGAGCAGATCTGGATAAGGCAAATCTGGTTTTCAGCAAGGGCGATGCCCATTATCGCCGCTTATTGGGAGATCGACATTGGCCCGATACAACCCCTTTCAGTGATATCGTCTCCTATTTTCCTGCACCGCTCGTGGCGTTACGCACGTTAAAATCGGAATTGGTTTGTGGGCTACAGACGGGGCAGGCTGAAAAAGTTGCCACAATTGACCCTGAGTGGATGATCAATGGTCGCTGGGGATTGGTTCAATCCAATATCCAGAGCACGGTTGCTGGCACCGGGGTTAAGAAGTAAACGGTCACAGTCGCGCTCCAACTGACCCAATCTTCATCGGTATAGCCCAGGTCGACCCAATGTCTCCCTGATACCCCTGCACCAATGTCCTCAATGGTCGCAAAGCCATACCCCTGGATGTACACTCGCTGGCCGGCCATGTAGTTGTACCAGCCCCGCACGACGCCGATCATGCCTTTTTGAAGTATTTTGCCGCTAGCGGTTGTTGAATTGCAGTAGCCGTCAATCCCTAAGCGGCAAGGAGAATAAGAAGTGGCAAAAGCTTCTACGGCACGCCAATACTCGATGGGCCCATCGGCGGTACTGGTCGTGGTGACGACAATCTTGGTGCCATAACCAACAATGCGGTCTTGGGGTTCACGCGCCACCCATTCATTCTCGGTTTCTCTCGAAATCTCGTCCCAGCCTTCTGCATCAGGACGTGCTTCGTACAGCACCCGAACACGTTTTGCTGTCAGGCCATATTCGCCTGGTTGCACAATCTGCGTGTTATCGATTTCCAGTTCAGGTAGGCCTTGTTGAGAAACACCGAATGGCAATGGTTCCTGTTCTAACTGAACTTCTTCACGGACGCGAATCATTTGAATATCACCATTATCGGGGATTTCGGCTTGCTCTGGGGGTAAGCTGAAATCCAAACCCTGCAGAGCCACGCCGGTGTCCGATAGGGCTTCGCCAACTCGGGTTTTGATGCTCCGGGTTTGAATTGTTTCTCCTTGGATGTAGATGTTTATCGGTTTAGATCGAGTCAGGTGAGCCTGGAAAGGTACCCCCTGAAGAGGGGTGTTGGACGAGGGTTCAAGGTGGTCACTGGTATAAAGAGTTATGCCTTGCTCCCAAAGCGCCTTCCCGAGTGTATCGGCTGCTGATGAAAAATGAAGCACCTGGTCGCCGTCAACGAATTCAATATCCGTAGCTCGGCGTATTTGCAGGCTGTGTGTCTGTGAAGGAAACAGAGGCTGGTCTAAGGGGGCTGGAATGCCATTAGCCAAGACAACATCAGCGGGGTATAAGGCAATGCCGGCCTCGGCCAGGATAACGATGGGAATCCTTTGGGGGGTGACTATGGCATGTATTTCACCATCGCTATCGATCCGAACTTGGGCTGCTCTGTCGATGGTTACGGTACTGTTTCGGCGAAGCCAACTGTTCAGCGGGGGATCGATGGCATCCGATTCGCTCAAGGGGATTTCGCCTGCCCGTAGTAATCCCCGTGGGGTTAGCGAATAGGTGATCACCTCATGGGATACCCCATTGATGACCAATGAAATAGTCTTGCGCGCCAGCAGAATTATTATGAGCGGCAAAATAATGATCGTAAGAGAAATCGCAATGATTCGCCAGCGATTTTTGATAAATTGCATACCTGGGATTCTAACAGAAAAGCCCTTGGACAGGTTTCCCGGCGGCACCCAGAAGATCCTCCTTAGTGCTGCTTCCTTTCGGACCTGACACGGTTCGTAGGATTCTGCCGCGCCGGACCCATCCAAGGGCGGGGCTAGGTTACCTCAGTAGATATGGATTGTCAACTATTTCTTGGGTTTGATCAAAGTCCCCACCAAAATTATAACCACGATCACTACAACACCGGCAATGACGCCAGGAAAATGTGTTTGTAAAATATCTTCTACACCTGGTGGTATCCCCGGTATGGGCGTGGGAACCTGCGTAATGTCCTTATTATTTATGAAGGCAATGGCATTTTTAGGGAGTGAAAGCCAAATGCTGAAAGAAAGAATGGGGGTCAACCAAAAGAAGCGGGGAAGCTTCACAGAGCATATCTCCTTGTACTAGTTTCCATAATTAAACCACACCTTGTTCGTTGCATGCTTTCTAAATTGAAATTGATGGTTAGCCCGCTGCTGACCAGGTCAGGAGTTGTGATTTTGCTGGAATTTTCTGTCGTACCTATCACCACATTTCTGTACACTCCCGCAAGAAATGAGATTAGAGAAGCTAACTTTATGTGGTAATATGGGGCGTCTTTTCTGATCAAAATGTTTTTCTGGAGGGCATTACCTATGGTAGTGATTCATGGCCGCCTAGCAAATACCGTTATTCTTTATGTCGTGATCATGGCGCTGTGGGGTTTTTGGCGATTTTTTCGAAAACAGGGAATGGATAGCAGCTATTGGGGAGCGGTTGTCATTGTCGAAGTATTGTTATTGTTACAAGGGGCGTTGGGATTTTTTCTTTATTTTATAGGATTATCTCCGGGACGCGGTTGGGTGCATATTTTGTATGGAATTGTAGGGGCGATAGCCTTACCAGCAGTATATCTTTATACGAAAGGCCGTGATGATAATCGTGATATTCTTATATATGCGGTAGCGTTTATGTTTCAGACCGGCATATTTATGCGGGCGATGATTACCGGGGCAGCCGGTTGAGTTTATTTTCGAAGGAATACTCAAATTCTACCCACCTGATATCTTTAAATCAATGATACAAAATTATCACGAATGGATCCGAATTTCACGAATAAGGCTGTGTGTTTTTTGATTTCTGCAAAGCAATTTCGTGCCATTAGTGGTATTCGTTACTATTCGTGATCCCTTGAAGTATATTATCAAAAACTGTCGGATAGCTAGTGCTAAGTTAAGTTAGTTTTTGGGTAAAAATGAACATAATAAGCAAATCCAATTAATCTACCCTGAACCCCTCTCTCACTGGGACGCCACAGGCGGGAAATCGGAGCGAAGCGACGGTGGGGTGAGGGAGTAAAATAATCAATATCCAACTTATCAGAGCACTAGTTTAATATTATAAGCATTGAAAGGAACATACATGAAAATCATTACCGATTGCGCGGCTGATCTACCCTGGGGTGAAGTAAATGAACTAGATGTAACGGTTGCTCCTCTTTATATTCAATTTCCAGAGGGCGAGGTAAATTCTGCTGACCTCAAACCGGATGAATTCTACGACCGCTTGCAGCAAATGACGCCCAATATCCCCACGACTGCCCAACCTTCTCCGGGCATCTTTGAAAACCTCTACCGCAAAGTAGCTGAGGCGGGGGATGAAATTTTGTCCATCCATATTTCATCGGGATTGAGTGGCACATTCCAGTCGGCAAAATTGGGCGCGCAAGAGGCTACGGAAGCCGTGGTAACCGTATTCGACAGCATGACACTCTCTGGAGCGCAGCGCTTCCAGGTCTTGGCTGCTGCGCTGGCCAACAAAGCTGGTTGGGCCAAGGATGCCATCATCTCACATCTGGAGCAGGTTCGCGAACATACGGAAGTGATCTATACCCTGGATACGTTGGAATATTTAATGCATGGGGGGCGCATTGGCCGAGTGCAAGCTTTGGCAAGTTCGCTGTTGAATATCAAACCTGTTATTCGTGTCGATCGATCGGATGGGAAGTACAGCACTGTTAATAAAGGCCGGACCTTGAAGAAATCCATGAACATGATGGTGGAACATCTGGCAGAAATGTACAAAGATGACTCGCCGGTTTGGGTATCTGTGATGCATGGACAGATGGCTGAAAAAGCCGATGATTTTACCGATATGCTCAAATCTAAATTGGATATTGCCAAGATAGAAACTTTGCGAATTTCGCCTATTTTGGGTGTCCACACGGGTCCCGGAATCGTCGGCGCAACCGTTATCCCTATGCGCTTGATGTCTGAATTTGTATAGTTTGATAGTTTCGAATCAGTTTCACACCATCTATAAATCAGAGAATGGATCTCATCATCAAAACTTCTGCACCATTTTGGGAGGGAACCTATGACATATGCACAACGCACTGATCATTTAAAGCCTGAAGGGGCATACCAGGTTTTGGCTCGGGCCCAGGCCCTTGAGGGAGAGGGTAGAGAAATCATCCATCTTGAGATTGGCCAACCTGATTTTGAAACCTACGACAATATTCGGCAAGCCGGGGTGGATGCCATCGAAGCTGGGATGACCCGCTACACCCCTCCAGCGGGGATGCCTGCTTTGAGGCAGGTAATTGCCGAGCAAGCTGGACAGCAGCGCGGGGTCGAGATCGACCCCGATGAAGTCGTAGTCAGCCCAGGAGCCAAACCAAATTTGTTCTTCCCAACTTTGGCGTTGGTGGAGCCGGGGGATGAAGTGATATACCCCAACCCTGGTTTTCCAACCTATGAGGCCATGATTGGTGTTGCCGGGGGTGCCCCCGTGGGAGTCGCTCTTGAAGAAGAAAATAGCTTTTCCTTTGATCTGCAGGAATTTGATCGCTTGATCAATGAAAAGACGAAACTGATCATCCTCAATTCACCCAGCAACCCAACAGGGGGTGTCATACCGGCAGCTGATCTGGAACATATTGCCGATGCCGCTGAGAAATATGACGCCTGGATCCTTTCAGATGAAATCTATGCTCGCATCGTCTATGATGATTTGCAGGTCCCTTCGATTTATACCTTGCCTGGGATGGCAGAACGCACCATCATTATGGATGGCTTCTCTAAAACATACGCCATGACAGGATGGCGGCTTGGGTTTGGCATCATGCCTCGGGAGCTAGCCATGCGCGTGGGATTGTTGCTCACGCACTCGGTAGGTTGTACAGCCCATTTTACTCAATTTGCCGGAGTTGAGGCATTATCCGGTCTGCAAGGGCAAGTCGATGAAGTTGTCACTGAATATCAGCAACGACGCAACATAATCGTGGATGGTTTGAATTCGCTTCCCGGCGTAAATTGTCAGAAGCCCCAAGGTGCGTTTTATGTCTTTCCAAATGTGAAATCCTTGGATTTGAGTTCTGGGGAATTAGCCAATTATCTGCTCGATGAGGCTGGTGTGGCCCTTTTGCCGGGATCATCGTTCGGGCTCGGAGGTGAGGGATACCTGCGGTTATCCTATGCCAATTCTGTGGAAAATATTCAACGTGCACTGAATAAAATGGAAACAGCGCTGGCGAAATTGAAGTAAAATAATTTGTATTGAAGAACAGCTCAACATAATCAGGATTGGGCTGTTTTTTTATATGTTCAAAGGAGTTGTTTGTATGCAGTATCGTCAATTTGGCAAATCGGGCCTGAAGGTTTCGGTGATTGGTCTGGGGACGAACCGCTTTGGTTCGAATGCTGTCCCTCAGGGAGATGTCAACAATGTCATCGATGCTGCCCTGGATTTGGGAGTCAATTTTATCGATTCAGCAAATGTGTACACAAAAGGCGAATCGGAAAAGACGCTTGGCGTTGCTCTGAAAGGACGTTGGGATAAAGTTGTTTTGGCAACAAAATTCTATTTCCCTCCAGGGGATGGCCCCAACGATAAAGGCAATTCACGATATCACATCTATAACGCTCTCGAGGCCAGCCTGAAACGATTACAACGCGACCATATCGATTTGTATTACGTGCATCGCTGGGATGAGAACACGACCATCGAAGAAACGCTGCGCGCCCTGGACGATCTTGTTCGTCAGGGCAAGGTGCGCTATATCGGGGCATCCAATTTTGCTGCCTGGCAATTGGCGCATGCCAATCTGTTGGCAGAGTTGAGTGGCTGGAAGGCGTTTACAGCTTTACAGTCTCACTACCATTTGTTGGAACGTCAGGTTGAGCGTGAGGTGCTTCCGTATTGCCAGGCTCACAAAGTCGGCTTTGTGCCCTACTTCCCGTTGGCGGGGGGCTTCCTGACCGGTAAATATCAGCGCGGCGCTGCAATCCCCCCAGGTTCTCGCGGAGAATCCAGCAAGTATGTGCAAGACTACTTTACCGCTGATAATTACGATATTATTGAGAAGTTGGGAATGTGGGCCAGCGCGCGTGATCGTGCCTTGTATGAATTGGCGGAAGCCTGGTTATTAGCCCAACCAGCAGTTTGTTCTGTAATTTCGGGGGCTACAAAAGTTGAGCACGTGCAGAAGAATGTCAAAGCTGTTGAATGGGATCTAAGTGAGGATGAGCTGGGAGAAATCCGGGCGATTCTAGAGATGGGCAAAAGCAGCTAAACTACCGTATCCTCTTGAATTTAGCTGTGTTTTATATGATTGCTGTTTCATAAATTTTCACGAACCATAGGAGGAATTATGTCATCCATAGCTATTATTACTGATACCGATGCGAGCCTGCCCTTTGAGCTATCTGATAAATTAGGCATTCGGCAGGTGCCGATTAATATTCATTTTGGAGATGAGGTTTTCAGGACAGAAATCGATATCGATGATGTGCAGCTTTTCGAGCGCATCGACAGGGAAGGAAAATTGCCCACAACGTCAGCACCCTCTCCGGGACAATTTTCTGAGGCCTATCAGGCAGCTTTCGATGCCGGGGCCGACGAGGTGGTCTGCATTACGGTCAGCAGTGAAGTCAGCGCGACCTATACCGCAGCGGTGAATGCCAAGGATCTTTTGCCGGACAAAAAAATCGAAGTGGTCGATTCGCGCAGCCTGAGTTTGGGTCAGGGGTTTATTGCCATGCGTGCAGCCGAGCTGGCGCAGGCCGGAAAAAGCGCTGAAGAGATAATCTCCGGCGCAATGAGTCTGGACCCGCGTTCCCATTTCTATGCTGCCTTGGAAACTTTGAAATATCTGGCGATGAGCGGCCGGGTTGGCCACCTGGCTGCCGGTATGGCCAACGTGCTCAATATCAAACCGATCCTGTCCATTCAAGATGGCAAGCTGGAAATGCTTGAGAAAGTGCGTACTCGCAAAAAGGCCTGGGGGCGGGTGATCCAACTGGCGGCGGATTCTGTTGGTGACGGTACTGTTGAAATGATGGGTGTTGTGCACGTATCTGCTCGTGAGCGTGCCGAAGAATTCGCCGAGATGTTGCGGGCTGAGGTGAATTGCCCGGACGATATTTTGATTGCTGACCTGACGGCAGGATTGTCAGTTCACTCTGGCGCTGGTATGGTGGGGGTCGGCTTTGTGATGGCTGAGTAATAGAAAGAATTACGAAACGAGCAAATCGCCTGGTATTTCTGACAGGCGATTTTTCGATTCTAAAGGACAAAAATGTCACCCTGAAAGGGAAATAGTATGTTCAAATGTGAATAAACCTCAGGTGATTTTCGACCTTTTTCCCAACACCCAAAAAAATATTGATCATCATGTAGGTTCATATTCTTTATCAACGATTTTATATCCCAATGCCATGACCAATCGCAATGTTTCCAGGGCTGATTCCCGGTCATAATGCTTTTCTTCTTCAGACAATTCAGTATAGGGTACTAGACAGGGGTGCTGCAATTGGTCGTCATCCCTCTCTGGCCCCCAACGCCAACCTTGCTCTATGCGATTCTCCGCCCAAATATCGTGCACGTGTTCTGCTAATCGTTCAACCAGTTTTGTTAATTCATCTGGCAAGTGAATAATGGATGTATTAATTGGATTGGGGGTATACTCCATGCTTTCTGTCATCATAGATCTCCTGAATTTGGGTTATGAGAATATTTTCAAATCACTACACAACGGATTAACAAATATTGGTCAGCGGAGCGACGATATGAGCGATTCGCTCACCTGGGGGCTGCGTGCCTTCCGGCGATGATACTCAGAATTAAATTTGGTGTACTCTTCCCATAAGTCAGGCTGGCGTAAATCGAATACCTCGAAAAGACGCTGGCCATAGTGCTGCCAGGTTGCTGCTTCGTATCGAATCTTCAATTCGGCCCATAGCTCTTGAGATACCAGTTGCTGGCCTTCGCGAGATTGGCGATAGTTTATCCTAATATCACTAACCATTTTTTTCTCTTTCTCGCGATTAACAACATCTTGAGGTGTCAACCCATCTAAAAAGAAGAGTATAAGGCGGTTATTGTGCCAGCAGTTGCACTTTTGTCCTTGCCAGATCATGGTAGCTTCTTCATCCGGGGCGTGCAAACGGCCATATGTAATGGAAAACTCATCGAGTTTTGGCGCTTTGACCATGTAATGACCATGTCTATAATAGAAATACACTCGGCACCATTCTGAGTTGAAGATGATACCAAGCTGGCCGGGAGAAAATTTCGAATATGATTTTTGAAATCCCAAAAGGTTTAGCTCCAAATGAAATCTTAATCTTTCAAAGAATCTCTCTACTTGTTTCTCAACGGACATGTCGTACATTGAATTCCAGAATTGGTAAATGTCTTCCATTGTTCCTCCTGGGATAGTTAAGGTGAAAAATTTAGTAAATCTTTTGTCCAGTATATTTTATCTCCGACGAATTTATATTCATACCCACTCTGTATCAATAGCTTTACTTCTTCCATTCTAAAGGGGAATTTTAATTCATCTGGTTCAAGTAAATTCTTTACTTCTTCTACAGCTTCCTTACTGCCATTGTTTTTCCTTAAAGTTTCGATGGCAAACAACTCATTAGGTATTTGATTATCTGGGATGCCTCGTAATGTATACTCAATTGGTTTTCCCGCTTCAATTTGATTACGAAGTACTTGCCTGTTAAGATCTAAGAATTCTATTCCGTTGTCTTTCAATATTTTGTCATCAAGAATTTCCCAAACCTCAATGCCTACATCTTTTGACGGAAAATTTTCAACTACTCTAGCTTGAATCAACGCGTCATCTATGGGAGAAATATAGATATTTAATTCACGTCGATAATAGTATATCGATATTCTGCATCTATCAGTTTTGTAATGGTGCTCTCTACTATCCTTGGACGAATAATGAAATCCAAACTCATCCGCTAAAAAATCATAGTTGTTGCGAATGGAAGCTATCAATTTGCCCTCTTCAATATCTCTAAAATATCTCATTGCATAATCTTTTGAGGGGTCATTCCATCGAGAAAGAAAAGCACTAGTCGGTTGCTGTACCAACAATTGCACTTTTGTAACTGCCAAATTGGATTTTTGATTAATTGGAGTTACTTAAATAGTTTTTAATCTGGTTTTGATGTCAACATCCCAAATTTCTTACTTCTAATAGATAGAGCACACCCTAGAGGCGACTGAGAACAGTAGTTTGTCAATCGATATTGGAACTTCAACGGAGGCACGGATGTATGGTGATTATTGGTCAGAATGCTTATCAATTTTTATCCAACTGTCACCTTCCCTTTGATATCCGTATTTTTCGGCATTCATTATCATCCATTGCATTTGTTGGATAGCATTTGAAGGGTCATTATTCCAATCGTTCACCCTTCTACTTATTTCCGCATCTGGTCGGATATTAATAAAATCAATACGTGGAATTCCCATCTCCACTTTCATTCTTAAAGCTTCAATATAAACAATTGCTGGATCAATTCCTGCCTGATCAAGAATTTCTACAACTTCTGGTCCTGTATCTATAAAATATCCGCCGTAATCCAGGGCATTCTGAATACATTCATCGGGTCTACCTAGAACAAGTCTATCTCCAGAACTACGTATCGATTCTATAGCAATTTTTTGTATTAAGGCAGCTACTTCATTTTTTTTGTTGTCCATGGTATTGCATCCTTTTATTCATTTTTGAATTCACACTGACTTCTTGCGACCTAACAATAATTCTTGTCATGGAAACTGAACGTGCACCACAGTTCGACCAGGTCATAGGACATCTTGTCGGTCATGGGCGGTGAGGATAGGGACGAAGAAGTATATTGTTTTATAATCCAAATCTTCTATTAACTTGTTCATCCATATATTGATCATATTTTGGCTTCCAATGAGAGTAATTCTCTTTATTTGAGAAAATCTCAAGTATCTGGTTAGATAAGGTTTCATGGTCTCAGCTACGTATGACTATCAAGCTGCGCTTTACATATCCTTATCAACGATTTTATACCCCAAAGCCATGACCAATCGCAATGTTTCCAAGGCTGATTCCCGGTCATAATGCTTTTCTTCTTCGGATAATTCAGCATACGATACT
>CAZVPR010000111.1:0-14435 GCA_964629085.1 uncultured Anaerolineales bacterium
TAAGGATAGAAGATCTTGATTTAGCCTACCAAGATTTCGAACAGGCCCTTGTTAGCGCCAAAAAGCAGTCTAACGACGAACAAAGTGCCCTGGCGTACGCCTACTTCACGGAAACTAAAGTAAAACTGAAGGAGTTATCCGCTGCCGAAGGATTTATGCAAAAAGCAGAGGGATTAATTCGCAGCATTGAATCCAATGAGTATCTTCGGGAAGTGTTTCGAATAAAGTCGTATCTGAAAAGGAAATTGGGGGATTTCGAAGCTGCCTTGAAAGCCAATCGAGAAGCCAAACGCATCGCCCAGGATGAAAGCAACCGCTATGAATCTGCCCGCTTGAGCATCGATCAGGCAAAGATCATACTGTCAAGGGGAAACGGGGCTGATATCAATAATTCAAATTTGCACGCAGATGTCGTCCAAGCCCTGGATATTTTTCAAGACTTAGAGGCCGAAACGGGCATTTCTTGGGCAGAAGAAATCCTTTTCCAGATTGAATCGCTGCGCTCTGAAATCGATGATTTACCCGGCATAACACCTGAATTCCTGACATCTGTAATTGATATTCGTATCAATATACCCATTAGCATTGGGTCAGTCGAAGTTTCTGACGAAAAAGTGATAAAAATACAGAAAATGATCGCGACGGAGTTGAATAGCACCACAAATAAACCCAACGTATTTCTGAATGCTACCCCCGCTGGATTTGCCTTTGTTCTGGCAACAATTAATCAACCTGCTATCAAAGAAAGGTTTGCCTTTGAAGCAGTTCAACTTGCCTTGTTTTCCCTGATGGCTTTAGTGCGCATCAACAAAATTATTCGTACTAAATATGGAAGCGATCTAAAAACTCGAATTGGTGTATCCATTGGATCATCTGAGGAATTAATCAAAAATCATGAACAAGCGGCGATGTTTTCCAGCATCGCTCGCTTGGGGCGACAGGCAACCTTTCTTTCAGAAAATGTCCCCCAATTTAATATTCTGATAAATGGCGAGATTCCACGAGCGATCCACGATAAATATGAACTTTCAGAATTCCACATTGAGAAAGACAGAAAACACCAACCCTGTTTCATTCTTGGGGAGGCAATATCCCCCCGAATTACAGAACAAGATATTCCCCAATCTACGAGGAAATTCATTGGACGAAAAGAAGAATTTGATACTGTAAAAGATGTCATTAATCAAATAAAAAATGAACCCAAAGGACAGGTGATTTATATTGAAGCGAAGGCGGGCATGGGAAAAACCCGCCTTCTAAAAGAAATCAAAAAAATATCCGAAGTTGAAATTCAATATTTGCATGGAAAATGTGAATATTTTCGCCGCGCAATTAGTTTTTGGCCGCTTATTGACATACTCGATCGCACGGATGATCATCCTTCTGAAGCACGAAATCGTTTGAAAAGTTTACTGGGGTTATATCTCCCGGATGAAAATGACAAACTATTGCTACAAAATCTACCCGCTGATTCACTGAGAAAAGAGATCTTTTCAAGAACCAGTGATTTCCTAAAATCGCAAACTGATTTGGGGCCGGTCATGTGGGTGATCGAAGATATCCACGATATTGATCTTAGCACTTTAGATATCATTGAATATCTGTTCCCAATCATATTTGAAGCACCAATATCGATCATGCTCATCGCACGTGCAGAGATGCCAGGTCCGCATAGATCTCTGGTCAAAAAGGCGAAACGCATATGCAAAAATAGATTTACCCACATCGAGTTAGGAGAACTTTCTCGCCAAGATAGCCATGCACTCGTAAAGGATTTACTCGGATCTTCTACAATACCTGCAAAATTAATTGATTTCCTGGAGCCATTCGTCGGACATCCCCTCTCGGCGGAAGAAATCACGCGGTATGCAATTGAGAGTGGTCTGCTTTGGAGAGCCAATGATTCCTGGAATATGGAAATCAATACAGAAGAACAGGATAAATTGATGCCCGTGAATTTCCGTGATTTGCTCTTAAAGCGGCTGGAATTATTGGACCATGACTCCCTGCATGTGCTCCAAGCAGGGGCTTTATTGGGGGAGAATTTTAATCAACTCATATTAGATCGAATGATTACCGACAGTAGCCTAGCCCAAAAGTTATCTGAATTGACAAACAAAAGATGGCTGCAAAAATCATCCAATGGCAACCCGCTGCTTTTCATGTTCAATCATACTTTGACGCGCGAAACGATCTATTCCACATTGGTCAGATCGAAAAAACAACTTCTTCACCAGCGTGCCGGTGAGGCGATTGAGGCTTTATTCCCTGAATCTATTGATGAGAATTTGGAACTGCTGGCTTATCATTTCGAAAACAGCAGCTTGCAGGATAAATCTCTGCATTATTTAATTCGGGCAGCAGAAAAATGTGCCCATAATTTCGCGCTCGACGAGAGCCGAGGGTATTTCAATAAAGCCAGGATTATTCTCATCAAGCGAAATTTAGCTCAATCTAGAATGATGATTCGGGTGTCTCTGGGGCAAGCAGATGTGTACCTGAATTTAGGAGAATCGGATCAGGCTGGCGATGTTTTAGAAGCCCTTTTAGAATCCAATGACAAAATGTCGAATATTTTTGCAGCTGCCAGTTACCGCAGATTGGGAGCGGCTTTTCACATGCATGGAGATTTTGATGGCGCGCTGAAACATTACAACCATGCTATGGAATTGTGTAGTTCTGATCTCAGCTCGCATGAGCAATTGGGAGGGAATTTAATTGTTTCAGGGGATATTGAAAATATTGAAATTCTGATTGGAAAAGCTAAGATTTACTTCGACTCAGGCAAATACCAAAAAGCTGACGAAATAACTCAAACTCTATTGAATGGTTTATCGAATAAGAAGTATCATGAAAAATCTGCCGAACTATTTAATTTATTGGCAGGGATTGCTTTTCGGAAGGGAGATTTCGAATCGGCTCATCAATTAACGGAAAAAGGGTTGGCTTGTTACCGAGCAAATAACAATCGCAGTAAAGCCAGTTCGGCTTATTCCAACCTGGGCGTTCTGGCCTCCTTACAACAAAATTTTCTAGCAGGAGGCGAATACTTCTCTCTGGCATTGGATATTCAATCTGCCTTAGGGGATGCCAGCGGAATCAGCATAACATCAAACAACCTGGGACAATTGGAATTGAACCAAGGAAATATCACGGACGCTCAGAAGTTTCTCCAACATGCTGTTGACACAGCACGGCGATCGGAGATATTACGGTCGTTAGCGCAAGGTCTTTCAAATCTTGGGTTTGTGCATGTGACCTCGGGAGATTGGGAATCAGCCATTATTAACCTAACTGAAGCGAAAACTCTTTGCAATTCGCATCAATATCTGGATTTACTCTCTGAGAATTATTGGAAACTCGCAGAGTACTATTTGGCAGCGGATGATATTGCCAATGCAGAAAATGCCGCTGACTCCGCCTTGGAATTGGCCATTGAAATAGAGAACAAGGATCTCGAGATTCATGGCATGAGATCTATCAGCCGAGTGCTGAGAATGAAAGGGAAAATTGAGAGCGCCTTGCAAATGATCTCAAAAGCCTGGCAGTTAGTTCAAAATGACCGAGACAAAGTGAAGGTGACTCGATTTGCCAGTGAATATGTTCTTTGCCTAATTGAAAATGATCAACCCGAAAAAGCAGTCGATATTGTCAATGAACATATTGTAAACAAATATCTCCTCGAGCCGGAATATATTCGTAATGAGTTATTTAGCCACTTCCCCTATTTAAAATTTCTACAACTACAAGAAAATTGATATCCGATTTTCAATCTGACAATTCCAAAATAGCCCATTCCTCAATTTTCAAACCCATTTCAGTTGGCATCCCTCCAGAGAAGGGTTTGGTAACATCATCATTCATTTCAAACGGCCAATAGATGCGCTGATCTAAGTCTGAGGTCGGAATGAATGTTATTGCGATTCGGATGTTTCATCTGGAATTTTGAGTTGGTACTCTAACTCGTTGGGAGCACCCATCCTGGAGTTATTTGCCAGCCAATGCTCCTCTTCGAGAAAGGAATCTCGCTCTGCCTTTGTAGAAGCACCTTCCCCCGTGCTCCGGCAGCACCACTCAAATCCTTTTGATTGTCGCCATACATTACCCTCTTCAGAATAAATCGCCGTTCCTAATGCAGCAGAAGAATGTAAAACAGCGACATTTTCACCACGAACGACAAAGATATTCCCAACGATCATGTCTTCAGTTTTTGCTCGAATTCCCAAATAGAGATAATCGCTATCATGCATCAACAAGAGTGCGGTGCTATCTGATATTGCTTCCCGTCGCGCATTACTCCACTCATCCTCTAATATTGTGCCATCCAATGTTGGTGTGAACCCTTGTGGGACAGTGATGTCTTCCCCGTGGTATCTTTGCCCATTGCAACCTGACAACAGGGCGATTGCCATTAAACCTAAGATCATTCTCATGTGCATGATTGCCATCCCATATCAAGTATCGTTCTCAATCAACCTTCCGGATTAATTTCTCCTTGGGCATCATCAGGTTGCCAATCGGGAAAACCATCAAAATTTCCATGCTCAGTCAGTTGATAGATCATCGAACCATCGGCACGCATGACGTAAACATCGGCGTTCAAACCCCAATTGGCATAGTAGACGATAAACTTGCCGTCCGGAGACCAGGAAGGACTTTTATCATAGCTGGGCGTAGTGGTTAGTTGTGTTACATTGGCACCATCGACATCCATCACATAGATATCCTCGTTGTCATTGCGGTTTGACACGAAGGCAATCTGAGTCCCATCAGGCGACCAGGCCGGAGAATAGTCACTGGCTTCGTGGTTTGTTAAGTTTATTAGGCCGGTCCCATCGGGGTTGATGGTGTAAATTTCCAGGTTCTCGTCGCGTGTAGATTGGAATACGATTTTGTTACCATCAGGGGACCACTCCGGTGCTGAGTTGGATCCACCGATTTCCGTCAGCAACTTCTGGTTTTCGCCGTCAACATCCATCAAGAAAATATTGAAGCGACTATCGAATACATTTTCTACAATCTGGCGATTGGAGGTAAAGGCAATTTGTGTACTATCTGGCGACCAGGAGGGCTCAGTTTCTAGCGAGTCGGCATTAAAATTAACTCTATCCAGGCGCCCACTTTCTGAGTCCACCACAAAGATTTCGTAATTGTAATTATTACCAATCCTCGAAACATAAGCGATTTGCCCTCCGCTGTATGCCCAATCTGGGCGTGAGTTGCGGTTCTGATTAGTAGTTATTTGAGTTATTTGTGAACCATCTGCATTCATCGTAAATAGTTCTGATTCCCCCTTGCGATACGATGCAAAGACAATCGTTCCACCAGTTGCATTCAGATCGGTCAAAAATTTCTCAGTCGCAGCGCTGACTTCTGCCTGCTTGACCTTAATATATTCTTCAACGGCTTTTTCAAGCACATCTAAGGGCATGCTGCCGTTTCTCAGGACAACGTTATGGAACTCCTTTATATTGAAATTCCCACCCAATTGTTCCATGGCATCCCGTCGCAGCTCCAAGATTTTTAACATCCCGACCAAATAAGCCGTGGATTGCCCTGGCCAGGCAATATATCGACTAATTTCGAAATCAGAGCTGACGTTATCGCCAGAATTAAATCCCACGTTATCAATGAAGTATTGCAGCGCCTCATCATAAGTCCAACCCTTGGCATGGATGCCGGTGTCAATGACGAGACGCGCTGCCCGGAAAGCCTCGGCCTGTAAACGGCCAATATTTCCAAAAGGGTCATCCTCGTACCAGCCCAAATCCCAGGCTAACCGTTCGGCATACAGTGCCCAACCCTCCGCATATCCCGTAAAAACTAAAGCATTGCGAAACAACGGCAAATCCGATTCCTGTGCCAGCGAAATTTGGAAATGATGTCCTGGCACACCCTCGTGATAAGCGAGCGTTGGCATGCCGTAATAATCCTGACCTCCGCTAGCACTGGCATAGAAAGCACCTGGGCGGGATCCATCCAAGGATGCCGGGATATAAAAATCTCCCATTGGGCCGCCGATGACGACAAACTCGGCTTCAGGCTGGATATCAAATGCATCGTCAAGATTGGCTTCTGCCTCATCGACGATGGCTGCATACGTCGCAGCCACTTCGCTGCCTGGAATAAACTCGCTTTCTTCTTCCAGGCGGTCGAATAATTCAGGTAAACTGACTCCTTCGGTTGGATATCCCAGCAACGAGAACGTGGCTCGTAAATCAGCGTGAATGCGTTCTAATTCATTCAAACCCAGGTCGTGAATTTCATTCACACTCATGTCCGTGGTGGTGAAATGCTGCAATGTGTACTGGTAATACTCAGCACCTTTTTCAAATTGCCAAACGCCATCATCGGTGGGGGCGACTGACTGTAAGTGGCTCATGGTATCCGCCAAGGCTTTGAACGCCGGGACGACCGAAGCGTTGATACCATCTTCGGCGCGAGATAGCAAATCCTGCTTCTCTTTATCAGTAATTCCATCCAGGGCGATAACTTTTTCTTCGAAAGCGGTATAGAATGGCGTGAAACGTGCCGAATTATTGGCGATATTTCGTACGCCCCCCAGCGACCATTGAAAAATGAAGCGCGGCGCTACCACCCCGGCTTCCTCCCTACGTTCAAGTCCATCGATAAGCTGATCAATTTTTGTATCGACTTGGGATAGGCGCTTGATGTAGTTTTCTGCGTCTTGCTTATTTTCAACAGGTTGAATATCGGTAAAGAATTGAATCAGATCATTTTGCACCCCAATAGTGAAATGCATAATCGGGTAATCGTAATACATGAACTCTCGTTGTCGGATCAGATCTTCCAAATACCATTCGTAGACATCGTAAGAAATCTGCTGCTCCGGGGTCAATGCCTCACGATCATAAGTTCGCAGCAAATCTAAAATCCCTGATTGAAGTTTCTGGGTTTCACGAATATACTCGTCTGAGATATTGGTGAGTTGATCTCCGCTGGTTCCAAAAGCTTCATCCAATCCCTCTGTAGTTACCCATTCGGGATTTCTTAACATCAGGTTTTTGAAAGATGCATCGAAAAAATCATCAATAGATAATCCTTCGAGCCCAGAGAGAATCTCAGGGATGTCAAAACCCACCTCAACTACAGAAGCTTTTTTCGGCGAATACCCCTTTGGCGGTAATTCTGCACGATCAAGATTCGCACTACATCCAGAAAACAAAAAAACCAACACAAACAACAATCCCCTGACGCCAATATTTTTCATCATTATCTATCCTTTTTCAGACTTCAACCGAATAAAGAGGTTCCCAAACCATTTTATCATCTGCCACCCATAGCTCATCGACTGGAGCCATAAGCTGCTCGGGGAATTCTCGCTTGTTGATGAAAACATTGGCCCCGGCTGCTAATGCCTCTATTTGATGCTTTTCAGATAACCCAAGGGCAATGATCAACAAATCTGGGTAGATCATTCTCAAAACAAAAATGAAATAATCCAGAGCCTGCCCTGGTAATTCCCAATCGAGAACCAACAAATCAGGGCATTGGCGGCAAACATATTTTAGAACATCTTTGGTGTGAACTGCTTCTCCCACTTCTTCACAATCATGGAAATTCATAAAAAATAATTTCAGAGCTGAGCGGACATTTGATTCTGTGTCCGCGATCAAAACATGCTGACTATGAAAATTCTCAAGAAGAGTATCCATGTCCCCCAGGATAGAACAAAACCTCCCCGGCCACAACCAGCGTTCAGAGAGGTTTTATGAAGCCAACAGAATAGTTTTTGACCTGGTCAGATGACCAGGTCATTTTGTAGGGCAAATGCGACGGCCTCCGTGCGGCTTTTTACATCTAGCTTTCTCAAGATGCCACTGACATGGAACTTGACCGTGGAAAGACTGACCACCAAATCTTCGGCGATTTCGGGATTACTTTTCCCTGCTACCATCAGTGCCAAGACATCCTTTTCGCGAGGTGTAAACTCAACCCCCGGCTGGGTCTCATCATGCATTGTGCGCGCCACCTGCACCAGCGCCTGTGTTGCTTCAGGCGCTAGCGTGGCCTGGCCGGCATGTGCCGCACGTATCGCTTCGGCAAGTTTCTCTGCTGAAGCGTTTTTTAATAAGTAACCGATAGCGCCGGCTTTTAAGGCAGCATGAACAGATTCCTGATCTTTGAAACTTGTCAAGGCGATGATCTTGATCTGAGGATACAGCTCTCGAATGCGTTGAGTGGCCTCGACGCCATTCATGCCCGGCATTTTGATATCCATCAAGACGACATCGGGAAGCAATTGTCCACAAAGAATGATGGCTTTTTCACCGCCATTGGCCTCTCCCACGAAATCTAGATCATCGTAAGCAATCAGGAAAGCTCCCAAACCACTGCGCACAACAGCATGATCATCTACAACAAAAACACGAATGGGATTTTGATCCGTCATATTGTTTCTCCATCCAGTCGCTGCCAGGTAACTTTGATTTTCGTACCCTGATCTTGTTGACTGGAAATTTCAAGGCTTGCATTCACAGCTTCAGCACGCTCGCGCATGATTCCCAATCCCAGGCTATCTGGGGCGACCTCGCCAGGCTCAAAGCCATATCCGTTATCCTGAATCGATAATGTTACCATCGCCGGTTGGCACTCGAATGAAATCACAGCCCGATCAGCGCCAGCATGCTTGGCAATATTGTTCAAGGCTTCCTGGGCGATGCGATAGAGAGCGATTTTAACTTCGGCGTCAAGGGCACACTCCCCATTTAACTCCACTGCAACCGGAACTCGGGCACGGCCTGTGATCGATTCGGCCAATTGTTTGAGCAAATCACCAAATTCCGCATCCTCCAAGGCAGTTGGGCGTAATTCAAGCAATAGCGTGCGCATTTCAGCCAGTGCGCCACGGGTGAGCTCACGCAGTTCAGTAACTCGGCGCTCCCCCTCATTGCGGTCACGTCCCCATAATTTTGGCAGCACTTCGGCAATCAAGCTGGCCGAGAAAAGCGTTTGCGTGACGGCATCGTGCAGGTCGCGTGCTAAACGGTTACGCTCCTCTGCCACAGCAACCTCGGCTGCATGATGGGCCAGTTCTTCCTCGGCGCGCAAGCGCTCATTGATTTCCTGTTTCAAGCGGATATTTGAAGTCGATAATTCCTCGGTTCGCTGGTCGACCAGATCTTCCAGTTGGCGACTACGCTGCTCGATGCTCCTCACCCGCCAACGGTAGCCGCCTACGACACTACCGGCTGCTATCACGCCGACGATTATGGCAAACCAACCTGTACGCCAGAAGGGGGGCATGATGGTAACTTTGATCGATGTGCCTTCTTCATTCCAGATGCCATCATTATTCGAGCCAATGATCTGTAAGGTATAGCTGCCACCCGGCAAGTTAGTATAGCGGCCAAAGTTTCGATTGCCGACTTCATTCCATTCACTTTCGAAACCGGCCAATTTATAAGCAAATTGATTGTTCTCGGGCTGCTCGTAACTCAAGGCTGCAAACTCGAATTCGAAGAAATTTTCCGGCCAGCCGAAAGTTACTTTCGTGATGTTTTCAATATTTTCGCTGAGATCGATTGCTTCGCCCCCCTGCGTCAGCGAGGTCAAAACGATGGGCGGCACATAATCATTCAAGCTCAAATCGGCGGGGAAAAAGGAATTCAATCCGTTGATGCCTCCAAAGAACATTTCACCGCTGGCACTTTTGAAATAAGCCCCTTCATTGAATTCATAGCTTTGAAGCCCATCAGTAATGTCGAAATTCCGGAATGTTTCCGTTTTGGGATCTAACCTGGAAATTCCCCTCACCGTGCTTAACCATAAATATCCCAGGTCGTCCTCCAAGATGCCATAAATGACATCATTGGGCAAACCTAAGCTTTTGCGATATTGGGTGATATCGTCGGTACGACGATCCACTTTGATCAATCCGCCCTGGAATGTGCCTAACCAGAGATTGCCTTGCCGATCTGCTTGAACACTCAGAACAATGTCACTGCTCGGAAAATCCGGATCAAATGTCAGGGATTGATGGGCTTCGAAATGATCGCTCTCGCGATCATATCTAAACAACCCATTGTCTGCGCCAACCCAAAGCACACCATACTGGTCTTCCACAATCGAACGGACCGTCCGCCTGCCCAAATCTTTGAAATACAAATAACTGTTGAAAATACCGGTTTTCGGGTCCAAGCGGTTTAAGCCATGATTGGTGCCAAACCACATCACCCCATAACTATCTTCATAGATTACGCGAATCGTGTCATCACTGATACTCAAAGGGTCTCGAAAGTTGTGCTGATAATGGCTGAATTGGCCATGATCACGATCGAATTTATTAACGCCTCCATAGAGAGTACCCACCCAAATGGTGCCCTCATGATCTTCAAATATCGTAAGGACAAAATCATGACTCAAACTGGAAGAATCTTCGGGATTATGTTGGTAATGGACAAATTGACCTGTTTCTCGATCGAAGCGATCTAAACCTTTCGAAGTGCCAATCCACAGGATGTCTTCATGATCCTCGAAAACTGCCCGAACGATATTGTCGCTCAGGCTATCCACATCGCCCACCCGGTTTTGGATCAACGAAAATTTGCGGCGCCCCAGGCTGGCTTTGTTGACACCACCATTTTCCGTGCCAACCCATAAGACACCCTCAAGGTCGACAAAAATATCATGGATTGAATTGCTGCTAATACTATACGAAATTCCAGGGTCATTCTGATAATGAATGAATTCTCCGGTCTGCTGATCAAATCGTTCCAGGCCAGATTGGGTACCAACCCAAAGCACGCTCCCCTGCTCCCCATAAATGGCTGTAACATCATTATCGATCAGGCTGCGATCATTTTCAGGATCAAACTCGAAATGGGTGAAATTTCCGGTGCCCCTATTGAACCTGTTTAAACCATTTTCTGTGCCGATCCAGATAATACCCTCAGAGTCTTTGAAAAGCGCGTTTACCAAATTTCCGCCCAGACTGCTCGGGTTGGCTGGGTTATGGATATAGTGAGTATAAAACTCCTCATCCCGATCATAAGATACCAGACCGTGATTTGTCGCTATCCACAGCAACCCGGTATGATCTTCGACGATGTCACGGATTTCTGCCTCGTTCAAAAAATCATACGACATGTGTTCAAAGGTCTCAAACTGGCTGTCCAACCTGTTCAGGCCGCGTTTGGTGCCCACCCAAATCCACCCTAAGGAATCTTCATAAATATCTAGGATCGCATCGTCGCTGAGATTGTTGAATGACGACTGCTTTGATTGGTAGACAGTAAACTCTCCGGTTGCGTGATCGTAACGGTTCAGACCGCCTCCATCCGTGCCAATCCACAACTCACCGCTTTGATCGACGTAAAGCGACAAAATGGTATTATCGCTGAGAGAATGCAAATTGTCTGGCTCATGTTCGAATACCAGAAAATCGTATCCATCATAGCGATTAAGGCCATCATTGGTACCGATCCAAATGAAACCGCGCTGGTCTTGGGCAATGCAAAATACCGTGCTTTGTGAAAGACCCTGCTCGACCGAGATTTTCTTGAAGCGAATATCGTTGTCCTGGTAATATGGGTATGCCAAAGGGAGAGAATTGACTATAGTTTTGCCGGCTGGCAGTTTCCGAGGATTGGCTGCCCTTGAAGATGACACACTGAAAAACCCAATGCTGAAAAGCAGCAACAGGCACACCAACAATCGCTTAGAAGGCGACAATAAATTCATTTTCGATGCATTAAGGATTACAACTTTGTAACCAGTTCGAAATATAGGTTTCAGTCTCGGCATTTCCATTGGATATGCCTACAGCCAGTGCCTGAATGTAACCGTCTTCTTGAGATCCAACAACAATGGCATCTGCACCAGTGGGGAAATATTGCGGCGCGGATTCCGTCGGAAAGATGACATTGCTGTTATTAGGCCCGGCGAGATAGAAGCCAAGTCTGGGGAATGGAAAATAATTCTGGGCAACCCAAGTCGAAGTACGGCTATAACCTTCGTCCGCCTGATAGAAACGCGGGAAAAGCACCCGGCCCAGAGTTACAACATTTTTCTCGATGTCGATGGGCTGTCCATCTTGATCACAATAATCGGTGCTCTCAAAATTCATACTGGCCATCAAGGCTGCGGGTTCATTCTCCGGGTAGCGCGCCGGGGGCAGAATCTCGATGATGGGGATCAAAGCTCCGAGAAACAGGATCACCAACAATACCCGTACAGGTTTGCTTTCTTTGGCGTATCCATCTTCGAGCAAGGGGGATTCATCCTTGGACTGAAGCACGCCAAACTTGAATAATCCCTGCATTAATACCGTTATTCCTATAGCAAAATACCAGAAAAAGATCCAATCCACCGGCAAGATGAAACGGCTGCCCGAAACCCGCGCAATAGCCGAGCTAAAACTATATCCAAAATGAAACAACAGGGGTGCTAACCCCAACCAACGCGCTGATTGCCAGGACGCGCTCAATCCAAGGCAAATGATGATCAGATTCATGCCTAAAATGATCATCGCTCCAGTTGACCATTCACCTTGCCAGCGATCCTGGAAATCCCAAAAAGGCAAGTTATCAACATAAGTCCTGCGATTAAAGGATTGTCCGAGCAATGGGCTGAAATTCGACAGCAAGGTCTCGGCAATATCAAACCGAACCGGTAAAGCAAGAATGGCGGAGACCTCATTGTGGAAAAAGTGATTGGCGATGAACTGGACGACATAGCCTGGGTTTTTAAGGGCAAACTGCCTGGCGTTACCAAAGCCCTGCTCAATGCGGTCCTCGGGCAATACATCCGCCAGGTCGAAAACTCCCGGTTCGAAAGTGTATTGACTATCCAGGTAAACGGCTTGCATGGGTTGAGAGTAGCCGAATTCGCCCACTACACGCCAGTTGCGAACCATCCAGGGCAGAATAAAAGCCAGCATACCCAGGAAAAACAACAGAACCGCGCTGAACACAAATTTCCATTTTTTCCAAAATTCCAGCAACAATATCAAACCCACAACGGGCAAGAAGATGATGGCTTGCGAACGTAACAGGATCATGGCTCCCAATGCTCCCCCGGCAATCAGGGCCATATTCTTTTTTTGAGGCTGTCGCAGCCAAAGCAAGAAGATCAACACAAAAACCGAAACGCCCAGGGCGGCAGGGAAATCGGTCATGATCATCTTCGAATTGGAGACGTTGATCCGGTTGGAGAGGGCGATAGCATTCTGTTCCCGCAATATGAGCATCCCCCCGAGGATAATCCCGGCTAGACGCTGGTTCATGATCGCAGCGACCAGATAAACTACCGCTGGAAAAAGTGCCAGGACCAGGATCTGGAAATTAACTACTCGGTTATATTGATGATCTCCCAACGTCAACCAAAGGGAAAGAAAGACATTGTAAAGCGGTTTTTCAACGGTCAATTGAAATCCTTCGCCGGTCAGCAAATTCTCCGAATTGACCACCAGTAAAGCAGCATCCGAGTTGGGCGTGTGCTCATAATTAGGTGCGGTGGGCTCTAGGGAATAATGCGTGGCATGCATTGGTTCAGCAATCCAAAGGCTCGCAGCGACTATCCAGAGCAAAATGAAAACGACCCAAGCGGGTATTTTTTGACTTCGAATTAGCAGGAAAAATATAAACAACCCGAAAATCACTGCTGCGATAATCTGGCTGAACAAGAGCGGCGTCCCTGGAAAATCCCAGCCGGTGATATCAGATTTCATCCCCAAGCCGGTTGCGCCAAGGAACAAAACTAGAATTGCAATAAGCAAAAAGGAAATCAACAGCGCCCTTCGAAACGGTTTCTTGTATTTACTTTCGAAGCTTTGATCGCTGCCGGATTTTAATCGCGAGAGGAAGACCAGATTAATGAAGGCCGCCCAAGTCATCCAAGCGATGATCGGTGTCACTCTGAGCAGCAAGGGATTGGCTGTCGGATCCCAAATGAAGCCTATCGAATGGAGATAATCCAAACCAAGGATCAACACAAACATAGTAGCCGCCATGATCGCGTTAAATGGATTATTTTTTTGCACCAGAGATGCCCATTTCTCCAGTCGTGGATTCCAGGTTTGTGGTCTTTGCCAAATTAGGAAAGCCAGCAATAATAACGATAATTCGACAATCAACATTGCTGAGGTGATCAACAAGCGCGGCAGTGAATAACCAAATAAACCTGACGCATAGCTCTCAGTGGGGATTGAGAGCATGAAGATAAATGCTGCCAGACCCCCAATCCAGAGAAGAAGGGTAATAATCAATATTTGTTGATTTATCCTTTTCATAATACACGAGAGAAGTTCAGCTTCTTGAAGAAGGTGAACTTCTGAATATTTATCAATCCAACATCAAACCACGGATAAAATTATAATCACATTTTCGGTTTTCAACGAATTCTATATTTTGGCTTATCGATGGGAACTGCCCAACAACAATATTTGGTATAGAAATTGGGTTTTGGCATAAACC
>CAZVPR010000112.1:0-14326 GCA_964629085.1 uncultured Anaerolineales bacterium
AGATAGTTATTTAAAGGATCATCAAGTTGAAGTACGAAGGGTTTATGAACAGGGTGGACATTTGATCCTGCCAAGATTAAAAATCACTTCACCCAGGCCTGGCGCTGCGGCATGGGTTTCTCAGCATTTTTATGCAATCAATGACGAGCATGGTGGCGTTGATCGGGTAGTGATATTAACGGAAGACATTACAGAGAGTGTACAGGCGGAGGATGCACTTCGGGAAAGCGAACAAAAATATCGAGATGTCTCAGAATTAGTTTCCAATTATGCTTATTCTTTTCTGGTAAAAGAAAATGGAGATCTCGAACTTGAGTGGATAACAGATGCTTTTACAAAAATCACAGGATTTTCACCAGAAGAATCTGAACGGCGTGGTGGCTGGGTTCAATTGAGCCACCCTGATGACCTTACCATCGCACAGGGTCGTTCTGAAACTCTCCTCAAGGGGAAAAGTGATGTCAGTGAATTTCGCATCATTACGAAAAATGGAGAAATTCGCTGGATCCAAGACCACGGCATCCCCGAATATTCGGATGAGGAAGCGCGGGTAGTAAAAATCTTAGGGGCAGCCAAGGATGTCACAAAGCGAAAATTTGCCGAACAAAATTTGAAATTCCACCACAAGTTTCTAGATTCAATTCTCGAAAATAGCCAGATGGGAGTTTTTGTCGTTGATGTAATCGATGAACAAAAATACAAGTATGCCTACGTCAACCCCACGCATGAATTGATCTCCGGTGTAAAATCAGAGCAAGTTGTGGGAAAATCCCCCGAAGCATTGCGAGAGTTTTATGATGACGAGGCAGTTCAAATTGTCTATAACCTTTACGATGCTAGTGTAAAGAGTAAAAAAACTATCGAACTGGAGCATCCGGTAACAGTAGATGGAGAGGAAATATGGTGGTTCTCCAGAATTACACCCCTCACCGACAACCAGGGACAGGTTTACCAGCTAATCGGGAATGCCATTATCATCACCGAACTCAAAAATACGCAGCTAGACCTGGAGAATAAATCCATCCTCCTGGAAGAGGCCCAAAAGGTGGGTCAGTTTGGCAGTTGGGATTGGAATATCAAAACCGGGGAAGCATTTTGGTCGCAGGGACTTTTTGATATTTACGGTCGCGATCCGGATGAGAATTTTCCACCCTTAGAAAACGACCAATGGCTGGAAACTATTTTTCCTGACGACCGAGACGTGCTTCAGGCTGCCATTCAAGCGGCGATTGACCAAGACGGTGTTTATGACACCGAATACCGCATAATCCGCGAAAATGATGGACAAATCCGCAATATTCGTGCCCGGGGCAAGATTATTAGTGACAAAAACGGGGAACCGGAAAAATTATTAGGAACAACCCAAGATATTACAGATTGGAGAGAAGCTGAAAAAAAGCTTTTCGAAGCGAATTATCTTTTGAATTCATGGATGGAAAACTATCCCTCAGTTACTTTTGTCAAAGACCTCTCCGGCCGCATCACCTATGTGAACCGGGCTTTCGAAGCGCTCTTTGATCTCTCGCCTGGAGAAATAATTGGCAAAACAGACTATGACTTGTATTCCTCTTCGCCCGATACTGCCAAGCAAATGCAAGCTAACGATCTCATGGTTATTGAATCGAACATGCCGCATAATATCGAGGAAACGGTCATGGTTGATGGAAAACCCCAGCATTTTGAATCATCCAAATTTCCCCTCCGCGATGTTGACGGAAATGTAATCGGCGTGGCAGGTGTGGCCACAAATATCACTGAGCGCAAAAACGCGGAAATGGCTCTACAGGATAGTCAGGTACAACTGCAAGCCATCTTCGACAATAGCCTGAATGCTATCTTGGTGGCAGATGATGCTGGCAATTATAATACGGCCAACCAGGCCGCAGCAGAAATGTTTGGATACGAAATTGAAAAAATTCTAAGCATGAATGTTGGCGATTTGAGAACAACCAGGGAACCAGATGCGGCAGTACGCTATGATGATTATATTAAGAAGGGCTTTGAAATTGGTGAATTTAACTTTTTGCGTTCGGACGGACAATCCCGAATTGCGCAGTATCACGCCGTTCGTGTCAGAGAAAACTTCAACCTAAGTGTTTTGACAGATATCACACAAAGAAAACAATCGGAGAAAGAGCACCAAAAATTGCACGCCCAAATCATAAAAGATGCTAACGAGCTAGAAAAACGCGTCCAGGAGCGCACCGAGCAATACCAGACCATCATTAATCTGACCGCCGACCGGGAAATCCGCATGGCGGAATTGAAGAAAGTGATCAAGAAATTACGCCGACAAATCATCGAGGCCGGCATGGAGCCGATGGCCGATGACCCATTGGATTTAGATTTGGATGCGTAGAAATCAAGGCAACCTTTGCTGCTAAAGGTATTCGACAACAAAATCAAAGATTCACATGATTAATTCAGCTCACATCTTAGTCGTAGACGACAACCCAATTTTGCTTGAAGTCACAACAAGCATTCTTGAAATTGAGGGATATGAGATTTCAAAAGCAGTAAACGGCACAGAAGCACTTCAATTTGTTGCCAAAGAGCCGCCAGACATAATCATTTTGGATGTGATGCTGCCGGATATCAATGGAAAAGAGGTTTGCCAAAAGATCAAGGAAGACCCAAAGCTAAGCGGCGTTATGGTAATCATGTTATCTGGGGTTAAAACTGAATCAGCTCATCATGCGGAAGGCCTCGACTATGGTGCGGATGATTATATGAGTCGGCCGGTTTCCAACCGTGAACTTTTGGCCCGAGTAAGAGCAGCCCTGCGTATCAAACAGGCTGAGGACAAAATCCGCGACAGCCAAAAACAATACCAATCAATATTTCAAGATTCTCCCATCGGGATCGAATTATTTGACAAAAATGGCGTACTTTTAGAAATCAATCAGGCCTGTTTAGATATCTTTGGAATGAGCGATCCTACTGAAGTACAGGCGTTTAAACTGTTTGAATCCCCATATATGACCACGGAAAAGATCCAAGAACTTCAAAGTGGGATTCCTGTCCGGATTGAGGTGGAATTTGACTTCGAGGCCAACAATTTCTTTGGCAACTACCAAACCACAAAAACTGGAAAAAGCCAACTGGATGTAAGGGTTACTCCAATGATTGAGTCGGGGAGCAAAATTCAAGGCTATCTAGTACACATTCAGGATATTAGCGAACAAAAAAGTACTCAAGAAGAACTTCAACAAACCAAAGCCATATTGGAGCAGCGGGTCGAAGATCGTACCCAGGAATTGGCCGTGCGCATCGAGCAAGTCGAAAAATTAAACCAGGCAATGTCTAACCTATTAATCGATTTGAGATATCACCAAGTATCCCTTGAAAAAGCTGGAGATGAATTACAAATTGCTCATGAACAATTGCAGAAGGAGCGGGTTCAAGAACAGGCTGCATTACTCAACCTTTCCCAGGGTTTGCTGGGAATGAATGATCAAATAAGCGTGATGAATTATTCTGTTCAACTGGCAATGGAAGCATTAAATGCAGATTTTTCAGCGATTGCCATAGTTGATGAGGAACGAAAATTCTTTAAACCCTCTGCGTGGGCAGGCTGGCCAACTAAACTACAGATCTCAAAATCAAACGCCTTGGACAGCAATCTTGCAATGGCGAAGGTGATCCAAAATCAAAAGGAAATGGTAATTTCAGATATTCGCCAAGAAAAAGAATTGATATTCCCTGCAATCTCCAAAGATTTAAACATCTTGTCTGCCTTACTGGTTCCCTTGATATCTGGCGAGCATGCCATTGGCGGTATGGTAATCCACGGACATGAACCTCGCGAATGGACCGAAGATGAGATTCGTTTGTTATCCCTCATTGGCAATACAACAGCACAAGCGATGGAAAGAGCAAGGCTATTCGAACTCGAACAGACCGCCAGAAATCAGGCGGAAACAATCGCTCAGGTCTCCCGGACAATTTCTGCTTCCTTGGAAATAAAAACCATCCTGGCTTCAGTCATGAAAAATGTCGCGAGTGTAATCCCACACGACACAGGCGCCATTTTCGTATCATACCCAGATGGCAGTTGGGAAATGGTCGTTGCTCGTGGCTATGAAGAATCGTTTGAAATCGAAAACGCCAAAGAGGTTACTGTTAAAAGCCCAATTATGCAGCAAATGGTGAATGATCTAAACCCAGTACTCATCCCGGATGTGCACAAATATGAAGACTGGACTTGGGTTCCTGGAGCAGAGAAAATACGATCATTCATGGGAATTCCACTTATCGCTCGCAATCGCCTCGTTGGCGCTTTGATGACTGATAGTAATGAACCTAATTTTTATACCCACAAGGATCTAGAAACCACACAATCGCTTGTACAACATGTTGCTCAGGCTATCGACAATGCGCTACTTTATCGTCAGGTGGAGCAAGGTCGCAGACGTCTCAGCCGGCTCTCTCAACGACTGGTTGAGGTGCAAGAACAAGAACGCCGGCGTATTGCTCGCGAACTTCATGATGAGGTAGGTCAACTTTTGACAGCCCTCACAATATCACTCGAAAGTATTTCCCAATTGACGAGGAAATCCACTATCCACGAGCGTATCCTTGAATTCCAGAATCTGACTCAAGAATTGATCACCCAAATAAATAATTTATCTACAGAACTGCGGCCGCGGGTGCTGGACGATCTTGGGTTAATTCCAGGATTGGTTACATTAATAAAGAGAATATCGGGCCAGACGAAGATAACTGTTGACTTCAAACACTCGAAAATCAAGCGCAAACGCATCCAGCCCGAGGTAGAAATAAACGCTTATCGTGTTGTTCAGGAAGGATTGACAAACGTCATACGCCACGCAGGGGTCTCCCAAGCCAGTGTACGATTATGGATGGAACCAAAAATTCTGTGGGTCCAGATTCAAGACGAGGGAGTAGGATTTGATATCCAAAGTGCTCTCAAACTGGAAAGTTCAATGGGATTAACTGGAATGTCTGAACGCGTAGAACTGACTGGTGGCACACTAGAAATCGAATCGGCGCCGGGGGAAGGCACTTCCATAATTGCAGGATTCCCCTTGGGGCGTGACCCATTGGAGAGGAGGAAACACCCTCGTGACGAATATCTTGCTAGCTGATGATCACCAGGTTGTGCGCCTGGGATTGCGCACCCTCCTAGAATCGGAACCTGGGTTCAGGGTGGTCGGAGAGGCCGAAGACGGTTACGCAACCCTAAAATTGGTCGAACAATTTCTCCCCGATGTGGTCGTTCTGGATTTGATGATGCCGGGCCTCAATGGAATTGATACTGCTCGTCAAATCAACCAAAGATATCCCGACATTCTTATCGTGATCTTATCAATGTTCGACAATGAGGCTTATGTTGTCGAGGCATTGAACAGTGGAGCTCAAGCATATGTTCTAAAGAGTTCCACCACAGATGATCTGGTGGCCTCGGTCAAAGCAATAAAACTCGGGCAGCGGTACCTCAGCCCGAAATTATCTGAGCAAGCAATAAGCGCTTACATTCAACAGGTTAAAAATGCCAAATCTGGAGAACATGACTCCTACCAAACGTTGACACCCCGAGAACGGGAAGTTTTGCACATGGCCGCTCAGGGTAAAACTAATGCCCAAATGGCCGAACAGCTATCGGTAAGTGTGCGAACAATAGAAAGCCATCGCTTGAATATGATGCGAAAATTAGGGTTCCGGTCGCAGGTTGATCTTGTACGTTTCGCAATGGACCGTGGCATAATTCCTCTCTCAAAATCCTGAAAAATTCAGTAGAAATACGCGCTTCTAACTCCGTAGAAATACGGATTTGATATTTCCATTTTAAAGTTACGATATTAAAGAGATAAATAAACCGCTCCCTGAAACCGATTATTCCAAGGATGAAATCTTGAATACTCCAATTTCATTGTTAATTGTCGATGACAATCCACAATTTCTTCACACGATCGCTGAATATTTGCGAGAACACTTTCCCAATGACATCGAAATCATTGGCACTACGGTAAATGGTCACGATGCCATTACTATTTTAAAGGAGCAAAAACCAGATTTCGTACTTCTAGACATGAAAATGCCAGAATTGCACGGCTTCGATGTGGTCCCATTGATGCGACAGAATCACCTGCCGGTGAAAATCATCCTGACAACATTATTACCTGTTGATATCTATGAGGATAACGCCGACGTATACGAAGAATCATCGATGTTTGCTGGAGCGAATTCCTTTATCCCTAAATCCTTATTAACCACAAAATTAATTCCCGTCATTGAAGCAGTAGCAAATCTTGAAGCGAGAAAATTTGTTAGTTTGCGCAGCTTATTGCACATGTAAAAATTTTTCCGTCAATCTTGGTTTTTGTCTCATTCGAAAGTGATGAATATGATTTGAGTTTCCAATGTGAAAAGAATCAAGCGCAGATGATTTTCTAAGCTGGTACCTTACTGGAGAATTATCATGGCCCCAAAATTTTCTCCTGATTCGATGCAGTCCCAGATGTTGGACGCGATTGGCGAGGCTGTAATCGCTACGGATCTGAATGGAATAATCCAATATTGGAACCTTGCTGCCGAAGACTTATATCAATGGCGAGCGGAAGAGGTTATTGGGAAAAATATCGTTGATGTAACCCCATCGAATGCAACCCGTGGACAATCAGTAGAGATCAAGAACGAACTTATCATGGGCAAATCCAGAAAAGGGGATTTCGAGGTACAACGCAAAGACGGAACCACTTTTTTAGCGTATGTGACTAATACTCCTATTCATGATGAAGAAGGTGAATTGGTTGGGGTTATCGGGGTTTCAAGAAGCATTACCAAACAGAAACAAATCGAAAATGAACTCTGGGAAATCCAATCATTTATGCACTCAATCCTCGAAAACAGTCAAATGGGGATCTTTGTTCTTGATGTATTTGATGAAGAGGATTTTATCTATTCATACATAAATCCCACACAAGAAATCATCACTGGCGTTGATGCGGATCAAATCGTCGGAGAGTCTCCAGAAGCGTTGAAAGATGTTCTTGGGAATGAAGCTGTTGAAGCCATCTATGATCTCTATCGTCAGTGTATCCGGGAGAGACAATCCATTGAGTTGGAACATTCCGTCAACATCAATGGTGAGCAAACCTGGTGGTTTTCTAGAATCACGCCTTTAGCGGATCAAAACGGGGTAATTTTTAGGCTTGTTGGCAATGCACTCCATATTACAGATAGAATAGTAGCTGAAGTCGAACTAAGGGAAAATGAGAAACGACTTGAAGCAATTTTTAATAATTCCCCTTTTGCAATAGCTCTGGTAAATCTTGATGGCACTCCGATAATTTGCAATCCTGCCTTCGGCTCTATGATGGGGTATGAAGTCGAGAAAATCCAGAAAATGAATTTCACAGAGTTCACTCATCCTGAAGATTTGGAAATGGAAACTCCATTTTTTCAGGAAATCTTGGATGGGAAAAGGGATACATACCAAATCCAAAAAAGAAATATCCACAAAGAAGGGCATGAAATTTGGTTGAATGTGCACATCGTCGGAATAAGAAATGATCTTGGTGAATTAGAGCACCTTGTCGCTCTGGGAGAAGATATTAGTGCACGAATTCATTCGGAAAAAGAGGTAGCTTTTCAAGCTGAGGTATTGGGCCAGGTTTCCGATGCGATTGTCGTGACGAACAATGATGATGAATTCACTGTTGCCTACTGGAATAAATGGGCGGAGAAAACTTACGGCTGGAGGGCAGATGAAGTTGTGGGAAAATCATCCCTATTTCTAAATACTCAATTTCAAGATCAGGACCGTGATTTATCCATAGCTGCGATCACTATGGGAGGCTCCTTCGAAGGAGAAGTAATCCAAACAAGGAAAGATGGTTCCCAATTCCCAGTAGAAACCCGCCTAGTATCTCTTCGCAATGACCAGAGAGAAATTACTGGGTGGATTGCTGTCAATCGAGATATTTCCAAACGCAAGCAAATTGAAGAGGCTCTTGCCAAAAGCGAAGAGAAATACCGCAATTTCTTCGATAATAATGAAGTAGGGGTTGTGGTTTCCAATATGGAAGGTCAAATATTCGCATCGAATGAGGCCCTATCAAGATTGATTGGATATTCAAAAGATGAGATGCTCGACCTCCCTGCAACTGCTTTCTATGCAAATCCCGAAGTTCGAAATGATTTCGTCAGTAAAATGCTTCGGGATGGCCGCGTAAACAACTTTGAAAGCCAAATGAATACCAAGAGCGGCGAGCTCATCTGGATAAGTTTCACCAGCACTGCGTTTGAATATGAAGGCAAAAACACTTTCATAACCTCAATAATCGATATTTCGGAGCGAAAGAAAGCAGAAGAGCTGCTGATGCAACAAGCTTCTTTGCTGGAACAAGTACACAACGGAATTATTACCTTCGATTTCGACAATACGATCTTGTCCTGGAATAAATATGCGGAAGTACTCTACCAGTGGACTGCTGAAGAAGCCGTCGGAAAAAATATGATCAACCTACTCTCTCTCGAAGAATTACAAGGCGTGGTCGTTGAAAATCTTGAAGACCACTATGAAGATGGACATTGGGAAGGAGATTTCGAGGTCAAAAGGAAAGACGGAACTACAATTCCAGCCCATATCATAAATACTTTTCTTAAAGACGGCAATGGCAATAATATCGGATTCATTGGTATCAGCGAAGATATTACGGATCGCAAAAGAGCCCAGCAAGAGATGCAACGACGGATTCAAGAAGTTGAGCGCATGAATGAAATGTACGTTGGACGAGAAGAAAGGATGATTGGATTAAAAAAAGAAATCAACGAACTGCTCCAAGAATTAGGGAGACCGCCAAAATATTCAGCGCCCAATCAAATTGATCAGTTGAGAAGCAACTAATTTCCAATTGTTCCCAGGCATTTACAATATGAAAACACACTCAGGATTTGAAAGTGAGGCATATAATGAAATCGTACTGGTTTAGCCTATTTGTTATTGGACTGCTTCTCGCTGCGTGCAATCCAGGAGTAACCGAAACCGGAGATCCAACTCAAATCCCAACTATTGAAACGGAAGTAGAAGCACAGCCTGAGGTTAATCCAATTTCTGGTGGAACGTTGGTCTTTTCTTTCGGGGGAGGCAACCCACGCCATTTCAACCCTGCTCTGCTCTCAGGGTCTGCCACGGTTATCCCCGGCACGCAAATGTTTGCCAGCCCATTACGCTTTGATAAGAATTGGAATCCAAAACCTTATCTGGCAGAAAGTTGGGAGGTATCGGACGACGGACTTTCCATTACTTTAAATCTGGTCAAAAATGCAGTTTTTCATGATGGCTCTCCAATCACCTCAACAGATTTAGCTTTCTCACTGAACATCGTCAAAGAATTCCATCCCTTCAAAACCATGTTTGACCCGGTGGAGGTAGTTGAAACCCCAGATGAGCACACTGCCATAATCCGCCTCTCGCAACCTCATCCTGCCATCCTGACCGCGATGTCGCCGGCTTTCCTGCCAATCATGCCCGAACACATATACGGTGATGGTCAGGAAATTCCAACGCACCCAGCTAATTTGGAACCGGTCGGTTCCGGGCCCTTCAAATTCGTTTCTTTTGAGCCAGGAAAACGTATCGTTTTGGAGCGCTTTGAAGATTTTTTCATTCCTGGTCGTCCTTTCTTGGAAAAAATAGAATTCTGGATTGAATTGGATCCAGCATCCCAGGTAGTTTCCATGACCCGCCAGGATGCACACATGACTTCCCCATATCTAAACTTGAACGGTCTGGAACAGCTCGAAAACCAAGATCACCTCATCCTTACCCAGCAAGGTTATGAAGGAATCGGAGCAATTAATTGGTTGGCCTTCAATTTGTTAAGGGAACCTCTTAGCGATGTTCGAGTGCGACAGGCAATTGCGTATGCAATAAATCTGGATTTTATCTCCCAATACCTTCATCAGGGTCTTTCAAATCGAGCTAACAGCCCAATTTACCCTGATAGTCCTTTTTTCAAGCCCGATCTTCCTGACTATGCGCATAATCCAGACAAAGCTGCTGAGCTCCTTGACCAAGCTGGATATACCCTTGGGGGGGACGGTTACAGATTTTCACTCACCCTGGACTATATTCCTGTACTCCCAAATCAACAACATGATGTGGCCTATTATATTCAAAACCAACTGAATGATATCGGCATCAATGTCTTGGTGCGGGATTCGGCATCTTTCCCAGAATGGGCGCAACGAATTGGTAATTGGGAATTCGATATGACCATGGATGCGGTATTCAATTGGGCTGATCCCGTCATTGGGGTACACCGCACCTATATCTCGGATAATATTCGCCAGGGCATCGTTTGGTCTAATACCCAAAATTACAACAATCCTGGCGTAGACGTAATCCTGGCCAAAGCCGCCGTGGAAATTGATTTCGATAAACGAACGGCTCTTTACCATGAATTCCAAGAAATTGTGGCTGAAGATTTACCGATACTTTGGATAAATACCCTCCCAAATCACACGATCTACCACAACGGATTAGGTAATCCCCCCCTATCAATATGGGGAGTCCATTCACCACTAGATGAGGTATTTTGGCTGGACCCGCCCCAAACGAAGTTTTTTGAAGCCCCAACTCTAGAAGCAGGAAAACAATATGAAACAATCATCCCTACTGGAGTGAACGCAATCCAACTTCTAAGCGAAAGCGATTTTTTCACAGCCCGTCAAAACTTAAGCGATCCCAACCAGGGTTTCTTAGATTTAGATAAAAGTGGGCTGCAGGTGATTGGTTTCAATAAGGAAGGTATCATCTTCTTGGATAATTCTGACCAGCTCCAGCCGGGTATGGATATCAGCACCCTTGTTGATGTCCATGGCGATCTAGTGCTGCCTGTTCTCATAGATAATGCGGAAAATTCAGAGCCCGAACACCACTTGCATCTTGAGGGCGTTTGGCCGCATCCCAGCACACATGTTCTTGATCCAGTCGGGATTTGGTGTGGGCTGCTGACTGAAACAGACATCGTCTGCGCGCTGAGTTGGGAGGAGCACCTGGAGGTTAACCCATGAAATTTTTGCGTGATTCTCCTATTCAAGTTAAGGTATTGCTCCCACCACTAATTCTGGCTTTCGGACTCATAGGCCAATATAGTTTTTCACTCTTTGGGCTGAATCAACTTACTAACACAATCGAAATGATAAGCTCGGATCTTCTTGCGCGCATCGGCATGATCGATGATATCGTTCTACTCACTGAACAGATCCAATCGGATGTTTTTCATATTTCTGTATTGAAATCTATGGGTTTAGACGAAAATGAAATTGACCCAATTAGATCGCGGCTTGAAACTCGCATAAGCAATTTGAATGTCCGATATGGGCAAATTACGAAAAATTGGGAACTGAATCAAATCGAACAATCGCTCATGGACCAAATTAAGTCTCCCATGGATAATTTTCGCTCTCAAGCTTTGCAAGCTGCCACATTAGTTCTTGAAAATCCAGCGATGGGGGTCATTATGGTCCGCTCATCAACTATCCCTTTTGAGGAGCTTCATAAATTGCTCACGGATTTGCGCGCTTATGAGGAATCCCTTATCTTCAGAGGTGAGGAGAAAGCCATTTCCACAGCAGATAGAATCAACCGAATCGTAGCCCTTACCTCTATGGCAATTTCGATTGTTGCATTCTTAGCAACATTGTTCATCAGCAATTCCCAGATTACCCGCCCAATTATGCGAATGACTGGGGCCATGCGACGACTGGCTGAGGGCAACATCACATCTGAATTGCCAAACCCCGATCGGAAAGATGAAATCGGAGAAATGACTCAGGCTTTGACATTTTTCCGCCAAACAATCATTGCAAAAGAACAGGCTGATGCCGAATTGGTCGAGAGTCAGCGCACCCTGGTGACCCTGCTGGATAATTTGCCCGGCCTGGCCTACCGCTGCTTAAACGATAAGAATTGGACGATGGTTTTCCTTAGCGATAGCTGTTTGTCTTTGACAGGCTACTCCTCGGAGGAACTGCTCCAAGAAAAAAATCAATTAATCCACACAGAAGATCAGGACAGGGTTTGGGAAAGCGTACAAAAGGCCCTTCAGGAAAAAAAACCATTTCAAATAGAGTATCGCATCCACACCACCACCGGGAAAGAAAAGTGGGTTTGGGAACAAGGTTCCGGCATTTTTAGCAAGAAAGGTGAAGTGCAATTCCTGGAAGGGTATATTACCGACATTACCAACCGCAAGAATTTTGAAGATACCCTTGAACGCCGAATGTCAGCTTTGGAACACTTGAATGATTTATATGTAGGTAGGGAATCACGCATGATTGAATTAAAAAAAGAAGTCAACCAGGCCTTAGAAGAAGCAGGAAAAGAACGAAAATATGAATCACCTCAACAGGTTGAAGAATTACGTTTAAATTCAAGATCACACAACAGTTGACATGCTGATGAACTGATAACAAGGAGAATGGAAGTTCTGACGGCGCGAGATAGTCCAATTATTAGTCCGTGTTCATCGGAGGAAGCGTGACAATCAAAAATTTGTTCTTCATACTTACTATAATCTTAGGGCAAATTCTGGTCGCCTGCCAGGCTGAAATAGATTTTGAGTGCAATGATGAAATCGGTTGTGTGGAAATTGGACCCGGTGAACCTATTCAGATTGGCGTGCTCCAATCCTTGGATGTTGAGAAAACTCATGGAGGCGTGGAACAAACAAACGCAATAACCCTGGCCATAAAAAATCGCGCCGGCCAGGTTGCAAGTCACCCAATAGAACTACAAATAGAGAATTCCGGTTGTTTGCCTGAAGGCGGCACTACGACGGCTCTAAAAATTTCAGCCAACCCAGATATCGTGGGCGTCTTGGGAACCACTTGCTCGGGCGCTGCTGCCACCGCTGCTGAGATCCTGTCCGATGCTGGCCTTGTGATGATTTCAGGATCGAACACAGCACCCTCATTGACCCAGGTTTCTGGAGCGGCAGGCAAAAATTGGTATCCAGGATATTATCGTACGATTCTCAATGGTACGCTAATTGCTCAAACAGCCGCGATCTTTACCTATCAAGAATTTGGCACTGTGAAGGCCGCTACAATCAACGACGGTGACTTATATACCCAAGAATTGGCTCAAGAATTTGAAAACACTTTCATAGAATTGGGGGGTGAAATTGTTTTTTCCGGCGAGATCAACAAAAACGATACGGATATGAAACCGATTTTGACCGCCCTGGCAAATACAGGAGCACAATTAGTGTATCTGCCAATATTTCAAAGTGAGGCTACGTTGATCTTGAAACAGGCCAATCTGATGGATTTCTTTACTACAATGACGTGGTTGGGGGGTGAAACACTCACAACACAACAATTTATAGAAACACTAGGTACTGATGGAATCGGCATGTTTTTTACCAGCCCGGCAACTCCATCCGGAGAAAATTATGACTCTTTAATTTCAGATTACAAAAAACAATTCAAAATTGCGTCGGCCCATCATACGGTTCCCTACGCGTATGATGCCGCAAATTTGCTTTTCCATGCTATTGAAAGTGTTGCTGTCAATCGAGCTGATGGAACCTTATCGATTGGACGGGCTGCACTTCGAGAAGAGCTTTATGCGACGATAGATTTCGAGGGAGTTACCGGCACCCTGAAATGTAATAAATTCGGAGATTGTAGCGCAGTTAATCTTTTGGTAGTATTTTTAGAAAATCCTGGGGATGGATTGGAAGGTCTGCTATCCAATATTGTATTCAAGTACGAGCAAAGTAACCCGGAAGAGTGAGGCAAAGCGATGAATCTGAAATATATCTTGCTTGCAACAATCAGCATTTTGGGAATCATTTTTTTAAGTGCTTGTCAGGAAAGTCCTGAATTCGAATGTGCAGACACGATCGGTTGTGTTGAAATTGGAAAAGATGAACCCATAAAAATCGGCATCATCCAGGCTCTCAGCGGCGGCCCTTCCCGACTGGGAATAACCCAATTGCGGACTGTAGAACTGGTGGTGACCCAAATCGGCAACGAGATCCTGGGACATCCGGTTGAATTCATCATTGAAGATGAATTATGCTCAGCAGAAGGTGGCACAACTACTGCATTAAAAGTGACTGCCGACAAACAGGTAGTCGGCATCATTGGGACGACCTGTTCTGGTGCTGCTGCGACCGCTTCCTCGGTAATTTCTGAAGCCGGCATGGTGATGATTTCTGGTGGTAATAGTGCTCCCTCACTTACATCAATTGGGGATACTCAGGGAACAGACTGGCATCCTGGGTATTTCCGAACGGCCTTGAACGATTCCCAGCGTGGGAAGGTAGCAGCAGAATTTGTTTTCTTG
>CAZVPR010000113.1:0-14229 GCA_964629085.1 uncultured Anaerolineales bacterium
CCTCAGCTTGCCTCTTTTGACCGTCTAGTCGTTGCACTTACGAGTTGAATCTAAGCAGCATAATATCGAGCCCTGATTGCAGGGTATTTCATCGAACTGTTTGAGGCTAATCCATGCAAAATATTCTCATCACTGGCGGGGCTGGGTTTATCGGCTCTAACTTTGTCCACTACCTTTTGAAAACTGAATCAGATTATCAAATCATCAATCTCGATTTGCTCACCTATGCAGGCAGCCAGGAAAATCTGAAGGATTTGCCTGGCGCTGGCCGGCATACTTTCGTTCAGGGGGATATTTGCGATCGCGAACTTATTGATCGACTTTTGCACCAGCATGAGGTCGACACCATCGTGCATTTCGCGGCCGAATCCCATGTCGACCGGTCCATCCTGGGGCCGGAACAGTTTGTGCAGACCAACGTCGTGGGTACCTTCACATTGCTCGAGGCGGCGAAAAACCATTGGGGGCAGACTGACGGTTCGTTTCCAACTGATGTGCGTTTCCATCACATCTCCACGGATGAGGTCTACGGTACGCTGGAGCCTGATGATCCGCCTTTCAGTGAAACTACGCCATACCAGCCCAATTCTCCCTACGCCGCATCCAAAGCTGCCAGCGACCATTTGGTGCGTTCCTATGTGCATACTTATCGATTTCCGGCCACTGTGACCAATTGCTCCAATAATTACGGCCCCCGCCAATTCCCAGAAAAGTTAGTGCCGCTGATGATCCTGAATGCCATCGATGGCAAGCCGTTACCTGTCTATGGTGATGGCAATCAAATCCGAGATTGGTTATTTGTTGATGATCATTGTGAAGCCATATTGCGGGTACTTAAAGATGGCAGGTTGGGGGAAGTCTACAATGTGGGTGGCGACAACCAACCCACAAACCTGGAGATTATTGACGCCATTTGCGCTATCCTGGATGAGCGCTTACCTGATTCTCCCCATGTGCCCCACAAGCATTTGGTTCAATTTGTCCCCGACCGTCCCGGGCACGACAGACGCTACGCCATGAATATTGAAAAGATCGATCGCGAACTAAACTGGCAGCCGGCGCAATCGCTGCAAAGCGGGTTGGAAAAAACAATCGATTGGTATCTGGAAAATGAGGCCTGGGTGAAGGCCATTCGAGAACAGTTAGAATATCAGCAGTGGGTGGAGAAGAATTACGAGCGGCGGGAATAAAAAATTCCGCGGCGAGGGTGGAGTTACCTCAGAACCTATAATTACTCTCTGCGCTCTCTGCGTGCTCAGCGGTGGAAAATTTAGTTTTGCAAATCCAATACCCATTTACCGTTGATCATCGTTCCCATGGTTTTAATTGTGCGGATTTCGGCTGGATCGCACGCAAACGGGTCTTTATCTAGCACAACTAAGTCAGCCCAAAAGCCAGGAGATAATTTTCCTTGTTGATTTTCAGATCCAGCGGCGTAGGCTGCGCCTTGCGTATAGCCAATAATGGCCTTTTCAATTTCCAACCGTTGGGCGGGGTACCAGCCTTCAGGGCCAGGATTCCCATTGGAGCGTTGGCGAGTAACGGCCGCGTGCAAGCCCCAGAATGGGTTGGGTGATTCCACGGGAGCATCCGAACCAAAGGCCAGGACAGCGCCATGCTCATGTTGACTGCGCCAGGCGTAGGCATTTTCTGCGCGCCTTCCCCAAAAGCGGTCGGCAGAAATCATATCCGAGGTGGCATGAATAGGCTGCATTGAAGCGATGATACCCAATTCTGCCAGGCGTGGGGCATCATCCGGGTGGGTGATTTGGACGTGCTCGATGCGGTGGCGAAGGGGACCGGTGACCGAAGACAGATGACGGGCTTTATCGGTCTTCCGCCCCTCGCTTTCCGACAGCACTTTTAACTCGTATTCTCGCAAGCGCTCAAATGCATTCAGCGCCTCGTGATTGGCACGGTCGCCGATAGCGTGCACCGCCAGCGGCAAACCTGCCTGAACAGCTTGTTCGCCAAGCTCGACGATTTGTTCGGCATCCAGCAAGAGCATGCCGCGATTTTCAGGATCATCTTGATAGGGTTGGAGCATGGCGGCAGTATGAGGGCCCAAAGCGCCGTCGGCAAAGCTTTTGACCGCGCCGATGCGCAAAAAGTCGTCTCCAAAACCGCTGCGCAAACCCAACGCAATCGCGTGCTCCAGATCTTCAACCGGGATATTTTTGACCACTCTCATGCGCAAGCGGCCGGTACGATGCAAGCGCTGTAATGCATCAAAGCAGGCTCCGCGGTCAAAATCGTGCAGGCCCGTGATGCCGAATTGCCAGAGGTTCTGTTGTGCAATGTCGATGACCTCTGCTAATTCGGGTCCACCTAATTCTGGGACAGCCTGATCGACCAGCCACATGGCCCCCTCGAGCAAGATGCCGTCCGGATCGCCATGTTCATTGTGGCGAATGCTGCCATCGACCGGATCGGGGGTGGTGCAATCGATCCCGGCGGCTCGTAGACCAGCGCTATTGGCCCAGCCGCAATGCAGCGACTTGGCGGTCAGGAAAACGGGATGGTGAGGGGCAATTTCATCCAGGTCGGCGGCTGTGGGGAACTCTCCCCCGGAGAAGGGACCGGGCCAGTCATTCTGATTCCAGCCATGGCCCAAGACCCATTCACCTTTTGGCGTTGTCTTGGTACGTTCAGCAACGCGCCGCAGGCACTCATCCAGAGAAGGTACCTCGCAATCGATTTTGTTCAAACTGAGCGCATAATGCTTGAGATGGATATGAGCATCGATTAGTCCAGGGATCACTGGGGCGCCACCCATGTCTCGGGACTGCGCGCCCCGCCCAAACTGTTTCAGAATTCGTTCGTCCTCCCCCAGGGCGACGATGATCCCATTTTCCATGGCGATTGCTGAGCAGTTTGGGTTCTTTTTGTCCAAAGTATAAATGCAAGCGTTATAAAGAATGTTCATAATCACCTTGAATGGCTCATCATTTCTGTCATTGCGGATGAGCGTCGCCGAAAGCATGCACATCGCAAAGCAAGGGACTGTGGCAATCTATTAAGAAATCATAATCTTTGTCAGGAGATTGCCTCTCGGAGTATATGCCGACGCAGCGAATGTACTCGAGCGCCACAGGCGCAGCAACTTTCGTATTTTAAATAACGAACGCCAATCCTTTGCGAAGCAGATTGGCGTTTCATTTAGTCTTCTTATCCAGAAAATCTGTCGATGAGAGCGTTCAACTCTTCGTCCGAATAGTAATGGATGGTGATGGTGCCGCCCTCTTTGCCGTGTTTCATTTTTACCCGTGTGCCAAGCGCTGATTCGAGCTTCTCTTCAAGGGCCACAATTTCAGGCATGGGAGCCGGTTTTGGTGTAGTGACCGGTTTTTCTCCGCTTAACTTGCGCACCAATTCTTCCGTCTGGCGCACATTTAGTTGGCGTTCGATGATCGACTGCAAGGCGGCTGCCTGGGCCTGGGTGCTTGGTAAGGACAATAAAGCTCTGGCGTGGCCTTCACTAACTTGGCCTTGGACCAGGGCTTGCTTTACGCTGGGGGGCAGGTTGAGCAAACGCAGCGTATTGGTTACAGCGACCCGGCTTTTGCCAACTCTATCCGCAATTTCACCGTGGTTGAGGCTGAAATCGGTGGCAAGTTGATGATAAGCTTCAGCAGTTTCGAGCGGGCTCAGATCAGCTCGCTGCAAATTTTCGATTAAAGCTAATTCCAAACGCTGTTGGTCGCTGGCTTCCCTGATGACCACGGGAACTTTTTCCAATCCAGCTTTTTTGGCGGCCATAAGGCGACGTTCGCCGGCTATGAGGGTATAGGCCAGTCCCTCAATTTCTTGTGTGACGATCAGAGGTTGAATGATCCCGTGTTCTCGGATTGAGGCAGATAACTCGGAAATTCCTTCCTCACTGAATTTAGCACGGGGTTGACGAGGGTTAGGCGTGATTAAATCGGTCGCGATTTCGCTAGCACCTAAGTTCGATTCGGCCAGTATTGACTCTTGCGATTCATCCATGGGGATTAGAGCGTCGAGACCTTTTCCAAGTCCGGGGCGTTTTCGATTCATTAAGTTACCTCACAAATGTCAAGCTACTGCCACTTTTTCCTCATCCATCGCCAGAATTTCGTCGGCCAGGGCCCGATAGGCGCGTCCGCCTGACGAGTTGGGATCATAGATTGAAATGGGAATACCGTAAGAAGGAGCTTCGGCCAAGCGAACACTGCGTGGGATGATGGCCTGGAAAACTTGATTGGGGAAATATTTCTTGACTTCTTCCACGACGTCGCCTGAAAGATTGGTGCGTGGGTCGAACATGGTCAGAAGGACACCGCGAATGCGCAAATTCGGCGAAATGGCATTGCGGATGCGGTTTAGGGTTTGAATCAATTGACCTAGGCCTTCTAGCGCAAGATATTCGCATTGGACCGGAATGATCAGACCATCATTGGCCGCCAGCAAACCGTTCAGGGTCAACAGCCCCAGCGAAGGCGGGCAATCGATTAGTGTGTAATCATAGTCGCTGATCAACTCTTGGATAGAGTTCTTTAAGCGATGTTCCCGCTTTTCTTCGTTGACAAGTTCCACCCCGGCTCCGGCTAAACCTGGTGTAGAGGGCAAAAGGTCCATATTCAGGCGCGGGTTGTGAAGGATATTTTCGGTTGGAGGTGAAGTTCCCAATAGGGCTTCGTAGGTACCGCCATTGATCTTTTCTTTTTCGACACCAATAGAAGAAGTGGCATTGGCCTGGGGATCAATATCAATCAGTAAGACCTTCTTGCCAGTTTCGGCTAAATAGGAGCCCAGATTAATGGCAGTAGTGGTTTTTCCAACGCCACCTTTTTGGTTGGCGATAGCATAGATCATTCCCATAAATTACACCTTTACAAATGCAGAATAGATTTCATCTTGTGTGGGTATGCTTTCGAGGCCCTGGCGTGTTACAGATATGCCCGCCAATTGGTTGGCCATTTCGGCAGCAGCCCAGGGTTTTTTATTTTGTTGCAGATGGATAAAGAATGTTGCTGCAAAAATGTCTCCTGCTCCCGTGGCGTCTACTTCTTGGATTTCTGCACCGGGGAAACTGCGCATCTCGCCCTCGAAATAAACCCGGCATCCGTTTGCGCCTTCGGTAACGACCAATATATTGCTGGATGCGGCCATTTCTTCGATACGGGCTTCATCTCCATCAACATCTTCATTACTGATAATTGTGGTGTCAGCATACTGCAGCACATAACTAGCTTCGGGCCATTCTCCCTGTTTAACTATCCCTTCTGAATCCCATTCTCGCAGCCAACCCTGAGCAGTAATACCTTTTAATGAATTTGGAAATCGACGCACTAAGGATGGTTCTACTTCTTGTGCGATCGGGCCCAGATGGACAATTGGGGCTCTGCGCCATGCTTGTGGTATTTGATGATAGTCTATCGTTTCTGCCACGCTGTGGACGATTTGTTGTCGGCCCTTAGGTGTGTGGATATTTTCAAAGCTGGTGCTTTTGTTTGTCGGTTCGTTGGCCAGTGGGAAGGAACTTGCTGCAGCTAACGAGATATCTTCGCTGCAGGAGGTGACAATGCCCACGCGCAACCCCAAGGCTTTGGCTGTCAACCCAGAGAATGCTGCCGTACCTCCCAGGCGGTTGCCGAATGGAGTAATGTCGTTTGAAAGGTGACCGATGGCCAAATAGTCGATGGCATCGAAGTGGGCGGGATTGTGCATGAGTGAATTATACCTGATAGCAGTAATCCCTAAGAGGGAGGCCCTTAGGGATTGGGGTATCACGAATTTAAGTGTAATTATTCGTGATGAAAATATTTAATTTTGTGGGTATACGACGACCTTTCGATGTCGGCCCATCCCGGTGCTCTCTGTGTAGACTTCTTTGTCGTCCTGGAGTTCAAGGTGGGCGATGCGACGCTCGTTGGCCGGCATGGGTTCCAGAGATTGGCTGCGGTTGGTCTGCACCACCTGGTCTGCGATGCTGCGTGCCAGACGGCGAATTTGCTGTTCGCGGCGACCGCGATAGCCCTGCACGTCGATGATCAAGGGTACGGAGCGTTCCAATTCTTTTCCAAGCATCAGGCGAGAGATGTACTGCAAGGCATCTAATGTTTCGCCCCGGTGACCAATGAGGATACTCAGGTCATCGCCAGAGATATCTACGTGAATTGGGATGCGGTCATGGGGACCATAGGGTTGCCCAAGGTATGTATTGATCTCGGCTTCTTCGAGATTCATGTTTACCAACAAGTCTGAGACAATCCCGTGGGCGCTGTCGATCAGGTATTTGTCATCCTGAGAGATGGCTTCAGGTGCACTTTTTTTGCTATCGTAGGCTGGGCTGTCCTCGGAAACAACTTTCTGATCGGGAACAGTAGCCCCACGAACGATGAGCATTATACGCGCCTGCCGTGATCCTATCCCAAACAATCCCTGATTGCCTTCGTCAAGGACTTCAATTTCAACATCTTCTGCTGTCAAACCAAGATCGCTGAGCCCTTTTTCTACGGCTTCTTCAATGGACGGAGCGATGATTTCCAAGGTGGCGCGATTTTCTGTCATTTGAGTCTCTCCAATCAGGTAGTGAAACTTTTGGGGAGTACATTACTCCAGTCGAGACGGCCCATGATGGCATACTGCAGGATAGTTGCCAGGTTGCTGACCACAAAATACAAGGCCAAACCGGATGAGAAGCTGTAGGCCAGCCAGCCCATAAATATTGGCATGTAGAGGCCCATCATGCGGGTCATTTGGGCGCTCTGATCGCTGGCTCCCCCGGTACTGGGCGGGGTCATCAATTTTGTTTGCAGGTAACTGGTAACAACAACGACAATCGCCAGGATGGGGACGCCAAATCCACCAATGGAAAGGCCGAAATCTTTTTCAGGCAGACTGAGGTCCATCCACAGGAAGTGATTGTTTAATGGGATCAGGTCGGCGCCATTGGTAATGTGCTTGGAAAGATTCAGTAACTGCAATGGACTGACGGCCAACGCCCTGATGATGGCCTGATATAGACCGATAATGATAGGGAACTGGATCAGTGTAGGCAGACAGGACCCGAAGGGATTGACGCCCAATTCCTTGTACAGTTTCATCTGTTCCTGGGCCAGTTTCTCCCGGTCGTCTTTGTATTTCTTCTGCATTTCCTTCCACTTCTTGTTCTCCTGCATATCTTGCATGGCCTTGGTCTGCTTGACCTGCTGCGCGTTGAGCGGGTACAGCACCAGGCGGATTAAGATGGTGAACAAGATGATGGCTACGCCGAAGTTTTGCCCTACGAAGGTGTAAATGTAGAGCAAGATATTAATCATCAAGCTGATAAAAGAATTCCACATAATTTTATTCCGTTTTTACTCGTCTGCTTTCTCTCCATAGGTCCATTTCTGGACACCGTTGGGGTCCAGTGCGACTAACAACGACGCTGGGTCCGTGGTGGAGATCAACAAGAAGTTGTTTGCCAGAATGGGGCTGCTGTAGGTGTTGCCATCGAAAGGTTGCTGCCAATTGATGACGCCCTCAGATGAGACGGAGATCAGCAAGCCTTCTTCAGCGGCAAAATAGATAGCTTCATCGGTGACCAGGGGTGTGTCGACAATGGCACCACCGGGTTGGATTTGCCAGTTCTGCGCGCCGCTTACGGGATCAAGGGAAAAGAAGGTTCCGCTGAGATCACCAAAATACAGGGCGTCTTCACTCAGTGCGGCGCCACCCCAAATCCAATCTTGCGCTGCGAAGCGCCAGCTTTCGCTGCCCGAATCAGTTTTTAGTGCCACCAGTTCTTCGGCAAAGGTGCCCACAAATAGATTTTTCTCTTCAGTATTGGTGGGTGTTCCAACAATGGCGCCGCCCAAATCATCCGTTACCCAGACAGTGTTGCCAGTTGCTGCGTCGATGGCATATACTTTGTGATCCATGGAAGCCAGATAGATGCAATTGCAGGCATCGTCACCGGCAGGGCTGGCCCAAATTTCTTTTTCAGTTTTGTAGGGCTCTCGCCAAAGCGGCTGTCCCTCGAAATTTAAGGCGTACAGATAGGTGTCTGTGGACGGGATGAAAATACCTTGCGAGGTGGCCAGCGGCCCGCCGATGAAGCGTCCTTCGGAGTCTTCAAATGTCCAGTTGAGCTGGCCGTTGATGGGGTTAATGCTGTAGACGGTGTGGTTATAACCGCCAACGATTAACTGTCCATCTTCGGTAATGGCCGGCTTGGAATAGAAGGTGATGGCCGCATCTGGCTCATTAGGATAGCGCCAGCGCTCGGTGCCATTGGTCATATTGACGGCATAGACGTGTGTGTTGTAAGCCAGGTAGGCGGTTTCTTCGTCGGCGACGACTCCGGCCCAGCCTGAGGCAACAACCCGGCGACTGGCACCGCCAGTGCAGGATGCCAGGGCAACTGCGATCAATAGTAGGATAAGGATTGTGCGGAATTTTCGAATTTTTTTCATGTGTACTCGGTTTTGGTTTACGGTACGGGGTCAATGCCTCCAGGATTGAAGGGATTGCAGCGCAAGACGCGCCAGGCAGCCATCAGGCTGCCTCGAAGAGCGCCGTATTTGTAGATGGCTTGATATCCAAAATGGGAACAGGAGGGATAAAAGCGACAGGTGTTTGAGGGCAAAGCGCGCGATAGCGTGACTTGATAAAGCCGGATCAGGGCCAGCAAGGGAATGCGAGGCCAATTTTGGATTTTGGGGGGCAGATCTCTCAGGCGAGGTTCTGCCTGGTGAGGGTGATCGTTGGTATCCAGATGCTTGTGCTGTTCAAGTTGATGTTCGGCAGCCATGCGTTTATTCCTGGCGCAGGTTTGCTTTTTGTAAAAGTTGCTGGACGGCGTTCTCGATTTCTCGAAAGCTGGCTTTGGCGAGGGGTTTTCTTGCCATGAAGACGATATCCCAACCCGCAGAAATTTGAGGTATTAGCGGTCGGATGATTTCCCGAATTTGCCGTTTGGCCTGGTTCCGTTGAACGGCTATGCCTACAGATCGTCCAGCGGATATTCCGAAACGCGATGTTCCCATATCGTTGGGAAGGGTTACCAAGACAACAAGCGGGTGGGCATAAGATTTTCCATAGCGCCGCACCCGCTTAAAGTCGGTGTTACTCGTCAGTCGAAATTTGGGTTTCACCCCTGAACCTATTAGAGAAGGTCCAGCCAGCCCGAAAAGGAATTAGCTTTTCCAATTCGTCTTCTTTACGTGATTATTCATCTTGACCGCCAAACGATGGCGACCTTTGGCCCGGCGGCGTTTGATAACATCTTGGCCTCCGCGGGTCGACATACGGGATCGAAATCCGTGTACTCGGACTCGGCGGCGTTTCTTGGGTTGATACGTTCGTTTTGGCATTTTATAAACCTGTTTTCTTTCTACTTGTACTTTGTGCTGGCATAAGCCAGTACATAATTTCAATTATGGATGCTAAACCGACGTGTGATTATACCGTATGAAGAATGTTCGGTCAAACAACTGTTGTGCAAAATTTGTGACCGGAAACTCTTAAAATACGAACCGCAGAGTGAGGGGGGCACCCTGCGGTTCGTGCCATAATAATAGCACATATTTGGAATTATGCCAGGGGGTTGTGTAAGAAATTTATATGAATTTGATTCTAGAAACCGGGTGTTGCTGTCCGGGAAAAACCCGGTTTCTAGTGAAAATCCTGAATGCTGGTACCTTTTTCAAACTCAAGGGGTTGATTTTTAAAATAGACCCCTTGAGTCAGGCAAGTCGCCCCTTGAGTCGCGCGACTCAACCGGTTGACTTTTAAAATGAACCGGTACGTTTTTAGAAATAAAGGGGTTATTCTTGCTGGCGCACCCTAATGAATTTTCGAACTTTTTAATACCATCTTGATCAATGTTACCTCCTTTTTCCGAGAGGACAAAGCCAGGGAGTACATCAAAAAATCAATTATTCCAAAAATTGTTGAAAAAAGTACAAATAGCGATCCTGTTCGCGTCTGGTGCGCGGGTTGCGCCTCAGGAGAAGAGGCATACAGCATTGCTATATTATTGGCCGAAAACCCAAGATCGATATGGAACGCGCCAACCAGGACCTGGAAACCACCAATGAGGAATTGCAGTCCAGCAATGAAGCGTTGGAAACTATGAATGAGGAGCTGCAATCGACTAACGAAGAGCTAGAAACCCTCAATACCGAATTAAATGAACGCACCGAGGAATTGTGTAGTGTCAACACCTTTATGAATGCAGTTATTATTAGTATGGACGCGGATTTATGGTTGTCGGCAAAGACATGAACGTGATTTCGTGGAACGACACCGCCACGGAGATGTGGGGGTTGCGACCTGATGAGGTCATGAAAAAGAATTTCTTAGGTCTGGATTTCGGTTTGCCCGTCGAGAAGTTAAAAATCCAATTCGGCGCTGTTTGAGCGGTGGCTGTAAACAAGATAAAGTAACCCTGGCCGTCGTCAACCGGCGCGGGTGTGCCAGGCATTGTCGCGTGAATTTGGCGCCATTGCTTACAGCAGAGGAAGACATCATTGGCGTGATCATGATGATGGTTGAGCAGGGAGCGGTTCCAGATGAATCAAGATGAATTAGACCGAAAATTCGAAAAAGCTTTTTCCCAGGCGCGAAATTTGCAGGAAGAGATGCATTTGGGAAAAGAGCTCGCATCTTGTATTTCGAGTAATTTAGGATGTACGCCTACCCTAATTTATTGACCAGGATTCAGCTTGTACACCAACAAATAGCCATCTTCCAATTCGGCCACTGAGGGGTCGCATAAAATCTGGCGTTGGCCTGCTGCGGGGCGAATGAGGCCCTCTTTGAGCAAATTGAAATTCAGGCCGTCCTGACTCTCAAACACCGAAATCCCTTGCACACAGTTATACATTCGGATGCTCCCATCGGGCATGACGATGGAGCCGGGCACGGCACCTTGTTCGACGCGCACACCCTCATCGATGGTAAATTCCAGGCCGTCGAGGCTGCTGGCGCTGAGGATGTCCCTGCCGTTGACATACATACGGTAACTGCCATCGGGCAAAAGGATCACATCCGGGTCATAAATGTTATCCATCCAGACTCGCACGCCCTGCTCGAGCTCGAAGCGGATGCCATCCTCGGAGATGGCGCTGTAAATGGGGTGTTCGAGCTGCCGGACGGCGATATCGTAGAAGTACATGCGCAGGCGGCCATCATGCAGTTCGAACACATCCGGATCGACGGGCACAATATCGCCCAAACCGGTAAAAATGGCGTTCTCCAGGCGCTGCCAGCTTTGGCCGTCATCATCGCTGCGGGCGATGCCGATCTGTTCCATGTTGGGGCCGGTCATGAAAGTAAAGTCAACCCAGTAAGCCCACAACGTGCCATCCGATTTGCGGATGACATCGGGCACGGAGGCTTTTTCTGCCAGCAAGGTGCCCTCACTCCAGGTGAGGCCATCGCGGGAGGTGGCGTAATAGACCTGGTCGGTGAAGGGGTTGTGGCCGCCCTCGGGTCCGTCGGGACCCTGGCCAGGGGGTTTGAACTCATCGCCCAGGCATTCTAGCAGAGCAGGCTCTTCATCGAAATTGGGCGGTCGCTGGAAGGTGGTGATTTCGGTGAATACGTCTTCTCCCCAGGATTCCTTCAAACAAGCCTCCTTCTCCGAGGTCAGGTTTTCAAAGGGATTGAACTCGGGGGTTGGGTTATCCGTTTGGGCTCGAACCACCCCTGAAAGGTGGACAATCATCCAAAGGGAAGCCGCGATACCTGGAAAAAATAGAATGGTTCGTTTCATTGTGTTTCCTCTATTAATAAACTTCTCGGTACCTGATAATTCTGATACGTGGGCCGGTGGTGATCGCGGGGAGTGGGGTATTTCGTGGTGACAGAACAGCATCCCGAGCGCGATAACCGAAGTGATCAGAGATCGTATCGAGGGTTGATGGTGAGATTGGCACCCTTCGATACGCCTCCGGCTGCTTCTGTTGAATTAATGTCACGCAGGAAAAAAATTATACTGGCGGATAGAGTACATTCTGATCAGGATCGTCAGGCATGTAGAGCACGAATACACGATTGCCGACGGACTGTTTTTGGGGAGCGTGCTGCCAGGAAAGCACCTTGCCTTCGTAAGGGATGCCGTGCACCTCGAAAGTGTAGATGATGCCCCAGGGATTGCGTCCATTGACCTGTATGCTGCGGTCCCGATACATCTCGATGACTTCGCCCTCGATTGCCAGGCCATGTTCAAAGGGACGGATCTTGCGCAGACCGTTTTGAATTCCCATATAAAGCATGACGCCACCTAGAAAGGTAAAAATGCCGCCAACGCCACCACCAACAACAATGAAAACCCACATGCCCGGCAGGACAATTCCCAAGATCACGAAGATCAATCCCAAAGGAAGGCCCACCAGCAAAAATATCAGGCCCACTATGGGGAACACTTCATTGGTAAAGAGTACGCGGCGCTTATAGCCGGCCGGCAGTTTGCGGGGCGGCAGAGGTGGAGAAGGTCCGGGATCATCGCCGATGGGGGCTGGCAATGGCCCGCCGCACTTGCGACATTCCAGGTTTGTTTCAGGGACACGTTGGTTACACCAGGGGCAGTTAATAAATTCCATAGAGAAAGTTTATCATGACAGGGTTGGGTCGGGATGAGCCATACTTTAATCATTTTCGGCTTATGCGAAATCCGATATAGATTCTAGAAACCAGGTTTTAATGTCCGGAAAAACCCCCGTTTCTTTGGATTGTTTTCATCGAATTCAAATAACGCGTCCCTTTTAACTTGGCCACTCCAACAGGTTAATATTTTGGAGCCCTTTTTTGGCGTTTGCGTAATTCTTCGATCATCGCCAGGGCTTTATCACGCGCCTGCCGCTCCGAATCGTCATCGGGTTCGCTCCAGGGCTGGGTGATCTTCCAGGTTATCGTACCGCTCAGTCCGTGCTCAGCGAATGCGCCCGGATCGCAGAGTTGGTAATTCCGATATTGGACCGGCTCTTCCTGGTAGCAGCTCCAAACTGCCTGGCGGATTTCCTTGGGGTCGCCTTCGAATTGCAGGTCGATCAGGGTCAATTGCTGTCGGAAACGTTCGACCAATGCATTGGGGATGTTGTGGATGACCGCGTGCAGCGCCTCTGTGCCGATGATCCTCTTTTTGTCATCGAGGCCATTGTTGATAAGCGCTTTCAAGGCTTGCCCGGTGTGGTGGCCTTCAGATTCAGGCCCCCCTAGAATCAGAAAGCGAATATTGGGATTGCCGACAATGTTGCAGATCATTTTCTCCAGGCCAATGTTGGGGGTCTGGATCGAGCCGGAGAGCGCCGCGCCGCTTTCGGCTCCGATGCGAATCAGCTTTTCGATATCCGGCGGGATTTTGTCTTCATCACAGTTGAGGATGATTGCCACGGCCACCGGCGAGAAATCATTGCCGCGGATATAGCGCCCCTCTTCGGCTGGATAATCTGGATGTGGTTTACCTTTGAGCACAATTTCTTCCTTTAGCTTGCCAGTTCATTTAGCCACTGTGGGTATCCCATGGAGTTGTTGCGGCCAAAACCAAGTTGAGTATTCTCCGAAGGTAACTGCCGCCCAGTTTTTATCAGTCGCTCATGATCACTAGAGACATTCCCATAGGCTTCCAACGCGATGGTCCACCAACGTTGTTCTTTGACCAGGATGGAAGTTAATTCGAGATGGCAAGCTTCGACAGCCTCGAAAAGGATTGTTGGTTTATCAGTTTTTGTGGGCAATTTCTGATAAATTGCCTGCCGCCGAGTCTTCTTGACGCTGATCCAGGAATCTGTCAAGTATTCGGCGGCGTAGAATTCATGCTGCTGGGGTGCGAGCAAGAAACTGGTTTTATTCCAACTCTCGATGACTCCCTCCATTGATGGGTTGAAAATGTGATTTCCATGGATGATTTCTCGCTCTTTCACTTCCAGCATGTTTTGACGAAGCTTGATGCCAAAGTTCCCATCTCCGGTGTTGAGTAAGTAAATATCAACCCTGGGCGTTTCGCTGCCCTTCTCGGAGTCGAGCCCGCTAAACCATGATTCCACTTTTGGCGGAATTTCACCCTGAAAAAACCAACGTACCTCGGTCGATCGAAAGATCATTTTTCCACAATTTCAGAAGTTCAATAGAGTTAACCGTTACGCAGGTCGCACCCTTCGATACGCCTTTGGCTGCCCTTCGACGAGCTCAGGACAGCGCTCAGCATGCAATTTTCTCCTGGAAAGTTCTCAACTGCGTAACTCCTGAGAGTGTAATCAACTTCTAATCACCTAA
>CAZVPR010000114.1:0-14165 GCA_964629085.1 uncultured Anaerolineales bacterium
GGCAACATTGCGCGGTGGAAATATGATCCACGATGTGGGCTATATGGAATCGGGGCTGATGGGGTCATTGGAGCTGGTCGCCATCTGTGACGAGGCCATATCGTGGCTTAAGAAATCGATGCAAGGAATGGTGATCAACCAGGAAACGCTGGCCTTGGACGTGATCCATGAACATGCCTTGAAGGGCGATTTCATGGGGGCTGAACACACAGTGCGCCATGTTCGGGAAGGCTGGGCGCCTCGGCTAATCGACCGGCGCAATTTCGACCAATGGATGGCCAGCGGTGGGACCTCGATGCGTGAGCGGGCAAAGAAGAAAATCGATCAAATTTTAAGTCTAGAGCCTCGCGATATTTTGCCCAAAGACATTAAGAGGAAGATCAGGAGGATCACTGAAAAGGCAGTAGAAACTCAATCGAAACAATAACACAAGTATTTTCGGATTTGACCTAGGGTGGGGTGCATCTTCAAACAGGTGTTACCTTGAAACATGTGGGAACCAAGATGCACCCCACCTGAACTACTTTTGTCCATCACCAAATCATATCGTTTAATTCAAAAAGGATAAACCATGAATCTCGAAACCATCTTTCAAAACGTCACCTCAGGAAAAATCGCCGATGTTGAAGCGGGAGTGCAGGCAGCTCTCGGCGCAGGTGTTTCCCCTGAAGAGATCCTGAACAAAGGACTTATCGCAGCCATGGACGAAATCGGCAAGCAGTTTGAGCTCGGCGATCTCTTCGTCCCCGAAATGATGATCGCGGCGCGCGCCATGCAGGCCGGCCTCAACCTGCTGAAGCCGCATCTCGCCGAAACCAGTTTCCAATCAGCAGGCACTGTGGCCATGGGGACGGTAAAAGGCGACCTGCATGATATTGGCAAGAACCTGGTCACCATGATGTTCGAAGGGGCTGGATTCGATGTTATCGACCTGGGAACCGATGTTGATCCTGCCAAATTCGCCGATGCGGTCAGGAACGGAGCCAATGTCGTGGGTATGTCGGCCATGCTGACGACCACCATGCCGGCTATGGAGGATGTTATTGAGGCCATCGAAGATATTGATATGCGCGACAGGGTCAAAGTAATTATCGGTGGTGCGCCAGTCACGGCAGAATTCGCTGAAAAAATTGGTGCCGATGGGTTTGCCCCGGATGCATCCAGTGCAGTCTCGAAGGTCAATGACCTGCTCGAAAAAATTGCCCAGTAAATTGGCATTCAGGTCACGGGTGAAATATCCAATCGTCCCACATGACATAATGCAAGATCAAAAAATCTTGCAATAAGAAAGATAACACAATGAATAACATGGAAATGGAAGCGGCCATCTTCTTCGATCCCCATCTCCCCAGTGCGTTGAGGCTGGCATTGAGATATGCGGGAGAGGATGGCTTTGTGGCATCCATGCCACAGTTGCTGCACGCCAGGGCAAACGCGGACTACGATAATATCCTCTGGAATACCTGGTTTACCTCGAATACCGAAGAAAGCCTAATTACAACGTCAATGGGAAATCGAGTGATTGTAGTAGTCCACGGCGGCGGAATATTTTCAACTCCGGAACGATTCGAAAAGACCTTGCATGCGAATATGGATCGTTCGAATGTAGATGGCCTTACCGGTCAATTTGCCGCCAAGATCAGCAAACGGGAAGCCCACGCTCTGCTGGAGGGTCAGTTGCCCGGCGGGGCTGAAATCCCCATTTTCGCCTTTGAAGAGTTCAAGCGTGGGGTGGCGGACCTACCGCGGCACTATGGCGTCATCCTGGATTTTGAAATGGCAAAGAAGTCCATAAATGGGTACGAAGCGTTCGATGCCTTGAGAGATGATGTCAATATGATCGCCCGCGCCGGCGGTGTTGGACCTCTTGCCGCTTACCTCGACAAAGCCAGCGCTCGGCATAACGCCAAGACGATGGGAAATTGGCATCCCTACAACAGGATTGACCCCGGCCAACTCCAGACGCGAATCGTCTTCCTGTCCGGCAATAATGGTGGTTTCGGCAGCGCAGACGATTATGATGGTTTAGGGTGGGGATATGACACCGATTATGGTATGGGCGGCGATGCAAGTTTACCCAACATGGGTCGTTATGTCGCGGCCGCTCCTCGAGATGAATTTGAGAGTTTGCGTTATTTGGACTTCGAGGTTTAACAAAAATGGACAACATAAAAATGGAAGCTGAGATCGTCTTCGAATCGTATGCCGCAACCGCATTTCGCCGCGCCCTCGAATACGCCGGCGAAGAGGGGTTCGTGGCGTCGTTGCCGCAACTGCTGCACGCCCGGGCCAACGCGCCATACGAAAATATTATCTGGAATACCTGGTTCTCCGCTAACTCCGAAGAGAACGTGGTCACCACAAAGCAGGGAAATCACGTTGTGGTGACGGCCCATGGCGGCGGCATATTCGCGTCGTCGGATCGATTCGAGCGCAGCCTGCGCGCCAACCTGAGCCGCTTCAATACGGAAGGGCTCACCGGGCAGTATGCCGCCAAGATCACTGAGAGCGAAGCCCGCGACCTGTTGGAGGGTATGCTCCCTGACGGTAGCGAGATCCCGGTTTATTCTTTCGCCGAATTCAAGCGTGGTGTCGCGAACCTGCCGCGACGCTATGGTGTTGTCCTGGACTTCGAAATGGCTCAAAAAGGTAATCGTGGATACGTGAGTTTCGATTCCTTGAAGGACGATCCCAACATGATCGTTCGCGCTGGTGGGGTTCAGCCGTTGTCAGCCTATCTCGAAAAAGCCAGGGCCCGGCACAATACAGAATTGATGGGCAACTTCCACGACCACCAAGGCATCGATCCATCTCAACCCCAGTCCCGCTTATTAAAACTTGGTGGCAATAAGGGCGGCATTGACAGCGAGGGCAAGGAACAGGATCTTGGCTGGGGCCTGGGCGCAGATGACGGCATCGGCGCTACCTGGCCAGCTGGCATGGCTCGCTATGTCGCGGTTGCTCCATGTGATCAAGCAACCAGTTTACGAAATATCGACATTGAGCTTTGAGTAAACCAGCCATGGAGGAAGAAAACAATTTCCACGGCCTCAACTTGCAGGCGGTCATAGTTTTCGAACCGCATATCCCCGCCGCCCTGGGACGTGCCTTGCGCTGCGCAGGCGATTGTGGGTTCGTGGCATCGCTGCCGCAGTTGTTGCAGGCGCGCGTGAAGGCTCCCTACGACAACATAATCTGGAACACCTGGTTCACTTCGAATTCGGAGGAATGCGTCATCACCACAAAGCAGGGTCATCACGTGGTGGTGGCAGTCCATGGCGGCGGAATATTGGCGACCCCGGAACGATCCGAGGTGAGTTTGCACGCGGACCTGAACCCATCGAATCTGGAGGGCCTTACCAGGGATTACGCTGTCAAGATCTCCCAACGCGAAGCCCGCGACGTGCTGGAGGGCAAGCTGCCTCACGGCGTGGAAATCCCGGTATTCCCCTTCGATGAATTCAAACGGGGCATCGCGGACCTGCCGCGACGTTACGGTGTCATCCTGGATTTCAAGCTGGCGCGAAAAACGAAAAAAGGATTCACATCTTTCGACATCCTGAGGGATGAACCAAATTTTATCGTCCGCGCCGGTGGCGTCGAAGCGGCCGCAACATATCTCGACAAATTCCAGGCCCGTCACAATACCAAGCGGATGGGGAATTTTCATCCCTTCGACCATATTGATCCGAACCAACCGCAGACCCGTGTACTATTCCTGGCTGGTAACCAAGGCGGTGTGGGCAGCGAAGGTGACTATAACTATGGATACGACTCGGATTATGGCATCGGCGGTTATGCCAGCATGAATGGCATGGCCCGCTATGTCGCAGTCACACCGTATGAGGCCTCGACGAGTTTGAGATATTTGGATTTCGGAATCTAGGCGACGAACTAAAGAAGTGCTCAAATGCATAATACACCGACTTGTTTTAACGTAGGCGCTTTCGAGTGTGTCGTTTTTAACGATCACCAGCAAGAATACAACTATGACGACTTGGCCAACAACATTTCTGCCGAGGAACTGCCCCAAATACTTACCTTGCATGGTATCCAAGGCAAACAGACCATTATGGACTATAACGTGCTCCTCATAAAAACGAGCACACACAATATCCTGATCGATGCTGGAATTCGTGATGGTGCGCTGCCAACACAGTTGCAAGCTGCCGGAATCTCACCGGAAGATATTGACCTGATCTACCTGACTCATGCCGACAGTGACCATGTCGAAGGCCTGGTAGACGACCTTGGCAACCTGGACTATCCCAATGCCCGAATCTTTATGTGGGAGGCTATGTGGAAACATTGGTCGGTAAATAATGTGCTCGTAGGAAATGAAAACGCCCCGGAATATTTTATCCAGCATGTCATTCCGGCCATTGAAGATCGTGTCGAATTGGTTGCGCTGGATACTGAAATTCTGCCGGGCATTCAGGTCATTTTTGGGCGCGGACACAGTGCCGGACATAGCGCTTTGCGTATCTCCTCCGAAGGCGAAACCCTGCTCCACATCGCTGATGTTGTCCAAGATCCACTTCACATCATGTATCCGGATATACTATGTTCCTGGGATGAATCCAGATTCCCTGAAGAGGTCGTCAGTACACGGAAGCAATTGTTAATGCGCGCGGTTAACGAAAATTCGCTGGTTTTTTGCCCTCACATGCCTTTCCCAGGGTTGGGGCAGATCTCCATTAAAAGGAAGACTTGGAATTGGAAAGCTATTGAGGTATTATCCTGATTTCGTTTTGTGGAGAAAAACTAGGAGATTTATCGTATGAATTTGTGCAAAAGGTGCAGGTTGCAATTTGATTGCGTTAGGGTGATTCCAACGCCAGCGGCGCTGGGTTCATCCAGGAAGACCCGGCAGTTCTGCGCGAGAGGGGCCGTCCAATAACTCCGCATCGCCATCCCAACGCAAGCGTGTTGTTGCGACCTTTTGTCTTCTTCCTTCAATTGCCCCGACAGTTTTCCTCGAGAGTGAGTTGTCTTTTCTCACTCCCTCCATTTGCACCGCAAAGGCAGTGGAAGAAAACAAAGCCGCCGGACCCGTTTCTAAATTTGTTCCTCCTTATCCGCTGCTTTCCACCACCCTGCTGATATGCCCTGGCAAATTTATCCCCGGCAACCAACCAAAAAACTTCATCCCCTCCGTAATTCAAGAGGGGATGATTTGTTGAATTTTATAAAATGTGAGGTCTAGATATACTCACTCCCATGATTATGCCAATGATGATCATAACTAGGGCGATAATGATAATCATTTCCATGCTGATCGAAATCATAGTTGCCTCCGGCATAAATTTGTTGGCTCTTCTTTGATTCGGGCTAAGCATTCATCGTTAGCTTCTTCGCCCAGTACAGCACTACTCCGGTCGCGGTAAGCAATATATAGAAAAACATCATGTTGTTCATGCTTTGCTCCTTTCTTGGCTGACTGATCCTGTCTTAAAAATAACTTATCCTGGTGCCAGGATAAATCCCTGGTACCATGGAAAATTCCGCCTATTATTCTCGTTTATCTCGCTATCTGGGAGGATTTTAGAACCCCTCGGATTGTGCAAATTATGCGGAGCGCGGTGAAATTTTCCCCTCGGTGGATATTGATTTTATCTGCTTTGTCAGGGAATTTTATCCACCGCTCAGTGGATTATTTATCCCATGCGTAACGAACTCGATGCTCGCGATACCAGGCCAGTAAATCTTCTGTGCGGGCGTTGATGGGCACTTCGCCACTTTTCGCTAAGATTTCTCGAGTTCGTTCTATGCGTGTTTTTACCGTATCAGCAGCAATGGCTAATTCTGTGGCTACCTGATTTTGAGTCAACCCCTGATTGAGATATGCCAGGGTCTCCCACAATTTTTCATCTAAGGGGTCTGGACGAAAGGGTACTGAGGCGTGGAGAAAAGATGCTGGAGCTGGGGAGAGCAAGAAAAAGCCTCGCCGTACAAATTTCAGAATGTCGATTACTCTCAATTCATCACCCAGCGGCCGCAGAGAAATAAAAGATGCCCGGTATACAGCCAATCGCCGTACAACGGCCGGGTAATCAATCTTGTTCAGGGATGTATAAGCCAAAATTGGAAGATCGCGATATTCTTTTTTGTCGCGGATGGTCGCAATCAAATCGATCCCGTTTTGGGGATCATCTTTGGCCGGCGGCAGCCCCAGATCAATTGCGGCCACATCCAGACTTTTGCCCTCTTCCTCCAATAAGCGCATGCGGTATAACGCGTCATCTTTGTCGTTGGCGCGTACCACATCCCATCCTTCCTCCTGGAATTCTGCGTTCAATGATCGATATTGGTATACAGAATCTTCTACCAATAGTATTCTACACATTACACCGTCTCCTCGCTCAAGGGTAGCGCCGGCATCTCACTTTCTACAATTGTACCTTGTCCATTAGCGTCTGCTCGAATAGAAGTTGTTGCTGCAAATCGGGATTTCAATTCGTCCATCTGTGCAAAAATACCACCTCGGCTGCGGTTCCGATCTGCCTTGGGATCGATAGCCTCCCCGTTGTTGACCACCCGGACATAGATTGAATGACTGCGGCGTTCCAGCTTGATCTCAATCTTAGTTGCACCACCGTGAAAAACCCCATTATTGACGGCTTCGGTCAGTACCCTGAAGATCGCCAGGCGTGTCAGATACGATTCTCGTTCCACCATCGGATCCAGATCTTCCACAAACCACAGATGTTCCTGGTGGGTTTGTTCTTTCATCTTACTGATAAACTCTCGAATCGCCTCCCGCAACGTTACCTGCCAGGGGAGATCATCCACCGTAGTTTGGGCTCGGACTTCAGCCAGGAACTTATCCATGGTCTTCAACAGCTCATACATTTCACATTCTCTAAAATTGGGTGACCCCTCAGCGGTAGCGGTGCATTGTTCATAAGCGAAGCGGCCTTCTTGCATTACGCCATCTTTGAAGCCATAACGTGCCTGGATATTATGGATTCCCAGGTCAGGCCGTCCAAACCCTTCGAATATGGCCTCCCGGTAACTTTCCTTGGATGCCAGCGCGGTCAGGGCTTGTGAAAAGCCTAAAACCATCAGGCGATAAAGGCTGTCAAATTGCTTATATGTCCGGTAATTTACAAATACCACTCCTAGTTTTTCTTCTTTTGTTCCGATGGGGATAAAGCAAACCGATTGGATGCCCTCACGCTCGACAAAAGATGGCGGAAAATTAGTTTCAGGGTGCGCCAGAAAATGATCTTTGGTAATAGTTTCTTGGAAGACTGCTTTCCAATCTTTGATCAGCTTGAAAAGCGGCCCACGAAAATCTCGCAGCGGTTCGTGCATACGCTCTTCGGCGTAAAATTTTCCGGAAAACAAGCTGGGTCGTGCAATCGGATAGCCGGCGGGTGAGAGGGGATAGAATACCACTAAGTCAGCACCAAGGTCGTCATGGGCAAATTGAGCAATTGAATTAAATACTTCTTCTTTTGTGGAAAGTTCCCCGGCTAACCGTTCCCATAATTTGGTTGCTTCGGTCAGCAACAAGTCCGTTTTTTGTGCGGACATGGCAACCCCAAGGATTCGGCCAATAACTTCCAGTGAGCGGATGTCGCCAGGCCCAAATACCATATCGCTTTCGCTCTGCACATCCAGAATACCAAAGACCTCATTTCGATATCGAATGGGCACGGCGATTTCTGCCCGAATAGTGTCTATTTCGCCTTCTCGGGCAGCGTGATAATACGGACAATCATGGACATCATTCCAGGCAACAATCTCTCTTCGGTGGTAAGCTTGACCCGTGATGCCTAACTCGCTGGAAAAGCTAGCCCCTTTCACTGAATGTCGTCCGCCATATTCGGCTGCGATATGTAATTCCGATGGATTCTCAGGCATCGGTTCCAAGATATACACATGCTCGTAGCGCAATTGTTTATGGATGATTTTGACAATTTTTGACCACTGTTGTTGAGTGTCTCTTACACCCAACAGCCAGACGCTTAAATCCCGGATCACCTCCGACCAGGCTTGATTTCCAACACTGAGACGTTGAATCACGTGCATGGTGATGGTAATCCCTCCCCCAAAGGTGACTAAAACGATCGTAGCTGGCCAATTCCCAAACAATTTCCGAGCAATGAAACCGCTCATTACACTGACGATAGCGGCCACGATGGCCCAAACGCCTAAGGGTTGCCCCCAATGAAAATTGGCAATCGCTTCATATTCAAACCAGAATAGAAATAAGAATCCAAAAAAATAGATCAGCAGGATTAGACTGGTGGCCAGCTCAGTTGTTGGATTGCCAACAAAAGCGAAGCCCCAGCTCAATACAACTACGAGAAAACAGTCGAACGTTCGTAAATGACTGCGGTGTTCGAATAGAGCATATTGAGGGGTATACAGTCGAATATTCTCATCCACATAATTTCTGTGCCCCAATCGGTGCCACCAGCGCGAAAGACGTGGTGCAATCATCCAGAAGATTTCCATCAACAGACTGAAAGCTAAGATTAAATAGTACATCACCAAAAAATTTTTGCTCTCTGGCATAAGGATTCTTGCCAGCAAGACGAGCACGCTGCCTAATACAAGCAAATTAGCAACCCGAATATAGGAAGCATAGCGTTTCATAATCAACCGTGGTGAGCGAAGTATGTTGCGAGTCTTCATTAGCTTTTCCGGTCTAGACAGGAACTTTCCGAATTGTAGGATTCACATGACAAAAAAACTACCCTCTAAGAGGGGGAATTTCATCCCTATGGGAGGGGGTTGATTTTCTTCTTTGGATAGCTTGCCCCCAAGATCCATTTGCATTATACATCAAACTGATTTCCATATTAACTCAAGGTGGATTCCCTCAAGACGGGTTCCGTTTCCTTGATTGTTGCTGGTCTAGATTAGCCATGATAGACTTGTTCGAAATACTCTAAACTGGAGGAAAGATGAAAAAATTTATTATGCGCTCTGAAACCCCCCGCGAACAGCTAGATTGGGGGACGCTAGGTTGGCTCAGCCATCCGCCGACGACAAACAACAAGGACCTGACGGTTATTGATGTGGAACTCTTTCCAGGAAAGGGACATGATTTCCACAAGCATCCCGACCAGGAAGAAGTAATCGTTTGTGTGAAGGGAACCATGGAGCAATGGGTTGGCGAAGAAATGCGGATTTTGAAACCAGGTGATGCGGTCTTCATTCAGGCTGACGAGGTGCATGCTTCTTTTAACGTAGGGGATGACCCAGCCTTCGCCCTGGCGATCCTCGGACCGTGCGTGGGAGAGATCGGCTATGAAGTGGTCGAGGTAGCTGACCAAGCTCCCTGGAATACGTTGCGTTCCAAACAGTAATACCTCAGCTCACGAGTTTCCTTCCATTGTTGGATGAGTAGCTTTTCTTTATTTTGTCATAGCTCTGCTGGTGGAAGGGGCAGACTTTGATACACACAGAACAGCCGTGGTAGATGGCGAAATAGGGGAAGCATTTGGCGTTGTCGAGCACGGTTACCAATCCGCTCTCATGCTGGATGGGCTCATCGTAGAACGCACCAGGTGGACAGTCGCGGATGCAGCGGCGGCAGCTCTCGCAGAAATCCAGCACCCAGGCGTGCTCGTTTCCTTCATGGACTGGGAAATTTTCAATTTCGGTGAAGACCGCTGCCAACCGTACCCGAGGGCCAAACTCTGGGGTGATGACCAGCCCATTAATGCCGCGCCACCCCAAACCGGCGGTTTGAGCCATTGGGGGATACAGCGCCATACCTCCCAGGGGGTGCCCGGCATGAGCTGCATAGCCTTGTTCCCTAAGCCAATCGGCGATCTTGTTGGAAACCTGCCCTAACTGATTGTAGGTTTCGTGAACCATCACGGCTGTATCCGGGTTTGGTGCCAGATCCATGCGCGCTTTGTCCATCTCCATCACCAGCACGATGGCATGCGTATAGCGGATGGCCAGATTCTTGAAAACCCATTCCTGGGGAACAGCCGCATAGCCGATTTCATCCGCGCCAACAGATTGGGCAAATTCCCGTAGCGCAACCAGAGTGTCGGCACCCATCTGCTTTTTGCCATCGCTTGGATTTTGCTCCAGGTCATAGATTGATTTGCGGATGTTAACGATGCTGCCGATCATCTGTGGCGCCGATTTGGGAAAACCGGGTAAGGGGGCATGATCGCCCTCCAGTGCGATCCCGGCGTGCGGGATGTTGAAGCGCACCGGTGAATCGTTTCCGCCGCGCGTCGCTTCGGGAATGTCAACAACCATCTTTTCCCAGCGATCCTGCCGTTTGAGTTGAGGCTTCAGCACACGATGCTTGAAAAAGTGAATGAGGTGGGATTTTAGTGTCATGGTTACTGTTACCTTAGAAGTTGAACTTCTACAAAATCTGAGCCAAATATCTGTCGATAGCCACTTTCAGCTTGACGGGTTTGAAATCATACGGGCCCAAACCGCCGGCATACACGACACGGCCGTCCAATCCAATCAGGTACAGGCGCGTCGGCCAGGCAGCATAGGCTGTGTTGACGTGATCGTCCATTTCATCTACGTAGGTTTGAATGCTGTATTGCAGTGCCGTCTCGCATTTCCCAGTCACCGCCCGGCGAGTGTAGCGGATGAAGTCTGGGTCTGGGATGCTGGCAAAAATCGATGCCAGGGTCAATTTTGCGGGCGGATGATTCTACCGCTCGGGCTGTTTGAACCAGCCCCAAGCTTGGAGCAAATGTAACCAATGCGACACCGGTAGCCAGCATCCCCAAGAACAACGTCAACACGGTTGGGTTTAGCCCTAACCCCAAGATTGCCAAACCAATCTGGCCGCCAATGAGCAGGCAGACAAAAAAGGTCGTTTGCAAACTGCGCCACATCGAGTGCCTCAAGGTATGACCCTCCTGAAAAGCGTCGTGAATGGCTATGCCAAAGCCCAGGAGAATAAGATCCAGCCCCATGGCCAGGATCACCCAAAACTGAGCAACAAGGTCCTTGGGGATGAACATCCCCATCGAAAGTCCAAAGAAAATTGTTCCCACCAAGACCAATGTAAGCCGGGATTCATGTTGATGTTTCTTTTGTTCCAACAGCAAAAGGGTCAAATATCCAAAAATAGGCAATCCCACCACAAAAACTAGTGCCATATCAGGGAAAGCGCCTATCATGTTGAAACCAATCAGCAATTCGGTTGCCAAGATCTGTCCGTAAGTATAAAAGGGTAGTAGCCCCCGGGCTTTACTCTCTTCTGGCAGGAGATGAAGCAATCCCCCGGCCCACAAAAGCGCCGGCTGGAAAATGAAGAATTGCTGCAGAAAATTAGGCAGGTTTGCAGCATCGCTGGGAGTGATGAGACCCAGTGCACGAAACCCTAGAGCCAGGGCAAAGCTGACCAGCCCAAGCCCGGCCATGCGCAAGTATCCTTTGTGCCAATCACGTTGGATCAGATATAGACCCAACCAAAGGGCAAAACAGTAGAATATGATCAGCAAAAGTAGCGTGGGATTCATGCTCTAATTCTAAATCATCCCGATATGAAATCTAATTTTTAAGAATAGCCTTGATCAAAGCTCCAAAGCCTTTCCAGAATTGGCCATTTATCATCAAAAGGAGTGCCTTGAGCATAGCACGGGTCAGGACACCCCCTCCAAAAACCAGCATACCGCGCAATGGCATTTCCTTGATCATGGCGTGCATCAGCAAGGCTGTGGGTGTGTCTTCCATCCCCTCGATCATTTTCGGAATTTGTCGGATCATCACCTTGATCAGCAGTCGACCAATAAAGGAATCGCCCATGTCTCCGACGGGAGTGTTCAGGATGTAGTTTCCTTTTTGTGGAGCGATATTAGGTGGAACAGGTCGTCCCAGCAACGCTTCGAAACCTCCCTGGCTGATTGGCGTTCCCTTGGGGAAGTTGGAATACGCGGCCAATTTCTCAGTCTCAGTTGCAGGTGTCTCAGTTGATGAAGTGATTTCAACCTTTGCCTTGAGGCGGATATCGCTGGAAGATGCGCCGACGAGAATCTCAAACTCACCAGCTTCGACGTGCCAGTCTTTGAGATCGGTATCGTAGTAAGCGAAAGCTCGCCTGCCTAGCTGGATACTGACATCAGTTTGTTCGCCCGGTTGCAAATCGACTTTGGCAAATCCTTTGAGTTCCTTATCGGGGCGGAAGATGTTTGATTCTAAATCTCGCACATAGAGTTGGACGATTTCTTTGCCCGACAAATTCCCGGTGTTCTTGACTTTGAAATTGACTGTTAGCGATTCCGACGTTTTGAGTTGCTTCAGGCTGAGGTGCAGATCGCTATACTCGAAGGTTGTATAACTAAGTCCGTGCCCGAAGGGGTACAGCACTTCTTGGTTGACTGTATCGTAATAACGGTAACCGACATAGATGCTCTCGCGGTATTCGACGGTGGACGGCCCACCAGGGAAATAATGGTGAGAGGGGTTGTCTTCTAATTTTATGGGGAAGGTCTCGGCAAGTTTGCCGCTGGGGTTGATTTTGCCATACAAAATATCGGCAATCGCGCCAGCCCCAGCTTGCCCGCCCAGGTAGCCCTCCAAAATGGCAGATACATTATCTACCCAAGGCATCTCTACTGGTGATCCGTTGCTTAGCACAACGACTACGTTGGCTTGTTTTTTGGCAATTCTTTCGATTAAAGCGTCGTGCTCTGGAGGCAGTTTCATGTGTTCTCTATCCAGGCCTTCAACCTCAAAAAGATCGGTCAGCCCGGCACAGATGACCACCACATCCGCGGTTTGAGCTAGATCGACGGCTTCTTGAATCAAGCTTTCCTCAACGAGATCACCTTTTTGAGTGTAGCCTGGCGCATAGGTGAGGTTCGCTTTACCGACAAGAACCGCCATTTCATCATACAGATTATCCAGTCGAGATGGATTCATCAGGGAGCTGCCGGCGCCCTGGTAACGGGGTTCTTTGGCAAAACGGCCGATCAAGGCTACTTTGGCATCTTCTTGCAGCGGCAGAATATTTGCGTCATTTTTGAGCAGCACCGCCCCCTCACCGGCGACTTTTCGCGCCAGGGCGTGGTGAGCCTGGGAGTCATATGCGAATTCTTCTGAAAGTGTTTCTTTCGCTTTGAAGATCAACGTCAGGATGCGTTCCACGGCTTGATCAAGAATGGCTTCCTCCATTTGGCCGTTTTGGACTGCCTCCACGATCATGGCATCATTGCCGTTTTGTGCGCCGGGCATTTCAAGTTCGGTTCCGGCTTTGAGCGCTTCGACGCGCTGATTCATGGCACCCCAATCGGTGACCACCAGGCCTTCGTGCCCCCAATCGTCTTTGAGGATGTCGCGCATCAATGATTTGTGATCGCTGCCGTAAGTACCGTTGATCTTGTTGTAAGCGCACATTAGCGTCCAGGGTTGGGCCTCTTTGACGGCAATTTCATAGCCCGCCAGATAGATTTCTCGCAAAGCGCGCTCATCGACCACCGCGTCGATGACCATGCGACGATATTCCTGATTGTTGACGGCATAATGCTTCATGGAGGTGCCGATGCCTTGGCTTTGCACTCCATTGATGTGGCTTTTGGCGATCTCTCCGCTGAGATAAGGGTCTTCAGAAAAATATTCGAAGTTGCGGCCGCACAAAGGGGAACGCTTGATGTTGACACCCGGCCCTAAGATCACACCGACTTTTTCTTGGCGACATTCCTCGCCTAAGGCGACACCGACCGTGTAAATCAGATCGCGGTTCCAGGTGGCAGCCAGTGCCGACGCGGTCGGAAAACAGGTTGCCGGGATACTGTTTGCCAGACCCACGGTTTCGCTGCTGGTAGCTTGCTTACGTAGCCCGTGGGGGCCATCCGTGACCATGATGGAAGGAATTTCCAATCGTTCGATGCCCTTCAGATACCAGAAGTTCAGACCTGAGCAAAGCGAGGCTTTTTCCTCCAGGGTCATTTTTGCGATGGTATTTTTAACATTTTTCATTGATTTACCCTTTGAGATTCTTGAGTAATAATTTCCCCTATTCTACATTGATTAATGGCAAAGAGATTAGTTTGTTTATGGAATTTCCCCAAATGAGTAAAACTTATTACTGGATAGCGTCTGTGGCAATCACGAATCAATACGAATACCACAAATGACACGAATAATGCGGGGTTTATTAATTCTTAGATTCAACTCGTAAGTGCAACGACTAGACGGTCAAAAGAGGCAAGCTGAGG
>CAZVPR010000115.1:0-14087 GCA_964629085.1 uncultured Anaerolineales bacterium
ATAATTACAAAGCGAAATTTAAACTGCCAGGCGATCAGCACCGGGGGCACGATCATCATCGGGAACAGCAACCAACTGCGCATGATGGTGAAATAGGCTTCCTCTTCAGGATCAGCCAGATAAATCAAATTACTGAAGATCAGCACCACAGTTGTTGCGATCAGAGCCAGGGGTAAATAGTAACGTCGCAATCTCCGTTGCAGCCAGCCTAAATACAGGTAGATGAGCAAAATCAGGTTGATGCCAAAATTTAGATAGGACTGAATTTGTGGGAAAGTGTCCCCTTCGCCGGTTTGGATGGCGGTATAAATTGCCAAAACTGCAAAATATGCCATGGCCATTCCGGTAAAATATCGAAAAATTTTTAACAGCCCTGGTTCGATAACTCTTTCCATCATATGCTCATCTTATCACATGGATGGGCACAAAGGCTTGTCAGTTTGACCTGTAAAATTATTTAAATGACACCGGTCAATAACCATTTGACTTCTGTCAGGCGTTCTTTGGTTCTCGATATCTGGCTCACTTTTCCCCTTCAGAGTAAATTTGTGGTATGCGACAAAGAGTATTATTGACCGGGGCTTCAGGGGCGGTTGGTTTCGAAGCATTTAAAGAATTATTACGCAGGCGTAAGAATTACAGTATCAGAATTTTATGTCTTGATAATGACCACGAACGCAAGTTATTCCATCCGTTTGTAGAAAAAATTGAGATTCAATGGGGTGATTTGCGGGATGAAGAAACTGTCCAGCAGGCTGTTTCTGGGGTGGATGCTGTGATTCACACGGCGGCGGTTATCCCACCCTTGGCAGATCATAATCCGGAGCTTGCCTGGCAGGTCAATGTAAGTGGGACTCAAAATATGGTGGATGCCCTGAGTGAACACGATACTGCTCCCAAATTTGTTTACACGTCTTCTGTCTCCGTTTATGGAGATCGTGTAAAAAACCCACACATCCGTGTGGGGGATGAGCTGAGCCCCAGCGTGGGGGATGAATATGCCAAAACAAAAATCGAAGCTGAGCAGCGCATTCAATCCTCAAAATTGCAGTGGTCCATAATGCGTCTCTGTGGAATTTTGGCGAATCGACTGAAAATCCAGCCCTTGATGTTCCATATGCCATTAGAGACCTCGCTGGAGTGGTGTCATGCCGCCGATGCCGGCTACGCCCTGGTACAATCCCTCGAATGCGAGCGTATCATTGGACGAATTTTCAATCTTGGAGGTGGAGAAAGTTGCCGCATTAAGGCACGGAATTTTCTCCAGGAAATGTTTCCTCTTTTTGGGCTGGATAACTCTGTAATCCCCGAACATGCTTTTGCTACGCAGAACTTTCATTCCGGTGACTACATCGATGGCGATGAATTAGAACATCTATTGCGGTTTCGTCGTAGATCGCTGGATGATTTTTTCAAGAGTTTCCGGGAACGGATTTCCCCTGCACAGCAGTTCATGTTAGGGCTTATTCCGAAAAAAATTGTTCGGTCTTATCTGATGAATTTATCAGAACCCCTCAAAGCCATTCGTAAAAATGATGTCGGTTTAATCCAGCGATATTATGGATCACTCGATGCGTACCAGGGGTTGCTCAGTGCTCTATTAAGTTGAATGATGCAAATCTTCCCTCATCCCACCGGCGCTTCGCTCCGATTTCCCGCCTGCGACGTCTCAGTGAGAGTGGGGTGAGGGTAGAGAAATTGAATTCGCTAAATTCGATGAAACCAGTTTAAAAAGAACCCGGTTTCTAGAATCTATATCGGATTTCACATAAGTTCAGTGGTTGTGTACATATTGATTAACGGGAATTTATTGCGTTACAATACAACTTAGATAAGTCTTGCAATTTAGCTGCTTGCATCTCCGTCATAAAGGTGATCATGACTTGGCAGTGGAGCAATCTCTTTTTGCCTTTGTTTTTGGGGGCGTTGTTGGTATTTATTTCAGCAATATATGTTTGGACGCGCAAAGTCCGCAGCCATCGATTGAGTGCGGCGATGCTTCTTTCTGCTGGAATATGGTTGTTGGCCACGGCTTTTGAAGTTATTGGGGGCGATTTAGAGACTAAAATCTTTTGTACAAAAATTCAATATTTTGGTATCACCGCAGTACCCAGTTTGTGGCTATTGCTTTCGTTGCGCTTCACGGGCCGCGATGATTGGATATCCCAATTTACTGTCATCACGCTGGGTTTGATTCCAGTGATGACATTGGTGTTCGTATTCACGAATGAATACCATAATTTAGTTTGGTCGGATGCGAGGATTTTAGATGGGGCCTATTTCGCGACCAAATCGATGAATTCTTGGTATTACCTTTTTTTGGTGCATTCATTTTTGGCAATAATTATTGCTGCATTGTTGATTGCTATTTCACTCATTCAAACGCGGCGAATTTTCCGCTGGCAGGCTTTGATATTTATTTCGGCAATTCTGGCCCCCCTTCTTACGAACATGTTGGTGGATAATTTCAAAGAAGAATTATCACTTTCGATAGAAATTACTCCGTTTATGATGGCGATTTTAGTGCCCGTGATTGCCTGGGGGTTGTATCGACTCAGATCTTTGGATGTTATCCCCATTGCCCGCAATATTGTCGTCGAAAGCATGAAAGATGCAGTCATTATTCTCGATGTTTTGAATCGCATCACCGATGTAAATCCTAGGGCCGAGGCGTTAATTGGCGTTCAAAAAGAGAAGCTAATCTGGCGCAAGGTTAATGAAGTTCGTCCTGAGTTTGACGATTTAGTCAGCAGTGATCTTGCCGCCCTTGAAAAAGAAGTGATTCTTCCTGTGGGCGAAGAATCGCGCACATTTGATTTGGTGAAGTCGCCCGTTCACGATGAGCAGAATGAAATTATCAGCCAGGTTTTGGTTTTGCGGGATATTTCCAAGCGAGTGAAAATGGAAGATATGCTCAAAGAATCGCTTGACGAGAAAGAGATCTTGTTGAAAGAAGTGCATCATCGGGTAAAGAACAATCTTCAGGTCATAATCAGTCTACTAAATTTGCAATCACGCCAAACTGCAGATTTAGATTCCTCCCATTTGGTAGAAAGTCAAAGCCGCATTCAGTCTATGGCATTTGTCCACGAGCAGTTATATCGCCATGATAATTTGTCCAGAATTGACTTTGATCGTTACGTGCATGATCTGGTCGCCTATTTGATCAAAGTTTATCAGGTCAGGGAAAGGCCGATCGAATTCAAATTGAGCATTGATCGTATTGATTTGGATGTTGATCAGGCCATCCCCAGTGGGTTGCTGATCAATGAACTGATATCGAATGCGTTGAAATACGCCTTTCCTGAAAATTCATCTGGCCAGATAAACGTACGCGCAAACGTGCTGGAAGATAACAACGTCCAAATCCATATTGATGATAATGGGGTGGGTTTGCCAGAAGGAAGAGATGTCCTCGAGGGGGATACTTTAGGTTTGCAATTGGTGCAGCGACTGACTAAACAACTGGATGGTGATTTTAACATTCGAAGTGGTGGGGGAACCATCATCAATATTCGTTATCCTTATAAAGATTAATTTTATCCCTCCGTGTTTGGTGGATATGGCAAAATAAGTTTATAGACGCGGGTGGAAGAATGGCGGCAAGTTAGCTAGCTCGCGGCTAATCCGATAAAAACCGATGCCTCCATGATGAGGACTCTTTACTTATCAGGCAGCAAGAGAACGGCTACCCCCTTGATAACTACAATGCCATCTTGGTTCGTGCAAACGGTATCAAAGGTAGCGATGGGTTTATCTTCACGAATTTTTGAGACAGTTACTGTGGCCGTGATCGTATCTCCAATGAAAACAGGCGCGCGGAATTTCAATGTCTGACTGATGTATACGCTTCCGGGTCCAGGAAGTTCGGTGCCCAAGACTGCTGAAATCATGCCGCTGGTAAGAATTCCGTGGACCAGACGTTTCTCAAAACGGGTCCTGGCAGCATAATCATCATCCAGGTGGATGGGGTTATTGTCGCCCGAAATTTCGGCAAAACTGCGTACATCTTCGTCCCTGAAGGTTTTTGATTTTGATGCTTGATCGCCAACTTTTATCATTCTAATCTCCCTGTCTCTATGGCAAGGAAGCGGAGGGAAGAAACGCAAAGCTTTTGTTTTTCCTCCGCGTCTCTGCGCCAAGTGCTAAAACTTCAATTTGTAAATCCGATGGGCTTTATGCCAGTTTACGCCAGCACTGGTGGCTTCCGCAAAACTTTTCCGGTTCAATTCGTTGATCTGCACGAAATCAGCATGTTCGAAATTGAAATCGTGAATGGTCTTTTCCATTTCCGTGTAGAGTATTGCGCCTGCACCCACGCCTTGATGTTCTGGTAATAATCCGATGCCGTTCAAGTCTACGGCTTTGGACGTTTTGAATGCGCGCATTAAATGCCACCATCCAAAGGGGAAAAGTCGACCCCTTGCTTTTTGCATAGCCTTGTTGATGTTGGGATAGGCAAAGAGGAAACCGACCAGTTTATCTCCCTTGAAGACAAGTTTTAACAATTGCGGATCTGCAATCGAGAGAATTTTCTCAGCGATCAGCCAGACTTCTTCTTCTGTGATAGGGACAAATTCGGGAACACTCCCGAATGCATCATTGTAAACTTTGCGCACATCCGGGATCCATTGTCGTAATTCATCTTTCGTCTGGAATTGTTTGACATGGAATCCGCGTCGTTCTTTGATCTTGTCGGCAAGTTTGTGCAATTTTTCCGGGAGGCGATATTGATCGGCTTTTAAAAATCCAGAAAGCAAATCACTCTCTTTTATGAACCCCAATTGTTCCAAAAACTTTGGATAATATTCAAAATTGTAGGCGATACCCATGGCCGGCAGGTAGTCGAATCCTTTTACCAACATGCCCAGACTATCTCCCTGGGCGAGACCCTTAGGCCCGACCAGGGCATCGATACCCTGTTTTTTGGCCCAATCGATGCCGGCCTCGAAAACAGCTTTTGCAACATTGAAGTCGTTCACACACTCAAAAAAATAGAACAAGCCGGTATTTGTGCCAGAATTTTCCCGATACCGTTTATTATCTAAGATTGCAACCCGACCGGCCGGGTTGCCGTTATCTTCGGCGAGGAAGAATGCCGCTTTTGAGTGCTTGTAAAACGGGTGTTGGCCCCTGTTCATGGCTGTATGCATTTCGGCATTCATCGGAGGCACCCAATAGGGGTTGTCTCGATAGAGATTGTAGGGCAGCTTGATGAACTTATTAACATCTCTTTTATTGGTGGTATCAATTTTCCGAATATTCATAATTTGTTTTCAGATAAGCATAGAAACCTAAATTGAGTGTAACCTAATTCACAGTACTAAATCTAAAGAACCTATTTTATCACTCTGGTTTGGTGCTTTTATCCCAGTGACAAGCTTAAATGTTTTGATAAAAGAAAGCGGGGTGAAGTTCGGGGAAATTTGCTGGATCAACAAGATGTCGGCGTACGTCCACGCAAAGATGACATTTCCCCGTGTAGCCCTCAGGGAGGGGTGCATAATCGTACTGTTCTGAGGCCATCTGAAAGAGCCCAAAGGGCCCGCTCTCGATAAGAATGCGGATCATCTCGGGAAAGTCACCCTTTGTGAAGTTCCTGATCAGGTTGGGGAGGTCATGCCAGTCGCCGACTCGCAGCCCGCCACAAAATGCAGGGATGAAATTGCCATAAAGATCAAAATGTGAGTGCTGAGCATAAAGCAGTTCATGATGGCAAGTTAGGCCCTGAAAGTTCTGATGACTACGTTTGGGCGTGAGATGAGCTAAACGGTAGCCGGCTCTGCCTCCTGAGATCAAACCGTACCCGGTCCAAAACATGCGTCCGGCTTCTTGTTCGCCGAAAGCCTGATTATAGGCTTCTAAGGGCACAGGTTGTTCCTCGCCAAAGGAGTTCATCACCTGGAGCCAATCTGCCATATAAACGATGGTGTTTTGTTGACCAAAGATATGCCTGGCTTTGCGTATAGCCATTATGGTGTGTTCTAGCGGGATGCTTTCGTTGTGGAACGGTGAGCAGCTAATTAGGATGGCCCTCATTCCAACTTTGTGTAAGGCCTTGAATCTTTTTTCTGCCAGGTCCTCGCGCACGCACCAACCGGCATTGGTTTCTACGTAGATGTGTATGCCTAATTCTGCGGCAATCTCCGTTGTCTCCAGGAGCAGGGGAAACTTCAAAAAGGGCTCCCCCCCCGTGAGGTGGACCTGATAAGGACGTTCCCAATATTGGGTAGCTTCAAGCGCCGCCCGCGCTTGTTCAATCGTTATCCACTCATCCCAGCTAGGCCCGCAGTTATAGATGCAATGGGCGCACTCACACTGGCATTTGTACGATAAGATCAGTCCCAGATCGGAGGGATGGAGGGGCAGGGGTCTCGCCATATCAGGTGATGATTTCCCTTTTTCCATCCCGAATCATGGTTACCAGCGTTCGTAGCGCACTAACTCAACTAACGATTTTCGATCTGTGCCGCGGGATTCAGCGTTGGAGTAACCCAGGGGAGTCATCACAATAGGATCGATATCCTCTGGCAAGCCCAGAATTTCTCTGGCCGCCTCGGCGTCGAAAGCGCCAATCCAGCAAGTGCCCAAGCCCTGATTTGTGGCTTCGAGTATGAGATGATCCATGACGATGGCTGCATCAACTACACCATAATTAGCCCTGTCGTGCCGGGTCCAGGCTTTTGATTGTTCGATGCAAACCACAACGATGAGCGGGGCTTCCACAAACCATTCCTTGTCATACATGCGGCGAAGTTCTTCTTGACGTCCTTTGGTGTGCAGGACAATGATGTGGAATGGTTGCCGGTTGGCTGCTGTTGGCGCAATGCGAGCGGCTTCGAGTACCTGCTTGAGCTTTTCTGCCTCAACAGGATCTGCGGTGTAACCTCGCACGCTGTATCTTTTTTTAATTAGTTCAGTAAATTCCATTTTTTATCCTTTTCGATATAAGTTGTTCATCAGCACTTTAGTTGCAGAGTAAAAAATCTCCACGCCCCTGCGTTTAAGCGTAATTAATTTTCTGGCAATACCTGTCCTTTGGTCTTCTCCCAAGCCTCATCATCGACCAGGGTAATCACTCGAAAGGCTTCAGCAAAAGCCATCTCTTTGCCTTTGCCCCGTTCTGCAGCCCAATTTTTGATGCGCTCTTCAGGGTCATTGCCCTTCATTTGACTTTTATGCGCTCGCAGCGCTTCAATTTTCAATTCTATCGTTTCGGTAATATTGACGTAGATGTCTACATCTCCCCAGGTGGTCACATACACCTTGCGGGGCTTGTGTGCGGATAGACCTTCATCTTCGAGTTCTTCGAAAAGGTTAGGCTGACCGGCCGCGGGGAATGTAGCATCTAGCGCGGCGGTTGCGGCGGCGCGGTGGTCAGGATGGTTGATATAGCGGTCGCTGGCCCAAACGACAGTTGGGTCGCCGGTGATGACAACTTCTGGCCGAAAGCGCCGGATTTCCCGAACTAATTTTTTGCGTAATTCCAGGGTAGGTTGCAGCATGCCATCGGGTTCCCCGAGGAAGACGACCTCTTTGACTCCCAGAATCTTGGCGGCTTCGCGTTCCTCCGATTCTCGGATTTTGGTCGCTTTTGGGCGGGTCATGCCTGGTTCGGCTATGCCGACATCTCCGCTGGTGCAAAGAACATAGCAAATTTCCGTACCGGATTTAGCCCAGCGAGCCATAGTGCCGGCGCAGGAAAATTCTGGATCATCGGGATGGGCCATGATCACCATGGCTCTTTCAGGGACATAGAAACTGTTGGGCATGGGGTTTTATCGACTCCTCTTGAAATATCAGGGCGAATTATATCAGTGGGGGGCGAAAATGGGTGAAAATTTGGCAATTATTGGGCTGTCAATTGGTTAATAAATTCGGGCAATTGCCCCAAATCTTCTAATTGATGATAATTTATCGTTTCTTTCTCCGCATCGCTGATCTCTTCATGGAACCAGGCTATTTCATGGGGGATGTGAATGGCCTGCCCGCCAATTTTCACGACCGGCAAAATATCGGATTTGAGCGAGTTGCCGACCATCAAAAATTCGTTTGGATCGACCTTGCTGCGCCGAAGGATCTCCTGGTAAGTATGCTCAGTTTTATAGCCGACAATTTCTTTCGAGATAAAAAATTGCGCCAGCCCAGACCGATCAATTTTGCGTCCTTGTTCGTAGGTTTCACCTTTGGTGATCAGAATCAACTCAAATTTTTGAGATAAAGCTGCCAAAACATCTTTTGCTGCCGGATGGATCCTGAATTCTGTTTGAAGCATGCCCCGGATTAGGTGAATCAACCGGACTATTTTTTCACTATCAATTTGCGTTGGAGAATGTTGGGCTACTTTTTCGAGCATGGATAAAGCGAAACTTTTTATGCCATATCCATAAAGCGAAATATTGCTCACTTCAGCCTGATCAAGTTGATAAAAGAGTTTTTCATAATCATAACCCTCACCCAGGATTTCCATTATTTTTGGTTTTATGTCGTTGTAAATGTGCTCATAATCCCAAAGGGTGTCGTCTGCATCAAAACCAATTGTTGTGATCATAAATATTTGCTGCCTAAAATTGAAAAGACCGCAGCGGCGGTCTTTTGTTTATAAAGGTAGGATCGACGCATGCGCCGCTCCTACTGACTTTTTAGAATTTGTGGATGACTTCGTGGAAAATCAGCAGTACGCCTGTAATTTCCTTTATCGGATTTTTTATGGTTGTTGCCCGGCAAAGAATGGCCATTTCCCGTCCAGTGGCGGTGATCAATCTTAGAGCATGGGATTGATTTTTGGGCGAAAGGTCCTTCATGATATTGGTGATAGGCGTGTTTTCATCCAAATGAAAAGCCGTGAATACGTCATACACCGGCGAGCCAACAGTTTCGTTTTGCGTATGACCGGTAATTTCTTCAGCGATCGAATTCATGAATTTGATATTGGCTTGTTCGTCAACAGCAATGACTGCATCGCGCGTAATGTTGATCATTGCCTCCAGCCAGGCATCCCCATTTTCAGATTCGATATCAGCCTTATGATTGTAGAACGCCATTTCGATATTGGATTTCAATTCCTGATCGGTAAACGGCTTGATGATATAGCCATATGGTCGGGTTTTCTTGGCACGTTCCAGGGTATTGGTATCTGCAAATGCGGTGATATAGATCACGGGAATATTGTAGAATGTTCGCATCAACTCAGCGGTCTGGATTCCATCGATATTCCCTGCCAGCTTGATATCCATGAGCAAAAGTTGAGGTTGGTTGTTGGCTGCAATTTCAAAGCTATCTTCACCCATTGCAGCATGTCCAACTACCTCATACCCCATTCCTTCCAGGCGCATTTTCAAGTCTAAGGCGACGATTTGCTCATCTTCAACAATCAGGATGCGTTTAGGAGATTCTATGCTCATGAATTTCTGCCTTGATATTAAATCTCGTATTACAGCTATATTATACGATAACATATTCGTACAAATAAAGAAGGTTAATACGATAGTATTAGCCTTCCTTAAAATTATATCTAAATATCCTTACAACAAGGGGCCAATGTTCTCTTCTACGGCGGTTAAAATATCTTTCGATTGAACTAAATCTTTCATGACATTGTGATCTGGATAGAGCGGCCGGTCCTCATCCAGGTAATCTACATGTTCGCGGATCACCCCTTTTGCGGACAAAACTCCCTCTCCCGGAGTAAATTCGCGAAAATCCAGCGCCTGGGCTGCGCCCATAAATTCGATTCCTAACACACCATAGGCGTTATCCAGGATTTGATCATTTTTAATGGCGGTATTCATTCCCATGGAGACAAAGTCTTCCTGGTCTGCTGCCGCTGGAATGGATTGGATAGATGCAGGCGTTGACAAAATTCGTTGTTCGACGATGAGCATATCGGCTGTGTATTGGCTGAGCATCATGCCAGACATTATCCCTGCGCCTTTGGTCAGGAAGGGTGGCAGCCCTACGCTTAGAGCTGGATTCGTCAAGCGATTGAATCGCCGCTCGGAAAGGACACATACCATCGTGATCGCAGCTCCGGCCATATCCATGGGTAAGCATACCGGTGTACCCTGGAAATTGGCCCCTGTCAGAGTCAATTGATGTTCGGGGAAAAAGATGGGGTTATCTCCGACACCATTCAACTCAATTTCGACCTGGCTGCGGGCGAAAGCCACCGCGTCGATTGCCGCGCCGATAACCTGTGGTGTTGAACGCATGGAATAAGCATCCTGAACTTTTACTTTCATTTTGCCAGTGACCAGGTCACTTCCGGCAACGAGTTTGTTCAGATTTTGGGCTGTCTTTATCGCTCCATCGAAGCCGCGAACTTCGTGCAAGCGCACATCGTACGGTTTCATATTGGCCAACAACGCTTCCAATGACATGGCACAGGCGATTTGAGCCTGTTTTAGCCAACGCTCCATATCATAGATATGCATGGCGCTCATTGCAGTCAGCAAATTCGAGCCATTGATTGTGGCTAATCCATCGCGTGCCATTAACCCTGGAATCGGAATCCCGGCCCGATCAAGCGCTTCTTCTCCGGGCAAACATTCCCCTTTATAAAAGGCCTCACCCTCACCCATCAATAACAGTGCAATTTGAGACATCGGAGAAAGATCGCCACAAGCGCCAACCGAACCCTTTTGACAGACAACTGGCGTTACTCCTTTGTTGAGCATGTCAATCAGGGTTTGGGTGATGATCGGTCGGCAGCCAGATTTCCCGTGGGCATGAACATTGATTCTTCCTGCGATAGCCGCCCGAACGTATTCGATGGGTGTTGGTTCACCAATGCCCGCAGCATGGTTGTAAATCAGATAGCGTTGAAATTGTTCGACTTGATCATCATCCAAGACCACCTCAGAGAATTCTCCGATGCCGGTGTTTACTCCATACATGATCTCTTTGGCGACAATTTTCTCTTCCAACATGGCGCGGCAAACTTTGATACGTTCCAGGGCATCTGGATCCAGTTCAACTTTTTCGCCAAACCGCGCAATCCTCACTAACTTTTCGATAGTCAATCCTGATCCATTAAGAACTACTGTCATAATAGGCTCCTTTAGAGTGGAATCGCTTTTGATGAGATTATTTCTGAAAGGGTCACTCAAAGCAAGTGGAGTTTGTCATTCAACAAGTCAGATGAATGGCAAGCACAACAAATTGATTTTCACGAAGTTGATTGTACTGTTGGCAGGCTTTTTGAGATTTTCGTTGGAGAGTCTTAATTTTTAATTTCTCAAGATGGTCGCGGGTTTCCGGGGGAATATTCATTTGGCCGTGAGCTCCAGTGCCAATGATCAGAATTTGGGGTGGGGCGGCCAGCACAGATTGGAGATCTACTATGCTCAAAGAGTGTCCTTGGTCCCGCCACCAATTGGGTTCTACTCGATCTGGAAAGATGATCACATCTTTGGCGTAGGATTTGCCATCGATGATGATCTGCCCAAATTGATACGCATCGACCCTGGGTATTGGCATCCGGTTTATTCTCGCTCCAGAATTCCGGTGAGACAGCCGATGCCCCCCGCCGCCTTGGCCAACTCATCGATCTCGATCGTGTGGCATTTGACTCCCAATGATTCATAAAAGGATTGGGAGTTGGGGTTGCCAGCCGCCATCAGAATTTCCTTGGGGCCAATCGTGACAAAGTTGAAGGCGCTGGTTCGGATCGCTTCTTCTTCGTCTTGGATAAACACAACCTCGTAGCCTCGCTCTCGCAACAATTCGACCGCGGACCAGGCGAGCCGATTGGGCCAGGCAATGGCAAGGTGCTGGTCGAAAAACCGCAAAATACCCATAAGGTGCATCACCCCAATTGGCATATCAACGATGAAACTCTGGACACCCATCTCCTCCAGAGCAACCGATACCTGTCTGGCGCCCTGGGCATTGGTCCGCAATGCTTTACCGATCAGCACGTTTTGGGGATCAACCCAAAGGGCATCCGCCCCCTCAAAAACGGCTTGCCCGCGCAACGTCCTCACAATGGGGATGCCCAAATCCCCCAAACGCCGCGCGATCCAGCGTTCTTCTCCCGCACGGACGGTGGAGGCGGGTCGGGCCAGTATCGCTCCCTCGGGAGTCATGAAAAATAGATCGGCACAAAAAATTTGGTTAGGGGGAGGTGTTTGATTGGGATTTACATAATGAACCGAGATGCTCGCCTCTCGGTAGGTTTGAGCGATAGATGCGTGTTGAGATCTGGCCAAATCCATATTGGGCGTGTCCAGCATTTGCAGCGAGTCCGGATCAGAAATTTGATCCCACTCATTGCCAGGTTCATGCAGCAGCACTGACTTTAATCGAGACCATTCGGTTTCGATGCCACAGTCACTCCACAAATCACCAATTTCTTGTTTATGGGAATGGGTTCTGGGAGACCAATTTGCTCCACCATATGCCGTTGTTTCATGTCGGGGTGAATTTGTCATATGGCAGATTCTAACATGACATCGCCCACAAACTTATGCTAACAATTGCAAACCATCCCTAACGATACTCTCCCTAAATTCTGATACACTGTAGTCATTGATGGATAAACGAGTCAGGTCAGTTCGTTCAAACTGTTTGTAGGATTCAATACCCCTAACTTCATCCCAAATATCCATCTCATCGCACAGCAATCAGTTTTTGAATTGAACTGACTCAAAACCCCGGAGGCAGAAATGTCTCCGGGTCCATTAAAACAGCACCAGGAGCGACCCATACGTCGCTCCTGGTGCTGTAATTAAACATATTCTTGCGTTAGATTTTTAGGCGTTAGCTCGTCGTATGTCGCGTAATTGGGAGAAGATTTCCTGCTCTTTTTTGGACAATTTTTTCGGCAGCATTACATTCACTTTTACGAGTAAATCACCTTTGTCCTTGGAATTGCGAATTGAGGGCATGCCCAAGCCCCGCAGCCGAAATACTTTGCCATTCTCGGTTTCGGGTGGGATAGTTAGCTTGATTCGCTGATCTATGGCGGCCACTTCGATCTCGCCACCTAAAAGCGTATCATAAAGCCCAACGGGCACATTGGTACGCAAGTTATCCTCTTCACGTTTGAAAAGAGGATGCGGAAGGACTTTGATTTTTAGGAACAAGTCTCCTGATTGTCCCCCTAGGGCACCGCGCTGTCCCTGACCGCGCAGCCGAACCTTGGAACCCGTCTTGACGCCGGCGGGAATTTGGGCCTCGATCTTGCGCCCAGTATCCCATTCTAAAATTCGTTGAGTGCCTCGGTGCGCTTCTTCCAGGGTGATCTCGACGGTGTGTTCAGCATCCTGACCGCGTTGGGGCTGCCGAACCCTTTGTTGCCCAAAGTTTACCCCACCCCGGGGGCTGCCTCCCAAATCGCCGAAAAGTGTTTCGAAGAAATCCGAAAATCCACCCAGGCCGCCAACGCCGGATGAACCGCCCATGCCTCCCAGGATTCTTTCCAACTCCTCTTGCGATATGGTTTGGGTAAAACCACCTCCTTGCGATTGCCAGGGATCCCAGTTGAAATCTTCCGGTCTACCGCCGGCGCGCCCATATTGCTGCCAGTGTGCACCGAACTGATCGTATTTTTGGCGTTTGTCCGGGTCAGATAATACCTCGTTGGCCTCGTTGATATCTTTGAATTTTTCTTCGGCTGCCTTGGCATTATCTCCCTTATTCATATCTGGGTGATATTTCCGAGCCAGTTTTCGAAAGGCTTTTTTGATCTCATCTTGAGTCGCATTTTTGCTGACACCCAGAGTTTTGTAATAATCTTTATAATTCATCGTCATTCTCAACCATCATATTCGATTTCAGGCCTTGTAACCCGACAGTTTCTTGTTTGGTCAATGTGTAGATCGTGGTAACTCGAAAAAGATTTGGGTTAGAGTATAACATTAGGGAATTACGACGTAACCATTTTTCCATTGGGAAGGATTGAAATAAAGAGGGCGAGCACTTCACCGCGCCCGCCCTTAATCAAGTAGGGCGAAGAAGCAGAAAACCCCAATCCTACAAACAATATCCTGCGTTCTGAGGGCGTTTCCTCAGTGGCTCGGTGTCGAAGCGATAATAGACCTCTTGCAAAAGTCATGATTTAGCCTGAAGTTCAAGGTTGTAAATAG
>CAZVPR010000116.1:0-14040 GCA_964629085.1 uncultured Anaerolineales bacterium
GTGTTGTCTGAAAATATTAACTCTTTGGAAAGATTTACTACCGTTTTTCACAGTATGATCTTGCCTTTTGGCGATCCCAAGCTTCAAGGCGGGGTCGATAAGAGCTTTTTGGGGGCATCTACATATCCCCAATCTATAAACAGGCGCAGGTTGAAGCTAATCAATTCGGACAGTATGTACAGGGCTGAGGAAACCTTTAAGCTTGACCCGCATCAGAATAATTCTGGGTTGGTTTTCGAGGGTGAATTGCAGAGGCCGCATGATTACCAAGAGCAGATCTTGGCCGGGTTCGAAGAGCTGTACAACAGTATCATCGAGAACCGCTCCTCCATCTCTGAGTCATTGCGTGAGTTTCAGGCATTACCCACGCGCTTCGTCTTCCGAGCTACGGAGATCTATTTCAAGGTTTGGCTGTCCAGCCTTGAGGCGGACTGCCTGCGGGATGGCATCGACCGGCACATCCAATTGGAACATCTCGGGCGGGCATATTTGCAGGAAGAGTTAGGCGTGCGGCGCTATTGGAAATTATTCCGGGAAGAGGTTGCCGCCCTAGCCCGCAATGATGTTCCGCTCTTCAACATGACGACGAATGGACGCGATCTGACCACCCCAGGCGGGGATTTGATCCCAGGCTGTTTCCTGATCAGCGGTTATCAACGTGTTATGGGGACCTTGAGCAAATTGAGCCCAGCTGATCTCCAACAACAGCGTAGGTTTATTCGTCAGGCATTGGTTGCCAAAATAATATCTCAGGTGAATGCAGGTGCCCATCCCGATTTGGATGATGATCAGAAACAAATTTCGCAGTCTTCAGAAATAAGCAAGGCAGAATTGTTTTTGTGTGAAGCCCGTTCTATCGCCGATCAATTGATTGAACAGGCCCTATTTGATGGTCATGTCGCCTTATGGACCGACATGCAGATGGACCCGGAAAGTGAAAACTATTACGTGCGCTATCTGGAAGATGATCTCTATTCCGGCAGCAGTGGCGTGGCTTTGTTCCTGGCAGCCATGCACAAAGTGACTGGGGAAGCAGCATATGCTGAATGCGCTTTGGGAGCCTTGGACAACATTCGCCAGCGGATTCAGCGCGGCTATTTGGAAAACTTCGCTAAACAGGGAATTGGTGGCGCAGTTGGCATCGGCTCTCTGGTGTATGCGCTAACGCATTGTGCTGAATTTCTGGATGCTGAATCACTCCTAGAAGATGCTGTCGTTCTAGCCAAAATTATCACACCAACGTTGGTGGCTCAAGACGAGTCCTTGGATGTGATCGGCGGTTCGGCGGGCGCCATTTTGAGTTTGTTGCCTCTTTATCAGGAAACTCAATCTAATGAGGTCCTGGCAATTGCAAGCACCTGCGGCCAGCACTTGCTCACAAATCAAGTCGATGCCCAATCTCAGGGGCGTGCCTGGCCAACTCTAAATGGGAAACAAATTGCAGGATTTTCGCATGGCGCCGCCGGTATCGCCTATGCCCTGTTGACGCTTTATCAGGTTTCAGGGGACGAAGCACTCCTGGCTGCGGCGCAAGCTGGTATCGAATATGAACAGGGTATTTACGACGCAGGGGCAGCCAATTGGCCCGATTTACGCTTCGATGGGGGCTTTATGACCGCCTGGTGTCACGGCGCGCCCGGGATCTCTCTGGCGCGACTGGGAGGTATATCCGTTTGGGATGATGAAGCTATTCAAGCCGATATCAACAATGGGTTGAATACCACCCTCAAGACTGTTCGCGCTGCGTTTGAAGATCAGCGTGCCCACATCTGCTGCGGTCAGTTTGGTCGGGCGGATATTCTCTTTACTGCTGGTCAGTTAATGGGGAACAGCGAATACACAAACGCGGCACTTAGCCTGGCTTCATCTCTGATAAAGCAAGCTCAACAACAGAATGGTTATCATGTGCTGCATGGCTTGCCACGGGATTTATCTCAACCAGGATTCTTCAACGGCCTGGCCGGGATTGGATATGCATGCTTACGGTTCGCATTTCCAGAAGATCCACTGCCATCAGTATTGTTGTGGGAATAGAACCCACTTGAATGAACTTGTCTAAAATTTTGTCTCAATTGAATCTAATCAGTCCTTCGGCCAAAAGATCAGACAAATCCAAAGAAACTCTCAATTTATCTGTCATTGCGAGCGCGCCAGAGGCGTGCACACCACGCTATGCGGCTCTACGAGCAGGTGGGCCTTGCCGAACTCACGTCTTCGACGGGCGTGCCAGCTCGGGGGTTCGCAATGACATGTCCGAACTTGAGAATCTAATTACTTGACTTTTAGCAATTGATCCGCGACAATATTTTTCAGGAGATACCAGATAACGAAAAAAGGAGAGGACCATGAGTAAAGAAAATGTGCACAGCTTTGGAGAGGCAATCAAAAATAATCCAGCATTACAAGACGAATTGTCCTCGCTGGCAATGGATTACGACGGAGTCGTCGAGCTGGGTAAAAGGGAGGGGTTTGAATTTTCCTTGGACGATTTGCACGCAGTTCTCAAAGAGTTAAATGCCAGCAGAAACGTCCAACTCACCGATGATGAATTGGAATCGGTAGCGGGTGGTTTGATGCTTTGGTGAGTCTACAGCAGTTTTGATGGGCAATCGATGACACCCATCACATCAACGTTAGAAACCTTATATCTGCATTGCACAAAACACCTGCCAGAGGGGCTTATCCAGGGGGAATCTATCAACCGCCACCGAAATATTGCGCGGTTATTTCCTATCTATTTCTTCAATAGCATTGGCTTTGAAACTCGTCTGGATGTTCCAGGCTTGGATGATGGTTTGTATCTCGGTGTAAATCCAGGTTTGAGAAGCTGGGATTTCCTGGTTGGAAATCGAAGAGATGATTCCTCTACGATATTTCATCACCCAGTCTGGAAACGCATTCGTCGTTTCTTTCAAGTTGCCACCGACCCGAAAACACCGATTAACTCAAGAATGAATGATGTTTGGTTTGAATTTGATGCCGAGGCAAAAAATCCATCGATCCCAGACCTGTTTTTTCCTGCCCATATTGGAACTGGTGGATCCCAGGATTTAGAGAAGCTGGCTCAATCGGCTGAACAATTTCTGTTGGAGACGGACAACTTCATCAAAGACCCATTTTTGACAGATTGTATCGCCGCCATCCCTAAAGATTGTAAGCTCCAATATTATGCATTCATGCTCGCGCGCGATTGGCCGGGAATCCGTCTCATCATCCGCTGCCCAAACCAATTAGATTTAGTCTCTCAGTACCTCGAAAGGATATCCTGGCCCGGGTCAATGGCTGAGTCATTATCCGAAATTAACTGGATAGAGGGTAGTTCTGATTACTTTTATTTACATATCGACATTGCAGAGCAGGTTGCCCCTCGGATTGGTATTGAATTAAAGCTTAGACGAAATGAAACCCTAAGCGTAGATATTCACCGTATGACTACGATATTGGACCGATTGCAAATGCAGGGGTTATGTCACTCACGGAAAAGGGATGCCTTGTTGGCTGTTCCGGGTGCTACTCGTGAAACTATGGGATTTTGGTTTGTTTTACTCCGCCGAATTAGCAACGCCAAGATTGTCCTTCAACCTGGGAAACCACTCCAGGCCAAAGCTTATTTTCAATTTTTCCCTGTCTGGGGGGCATGACCTCTATATCATGTGAGAACTCTGGATTGAAATGAGTAGTGCTAACCGCTACTGGACCTATTTGTTTCTTGGAACTGGTGTAAAAATATAAAAGTCTTCGGGGTTAGAAAATCTTATATGTGTATCCAAACCGGTGTCTGACGCTGAAAAGTTGCCGAAAAACCAGAAATCGTTAGAAGAGATTAGGGGCAGGGGTGCTTAAAGTTTCCTTTATCGGTATGTCACCCATCTAAATCTGATTTGTGCATTGGGTTTCCAGTTTGGCCAAGGCCTATTAAGGGTTTGGCCCCGATGGAAAAAAAGCGTAATCACGCTGTGATCGCAATCGCTGGCAAGCGATTAGCCGCATGACATATACTTTTGGGAGGCTGTCTTGACAGATGTCGACAAACTCTATCTATTCATTTTGAAACCATGATAAACGCAGAACTAACAATGAACATTGCTGATTCCCACACTGCCTTCTTAGATACCTTAAGCTGGCGCTCTGAAAATCATCCCGATCAAGCGGCCTTTATTTTCTTGGGAGATGGGGAAAATGAATCCCGAAGATTGACCTTTGGCGAGTTGGACCAAGAAGCCAGGGCCATCGCCTTAGGTTTGCAGGAACATAATGCACCGGGAGAACGGGCTATGCTTCTGTATCCACCCGGCCTGGAGTTTATCTGCGCTTTTTTGGGTTGTCTGTATGCCGGGGTGATCGCCGTTCCGGCCTTTCCGCCGCGCCGCTCGAGACCGAATCCGCATTTGGAAGCCATGGCGAAAGATGCCCAGGCCCATTTTGCTCTATCAACATCGCAGCAGATTGAGAACTTAGGGGCGCGCTTGAGCAAATCACCTCGGCTGAATGAACTGGCCTGGATTGCCAGTGATGCTCTGGCGATCTCTCTGGAGACAGACAATGCTGAAGGTCTGGAACCCCGCCAAAAGGATTTGAATGACCTGGCCTATTTACAATACACTTCGGGGTCTACTTCAGCACCCAAAGGGGTCATGGTCAGCCATGGCAATCTTGTCGCCAATCTGGCTAGTCTCCTTGAAGGCGTTCAATACACTGCGGAAAGTATAGGCGTTAGTTGGTTGCCGCATTTCCATGATATGGGTTTGGTTGGGTGTATTTTGCCGTCCCTTTATGTCGGGAGACCATCGATCATGATGCCCCCGATGGCCTTTCTACAGAAACCTGCCAATTGGCTGAAAGCGATATCCACCTATGGCGGTACCCACTCTGGTTGCCCAAATTTTGGTTATGAATTGTGCATTCAAAAAGTTGATCCGGATCAGATTGAAGGCCTTGATCTATCGACATGGCGCTGGGCTAGTTCTGGAGCCGAAACAATTCGACAGGGTACGATGGAACGGTTTCAAGACAAATTCGGCCCCTATGGATTTCGATCTACGGCCATTACGCATATTTACGGTCTGGCTGAAGCGACGCTTTTTGTCAGCAGCGGGGATATAGACACTGAACCGGTATATTCACAGGGTATCGCTGGCTGCGGTTGGGGTCGCAAGGACACGGAGTTTGTGATTGTCGATCCACAATCGGAAAAAGCCTGTGATGACGGTATGACCGGGGAAATTTGGGTGCGCGGGGGCAGTGTCGCGTTAGGATATTGGGGACGCGAACAAGAGACGATGGACACATTTCAAGCTCATATCGCAGACACTGGGGAAGGGCCTTTTTTACGCACCGGTGATTTGGGTTTATTCCACGATGATGAGCTCTTCATCACAGGACGGCTGAAGGATTTGATCATCATCCGGGGTCAGAACTACTACCCTGAAGATATCGAGCTGACCGTCGGCGAGGCAACACTGAATATTTCCAATACGATTGGCTGTTTTGTAAGCTATTTTCCCTATGTTTTAGCGTGTAAACCGGATCAACAGGTTGCATCTGCATGTAATCAGGTTCAAGAGAGTATGCGAGCAATCCCTCATGGCGGTCGTATATTCGATGTGCTGAAATATTTTATTAGCGATGAAAAGATTCGGGAAGAGTTCAGTGTTTTCCCTAAACCAGAATTTAGTTTCTCCTATCGACAGCGCTTGCACGGGCGCACCCGTGAAAGAGGCTCCTTCACATTGCTAAAATCCCTTGTATACAACCATCTTCCACAGGTAGGACAGAAAATTATTACCCGGGTATACTGCGATGCCTTTCTAACGAGAAAGGTACTGGAATGGGAAATCTATGCCGCTTTTACAGATCAGAGCAGGGAAGAAATTGTTGGTATAAATGCTGAGATTAGGAAGTAGTTGTTACAATTGTGTTCACTGAAGCTGGTCTCGTGAAATTTGAAACTTGATAATCATGAATCCAAGGGCTCTCCAAGATTTCCTGGAGAGCCAAACAAAGATGCTTTAGGAGAGAAAATTGTCTGAGGTAGAAAAATTTTACAAACATGTATTGCATGATGAAAACCTTCAGCGTAAACTGTTGGTAATGGATCTACAGAACCAACAAGATATGGATAAAATGCTTCCGAAATTGTGCGCTATTGCTGGCGAGCTGGGCTACGAGGTAACACTCGATGAAATATTTAAATTCGCCGAACAACAAAAACAGCGCTTGGAAGGGGATGCTGTCCATCTTGAAGATGAAGAACTCCTGCTTATTTCCGCAGCCGGGTATCCCACTGTTGGAGAAGTCGTAAAAGCCGCTGGAAGCTTATCCCCAGATTACCCTGACCCTTACAGATGATTACGATAATTGGTAAAAGAGTTGGGTCGTAATTGAAATAACTTGTAAATATGTTTTGCAGGATGCTGATCATCAATCTCGCCTGTGGGCAGATGGCGTTCAAAAAGAAGAAGTGATGATTCAAGAATTGTTTGCTTGGGCGAGGCAGCTGGATTTCAGTGTTACAACTGATGAGTTTTCAGAAGAAAGTATTAAGGCGTAAATCCATGACCTAGGAAAAAATCAGTCCCCAGATTGATGCGCAGACATTCTTTCTCTGATATCCTGAAGAGCATGGTAAATTCTATGTTCGAAAAGGATGTTGAAAATGAAGAAATTGCCCGTATGGATGCTGTTTGTCATCGTCCCTGGTTTCTTAATGGGATTTGACCCTATGAAGCCTGTGAACGATACGGGCGTCAGAGTTCCGGCTGAGTGGGAGACCCACGCCGCCACCTGGATGCAGTGGCCTGGTCGCTGGGAAACAGCTATGCGCCCAGCCTTTGCTGAAATCATCAAGGTTGTTCAGGCCTACGAGCCGGTGCATTTATTGACCAGCAGCGAGGGCGAAAAGGCCGCAGCCGCGCAGTTCCTGGCTGAGCGCGGTGTGCCCGCTGACAATATCACCTGGCATATCGTCAAGGTGGATAATTCCTGGATGCGCGACAACGGACCCATCTATGTTACCGACGGTAACGAGATCTGGATCCAAAATTGGCGGTTCGACGCCTGGGGCGGCAATTTTGGTCGCGATGTAGGCTATCGTAACGATGACCGTGTTCCCAATTATGTGGGCGAATTCTTGGGACTGGCAGTGGAACATCGCCAGGATTACGTCTTGGAAAAAGGCAATATTGAAGTCAATGGCGCAGGCATATTGGTGGTTGGTTGGGATTGTCAGGATGATCGCAACCCCGGCCTGAACCAGGCTGAACATGAGGCGATACTCATGGAAGCGTTGGGAGTCACCGAGATTTTGTGGGCCTACGGTCACTGGCCTGGGGAAGGGACTACCGGGCATATTGATGGCACGGCCCGGTTCATCAACGAAAACACGTTGGTGATTGCCGATTATAAAGGACCCATCGATTTCGATGGCCTGGCCGCGGATGCTGAAGAGATCGGTCTGAAGGTGGTCCGTTTCGACGGTGATGTCAATTGGCTGGTAGGCAATGGTTTTGTGGTTGCCATGGGTGAAGGAAGTGAGTACGACAAAGTGTGGAAATCGCAACTCGAAGATATGTTTCCTGGGCGAGAAATATTTATGATCGATGGCAGGCCAATTGCCGGCGCTGGCGGCGGAATCCACTGCGTGACCAACGACCAACCCGCCTTTGGTCCATGAGCATTTTATGAGGTTTCTGATAACTGCTCTGCTTTAAACAGTTACGGTTTATAAAAGATTATTTGCATTAGAAATTGGGGTTATGTGCGCCAATTTGGTTGGAGCACAGGGGGTCCTTTTGGTATACTTCATCCAGCAACAAGATGCATGCAATCTAATCTTTAGGAGGACGTCTTGTTTCGCAGCCCATTTCGACAGAAAGCCTTAGACCGCTTATCATCCCCAGAACAACTCGATAAGATTGTGCGCGTCATTCCCAGCAAAGGTTGGATAGCGTTGATCGCGCTGATCGTTCTCTTGGTGGCGTTGATGGCTTGGGCCTTGACGGCAACCTTACAACTGACAGTCTCTGGAGACGGGATCATCATCCACTCGACTGAACCCCCCCAAACGTTGGAAGCAGTCTTATTTGTCAGCATCGATGACGGACTGCGCATTCAACCCGGAATGACGGCCCAAATTTCCCCCAATTCTGTCCACCAGGAAGAATACGGTTTGATGTGGGGAGAAGTTACGGCTGTTCGAGGTGTACCATCCACGGCTGATGACATGCTGCAAGTTTTGGGGAATGATTCACTGGTCAGCGCCCTCAACGCCGAAGGTAAACTGGTAGAGGTGCGGGTCCAGTTGGAAGAAGATGCAGCAACGCCCAGTGGTTATCGCTGGACCTCCGTCAGCGGACCGCCCTATGAAATCATGAGCGGCACTCTGGGAGACGGTGTAATCGTGGTCGACCAACAGCGGCCGATTGAGTTAGTTTTGCCTTAGTGACTATCTTAAACGCAGAAACGCCGAGTTGCGCGCCACGCCGCTTTGCGCATCTTCGATGTGCGGCTCTACGATCAGGCGGGCCTATGGCCAGACGCAGAGAAATTCTTTTTGTTTGCTACTCTCTGCGCCTTTGTTGCCCTGCACCTCTGCGTTTTGGTTTATTTAGGATTTCATTGTGTTTTTGAAACTCTCTAACTTGATAGATCGAATACTTGGTGGGAGTCGGGTCAAGACTCCCACAGTGTTGCAAATGGAGGCTGTGGAATGTGGTGCGGCAGCCCTGGGGAAAATCCTGGGCTATTACGGGCGCATTGTGCCCCTGGAAGAGCTGCGTGTGGTTTGTGGGGTCTCAAGAGACGGGGTCAAAGCCGTTAATGTGCTGCGAGCAGCTCGCTCATATGGTCTGGAAGCGACCGGATTTCGCAAAGAAATAAGCGCCATCAAAGCATCGCATTTCCCTGTTATCGTTTTTTGGAATTTCAACCACTTCCTGGTACTGGAAGGGTACCGCCGGGGCAAATTTTACCTGAACGACCCGGCCCGTGGCCCTTATACACTCACTGATGAGGAATTCGACGAAGGCTTTACCGGCATTACCCTGGAATTTTCACCCACTGATGAATTCGAAAAAGGGGGTCAGAAGCGCCGCATGCTGCCGGCCCTGGCAGCTCGTCTGCGTGGGTCTTGGGGATCGCTGGTTTATATTATTCTAGTTACGCTGGGATTGGCCCTGCTTGGTTTGTTAACGCCAACCTTCATGCGCATCTTCATCGACCAATACCTGGTGGCAAGGGTATCAAGCTGGCTGCCGGCTGTATTTGTGGGTATGCTGTTGACAGGCTTGAGTTTGGCGGTATTCACCTGGTTACAGCAGCATTATTTATTACGCTTGGAAACCAAACTGTCGATCAGCATGTCGGGGCGGTTTTTCTGGCATGTCTTGCGCTTGCCAGTAGACTTTTTCAACCAGCGCTATGCCAGCGAGATCACCGCCCGGGTGGGTATCAACGACCGGGTTTCGATATTGCTTTCGGGGCAGGTGGCAACCAACCTGCTCAATGTGGTTTTGGTGTTTTTCTTCTTGGGGGTGATGTACCGCTATGATCCCGCCCTGGCAGCACTGAGCGCTGTGATTGCCCTGATCAATTTTTTGGTTCTGCGGTCGACTGCCCGCCGCCGTGTTGACATCAATCAGCGCGCGCTGCAAGAAGAAGGCAAGCTGCTGGCAAACTCTTTCAACGGCTTACAAATGATCGAGACCCTGAAAGCCACCGGCGGCGAGTCGGATTTCTTCGCTCGCTGGGCAGGCTATCAGGCTAACGCAGTCACATCCCGCCAGGAGTTGGGGTCCACGACCAAAGGGCTGGAGGCGCTGCCGACGGTCCTGACAGCCATCAACCTGGCGCTGCTGCTGATGGTGGGCGGCTTACGGATCATGAATGGACAGCTCACGTTCGGTGAATTGTTTGCCATAAATACGCTGCTCTCTTTTGTAACGGTGCCTATCAACCAGATCGTACAATTAGGCAGCCGTTTGCAAGAAACCGAAGGCGATCTGGCCCGTCTGGATGATGTTTTACGCTATCCCGAAGATCCCCAAACGCTTGTTCAAACTTTCAATGACCAGGCGGAGACGAACGCAGGAAAATTATCCGGCCGCCTGGAGTTGCGCGATCTTACTTTCGGGTACAGTCCGCTGGCCGATCCGCTAATCGAAGGCTTCAACCTAAAACTGGAGCCTGGGGCCCGTGTGGCCCTGGTGGGAGGTTCTGGGGCGGGAAAGTCTACCATTGCCAAGATGGTATCGGGTATTTATCAGTCTTGGTCCGGCGATTTACACTTTGATGGTCACAGCCGCGCTGAGATTCCACGCGCCCAGATGACAGTTTCCATGGCGATCGTCAATCAGGATATCTACCTGTTTGAAGGGACTGTTCGCGATAACATCACTATGTGGGATGCTTCTATCCCGCATGCCGATGTCATCCAGGCAGCAAAAGATGCCCTCATCCATGATGATATCGCTGCCCGTCCCTGTGGGTATAATTCCATGGTGGCGGAGAACGGCAGCAATTTCAGCGGCGGGCAGCGCCAGCGTTTAGAGATTGCCCGCGCCCTGGTCAACAACCCTACACTGCTTATTTTGGATGAAGCCACCAGCGCCCTAGACCCGATCACTGAAAAAGCTATCGATGACAACCTGCGCCGCCGTGGCTGCACCGCGTTGATCGTGGCTCATCGTTTGAGTACCATTCGCGATTGCGATGAGATCATCGTTCTTGAAGATGGCAAGGTGGTTCAGCGCGGTACACACACCGAAATGATGCGCAGCGGCGGTCCCTATGTCGAGTTGATTCGCTCCGGCACCGGCGCGCAGGAAAAATCATTGTTTGATCTAATTTGACCACCCCAACGCATGAGCCTTGGGGAAGAAACATATTATGACCTCACCCGAACCCAACCTCGAAGCTACCTCTCCCCTTGAATTATTCCTTCTCCAATTGCGCTACCGCGAGGGACGCTCCATCACGGTTGAGAGCAATAAACCATTGCTGCTCGACGATCCAAATCTGGTTTGGGTGGTGTATTCAGGACAGGTGGATGTCTTTTCTGTCCCACTTCAAGGTGAAAAGGTTGTTGGCCCGCGTCAGCATCTTTTTCGGGTCGTTGGTGGTCAATTGCTGTTTGGCATCCAGCCCGAAGAGAATACGGGGTTCAATCTCCTGGCCAGTGGCACGCCCGGTACGAGCTTGATTCAGATCCAACGTAATCGTTTTCAGGAAATGGCTGATGAGCCTGAAACGGGGGAATTCATGGCTCAAATGGTAAACCATTGGGTGCAGGCCTTATCGTCCTGTGTGGCATTTTCGGTGCCACCTAAGGATTTGAACTTGTTGGATTCTGGTGTCGAAGTTGAATTCGAAAAATCTGAAGCTGTCGCCGCCCGTCAGGAATTGGTATGGGTTCGGCCTAAAAAAGGGATGCTTAGATTTTTGGATCGCGCCGCGTTTGTTTGGGATGACTCGCAGGTCTATCTTCCGGTTTCGAGGTTTTTGTGGGCGCGCGCTTTCAAGCCAGTTTTGCTCTCAACGCTGGATACCACGAATTTCTTTAAACAGGACTCAACCTGGCAGGGGATCACAGAGTTCCATCGCCTGGCCATGACAGCCCTTTCCTGGCAAAATCAACAGAAAATATCCTCTGAGCTTTCTCGTTTCGAAAATAAAGCTGGTGTCGAGCAAAGGGAGATCGAAGGGGCTTTGGCCCATTTAAAGTCGCCCCTGGCAGAAAAGGATGAAACCGTTGTGCTGACTGCGGCAGTGGGGGATCAGGACCACGCAATGGTGGCAGCCTGCAATCTTATTGCCCAACAATTAGGCGTTGAGATCAACGTACCCCATGATCTGGAACAAATAACTTCAGCGCACGCCCAACTCAATCGCATTGCCAAAGCATCCAGTATTCGCATTCGTCTGGTGCGCCTGAATGACGGCTGGCAAAATCATACGCTAGGCCCCTTGTTGGGTTTTATGGGGGAAGATGAACAGCCGGTAGCACTGCTGCCCGCCCAAAATGACGGCTATACCCTCCATGATCCGCTGACATTTAATCAGCAAGAAATGAATTCTGAGCTAGCTTCCAGACTTTCGGGAACGGCTTATGTATTCTATCGCCCCTTACCCAATAGCAAAATTAACGCCCGCGATTTGCTGAAATACATTTTTGCGGATATTGGAGGAGAAATACGTTCGATCAGCCTATTGGGGTTAGCAATGGGGTTGTTGGGTTTGTTCCCCTCCATGGTAACCAGTATTATCTTCAACCGGCTGATTCCTGGCGCGGATCGTCCTGCCTTGTTCCAGGTTGGTGTTGCCCTGATCATGGTTGCCATTGTGCTGGGTTTTCTCCAATTCTCCAGGGATATAAGTACGGTCAGGATGGAGGGCAAAGCTGATTATGGACTCCAGGCTGCTATCTGGGATCGCTTATTAAGCCTGCCGGCTACCTTTTTCAGGCAGTTCACCGCTGGTGATTTAGGATCACGGGCAATGAGCGTCAGTCAGATCCGCATGATGCTATCCGGCCAGGTCTTGGCAGCCGCATTTAACAGTTTGTTTAGCATTCCGATTTTAATCTTGCTGTTTGTCTTTTCGTTCAGGCTTGGCATGTTCGCCTTGGGTCTGGTCATCCTTGGACTGCTGGGAACAGTAGCGGTTTCATATATGCAGTTGCGCTATCAGCGCCAGTTAGCTGAAATTCAAGGCCAGGTCTCAGGATTGGTTTTGCAATTGATTACTGGCATTGCCAAGTTCCGCGTGGCAGGTGCTGAACACCGCGCTTTCGCTCTCTGGGCAGAGAAATTCGCTGAGCAGAAACGGCTCTACTATCAATCTCGCCGCCTGGCAAATAGTTTTATTACTGTAAATTCAGCCTTTCCGGTATGGGCGACCCTGGCAATATTTTTGATGATTTCTTTCTCGGGTGAAGCTGCCATTTCGACAGGGAATTTCCTGGCATTCAACCTGGCGTTCACACAGTTCCTGGGAGTGGGCATCATTTTGAGTATGTCAATTCTGTCCGTGACCGCCATCATCCCCCTATATGAACAGGCCCGGCCGATTTTTGATACCCAACCCGAAGCTGATGAAACCAAAACCGATCCTGGTGAACTAACCGGTAAGATCGAAGTCAGCCACCTTTCTTTCCGTTATGCGGAGGAGTTGCCCCTGGTTTTACAAGATGTCTCTTTGGTTATTGAACCAGGAGAGTTCGTGGCCATTGTGGGGGCTTCTGGTTCGGGGAAATCGACCCTCTTCCGGCTGTTGATCGGTTTTGAACAAGCTGAAGCTGGCGGTGTTTATTATGACGGGCAGGACCTGGCCGAACTCGATTTGCGTTCAGTGCGCCAGCAATTAGGTGTCGTGTTGCAAAATGCCCAACCGATGATGGGCGATATATTTACCAACATCGTCGGTTCCTTTCCTCATCTCACGCAAGATGATGCCAGGGAAGCAGCTCGACTGGTGGGTCTGGAAAAAGATATCAAAGCCATGCCCATGGGCATGCATACCGTGGTTACGCATGGTGGCGGGACATTTTCGGGTGGGCAGATCCAGCGCTTGTTGATCGCGCGAGCCCTGGCCAACAAGCCTCGCATCCTCTTTCTGGATGAAGCAACCAGTGCCCTCGATAACCAGACTCAGGCCCATGTGCGTGAAAGCCTGTCGGGGATTGCCGCCACCCGAATTGTGATCGCCCATCGTCTGAGTACCATTGAAGATGCCGACCGCATTTACGTTTTCGATGATGGTCGTATTGTGCAGCGGGGGGGGTATGAGGAATTGCTGCGCCAGCGGGGGCCCTTCGCTGAGTTAGCCAAACGCCAGATGGCGTAATATGTGATTGCACCGATGCCAAAGGGGAATGAGCATGTTTCAGTATCCACAGCAGCATTTTAGGGAGTGGTGTATTTCGTGGTGACAGGACAGCATCCCAAGCGCCGTCCTGAGCCCGTCGAAGGGTACGAGGGGTGATAGTGAGATTCGCACCCGCCCTGAAGGGACGCAAGCCGCGATACGCCCGAAATCTTTTCGGGC
>CAZVPR010000117.1:0-13948 GCA_964629085.1 uncultured Anaerolineales bacterium
CCTAAATTTAGCAACATGGAATGAACAAGGTGCTAATTGCCCGGACGAAACACTGCATGGTGATGATTATTTCACTTCGCCCGGATCAGGATGCCCTCCCAAAATTTGGGATGGGACCTATATCCTGAGTGATTTCGAGATCTGTCAGTCAACCTCCAAAAAGGATTGCGACACTGAATTCCAGCAAAATAATAATACACTGCGCATAAAAGTTGAGGATGGCGACGCCCTTGGCTTGGAAGTGGCAATTTACGATTGGGATGATGCTTCTGCCAATGATCTGGTCTGCGAGGGCATAATCATGACCCAAGCGAAAAGCCAAACCGAATGGGCTAACACCAAAAATGAAGCCTTTACAATTCCCACAAACAAGACTGATAGTGGACAATGCCAGGTTCAAGGGGTGATCAATGCCGCAGGGCCCTAAAGCTAAATAATCATGTCAGTGGCAAAATGGTTTACATATTTGGCCCTTCTTGAAACAAGCATCATTCTCCATAGTAAAGGTGCTTGATTTTTTGCGACGAGACCTGTAATACTCAACATGCAAATCCCAAGGAAATTAATTCAAAAGGGCGATGCACTCAGTGATAAGATATTCACAAGGAGACCAAATTAGGAGGAACCCATGAACAAAAAAAAGATTCTCATCGCGGTATTTATCTCGCTTTTTGCGCTTTTGTCGGCAACCAACCTGGAGCCCGCACTTGCAGCAGAGCAATTGGCATCTACCGGAACCATAGAAATTGTAAACAGCACCAAAGTAACCCCTTTCGATAATATCGAATATCTCAGTTATTCCGCGGATGACCTGAATTATGCTGATTGGCGGTGGACGGATTGCGATTATCTCCAACCCCAACGCTCGTGCAAAATTACGGGACTAAGCCCTGGCAAGTATATTGTGCGAACACGCCTGCATGGTCGCACTGCCCAGGTCTTCACCGATGTTGAAGTTTCTGCCGGCCACACGACCTACCTATATCCCGACTTGGTTTGGTACCATCAGGCCATCCGAATTTTCAACCACAGTTCCGATGATATCTATCACGTCTATACTCAGGAGGGCAATTGGGTCAGCGAAGCCGTTTCGCTAAGGGAGGAGATGTACCGAGGAAATCAGAAGCTTAATAGAATCGAACCAGGAGGTTGGGGAGAAATTTCCGTTAACCGTGAATTCCCAGTGCACCACATTCTCATCAAAGGGGCAAATCATTCGGAGTGGTTTTATGAAGTGCCGGCTAACGGAGTAATATTCTGGTACGGTAATGGTGGGAAGGCATTCCAACAGGCGCTATACCTTGATTTCGTTAGCGCTATGCCTGGCGCGGTTTTCGCAGAACTCTACGATGGCAGTTTCACCGAACTTCAACTGGCACCGCTTAGCGACGGTTATTGGTGGGCGCTTCTTCCTTTGGAATACCACCAAGATTGGTATGTCGCATTTCTAGATTCCTATTGCGGCGGGCTAGATATCGGTGGAGCTTACTGCCAGATCGCCTGGGGGAATACGGTATGGACTGAACCTTTTTCCATAGATACCTGCAACCCCGATTATGCCTGCAATGGTTGGCAAGGAATGCCCATACCCGATGAATTTTTTGCTAATCCCTGATTATTTGACTTAACAAAACACCACACAACAACCCCCGACGGATTTTCATCGGGGGTTGTTTGATACACTTTATGTGAATTCGATGAAAACACGCCAAAGAAACCGGGTTTTTCCAGGAAATTTGCTAAAGCCTGACTTTTTGGCAAGCATATTTATCCAATTTGCTTGAGATTTACCCCAAAAATTCGGTTTCTAGAATCGATATCATATATTATTCTTCGAGTGCGGCTGAGCGCCGATTTTCTACAGCATTCAGCAAACTAGTAAAAGCATCAGCAAAGGATTTCACACCGGCGTCTTCCAAACCTTGGGTAACGTCGGCCATGGAAATGCCCAAAGTATCTAACGCTTCAAAAACAGACTTCGCATCGGCAACATCTGCTTCCAAAGTCATTTCCGCGTTGCCGTGATCAGCAAAGGCTTCCAACGTTTTGGGAGGTACAGTATTGACGGTGTTGGGTCCGATCAACTGATCAACATATAACGTGTCGGGGTATGCGGGATTCTTGGTGCTGGTGGAGGCCCACAGGGCTCGTTGGATCTGCGCGCCGGCGGCTTTTAATGTATCCCAGCGTTGACCACTGAACATTTCCTTGTTCACACCGTAGGCCACCTTCGCATTGGCGATGGCCACTTTCCCCATCAAAGCATCGGATTTACCTTGCAATTGTTTGTCAACAACGCTGTCGATGCGGGATACGAAAAATGAGGCCACGGAGGCAACATGATCAATGGGTTCGCCATTTTCCATGCGCTGTTCCAGGCCTGCAAAATAGGCTTCCATAACTTCCTTGTAGCGTTCCACCGAAAAAATCAGCGTGACGTTGACGTTAATCCCGGCGGCCAGGGTTTGGGTAATCGCAGGCAGACCTGCCTTGGTGGCTGGAATTTTGATCATCAGGTTGGGACGTTCGACCCACTTCCAAAGGCGAGCAGCGTCAGCGCAGGTGCCATCGGTATCATGGGCTAAATAGGGGCTCACTTCCAAACTGACATACCCATCTCCGCCATTGGAATCCTTATATAAAGGGAGGAAGAGATCACAAGCTGCTTGAATATCTGCTACGGCCAGATTTTCGTAAATCTCTCCCTTTGAGAGTCCTTTCTTCGCCAAAGGGATCAGCGCTTCATCATAATCTGAGGAGTTGGCAATGGCATTGTTGAAAATGCTGGGATTTGATGTCACGCCACGAATTTCGCCGCGTTCAATCATTCCAGCAAGCTCCCCATTTTTTAATAAGCGACGTTCGATATTGTCATACCAGATTGACTGACCAAGGGAATGTAGTTTTTGAATCGGGTTCATACATTTACTCACTTTTTTGTGCCAAATTTTATTACATCGACATATTGTACCGCAAGGATGGCTTCAATTTTTCTTTGGGGGCAAGATTCACTTGATGAAACAGAAGCCCCCCAAAATTCCAGGTTTGAAAAGTTCTATTGATCTAGATTATCCAAAAAGGGTCGTTCTTACACTCAAAATCGAAAGACTAAACCGAAAAATACGGAATTTCGGCCAATGACAAATGTCAAAACCGCTTGTGCTATCTATCACTAAGTAGATTTATAACTTTCATTTATCCTTATGCTGAGGTTTTTCTAATATAACCATGACCTGTGACATGGTGAGGCTGTGACATTATTCTTAATCACAATTTTCACAGCCAAAATTAGAAATAACTCACTATTCTCAGATTTTATTAATGCTATACTAATCAAAGCGCGCGAGCAAGATACCAATTTCCAAATTTAGAGTAAAGCAATAGTAAGGCTGAGTACCAGGGGGCCACTCAGCCGCTTGATATGCTTTTTCTATTAAAAAACATAATGCAGCCTTTCGTTGAGGAGGTTTCTGTATGGTAATAGCCGTTTATCAAATATGCGCCTCTACTCCCCTATCCGCCGAACAGGAGGTCTTGTAATGGCAGTAAATTCCCAAACGCTTACAAAAGAATTTTATGAAAGCCTTTTTGATGTCGCCGATGGCGATAACATCAAGACATGTTTGCAGTGTGCAAACTGTAGTGGTGTTTGTCCTTTTGGCTATCTGATGGATTTTCCCCCGGGCAGAATGATCTCATATATGCGCGCCGGTATTTTTGATGAGGTTTTGGGTTCAGATTCGGTCTGGATGTGTGTTTCGTGTTATGCCTGTACCGAAGTCTGCCCCAAGAGTATTCCTCTGACTCCGGGGCTAATGACCCGAGCCAAAGAAGAAGTTCTTCTGGCAGGTAACGTGCCCACTGAGTTGCAGCATGCGCTGGAATTCTCTCAGCGATATGGCAACCCCTTAGGCGAATCACCCCGCAAACGGGCCGAGTGGGCGGCTGATCTGACACCCGCAGTGCCTATTATGCGTAAAGCGAAACGCGCCGTGGACGTGCTCTGGTTTGTTGGAGATTATCCATCTTATCACCCGCGCGTGATGCAAACTACTAAGGCGTTGTATAAGGTCCTCAACGCATTGGGCGTCGATTATGGCATTCTGGGTCCTGAAGAAAACAGCGACGGCGATACTCAACGCTTAGCTGGCGAAAAAGGCCTCTTTGAAATGCTGGCTGAGAAAAATGGCAAAGCTTTCAGCCGCTACGATTTCAAAGAGATCATCACTACGGACCCTCACGCCTACAACGCGATCAAGAATGAATATCCTGAACTAGGTATTGAATATCCTATCAAGCACTACACTGAATTCCTGGCTGAGCGGATCGAGGATCTCAAACCATTACTGAAGGCAGAGACTGAACTAACGGTAACCTATCATGATCCCTGCTACCTGGGCCGCGCCAATGATGTTTATGATCAGCCGCGTGCCCTTCTCGAAGCCATCCCCGGCCTGGAGTTGGTAGAAATGGCCCACAACCGCACCACCAGCCTGTGCTGTGGTGGCGGTGGTGGTGGAATGTGGCTGGATGGTTTCCAGTGGGAAAAAGCCCACGTTCGCCTTTCTGAATGGCGCGTGCGCGAGGCGATCACGGCTGGCGCCGACGTTTTGGCAGTCGCCTGCCCGTACGAACCCCCCCGTTTCGAAGATGCTGCCAAGATGGTCGAAGGAGCTGGCAATCTGGTAGTGAAAGATATTGTAGAAATGTTAGCCGACGCTTTGGAGGACTAAACCAACAGGATCATCCGAAAGGAGATAACAAAGGAGAATTACATGACGCACATCCTGGTTACTGCCAAACTTGTACCTGATCTAGTCGAAGAGCTCGAAATTGATGACAGCGGTACCGCGTTGGATATGACCTGGTTGCGCTTGATCATCAACGAATTTGACGACCACGCTATCGAGCAAGCCATCATATTGAAAGAACGCAGCGGAGGTGAGGTGACCGTCATCGCTCCCGATCAGGAGAGTATGGATGAGGTGTTATTCACAGCAGCCGCAAAAGGTGCCGACCGAATCATCAAACTCGCCGGTGACTTTGAAGAAGGATTTACCAATCACGCCCTGGCCCGCCTCCTGGCGGATGCGGCCAAAGGGATTCAACCCGACCTGATCCTGACCGGAGTTCAGGGGAACAACGACCTGGACGGCTCGGTCGGGCCTCTTTTGGCCGAACACTTGGGCATGAGTTATGTCGGTTATGTAGCAGGAATGACTATCGAAGGCGATAAGGCTCGCGTGCAGAAAGAATACCCTGGGGGATTGCTCGCCGAGATGGAGGTCACCCTGCCAGCCGTCATTGGCATACAAGCCGCGGAAGAACCGCCTCGTTATGTGGCGGTCAGTAAAGTAAGGCAGGTGATGAAGACAGCCACCATTGACGATATCGATGTCGATGATCTGGACTCTAGTGGGAGCCTTGCAGTCGACAGCATGTACCTGCCTGAGGCCGCCGAACGGGCCGAGATGCTCGAAGGGGACGAGGAAGAGATCGCCGGCCAACTGGTAAATATCTTCAAAGAAATTGGCGTTTTGTGAGAGGAGGCACCCCATGAGCGAGAACATTTTCGTAGTAATTGAACATCTCCGAGGCCAGGTTGCTGATATCTCATATATCATGCTTGCAGCTGCAGGCGACCTGAAGAAAGTAGCCGGCGGTGAGGTTGTGGCCGTACTCTTAGGCCACAACGCCGGCGAATTAGCCAACAATTTTGCCGCAGATAAAGTGCTTTATGCCGATGATCCGGCGCTGGAAGAATTTACTCCAGACGCTTATCAGCAGGCTTTAGCCGGGCTGATCAGTGAAGATCAACCCAAGGCAGTCTTCTTTGGCAGCACGACCATCGGCGCTGATGTGGCCGGGGTTTTATCTGCTCGTTTGGATTTACCTATGGTTAGCTCTGGCTTGAAGATTAGCGACGACGGCAAAGTCGTCAGCCAAATTTGCGGTGGCAAGATCATGGCCGAAAGTGAATTGGCCGACTCGACGACCATAATTACCGTGATCCCTGGCGGGTACAAACCCGAACAAGGCCAGGGTGGACCACCCCCGGTTACAGATGTTTCTGTATCCCTTGGGGACACAAATGTAACTCTGAAGGCATATATCGATCCAGAAATTGGCGATGTGGACATCACGCAAGAAAACGTCCTAATTTCCATCGGAAGAGGCATCCAGACCGAAGACAATATCGAATTGGCCGAGGAATTGGCTGAATTGTTAGGCGGCGCGGTTTGCGCGTCCCGCCCGGTTGTCGATCAGGGCTGGCTGGAAACCTCCCGCATGGTTGGTAAAAGTGGACAGAGCGTCAAGCCCAAGCTTTATCTGGCCTTGGGTATCAGCGGCGCTCCCGAACATGTTGAAGGAATGACCGAAGCTGAAACCATCATCGCTGTCAACATCGATCCTGGCGCACCCATCTTTGACGTCGCAAAATACGGTGCTGAAGTCGATCTTTTCGATTTGATCGATTGCCTGATCGAAGCCGTCGAAGACGCATAGACACAACAACATAGACCCTAAGGGTTTAATCATGCAACCTTAGGAGAGGCAATTTCTTTACGATCTAAAATGATCATAAAAAATTCGAGATGAAACCTTTAGGGTCTTAGAACAAACATGGAGGAATATCGATGCCTGAGCGAGTAAATTACTGGGGTATCCCCCACGAGTGGGGCCCGCCGGAACTGTATGTGTACACCATCATGTTCCTGGCCGCTTTCATCATGCTTTTCCGCTTTTTCATGCGCGCCCGCATTTGGTGGAAGGTCGGTCGTCCGCAAGCGCGCTGGGACAAACTGCACATTCGCCTGTGGAAATTGATCCAATACGGCATCGTGCAGGTCAAAGTGCTCAACCAGCGCTTTCCCGGCATTATGCATGTGGCCATTGCCTGGAGCTTTTTCATTTTCTTCTTGGGGACGGCACTGGCAACTATTGATGATCACTGGTTCAAATTCTTGGAAGGCAATACACTGGTGGTCTATAAGTTTGTGCTAGACATCTTCACGATTGTATTCTTCGTTGGCGCGGTAATGGCTGTTGCCCGAAGATATTTCCGGAAACCTGACCGGCTGACTTATGACCGGGGGTTCACTTTTTCTCTGGTGATGATCATCGTGATCGTTATTGGCGGTTTGGTGACTGAATCGTTGCGCTTGGCGGTAGAAAAACCAGACTGGGCTTGGGCCACCCCGGCGGGATGGTCTGTTGCGCAGTTATGGATCGCCACTGGCGCCTCTGACAGTGCCTTAACAAATTGGCACCTGGGCGTGTGGAGTTTCCACCTGCTGACCGTGGCAGCAACGATAATCACTATTCCAGTTGGAACGCTGCTGCACGGCCTGACCGGCCCCTTGAATTATTTCTTCTCCGATTTGGAGCGACACACCGGCGAATTAGCACCCATCGCATTCGATGCGGATGAGGAACCCATCTATGTCAGCAAACTCAGCGACCTAACCTGGAAGCAACTCCTCGATGGGGATGCCTGTACCGAATGCGGTCGCTGTCAAGATGCCTGTCCAGCATATGCCGCGGGGACACCGCTCAACCCGAAAGAGTTGATCCTGTCCATTCGAGATGCACTACACTCGGACGCTGCCGCAGTTATGTCTGGAAATGGCGATGCTCCTTTGTTGGTCGGTGAAAAGATCCAAGAAGAAGTGCTCTGGTCTTGCACCACCTGCGGAGCCTGCGTAGGCGTGTGCCCGGTGATGATCGAGCACGTTGACACTATTGTCGATATGCGCCGCTATCTGGTCATCGAGGGCGCGGTGGACGGCGAACTACAGACTGCGCTTTCCAACCTGGGTCGCTACGGCAACTCCTTTGGAAAGTCGGACCGCATGCGCGCCCGCTGGTCAAAGGGCGTTGAGCCCAAGATCAAGGATGCCGGCAAAGAGGAAGTCGATTATTTGTGGTTCGTGGGCGATTACTGCTCATACAGCCCCACTCTGGAGGAGATCACCAAGCAAACCGCCGATGTCTTCCAACAGGCGGACCTGGATTTCGGAATCCTGTACAAAGGCGAGAATCACTCTGGGAACGATGTCCGCCGCGTGGGTGAAGAGGGTCTCTTCGAGATGCTGGTCGAGAAAAACATGAAAGCCTTGAGCCGCAGCAAGTTCAAGTCTATCGTCACCACCGACCCACACACGTACAACGCCCTCAAGCACGAATACCCCGTCAACGGTGACAGTGAATGGGATGTACTGCACTACGCCGAGTTGCTGGATGAACTAATCTCTTCCGGCAAGCTCAAATTCAGCAAGAAATTGGGGTATAAGGTCACTTATCATGATCCCTGCTATCTGGGTCGCTATAACGGCATCTATGATGCGCCACGGCGTGTCATCGAAGCCACGGGATGCGAAATCGTCGAGATGCCCCGCAACCGCGCCCTGGGCTTCTGCTGTGGCGCCGGCGGTGGGCGCATTTACATGGAAGAGGGCGAAGTCACAGAACGACCCTCAGAATCGCGCATCCGTGAGGCTGTCTCTTTGGATGGAGTTGATAAATTCATCGTGGCCTGCCCCAAAGATGTGACCATGTACTCTGACGCTGTCAAAACCACTGGCGAAGAAGAGAACATTGTAGTAATGGATTTGATCGAACTGGTTTTCGAGGCACTTTAACAATTCGAATATCGATAAGGTTGTTGATCTCCAGATCAACCCAAGGATAAAGCCTTAATGGTCAATTCCACAGAAGTGGCAACCGATAAACGCCAGGGACTATTTTCCCTTCAACACCCGCGCCAGATAAAGGTGCCCATCTCAACGAAATTTACGATGAGCTTCTTGCTGGTGATCACGCTGATCAGCGTAGTGTTTATGGTGTTTGGCGTGCAATTGATCAACAACCTTATCCTCAGTGAAGCACAAGAGAAGGTACGCAACGACCTGAACGCAGCCCGTGAAATCTATCTTGGAAACCTTACCCACATTCATGATGTCGTGCGATTGACCGCTGACCGCTTCTTCTTACGAGATGCGCTGGTTTCCGGAAATATCGAAGTCGCCCGGGAAGAGCTAATCAGCATCAAGAACGAATCCGACCTGGATTTCCTGGCTGTTACTGATAAATATGGCTACGTTTTGATGCGCACTGGCAATCCCGGCGTGGCCGGAGACAATCAAGGCCACGACCAGATTGTTCGGTCGGCATTGCACCGGGAAGAAACAGTCGCCGCAACGATTATCGTTCAGGCGGAAGACTTGCAAAACGAATCGGCATTGTTGGCAGAAAAAGCGCATTTCGAATTCATCGATACCCCACTGGCCAGGGAACGCGATGAAACTGAAGAGAATGCAGGCATGATGCTCAAAGCAGCCGCACCCATCTACGATGCGCGCGGTGACTTCCTGGGTGTGATCTATGGCGGCGTGCTGCTCAACCGCAACTTCGAGATCGTCGACAAAGTCAAACAAACCGTCTACGAAAATGTGAAATATGAAGGGCAAGACATCGGCACCGCAACCATCTTCCAGGATGATCTGCGAATATCCACCAATGTGCGCAACGTTGATGGGTCACGAGCAATCGGGACGCGCGTTTCCGAAGAGGTTTATAACCAGGTCGTCATCAAAGGTGAACCCTGGATCGACCGGGCTTATGTGGTCAACAACTGGTATATCACAGCTTACGAACCCATTCGGGACGTGTATGACCGCATCATTGGAATCTTGTATGTCGGCATCTTGGAAGAGAAATATTCGGACATTCAAAAACAATCCGTGATCACATTTTTGGTCATTGCTGCCATTGGTGCAGTGGTCACTATGACGGTTTCATACCTGGTCGGGCGGCAAATCTTGAGGCCAATTAGCAATCTTGTTTCCGCCTCGGAGGATGTAGCCAGCGGCAACCTGGATGCACGTGTTGAGATTTCAACCAATGATGAGCTTCAAATCCTGGCCGAATCTTTCAACGAGATGTCCCTGGCCCTCAAAAAGAGGGACGAGCAGTTCAAGGATTTCGCCACTCAGCGCATCATGGAATCGGAGCGACTAGCTTTGGTGGGTCAGCTTTCGGCCAATATCGCCCACGAGCTGAACAATCCCCTTCAGGGAATTGTGACCTTTTCACACCTGCTGCTAGAAGACAGCGAATGCAAAGATGCCACGACGCAGTTTTCTCTTGAAAAAATTGTTGGACAGGCCAATCGCTGCCGTGACATTATCCGTGGATTGCTGGATTTCTCTCGACAGAGAAAACCCGACAAAACTCTAATCAACGTCAACGAAGTGATTCACGAGTGTATCTCGTTAGTCGAACATCAGGCACTTTTTCATAATATTGAGGTCATTCTTCACTTACAGGATGACCTGCCCATGGCTATCATAGATGCGTCACAAATCGAACGCGTGTTCATAAATATGATCATCAACGCGGCCGAAGCCATGGAGGGCAGTGGGCACTTGAGTATCAGTACCCGCTATGGTCCCAGGCGAGATTGTGTCGAAATCGCATTCCAAGACACCGGCCCCGGCATCAGCGAAGGTAACCTCAAAAAGATATTTGACCCCTTCTTCACCACCAAAGATGTTGGGCATGGTACTGGCCTGGGATTGGCAATCAGTTATGGCATAGTCAGAAGCCACCGCGGCACAATCAATGTCAACAGCACGGAAGGGCAAGGCACCACCTTTATTATTGCGCTGCCAGTAAACAACGGTAAAGATTTAAAACATGGAAGATCAACCCAAAATTCTAATCATTGATGACGAGGAAATCGTCCGCGATTCCTGCATCCAAATCTTGATGAAAAACAATTTCCTCATCAAGACTGCCAGCAATGGCATGGAAGGAGTCGAACTTGCCAAGGAGTTTCAACCTGACTTGGCCTTTGTCGATTTAAAGATGCCTGGAATTTCTGGGTTTGAAGTTCTCGAACAAATTCACGCACTCGATCCAACGATTGTCACGATTGTAATTACAGGATTTGCTACTGTCGATTCGGCAGTGGACGCGATGAAGAAAGGCTCCTACGATTTTCTTCCGAAGCCCTTTACACCGGACGAATTACGTCTGATCACTCATCGCGGCCTCGAACGAAGAAAGTTTGCTCTAGAAACTATCGCCCTGCGCCGGGAAAAAGAGATGTTGCGCGAACATTTTGCGGCCATCGTTTCGCACGAGTTGAAATCTCCCTTAGGGGCTGTACAGACAAACCTTTTCGTTCTGGCCGATGATCTAAAAGATAAGGTTACTGCAGAACAGGCCGAAAAATTTCAACGATTGCAGAGCCGGATTGGTGATTTGGTCAAATTGATAAACACCTGGCTTCGGGCTATCTCTGTGGATATCAGCAGTATTCGGGACAATTTTGAGAATATTTCCATCGAAGAGGTTGTTGGCAAAGCCGTCGAAAACATCCAACAGCATGCAATTCGAAAAGCAATCGATCTCGAAAGTACGATTGCTCCGAAATTGAAACCCGTTTTTGGCGATGAAGGCACATTAGTTGAAGCGGTAGGAAATATTGCTGGCAATGCCGTCAAATATACTCGCGTGGAAGGCAATGTCAAAATCTATGCCGAAGAAATAGGTGACGAAATTGTCATCACCGTAAGTGATAACGGGGTGGGTATTGCAAAAGAAGATATCCCCCATTTATTTGAAGATTTTTATGTTGGAAAATCAAAAACAGAAGGTGAAAGGAGGAGTGGAGTAGGGTTAGCGATCACTCGCCGTATTATCGAAGCTCACGATGGATCAATTACTGTAGAGAGTGAGCTGGGTAAAGGTAGTACATTCGCAATTCATTTGCCCACGGCTAAAGAGCCTTAAGCAAATGTGTTCATCAATGAATAAACAATCTATTGAAAAATAGAAAATTCTTATTTTAGGAGGTTCAAATGACTCAAACGAGGTTATTGATCATCGATGACGATCCCGATTATGTCGACGGAATCAAGTCAATCCTCGAAAAGGCAGACTACTCAGTAGACGTAGCCTACAACCCCAAAGACGGCTTCGCTGCTTTGGAGACCGGTAATTTCGATCTGCTGCTGCTTGACATTATGATGGGACGAGGCGCAGAAGGCGTCATGGTTGCCCGCAAGATCAACAAGGATCCCAAATTACGGGAAACGCCCGTGTTGATCATCACTGGTATCCGTGAACAAATGGCTTTCCTCTTCCCGGGCCAACCCGTCCATCCACGCTTCTTACCCACAGATGAACTGCTTGAAAAACCTGTGGATCCCAACTTGCTTCTTGAGAAAGTCGAAGCACTTCTCAAAGAAGCAGAAGAGAAAAAAGCAAAATAGGATAAGCCTATGGCAACCAAACCAACATTCAGCCAAGAGATTTCCAATTTATTGTACGCCACTCATGGAAATCCAACGAAAACATGCATACAGTGTGGAACCTGCTCAGGTACCTGCCCAGTGGCTGATTTCATGGACCAGACTCCTCGTCGGTTGATCGGCATGATCAACGCCGACCTCAAAGAGGATGTCCTCGATTGCAACACTTACTGGTTCTGCGCATCATGCTATCACTGCACAGTGCGCTGCCCGTCGGGAATCGATATTGCTGATGTTATGTATGCCGTCAAGCGTTATTCCATTTGGCATAAAACATACAGCGAAGACCTGGTTGGGCCTACTTTCTCTGAGACCTTTGTCAAGACAATTGTCCGCAGCGGTAGGTCCTTCGAGCCCATTCTGGCCCCCACTTATATGTTTAGCATGGGAATAAAGGAAGTTATCCAGGAAGCCTATATGGGAACACAAATGATGTTGAAAGGAAGAATGCCCGTGCTGCCCTCAAGGATTAAACGTTTGGATAACTTCAAAGAAATGATCCGCAGGATCATCCCCGTGGGAGGTGGAAAATGAAAAAATTTGCTTACTTCCCCGGTTGTTCGCTCGAGAAAATTGCGCTGAGCTACAACCATTCTTCGGTTGAGACGGCCAAACTTCTCGGTGTCGAATTGCAAGAATTGGAAGACTGGAACTGCTGTGGCGCAACAACTTATTTCCACGTAGATCAGTTGTTGGCGTACACACTTGTTGCTCGCAACCTGGCTCAGGCCGAAAAAGAAGGTCTGGACCTTGTCGCTCCGTGCAGTGCCTGCTTCAAAAACGCCTACTTCACCAACAAATACATCAAAGAAGATCCTGACTTATCTGAGCATATTAACTATGCCCTCGAAGAGGATGACTTACAGTTTAATGGCGATATCAACGTGCACCACATCATTGAAATCTATGCCAATGAAGTGGGCCCCGAAGAGATCAAAACCAAAGTCACCAATCCGCTGGAAGGATTAAAAGTTGCCGCTTATTACGGCTGCCAGATCGTGCGTCCCCGCAAAGGTGATGAAAATTTGGAAGATCCCCAATTCTTCGAGGAAATCGTCAAAGCCATCGGCGCTGAAGCCGTGGAATTTCCCGACCGGTTGCGCTGCTGCAGTGCTTCCCTGATCATGACCAGCCGCCAAGCCGCGCTGGATATGGTACGGACAATCTTGCAAAACGCGGTCGATTCGGGCGCGGACGTGATCGCCACAGCCTGCCCGCTCTGCCAGGTGAACCTGGAATGTTATCAGCTTCAGGTCAATGACGAATTTGGCACTGATTTCAAAATGCCGGTCGTCTATTTCACCCAGCTAATGGGTTTAGCCATGGGGCTTTCCAAGAAAAAGCTCGGAATTGGTAAAGAGTTGGTATCGGCTGTTCCTGTGCTCAAATAAGGCAGCTTATCAAATGAAGATGAGGTCTTGTAAACGTTCATCAAGCATTCAAATAGGAGAGACCTATGAGTGAAAAAGTTGGAGTCTACATCTGCCACTGTGGCTCGAACATTGCCAAAGTTGTGGATGTGGAGGATGTCGCAACCTGGTCTGGAGAACTTCCCAATGTGGAAGTATCACGGGACTACAAGTTCATGTGCTCCAGCCTGGGTCAGGACTTGATTGTAGAGGACATCA
>CAZVPR010000118.1:0-1844 GCA_964629085.1 uncultured Anaerolineales bacterium
TTCCCAATTCCAGATGTGGCCCCTGTCACAAGACAAACTTTCGATTCCATATGAGTAATCCTTAAGAAATTAGAAGAGTTCACTCCAAAACGGTAGAATTGTACTACACTCATACCATACCTTTACACCGCCCATGAAAGCAAAACACATTTTTCGTCGCTCTATCGCCCTTACGAATGAACATGGATCCTGGGTTTTCCTGCTCAGTCCATTGCTGATAGGTTTATTCCTGGCAAATCGCTGGTCACTCGATGTTTTTATGTTGACTACAGCCGCTCTGGCGGCATTTCTGGTCCGCCATCCAATAACGTTTATTGTCAAAGTGCACAGCGGTCGCCGGCCGCGACGTGATTTGCCTGCGGCCTGGTTTTGGACTTTGGTTTATGGCATAGTTGGTATCGCTTCTATGGCAATTTTGCTGACCAATGGCCACCAATACCTGCTATTTTTGGCCCTGCCCGGAATCCCTGTATTTTTGTGGCATCTTTACTTGGTGAGCAAACGCTCAGAACGACGGAAAATGGGCATAGAAATTATCGCCAGTGGCGTCCTTGCTTTATCTTCCCCGGCAATTTTTTGGGTTGGGATCGGTCATCCCGATCCAATCGGATGGCTGCTATGGGGATTAACCTGGGCACAATCAGCAGCATCGATCGTGTATGCTTACCTGCGCTTGGAACAAAGAGTTTGGAAGGAATTGCCTGATTTCAGGAACAGATTCCAGCAAGGACAGCACGCCATTGCGTTCACAACTTTTAATACGTCCTCTGTGGTGCTTCTCGCCTTGTGGGGGATACTGTCTCCATGGCTGGTTCTGGCTTATGTGGTGCAATGGGCAGAATCGCTTTGGGGAACAATGAATCCCGCCCTTGGGGTCAAACCCAGCAAAATCGGGATTCGACAATTTATTGTGAGTGTGCTATTTACGATATTTTTTATCATTTTCTGGTAAATTCAACGTAACCAACCCAAATAATAGGGGTTATTGACATCACGAAACAAGAATATGATACAAATTGCCTATGCAAGACGTCTGGTTTCAAGTAAAATCCCAGCGAATCACTCTTATGGAGGATAGAACTATGACACAGGAACCTGTTAGCCCCGAAATAACCAGCGATGACAAACTTTGGGCAGCCCTCGGCTATCCAATTTTTATCGTAGCAATCATTGCGCTGTTAATGGATGACAAAAAGGACCGCCCATTCGTCAAATTCCATGCCATCCAATCCATCGCATTCAATGTCGCCCTATGGGTAGTCATCTTAGTTTTGAGTGTTGTGACCCTGGGCATTGGCGCGGTGTGCGCACCACTGCTCTGGTTGGTAACCTTTTGGCCCGCGATTGACTCGTATGGTGGAAAATACACCGAAATCCCGGTCGTAACGAATTTCATCAAAAACCAGGGTTGGGTCTAATATTCAGACTACAACAAGATTTCTCAAAGCCCCAGCAATGGGGCTTTTTATTTTATCTGAAAGGTCGAAGAATTTGTCAGACAATCTCACCAAAACATTGGCATTTCGGCCCAAGTAATATATAATGACCTATGATTACAATCAAATAACCAAATGCTGGGGAGAGATCCAATCCACAAGCGGAATTGGGCACCGAAGGGGCAAGCTCTGAGCAAAGACGAGGAGTGAAACTCTCAGGTAAAAGGACCCGGTATTTGTAAAACCTCTGGAAAGTCGCATTCTGCCAAAATAGAATCGACACCGACGGGGCAAGCCCAAAATTGGTAGGGCGAATCTCTCAGGTCTACGACAGAGCGCACGCAATGATATTTACGCGTGCGCTTTTTGCATCAAAGGCGGTGTCATACCCGCCATTTGATGCAGGCC
>CAZVPR010000118.1:1944-13778 GCA_964629085.1 uncultured Anaerolineales bacterium
GATGCACGAGCATCGGCGAAAATTGATCTTTACTAAGCGTGTTTCTGCACACAAAATGGCCTCCCGTGGTGCCGATGCTCGAGCATCGCAGGAAACCTCTTTTCAACAGGCTTCGCTGTGCGCACCTTTTGGGTGTCCTACCCGCCATTTGATGCAGGCCGATGCACGAGCATCGGCGAAAATTGATCTTTACTAAGCGTGTTTCTGCACACAAACTGGCATCCTGTGGCGTGGATGCATGAGCATCGCAGGAAAACTCTTTTCAACCTTAACAATGCGTTTCGTACAGTGAAAACGTAAAAATGTAATTTTTGCAAAATGATCATCAACGTCCTGAGTATCAGACGTGAAACATAGGCTGTATCGATGGGTGCTGACTGGTCGTTTTCATCAAATTACTTAAAGGAAGAATTATTACACTATCCATTAATTCAACAATAAAAGGAGAATAGAAATGAACTTCCCGAAAGACCTGAAATACACAGAAAATGACGAATGGATTCGCGTTGAGGATGATGTCGCCTTCATAGGCATCACAGACTACGCTCAGGACCAACTATCCGACATCGTTTTTGTTGAATTCCTGGCCGACGAGGGAGATGCCCTCAACAAAGGCGACTCTTGCGTTACCGTTGAATCGGTAAAAGCAGCGGCTGATGTGTACATGCCCGTCGGTGGAGAAATCCTTGAAGTTAATGAAAATTTGCCCGACGCTCCCGAAGAAGTCAACAGTGCACCCTACGATTCCTGGATGGTCAAGATCAAAATCAATGACCCATCCGAATTGGATGGCCTGATGGATGCTGACGCCATCGAAAACCTGGAACGCGATCACTAGATAATGGAAAGTGAGAAGTGGAAGTAAGAATATGTAAACTTCATACTGCCACTTTCCACTGCCCACCAAAAAAGGAGCCATTATGTTTTTACCCCACACCGATTCTGATCGGGAGGCTATGCTGCGCACCATCGGCGTAGACAAAATGGAAGACCTATTTAAGGAACTTCCGCAAACCAACCTTTTTCCAAAAATAAATCTTCCTAGTGGTATGACTGAAATGGAAGCGCTTGAAGAGATTAGCTACATCGCCGATGCCAATGAGACCACCGGCGAATTGATCTCATTCTTGGGAGCCGGGGCTTACAATCATTACTCTCCCACCGTTGTCGATTCGATTTTACGCCGTGGTGAATTTTATACCGCCTATACCCCCTACCAACCGGAAATATCTCAAGGCACCCTGCAGGCCATTTTCGAATATCAGAGCATGATTGCCAGCCTGACTGGCATGGATGTTTCCAATGCCTCGCATTATGATGGGGCGACTGCGGTAGCCGAAGCGGCCAACATGGCCTATCACCATTTCCGTGGCAAACGCAAGAAGATCGTGCTTTCCCCAGGAATGAATCCCCAATATCGGGAAACCGTTCACACTTACGTCCAAGATTCTGATCTTCAACTGGCTGCGGAAGATTGCGCTGTTGATGCAGGTCCCGAAGGCTTACTGCATCTTATCGATGAAGACACAGCATTGGTGGCGGTTCAATATCCGGACTTTTTGGGCCGTATTTACGATTACACCGAACTTATTGAAGCTGCGCATGAGGTAAAGGCATTAGTCGCTGTTCATATTAATCCTTTAGCCCTTGGATTAATAAAACCACCTGGAGAATTTGGTGCGGATATTGTCACAGGCGAAGGCCAACCATTAGGAATTCCGCTCTCATTTGGAGGACCCTACCTGGGAATTTTTGCTACCCGAGATAAATATGTCCGCAAAATGGCCGGCCGTATCGTCGGCGAAACCAAAGACAGCCGGGGTCAGCGTGGCTATGTGCTTACGCTGAGCACCCGAGAACAGCATATCCGCCGAGAACGGGCCACATCCAATATCTGCACTAACCAGGGACTCCTGGCATTGGCAGCCGCGATATACATGAGCCTGCTGGGCAAGAATGGCCTACGCCAACTGGCTGAATTGAACTACCACAAAGCCCATTACGCCGCCCAACAAATCGCAGCTCTCGATGACTACGAACTGGTTTATGACCAGCCCTTCTTTAACGAATTCACCATCCGCTGTCCCAAACCAGTTGCAGAGATCAATGCAGATCTCTTGCACTATGAAGTGCTGGGTGGCTTCGACCTGGGGCAGACTTACGAAGAAATGGATGACTGCATGCTGGTCGCGGTAACTGAAATGATCAGCCGTGAAGAAATCGATCATTTTGTGACAGCCTTAGCGGAGGTTTCCAATGCCTGAATCAACTGTATATGAACTCTCTTCCCCCGGTCGGCAAGGAGCCTATTTTCCCCAGGCTGACGTGCCTACTGCTGATCTACCCAATGAATTCTTGCGAGATGACCTGCCGCTGCCTGAAATGGCCGAGATTGACGTGGTACGGCATTACACGCGCCTCTCACAGCTAAACCATGGTGTCGATACGGGTTACTATCCCTTGGGTTCATGCACGATGAAATACAACCCCAAAATCAATGAGGTCACAGCCCGCCTGCCAGGCTTTGCCGGATTACATCCGCTGCAACCTATCGAGACAGTACAGGGTGCCGTCGGCCTGATGTATGAATTGCAGGAATGGCTCAAAGAGATCAGTGGTTATGATGCTATTACTTTACAGCCTGCGGCGGGTGCTCATGGCGAATTGACCGGCATACTGGTAATAAGCGCCTATCATCGCTCCCGAGGGGATGACAAACGAGTAAAGATGTTAATTCCCGATTCGGCGCACGGGACCAACCCGGCATCTTCTGGAATGAGCGGATTCAAGATTGTTCAAATCCCATCTGACGCACGCGGCAATATCGATATGGATGCCCTGTGTCAAGAATGCGACGATACGCTCGCCGGGATTATGATCACAAACCCCAACACGTTGGGCCTGTTCGAGGAAAATCTGGAAGAAGTTTGTCGCTGTGTTCATGAAGCTGGCGGCCTGGTTTATGGTGATGGTGCTAATTTCAACGCCATCATGGGGATATCTCGACCGGCTGATTGCGGCATCGATGTGCTGCATTTCAACCTGCACAAAACTTTCTCCACACCCCATGGTGGTGGTGGACCAGGGTCGGGCCCCGTTGGGGTTACTTCTGAACTTGCTGAGTTTCTCCCCGGACCGATTGCCGCTGTCATCGATGAAGGCGATGAAGAAGAGCCGCCTCTTTTTGGCTTTGTGATACCCGAGAAGAGCATCGGCCGCGTTAAAGCTTTCCATGGTCACTTCGGAATTTTGGTGCGCGCTTTCACGTATATGATGATGTTGGGTGGTGAAGGATTAAAGGCAGCTTCAGAATATGCTGTGCTCAATGCCAACTATTTGCAGGCCCGGCTGCGCGATACTTACAAAATCCCCCACGACCGCATTTGCATGCACGAATTTGTCATGGAAGGTCACTGGGACGACGTGCCAGATATCCACGCCCTGGACATTTCCAAACGATTAATGGATTTCGGCTTCCACCCTCCGACTAACTATTTCCCATTGATCGTGCCCGAGGCCTTGATGATCGAGCCAACGGAAACAGAAAGCATAGAAGTTTTGGATGCGTTCGCAGATACGCTCATCCAGATTGCAGAGGAAGCTCGCAGTAATCCAGAAATTTTGCAAACAGCTCCACACAATACCCCCTTTGGGCGCTTGGACGAAGTACAAGCTGCTCGAGAGTTAGTTTTGTGCTGCTGGTTACCGGAAGATTACAGCGAGTAATCAACTGTATAAAATAAGCTTAACCTAAAAGCGACGGTGCCCTGAAGAGGACATCGTCACTTTTAGGTTTTTATAGAAGATCAATTTGGCATTTTCTCAAGTGGGGCCAATCCTCAAGAAAACACCTTCGTCCATTACATGCCTTTGAGGACGGTTGCCAGAGCAAGCAGCAACCAACCAACAAAGACAAACCAGAATGCGAAACCGGAAACAAAGGGGATCGCGACCAGGGTGCCAAGGAAGCCCAGCACACCAAGGACTACGGCAATCCACCAAACGACAGTTGTGGGAGCATTAAGTTTCATTGCATTTCTCCTTATTTTCTAAAAAAGTAATATTTATGATTGGAGCCCCGTGCTCAAAAAGCACACAAACCAGAGCACTGTAACATATACTACATCAAATAACCCCAAAAATTCAAATTAGATGCGGGAAAATTTACAATTCTTCAGTGGTAAAATACAGCGCCACAGCAAGAACGAAGGAACAAGCATGAACGAAGAAAGAAACATAAATTTTGTAGAGCCCCGCCAAACGGTAGAAATGCACCTTCCTGATGGGCGTGTTCTCAGCGGGCCCAGAGGGGCAACAGCCCAGGAATTTCTCGTCCCCCTGGAAAATGAGTTTGAAGTTCCGATTGTTGGCGCGATCGTCAATGGTGCGCTCCGGGAATTAACTTTACCCCTAATCTATGATGGGCAGATTGAACCGGTCACCTTGCACGATGCTGATGGGATGCGGTTTTACCGACGCTCATTGACCTTTCTTTTAGAGAACGCCTTTCACAAACTTTTTCCATTGGCAGACCTATCGATTGACCATTCCATTGCCTCTGGAGGCTATTTCTGCCAGGTTTTCAATAGCCCTTCACTACGTGACCAACAGGTCCAACAACTTGAAGCAGAAATGCGTTCACTCGCCGAAGCTGATCTTCCCTTTGTAAAAACAAAGGTCCCCCTGGATGAGGCCATTGAATATTTCGAGAAAAAGGGATACCAGGACAAAATTCGCTTATTAGAACACCGCAAAAAACCTTACCTTATCTTGTATAGTCTGGGCGATCATCGTGATTATCATCATGGCTATATGGTCCCCTCTTCTGGCTATTTAAAGTGGTTCAAAATAGCCAACCTGGGGGATGGTTTTGTGATGCAATTCCCCCGTCGACACCGTCCTACAGATATTTTGCCCCTCCCGGATTACCGCACATTGGTAAATACGTTCCGTCAATACGGCGACTGGCTCCAACGCCTTGGCATTGATAATGTAGGGACGCTAAATCAGGCCATCTGCGATAATCGCACCCGTGAGGTTATTCTGGTGGCCGAAGCGCTCCATGAAGGACGCATCTCAGAGATCGCCAGCAATATCATCGAACGCATCAATGACGTTCGTGTCGTTTTGATCGCCGGACCCTCGTCATCTGGAAAGACCACTTTTTCAAAACGTCTAACGATCCAACTCTTGTCACGGGGAGTCTCTCCCTTCCCTTTGGAGATGGATAAATATTTTGTCGACAGGCATCTTACACCCCGCGATGAGCATGGAGAGTATGATTTCGAGAATATCAAAGCTGTGGATACGGAAAGGTTGGGGAACGATCTAAAATGCTTGATTGCTGGAGAACAAGTCCAATTGCCCCATTTTGATTTCAAATCAGGCAAGAGTGAACCTGGTGATGTCGTGCAATTATTGCCTGGACAAATCATCATTTTAGAGGGCATCCATGGATTGAACTCAGAATTAGTCTCAAACATCCCTAAAGAACAAACTTTCCGCATCTATGCTTCGGCGCTGACGCAACTCAATTTGGATTGGCACAACCGAGTATCAACAACGGATACACGTCTAATTCGGCGCATCGTCCGAGACGCCCGCGAACGAGGTTACTCCGCTCAAGATACCATTGGTCGTTGGGAATCTGTCCGGCGTGGTGAAAAACGCTACATTTTCCCCTTCCAGGACAATGCCGACGTAATGTTCAACTCGGCGCTGGTATATGAATTAGCCGCGCTCAAACCGTTGGTAGAACCCTTATTAAGGCAGGTTCACTATGGCACCCCTGAAAACATCGAAGCCAAAAGGCTTTTGGCTTTGTTAGATTGGTTCGTGCCTCTCGATGCCGACCTGATCCCTGATAATTCACTTTTGAGGGAATTCTTAGGGACGTCCATTCTTAAAGATTTTAAAATCTGGAAAGGATAGCGATATCCAGGTTTTATTATTTGTACAGCTACCCGACCGTTTCCAAATTGGACGCAGATTTGCGCTGATATTCTCAGATTTATGAAAAATCCCTAAAAATCTTGTGAATCTGCGGAAGCCGCGCTGCCAAAGGGCCATCTTTGATGTGCGGCCCTATGGCCAGGCACGCCTGTAGTATCAGCGTCCCTGGTAAAAAGTGTCAGGTAGCTAATTATTTGCATGAAAATTTTTATTCTTAATGGAGAAAACATATGACAACAACTAGTTCAGGACTACAGTATGAAGACCTGGAGATCGGCGAAGGGCCTCAGGCCGAAGTCGGTAACACAGTTCAGGTACACTACACCGGTTGGCTTACCGATGGCACGAAATTCGATTCATCCGTGGATCGTAATCAACCCTTTGAATTTTCGCTGGGCGCTGGGCGCGTCATCAAGGGCTGGGATGAAGGCGTAGCCGGCATGCAAGTGGGCGGCAAACGCAAATTGACCATCCCTCCCGACCTGGGGTATGGCGCCCGGGGAGCCGGCGGCGTAATTCCCCCTGATGCAACCTTGATTTTCGACGTAGAATTGCTGAAAATAAATCCGTAGATGAGTTGGTTGGGGCGAGGCATGCCTCGCCCCAACCAGCTTCAACGGTCATTATAAGAAAATTCGGGTTCGTTGAGAAAGCGGATTTTGCTATTTTGCTTTACGCCAATTCCTCTCTAAGCAACTCACCCAAACGTTTTATGCCCTCCTTGATCATTTTGGGCGAAGCATTCGAAAAATTCACCCGCATCGTGTTCTTGCCACTGCCATCAGGATGGAAAGGCTGGCCCGGAACATAAGCGACTTTGCGTTCCACTGCTTTCAATAATAATTCTTGTGCATCCAACCCTTCGGGCAGAGTCACCCACAGGAACATTCCGCCTTCCGGTTTAGTCCATTTTATGCCTTCCGGGAAGAACTTATCCATGGCAGTCAACATCACTTGCAAACGTTCTTTGTATGTGGCACAAATTGTCTTGGAGTATTCTTCCAGGAAGCCGTCCCTGGCAACCTCATAAGCCACCATCTGATTGAACGTGGGCGAATGCAAGTCAGCGCCCTGTTTGGCAAATATGATCTTATGAATTACATCCATATCGGCGATGACCCAGGCCATTCGGATACCTGGAGCCAACAGCTTGGAGAATGTGCTCAAATAAATTACGTTGCTGGAACCATCTGCGCGATAATCATGATCCACAACTTGCACCGGTGGAATATTCTCACCAAAATAGCGCAGCTTGCCATAAGGATCATCTTCCACAATCGGCACACCATACTTATCTGCTAATTCGACCAACTCAATACGACGATCAAGCGGCATGGTTACACCGCTCGGATTCTGAAAATTTGGCAGCACATAAATAAAGCGTGGTTTTCTCTTGAGGGCGTCTTCCAACATGTCTGTACGCAACCCATGATCGTCGGAAGGTACGGTGATGTATTTGGCTCCATAGGCGTTCCAGGCTTGCAGTGCCCCAAGATAGGTGGGATTCTCGACAACAATCTCGTCCCCCGGATCGATGAAGAGCATACCCAATAAATCTAAAGCCTGTTGCGATCCAGATGTCAATTGGATATTTTCAACGTTAGTTTTGATGCCAAATGTTGCCGAATGTTCGACGATCACTTCTCTTAGAGGTACGAAACCCTCTGTCGGGCTGTACTGCAAAGATGACGGTCCCGCCTCATCCAGGACAACTTCACAAGCCTTTTTGAAATCTTCAACCGGAAATACATCAGGAGAAGGCAATCCGCCCGCAAAAGAAATCACATCCGGCGCGCTGGAATATTTGAGAATTTCTCTGATGACCGAACTGTTTATCCGACTTGCCCTGTCAGCGAAACGCTGATCCCAAGGTATTTGCATTTTATTCTCCTATGTTGTTTTTAACGCAGAGACGCGCAGTCGCAGAGATTTGTACGCAATTTCATAGTAGACCTCTGATTCAACAAATCCACTTTCTTTGCGGCTCACCGACTCTGCGTTTTTACAAAAAAAACCGGCGCTGTGAAAGCTGCCGGTCTTATTATACTATTTCGGAAAGCGGCGCAATATTGTCGCCGCGCCCGGCATGGTAACACGGTCACCACGGCTTAGCTCAGAAGGAGCTTTAGCGGCCTTTTCCGAGGCGCCCTGGAAGATAAAGATGGGCGTGCCTTCCTTGGCATATTTGGACTGAACAAAGGCCAAGCCAAGACGATATCCATCACTATCGGTGACACAGCTCGTGACTTCACCGATGACTCGGCCACTTTCATCCATGACCGGGTCACCCGGGTGCGCCATGCGCACGCGCTGCTCCTTGAAGCGGAAACGGGCCAAAACACCCTTCCGTTTGGATTCCCGGGCCAAAAAAGCCTCTCGTCCGATAAACCAGGGTTTGTAGGTTTTGACATAAGAGCCAAAGCCAGCTTCGGCAACGCCCAAGCCCTGGTCTCCAGCCATTTCGTGGCCATAAAGCGGCAAACCCGCTTCGGTGCGCAGCGAGTCACGCGCCCCCAATCCGCACGGCTTCAGACCAAAGGGCTCTCCTACGTCAACAATCTTACGGAAAAGGTCGCCAGCCTTATCAGGGTGAACGAACAACTCAAAGCACATTTTCTCGCCGGTGTAACCTGTACGTGAAACAATCAGATCGAATCCACCAACTACAGCATCGCACAATTCTGTGCGTTTAAGTTTCATGATCTTCTTGCGATTCTCGTCATCAACCCCTAAAGCCAGCAAGATATCACGCGAGCGAGGGCCCTGCAAGGGAATGTCTACACGCATATCGGCGCCCTCTTTGGGGTCGCGCAGGTTGCGCAGGACAACGCCTCGGCCATAGGCTCGGGCCCAAGGTCTGGCATTATCAATCTTTACCTTACCTTCACGTACAGCATTAAGCCAGGCCCAGTCCTTGTCATCGTTGGAGGCGTTGACTACCACCAGGTATTTTTCTTCGGCCCGTCGGTAGACCAACAAATCGTCGATCACCTCGGCATCTGGAGTCAAGAAATGGGTATACAACGATTCGCCCACTCGCAAGGAAGCGATGTCATTGCTGCAAACACTGTCCAGGAAAACGGCCGCGTCTGGCCCCTCGGCCTGATAGACGCCCATGTGAGCAGCATCGAAAATCCCAGCAGCTTGGCGCACGGCCATATGCTCTTCCATCACCGAGCCATAACGCACCGGCATCTCCCAGCCAGCGAAAGGCACCATGCGCCCGCCAAGCTCGACATGTAGGTTGTACACTGGGGTGCGTTTTATTTCGCCCTCGGATTCATCCCAAACAAAATCTTTTTTGGGAGCGCCTTCGGCGGCCCTTTCAGCGATTCCAACAAAATAGGGTTTTTCAGTCTCGATGATTACCCCACTCTTGATGGAGTCTGGAGTTTGGCTGGATTGCCGCACCCAAACGGGGCCCGGCACTTTGCGCAGCAGATCATCGTCGAAGGCGACGTATCCATCGGAAAGATCGCGCAGCCAGGCCGCGCCGATTCCGGCATCGCTCCCAGCCAGACTCAGTCGATATTCATAAGGACTCACACAGGCCAGGGAAGCGTCAATTTCCCCTTTGGGCGTAGTAAAGCGCGTCGGGTGCGCCTCACCCACCCCGAGGGATTCGACATCACTGGCCAGGACCAGGTTCAAAAATTGGCGCACCTTCTCGCCACCGATCGCCAAGGATACACTTTCTTCCAGATAATCATCATCGAGGTAATAAAAGTGAGGGTAGCCATGCGATCCCGGCTCAAAATCGATACCTGCATTAATTGCCAATTCCCGGACTTTGAGCTTGGCATCTTCAAAAGCCTTGAAATCAACCTTGGCGCGTATTGCCTTACCTTGATAGTAAGGCTTCGTGGCCTGGAGAATATCGGCAATGGCATCAGCCAGCGCACGGGACTCTTTCTCTTTGAAGCCACGTTGGGTGACCCAGGGCATACCCATACGCACGCCTGTGGGCCGCAACGCAGACTTGTCGCCAGGAATGGTGTTGCGGTTGGTGGTGATGCCGGCGATATCCAGGATGCGAGCCGCCAGGTCACCGCTGAGCACAGCGCCATCCTCGCCCTTTATGGATTTGGTGTCCAGGTTCATCAGGTGCGTGTTTGTGCCGCCAAAAGGAATGGTAAAACCACGCTTGGCAAGTTGTTCGGTAAAGGCGGTGCAATTTTTTACCACCTGGGTTTGCAGTTGCTTAAACTGGTCGGTCTGGGCAATTTTAAAAGCCACAGCCATGGCCGCAAAAACATTGACATGCGGCCCACCCTGCTCACCGGGGAAAACGGCCCGGTCGATTTTTCGAGCCAGCAGGCGATTGGTGGTCATAATGATCGCGCCGCGCGGCCCGTTGAGCGTCTTGTGTGTCGTCGAAGTGACCACATCGGCAATGCCAATTGGCGAAGGATAAACACCCGCCGCAACCAGTCCGGCCACGTGGGCGATGTCAGTCATCAAATACGCGCCAATTTTATCGGCAATTTCGCGGAAGCGAGCCCAGTCGATCTGCCAGGGATACGATGAAACGCCGGCGATGATCATTTTGGGTTTGTGCTCGACAGCCATGGCTTCGACAGCGTCGTAATCAATTTGTTCTGTCTCGGGGCTGATGGAATAGGAAACAATATTGTAGTACTTGCCGGAGCGGTTGACTGGCGAACCATGCGAAAGGTGTCCGCCAAAGAGCAGGTTCATGCCCATGACGGTGTCGCCCGGCTGCACCAAGGCATGATAGACAGCGTTGTTGGCAGGGCCACCAGACAGCGCCTGGACGTTGACGAAGATTTCATCGGCCGTCACACCGTTCGCGGCAAAAGATTCGGCACAACGACGGCGCGCCAAGGCCTCGACCACATTGGCATATTCGACGCCTTTGTAATAGCGCGGGTCAGAATAGCGTCGGTCTTCGGGGATGCGATTATCATAGTCAAAGATTTCTTCTTCGTTGTGCTCACGGGTGTGCTCGGAGGGATAGCCCTCGGCATAAATATTATGAAAAGCCGTCGAAAGCGCCTCCCTGACCGCCATGGGTGAAGTGCTTTCACTGGGGATCAGAATCAGCTTACGATATTGTCGTTCAGCTTCAATTTCTGTGAGTTCTGCAAGTTTGGGGTCTAACTGGGCAAGGTCGCCGCGAAAAAGGAAGTCGGTCATGCGAGTCTCCTGATGGGTTAGTCAGTTAGTCAAATGGTCAGATTATCGAGTTGTCTGACAAGCAAATTGTAGTCCTGGGGGGAGATTGGGTCAAGTTACATTATTCGTGATTCGATCTTGAAAAAATGTTTTGTATACCTCAATTATAGTAGACGCTCTATGTGAACTTGATGAAAACCTCCAAAGAAACCAGGTTTTTCCAGGAAATTTGCTCAAGCCCGACATTTTGGCAAGAGTTTTTATCCAAATTGCTTGAAATTTCCCCAAATAGCCCGGTTTCTAGAATCTATATCGGATTTCACATAAGTCGAGGTAGATAAAGTTTTTGAATCCTAAAACATTAGAGGCTTGTCTTTATGCGTTATAATAGTGGGAGTTTGATCATGGACGATCAGCGTAAGATTGCTCTTTTGCATGGAATATTCTTGCGAAGAGGCGAAATTACGACAAAGCATATTTGTTGAGACCAGGGAATAGGATGTGAAATGAGCGTCATTCAAGAACTTGAGAAGAAGCTCAAGAAAACCCGTGGTAAGAAAAAAGTTGACATTCTCAATGATCTCAGCGCTGCATATCGAGAAATCATCCCGAGAAAAGCAGCTGCGCTCGCAACCAAGGCTCTTGCAATGGCCCAGAATCTACATTACGACCCGGGAATTGCTGAAAGTTTACTAGTGGTCTGTCCATCATGAATGATAAAGATGGCCCAAATCTTGCTCCCTGAA
>CAZVPR010000119.1:0-13326 GCA_964629085.1 uncultured Anaerolineales bacterium
GCATGATGAGATTGTAGGACGTCAGGCTCAGGTAGATGCTGTAGAGCAGCGGGTATATGAAGACAACAAATAAGATGATTAAGGCGGGCATCAGCAGAAACAGCCAAAAGGCGCGCTCTGATTTCATCCATCGCCGCCATTTGGGCACCTGCCCTTTATCGAGGGGAATTGGGGTTTGATTTGTTTGACTCACCATATCCATATTTTACACTCTATTCTTGTAGGCAAGATCACCAGGGAGTGGTCGAATAAGTTGTGTTGAGACAGCAGCCCGTATCGAAGGGTGCTGCATTTCTTCGATACGTGTAACCACCATGATTTCGACCATTTCCGATCACTATTACGAGATGATGAGAGGATTCTGGCATGCACGTGTTGGAACTTCGTGCCACGAGTTTTGTTTCTAGAATTGTGCCAGGAGGGGATCCCCATCTCCCCTCCTGATTGTAAACGACAATTTTTTTCGTAAAGGTCAATCCGTAAGCGAAAAGTGTCGCGGAGTCTAGATCTCGCCTTGATCGCTCAAGTAGGAGGTGGCTTCCTCGGTCGCACTGTCCAGAGCCTCATCCAACCCGACCTGTTCCGTCATAGCACTTTGCAGCCAGCGCGAAAGGATTTCTTTGCGGACATAGCTGGCGGACATCAGGTTAGGCAGCGCATGGTAGTTTCCCATACCTTTGCCCATAGCGCCAAACTGCGGGTTCTTTTCAAGGACTTCGGGATCGGTCAACAGGGAGGCGCGTCCGGAGGATCCGCCGCCGTTCATCACGTAGTCGCGGGCGACCTCTTTCGACGTGAACCAGGCCGTGTAGGACAAGGCTTCTTCCTTTTTCTTGGAAAACGCAGAAACTGCCGTGGTCCAGACGGAAGGCCAATGGCGCAAGACCTCGGGTCCCACATCCTCGTGGTAGGGCCAAATCGAGAAGCCCATATTACCGGCCGTGATTGGGGAAGTTTCGGGATCCAAAAGCGTTGGAGCCGAAGCATTCCACTGCGTCATATAAATACCGCCGCCCTGTTGCATGGCGGTCTGGATTTCAGAGTATCCCCAGCCGGTGGTACCTGGGCTCATCAGACCCTCATCATACCAGCTCTTGAGGTCTGCCAGTGCTTGCTTGCCTTCGGCAGCATTGTAGTTGGGCAACTTGTCATCAACGAAGACATCGCCGCCGTAAGACCACATATTTTGCATAAACAAGATGCCAATTTGTCCCAATCCAAATGGGATGATCAGGGGATAGGTTTCGCCTTCCAGGCCTTCTGATTTGATCGCTTCCATGGCGGCGCGGGCGTTTTCGATCAGTGCCCCCCAGGAGAAGCCTTCTTCGGGAGGATGCTCCAGACCCCATTTGTCCACCAGGTCCTTGCGGTAGAAGAAGATATTGGCGCTGGCCTCCTGTGGGAAGGCGTAGAGCTTGCCATCGATGGTGAACAAATTGCGGATGGCTTCGGGCCAGTCATTCACGTCAAATGCGTCGGCGTCTACCAATTCCGTGTCAGCCAGGTAATCATCAACGGGCTCGATCCAACCTGCTGGGCCAGCCTGCAAGAAAGAGCTGGACTGAACGGACAGGCAGTCCCAATCATCGGATTGCGATTGGAAATTGGTCGAGAATTTGCTTTGCCAAACGTCGCGGCCAACTTCCTCTACGCGGCCTTTTAGCGGAGCAACCAAATCGTTGAATTTGGTGACGTTGCGGGTATGGGCATCGGCCTCGGGGCCAGCCATACCGGCATAAGTGATCTCACCATCAAAAGCGCCGCCGGCTGCCTTGGGGATCACGCTAGCGCCCTGAGCAAAAGCTCGCATGGTTGGCAACCCAAAAGAACTTAGCATTCCCGCCCCTGTAGTGCCAGCCATCAACTTCAGGAAGTCTCGACGTGAGATATTGTTAGTATTCTTAGACATTTCGTTTTTGCCTCCAAATATTTCAAATTTTTGGTACTGTGGACAGTACCGTTGATTAGCCTGGATGATAACCCGCTGACGACCGTTTCATAGGCCTCGTACGGTTTTTCCATTCCAGGAGGAAGTGCGCCGCGGCATGCTAGAAAGCTTTGCACTTCCATGTTGAAGATGCCTTTGATTCTCTATTGTAAGATGGTTTTCAACCTCCTTTCTTGTCTATTATTGCTTTTATGGTTTTTCATCCAATTACCGCTTTATTTGTCCCTAATATTCTCAATCTGTTTAGCCAACTTTCTGACTTTTCTTTTGTGGTAGTCTTTAATTCTTCGAAGGGAATCTTGAGGCCGATACTTGCAGCTTTGCTTTTGCCCATATCGTGGTAAGGGAGCAGTTCGATCCCCGCCAGGTTGGGGTATTCCAGGCTCAATTCGTGAATCGCCAGGAAATGATCTTGCGTATCATTGATCCCAGTGATGATCGGACATCGTAAGGTGATTATTGCCCCATTTTTGTACAAATACCTTAGATTTTCGAGAATTAATTCATTCGACACGCCTGTGTAGCGTTTGTGATTTTTGGGATTGGACAATTTGAAGTCAAACAAGAAATGGTCCACTAATGGCAGCACCTTTTCAAAACGCTCCTGAGCCACCGATCCAGCAGTCTGGATGCAGGTATGCACGCCGTGCTCTTTGCACTGAGTGAGCAGTTCCTGGATAAATTCCAGATGGGACATGGGTTCGCCCCCAGATAGGGTGATGCCGCCACCCGAATTATCGTAATAAGCCTGGTCGGGCAGCACTTCACCCAGGATCTCCAGGATACTGGTTTCGGCACCGATAATTTTGAGCGCATCATGCTGGCAAACGTCGACGCATTCAGCACTCAAGACACAGCGCTCAAATTTGATGTTGTGAATGCCATTCTCGAAAATGTGGACGCCATATTGACAGGCTTCAGCGCAGGCGCCACAATGCACACAGCGATCGGTATACCAAAACAGTTGCGCCTCGAAGCTGCGCGCTTCCGGGTTGTGGCACCACTGGCAGTTCAGTGGACAGCCTTTCAGGAAGACCACCGTACGGATGCCTGGGCCATCATGCAGGGCGCCACGCTGTATATCAAAGACCAGATCAGACAAAGTTACACTCATTGCTGTGATGCATCCTAATATGTTGTGCGGCTGAGAATGTCTACCTGAACATCCTCGGGCAGATCGACGAAGCGGGCGCTGAAGCCTCCCACGCGCACAAAGACGTCTTTGTATTTTTCCGGTTCAAGTAAAGCTTTTTCCAAATCGCCGCGATTGATGACCGTGATCATGGCCTGAGAGCCGCCCTGTTGGAAATAAGTTTTCATCAAGTCTTTAAATTTCTCTTTCTGATTGATAAAGATGTCTTTGCTGAAGCGGATATTTTGCACAGAACCGGCATGGATAGCCGGGCTGGGCTTGACAATTGAATTCATCATCGCCGTGACACCCTTCTGATCGCTGCCGCCCGAGGGTGTGTTAGCATTGGCCATAGGCGCTCCGGCTTTGCGTCCATCAGCCGAGGCCCCGACCCAGCGAGCCAGAGTCGTGTTCTGGCTGTTGTTGATGATCACATTCAGATACGAAAACAGGTTGGTGCGCTCACGTTGATCTCGAATGGTGTTGCAAATATAGTCATGGAGATCAACCATTATAGAGTCAGCCTGTTCATCATCATTGCCATATTTGGAACAATCCAGCAGCAGACGGCGTTCATCCTCATAGCCTCGGAAATTATTGTCCAGCGTTTCGAGAAGCCGTTCCGGCGTGATGACTTTCTGGTCGAAGACTAACTGCTTGATGGCTGTTAAACTATCTGCCGCGTTGACATTGCCGTAGGTTTCCAATGTGCCACCCAGGTAACGCACGCCGCCATCGAACATGCCCTTGCCTCTTTCCATGCAATCATCGTAAAGCATGCTCAGGTAGAGATAAGGTGCATCTTTGCCGGTTTCTACATATTCCAATTCTTCGAAATCAGCCAGGATCTCAATCCAGAGATTCAGTTGTTTTCTATAGGCTGCATAGAATTCATCAAATGTCTCAAAGTCCGCAAATTCACCGGTGGCAAGTCCCATGCGCTGGCCCGTGATGGGGTCAACGCCATTGTGCAAGGTAACTTCTAGCGCCTTTAGTACGTTCAACGCTCCATTGGGCGTGCCGAAGCCCATGTGGTCAAGCACGATTTCCCCGCATCCCAACGGGCAATAGTGCTCGGCAACCTCAGTGGGAATATCCATGGCATTCGCTGTGGCGTCAACGAGGACATCATCGTTATACAACAAGGGGAAGGTATGGCCATCGGCAATCAGCTCGTAGGCCTTTTCCAACAATTCTGGATTCATGCCTTCATAAAACCTCAAGGTCAATTGGGGCAGGATGGCTTTGCCGAAAGTGCGGGTTGTTTCCAGCGCCAGAAAGGCAAATCGATCGGCGATTTCTTCGTTGGGCCTACCCTTACCGCCAATGATCACCCGTCCATCGACATCGCGAATCTGGTCGTTGATCAATCGCCAGACAGTGTGCATCAGTGCCAGCGCTTGAGCTTCGGTGATGACACCCTGGTCAATATCATTGGCATAGAATTCGCCCAGGTACACGTCCATGCGGCCGAACTCGATCGTGCCGCACATCATCGAATAGAGAAAGGAAAGTTGGATGGCTTCGTGTAAGCTTGCGGGTGGAGATACAGTGATCACTTCAAGTACGCGAGCCATTTCTCTGAGCTCAGCTTGACGATTTTGATCGCTGGTTTCCAACGCCATCTCCAGCGCTTGCTGTTGGTAGTGCAGGCAAGTGTCGATCAATGCATCCAGAGCAATCAACATGCCTTCGAAAAGCTCAGCATCGCCCCCTTCATTCTTGGCCTTGTCCCGGTATGCTGTGGTTTCTGTCTGCATGCCTGGAATACCCAAACGCATCATCTTTTGGTAGTCCAGATAAATGCCCGCCATACGATAAATGGGTTGTCCCACCATAGGCTTGAAATTGAAAGGCACGGGACTGAGTTCGTCGCGATAAAGAAACTGCACCATGCGATCATCATAGGTGGCTTCCACTTTACGCCGGGATGATTCTTTTTTCCAGAAATGGAGCATTTCCCAAACGTCGTCTCTTTGGGTTATGGGGATGTTGCCTTCCTGAATTGCATTGATAATGGGCTCGTCATAACAATAATAGCCATATCCTGCTCCAGGTGGGCCATTATGAGGACTGAAACCGACCAACCCCCATTCAATGCGCCCGGCGATTAAATCATGCTTCTGGATTGGGGTACAAATGGCGGGATACTGGGCTTTGAGGCACATGGCTTCGCGGATGGCAAGGTGATCATCTTTATGCTGCCGATATGCATCCGTAAACTGGATTTCCATTGATAGATCAGTTTGAGACATTATCAGTTCCATCCTTTGTTATGCTAACGTTTGCATTATTTGAGAAAAAAATCTTGTCACAATAATTATGAGCGCACATCCTTTTGCTGTATTTGGCAAAATATAGCAATTATTCAGGTGAAATTAGTTCGATATGTCTTGTTTGGCTTTCAAAAGACCGAAAAATGTATTATGTCTAATGCTAACGTTTGCATTATAGCAAAAAAATATACTGCCTGTCAAGCAGAATTTCTACTTTGCATTGACAGCAGAATTTCTGGATTACTTTGGAGGGAAGTTGGTAATCAAATGTCTAGCGGGTCATTTTTCTAATAGCCAATGGATTTCACCGCTGTCGGCGATCAGCCAGATATAATCACTGCGCACGGTATCCCAGTTGATGTTGGTGAGAGTTTCAGTTGTGTACTTTAGGCGGAAAAACTCGTTATATTCGAGGGTGCCGTTGATGTCCACCGTCCAATAGTGCCAACCGCTTACGATGATTTCCTCAAATGATTGTTTGGATGCGGCGAAATTCTCCAAAACGGTGACTGTATCTTCCTTGGCAGATTTGGCGATGAGTGCATTCGTAGAGTCTCCCGCCAAATCCCAGCGCACAAAGACTGTACCGCTATGGTCGCGGTAATCTTGGATAAAATGCGTCAGTTCCCCCTTCAGTTCCGATTGGATCTTCACTTTAAGTTCTTCTGGATTTAGAGTAGGTTGGGTTGAGGGAGAAAAGGAATTGCAAGCTGTAAATGTCGATATGATCCATATCAGGAAAAGGGATCTTAATAGAGAGAACATCCTTTGCTTTTTCATGACTCTCCTTTGTGTATTGGAAAGCGACTAAAAACAGTTCAACTCTTTAAACCAATTAGCCCCCCTTTTGGTTCAATCTGCAAATTCGGAAAACCCTATTAGGAAACCAGAGAAACATTGACGCAACCCTCGTTGGCAATTCGAGATCGACCTAAGCATAACAAACCAACAAATCAATCAGCAAACCATTAACCAACCATCTAAATCGCTTTAACCAAAATCTCCCGTAATTCCTCGTGGGTGAGCGTGATGGGATTGCCTTTCATGCTGCTTGCGAGTTGAGCTTTTTCGATGATAGTAGGAAAATGTGCTTCTTCGACTCCGTAGTTTGAGAGCTTGGGAACAGTGAGTGCCTCACAAAGCTTGTTAATCCAGACGATACCGTCGGCGGCTGTCGCTGATTGATTTTCAGTTAATATTTTTGCGACTTGGTCGAAACGTGCCAGGGATGGATTCTCAGTTTGGCGGGATTGCAGCGCCTGAACATTTGCTGCCATTACAAACGGAAGCAGTAATCCACAGATTACACCATGTGGTGCAGAAGGATACATACCACCCAAGGGCCCCGCGAAACCGTGCACTGCCCCCAGTTTAGCATTAGCCAAAGCTAATCCACCGAACAATGAAGCCAAAGACATATCTGTGCGAGCTTCAATATCATCTCCCTGCTCAAAGGCTTTCCGTAATGATCTGGCCGCGCGCTGCATACCTTCCTTGCAAATGCCATCGGTGAGTGGGTTTGATAAATGGGAAATGAAGGGCTCGATGCACTGAGTTAGCGCATCCAGTCCGGTGCTGGCTGTGATGGCTGGGGGTAATGGAATTGTCAGTTCGGGATCAATGATCGCCAGTCGTGGAAGCATCAATGGGCTGCGCAGGCTGACCTTGACTTGGTGGTCAGGCGAGGCCAGCACAGCGTTGCGAGTGACCTCTGCTCCCGGTCCTGCGGTTGTGGGTATTGCGATATAGGGAAGGGGGGGATTTTTGAGTGGCTTGCCCTGGCCAATGACCTCCAGGTATTCGAGTACATCCCCTGGGTTTGTGACCAAAGCGGTCACGGCTTTACCGCAGTCGATGGCGCTGCCACCGCCGAAACCAATCACCAAATCGCACTTAAATTCACGAGCCCGAACTGCTCCTTCCTGGGCCATAGCAATATCGGGTTCTTTCTCAACGGGAAATACTTTAGCTGAAATCCCCTCGTTATTCAATCTGCAGAGTAAGGATTCTGTCAAATTGTCATGCAATCCACTGAAAACCAGGGCCTTGCTGCCCATATCTTTGGCCAATGTGCCGGCAGCTTTGGATTTTCCCTCCCCAAAAATGATGCGAGTGGCTGTGGCGAATTCGAATTGCATTGTTTACCAAGCCTGATCGTCGGGGAAAAGGTTAGCGTATTTGATGGCATATCGAGGTTCGACCATCATATCGGCTACGGTATCGCGCCAATTCGCATAGTGTGATGTAGCTTTGTGCGCTGCGGGTGCGGTGTCTGCATCACGATAAACTTCCAGCAGCACAAAGCGGGTAGGATCATCTTGCTGCTGGATCACGTCGAAGCGGGCCACGCCAGGCTCTTGAATGCTGTTTCTTGCATTTTCCAAACTGGCGACTTTAAATTGCTCGATAAATTCAGGTTTGACATGAATGAAAACATGCACGATGTACATTTTTTGATCCTCCAAATTTATTCATTTGCTTTTTCGATAGAAACCCCTTCTCCATCTTGGACTAATTTCAATAGAGTCGCGTCATCGATTACTCGCCCCAATAAATTGACCGGGCTGTATGCCCGCGGTTGATCATCCGTGCTAACCGGCGTAGGGCCAAAGAAAATACAAAAGGCACGTCCGGTGGGCCAATAAGCCATTTCGCCAACTTGCATGTCCTGGCGTGCATCTAACTCCTGTGGCATGATAACCGGAATTTCGAAGTAGATTTCTTCACCCCAAACATTGGCACGCCCCTGGATGGGTAAAGCTTCGAATATCTTTTTTGAGGTTGGGGAATCATTTAATTCCGCTTCCAGTTTGATATTTTGGGCTGTGATGAATATTTTGCTCATTGACGACCCTTTGAAATTTTGAGTATGGAGTAGTTGTATTTTACTCTACACAGACAAATTTTGTTGGTGGGAGGTGTTTCGTTAGCGAACCGCGAAAGTGCAGTATGGAGTGCCTTGAGGTGAGCGTTCGAGTTTAGACACTTGCTCAACAGGCTGTTTTAATTGATCCGAAAGTAGTACTTCATCCATGGTGCAAAGCTCGGGGTTTTCGGCCAGAACGGCTGCGTAGGGACAATGTCCCAGGATCACCTTAGGGCCATCTGAGGAAACCTCCCAGCGAGCTTGGTAGTGCATCTCATTCATGCGTTGAATGGCTTGGTTGAGCCGACCGATGGGTGATGTTACAGAATCTGAATCACAGAATAATATTGGAGAAAGGCGTTTGAAATGATCCTCAAGATCATCGCTTGATTTTAGAATTTTTAGGAGGGCATCTACCAATAAGTCAATATTGTGATCCATGGCCTGGTGTGTGAGTGCGTATAGTTTTGTAGGGCGGCCGCGCCCTTTGGCCAAACGCTGCCCAACGTTCTCGATCAGGTTTTGATCCTCGAGGATGCTCAAGTGGTGGCGGGCATTGGCTGGGGTCATGGGGAAAGCCCGGCTGATTTCGATAGCAGAAGCCATCTTGTTCGTGCGAATATAATCAAGAATTTGTTGGCGTGTATTTTGCATGTCAGTAAATTGTAGCATATTTTCGCAAATGAATATTTGCTTTAATCTTCGTTGACAGACCTTTTTTGAACGGTATAATTACACCCGTTGTGAAATATCTATTGTCTAATCTCTAATATCCAACCTCCCACAAAAGGAGATTCCGATCATGCCCGAAGAACTCAATTCGCAAGGCTACGATATTCCGCCCGAACTGCAGAGTGCAGTAGCCATTACTACCCTGGATAGGATATATAACTGGGGTCGCCGGTATTCTGTTTGGCCGATGATGTTTGGGTTGGCCTGCTGTGCCATCGAGATGATCTGTACGGCGGCTGCCCGCTTTGATTTCTCCCGCTTTGGTATGGAGATCATGCGCCCCAGCCCACGTCAGGCCGACATGATGCTGGTTTCCGGCACAGTCACCAAAAAGATGGTGCCGCAGATTGTGCGTCTGTACAACCAGATGCCAGAACCTAAATATGTGGTCGCCATGGGTGCTTGTGCCTCTGGTGGTGGACCCTTCAAAGAAGGGTATAACGTGGTTTCTGGGATTGACAAATTTTTACCGGTTGATGTCTATATCCCGGGCTGCCCTCCCACCCCCCAGGCGCTGCTCTTTGGCTTGATGAAGGTACAAGAGATGATCGACAACCAGTCACTTAAGGAAGTTCGCTGGTATGACAAAGATCAAGTCGATCACTTCCCTGTACCCATCTTGGGACCGGATTTGATCGATCCACGCGATTATCCAGAATTTGCAGAAAAGCTTGCCGCAGCTGCGGTCCCGGCTACCGAAGAAGAAGTCGAGGCGTAGAGATGACTGAAACTACACTTACAAAAACTTCAGCGATCGAAGCCCGCTTCCCCGGCGTCATTACCGTCGATGAGCGCAGTGGTTATGAAGGCTATCTTGTCGAAGCTGACAAGCTGGTCGAGTTTGCCAGAACATTGCGTGATGAGTTCGGTTACGACTTCCTTTCTTCTGTTACTGGCGTCGATTACCTGCCCGATGAAAAGATGGAAGTTGTTTACCATATGTACAAATCCACCGGTGGGAGCGCGCTAGTCTTCAAAGTGCAGGTGCCCCGCGAAACGGCGGTCGTCCCTTCGTTGGTGGGCGTTTTCCCCGGGGCTGATTTCCAGGAGCGCGAAGCCTGGGATCTGTTGGGGATCAAATTTGAAGGGCATCCTGATTTGCGACGCATCCTAATGTGGGAAGGATTCGAAGGTCATCCATTGCGCAAAGATTGGCAGGAGGCCTATTTCGAGGCTGATCTAAAACCCTTCAAGAACCGCTGGCCAACAGGCAGTGATGTCTATCGTGCCGAAGACGAGAATCCATTCAATAAGAATGTGGTTTATCCGCAGGAATTCGATCCTGAAAAATGGACGCCGGATGGTGATGCAGCAGTTTACGAAGGCATGGCTAAGATTGAAACCGGTGATGAGATGGAGACCGATCAGGTGGTCGTCAACCTGGGTCCCCAGCACCCATCGACGCACGGTGTGTTCCGTATGGTGGCCACATTAGATGGCGAGACCGTGGTCAAGCTCAGGCCGGTGATGGGCTATCTCCACCGGAATCATGAAAAGATCGGTGAGCGCAACACCTATTTGATGAACATCCCCTTCACCGATCGCCTCGATTATCTCTCCTCGATGACCAGCAATTGGGGATATGTGCAGGCCGTCGAAAAACTGCTCGGCCCAAAGGTGCAGATTCCCGAACGTGCCGAGTACCTGCGTGTGATCATGTCCGAGTTCACGCGCATTGCTAATCACTTGATGGCTGTTGGTGCGTTATTGAACGATCTGGGAGCCTATTTCACCCCGATGTTATACGCGCTGAAAGAGCGTGAATTGATTCTGGATGTCTTTGAGGCAGCAGCCGGATCGCGCATGATGTGCAATTACTTCCGCTTTGGTGGTGTGTCTCGCGATCTTCCGCCGGGAGTGGAACAAAAAATGCGTGATCTTGCCTTTGAGCGGTTCCCGCGCCAGATTGATGAACTGGATCGCTATTTAACAGAAAACGAGATTGTACGCACGCGCTGTGAAGGTGTTGGTGTGTTGACGCCCGAGCAGGCGATTGCCTATTCAGCTGTTGGTCCAGTACTGCGTGCTTCTGGTGTGCCCTATGATGTGCGTCGCGCCGATCCTTACGGAATCTATGACCGCTTTGATTTCGATGTGGCCGTGCGCCACCACGGCGATGTCTATGACCGCTATCTGGTTAGACTGGACGAAATGCGTCAAAGCATCCGCATTATTCAGCAAGCTCTGGATGGAATGCCAGAAGGCGAGATCATGATGGGCAAGCCCAAATATTCTTTCCGTATTGCAGCCGGCGAGGCATACGGCCGGGTGGAAGCGCCCAAAGGCGAATTGGGATTCTATGTGGTTGCTGATGGCAGCCCCAATCCCTGGCGGTATCACGTCCGGGCCCCATCCTTTATCAACCTTACAGGTTTGAGCAAAATGTGCGAAGGTGATAAAGTCGCCGATGCGGTCATCATCCTGGGCTCGATTGATATCGTGCTGGGCGAGACAGACAGGTAAGTAGGTATCAGGTTCGAAAATGGTACAAGCGACTTGCGACGTGCCACCTGCTACTTTTTACAGGAGAACACAAACATGTACGGTAAAGGTATCATCAAAGGCTTAGGCGTAACCCTGAAACATTTCCTGGATACGTATATCGATGACATTCGCATGGGCAAGAAGCGTTACACGGAAGAGGGTGTGGAATACCGCGCCAGTAAAGATACGCGCGGCCTCTTCACGGTGCAATATCCCGAAGAAAAACTGCCCACGCCAGAAGAATTTCGTTTTATACCATTCCTGGTTTACGACGAAGGTGAACATGGTCGCTCGGGAATCCGCTGCACTTCTTGCGGTATCTGTGCTAAAGTATGCCCACCACAATGTATCTGGATCGAACGTTCGAGCAATCCTAAAACGGGCAAACCCGTGCCAGAACCAGCAGAATTCTATATTGATGTCGATATTTGTATGAACTGCGGATTCTGCGCTGAGTTTTGCCCTTTCGATGCCATCATTATGGACCACGATTACGAACTGTCTGTGTATGATCGCATCGAGAATAACATTTATGATAAAGAAAAACTACTCAAGCCGGCTTCATATTACAGAAATATTCGGCCCTTGAACTATGAGGTTCAGGATAAAGCCCGCAGAGAAAAAGCAGAAAGAAAAGCCACAGGTAGAAGGCAACAGGGATAAGTAGGAAAGTATGTCTAAACAATTGGTCAATCAAGATGCTGTCCTGGCAGCGTTAAGTACAGTCGACGATCCGGATTTGAGAAAAGATCTGGTCACGTTGAATATGATCCAGGATTTGAAAATCGACGGCGGCGAAGTCAACTTTACGATAATGCTGACCACGCCGGCGTGTCCGATGAAAGATCGCATGAAAAATGAAGCCACCGCCGCAGTTCAAGGGGTTGAAGGCGTCGAGAGCATCAACATCACGATGGATGCCCAGGTGCCCAGCGATGGCCGTACACGCGGTTTGTTGGAAGTTCCAGTCAAAAATGCTATCGCGGTGGCCTCGGGGAAAGGTGGTGTTGGCAAAAGCACTGTGGCCGTCAATCTGGCGGTATCTCTGGCCCAGAGTGGCGCTAAGGTAGGATTGTTGGATGCCGATATCTATGGCCCCAATATCCCCACCATGATGGGTGTCGAGAAGTTGCCGCCACCCCAGGATGAAAAATTGGTGCCGGCAGAATCCTATGGTGTTCAGTTGATGTCGATTGGCTTCCTGGTCAAACCGGAGCAGCCACTGATCTGGCGCGGACCCATGTTGCACTCGGCTATCCGACAATTCCTGACCGACGTGCTCTGGGACGAATTGGATTATCTGGTTATCGACCTGCCCCCCGGCACCGGAGATGCCCAATTGAGCCTTTCGCAATCCCTGCCATTAAGTGGCGGTGTGATTGTGACATTGCCCCAACAGGTTTCCCTGGACGATGCCCGCCGCGGCTTAATGATGTTCCGCCAATTGGAAGTGCCCGTTCTGGGTGTGATCGAAAATATGAGCTACCTGGAACTGCCCGATGGCACTCGTATGGATGTCTTCGGCAGCGGTGGCGGCCAACAATTGGCTGATGAAGCTGATGTGCCCTTCATCGGTGTCATCCCCATGGATGCCTCCGTGCGCGAGGGTGGTGACTCAGGCAAGCCGGTGGTGATTTCCAATCCTGATAGCCCTGTTTCCAAAGCACTGAAAACTATCGCCGAAGACGTGGCTGCCAAAGTTAGCATCGCAGCTATGCGCGGCGATAATGTTATCCCCATTGAGTTTGTAGAGACAAAATAATTAGAATTACTGATTCGATATGAGAGCCCGGGATTATTGTCATCTTCCTGGGTTCTTTTTTTATGATATTGGGGTTCTTTGGGAACTTCCGTGGCGACCCCTAGATATGGGGGTAGAATAAGCCAT
>CAZVPR010000120.1:0-13123 GCA_964629085.1 uncultured Anaerolineales bacterium
GTATTTACAGGCACACTTAGCGTCTGGCAAGGATTGGACACTTTGTTAGAAGCAGTTGCGAATGTGATTGAAGTGTTTCCTCAAGTATATTTTCTTGTCGTGGGCGATGGGCCACTTATAAATAAATTGAAATATAAATCCGATCAATTGGGAATTGCTGGCAATGTGGTATTTACGGGTTGGATTCAACGAGAATACATGCCGCAATATATAAATTTAGCAGATATCTGTGTGGTCCTGAAGAAGCCTATGGCTTCTGGCTATTCGCCTGTAAAGGTGTATGAGTATATGGCTTGCGGTAAACCTATTCTAGCTTCTCGTGTACCGGGCCTGGAATTTATAGAGACAGAAGGGATAGGGCGACTTGCCGAACCAAACGATTCGAGATCGGTTGCTGCGGAATTGGTGAACATGCTGGAGAATGATGAATTTCGCCAACGTGCTTCTGTGATCGCTTCACAATTGGCTGCCGAAAGGTATAGCTGGGCATTTGTGGCTGAGCAAGTTGGACGGGTATGTTTAGATGCGGTAAACACAAAATAGTAATTGGTTTTGTTTTGCCTGCATCGACGATATGGGGGTTGACCTTGTCTTATCACCTTTATATCCTTGACATAAAGAAAGCTCTGTGGCAATATTCGCCCCTTGGATTATGACAACATCAATTAGACAAACTTATAATGAAAACGGCTGGGATCTTATCCTCCGACCCCAGCGCGCCTGGTGGGACTTGCAATTAAACGAATTATGGCACTACCGTGATTTGATCTGGTTGTTCGTCTGGCGCGATTTTGTGGCCTCTTACAAACAGACTATTCTTGGCCCATTGTGGTTTTTCATCCAGCCCATTGTTGGCTCGGTGATATTTACCATCATTTTTGGGCAGATTGCCCAATTGCCGACCGAGGGTTTGCCCGATTTCATATTCTACATGAGCGGAAATGTCATTTGGGGTTATTTCTCTCAATCTCTAAGCAATACTTCCGATTCTTTAGCTGCTAATGCCGGCCTGTTCGGGAAAGTATATTTCCCACGATTATCGGTTCCGATTTCGAAACTGATATCAAATTTAATTTCCTTTTCCATTCAATTTTTTGCGTTTTTGTGCTTTCTCGTGTACTTTTGGAAATCTGGTTCCAATATTCATCCAAACTTAGGGGTTTTGCTACTGCCTCTTTTGTTATTGATCATGGCTGGCATGGGTCTTGGTATCGGACTTATTTTTTCATCTTTGACTGCCCGCTATCGCGACCTTAAACGCCTTGTTGGCACTGGTGTCACGCTCTGGATGTATGTAACCCCCGTGGTGTATCCGGTTTCGTCTGTCCCTGCATACCTGCAGCCTCTGGTTCAGGCCAATCCGCTGACGCCAATCGTGCTGACCTTTCGGTATACTTTTTTGGGTGTTGGCACGTTTGACCCCTTAAGTCTTGTGTATAGTTTTGGTCTCATGCTGATTGTGCTGTTGATCGGGCTCATTCTGTTCAATAAAGCCGAAGCGACCTTTTTGGATACGGTATGAAAACGGTTGTCTCTATCGAAAATGTTTCCAAATATTACCGTCTGGGCTTGATAGGCCGCCGAACGTTTTTCGACGATCTGAAGCGTTGGTGGGCTGGTCTGCGCGGTCGGTCGACCTCTCTGTTAAAGGTAGATGAGGCGAATCGCGATAATCATGATGCAAACTATATTTGGGCCTTACGCGACGTTACTTTTCAGGTTCAGCAGGGTGAGGTGTTAGGGATTATTGGGCATAATGGGGCAGGTAAGAGCACGCTGCTGAAAATCCTTTCACGGGTTACTGCCACCACATCTGGTCTCGTGAAGGTAAAAGGGCGTGTCGCCAGCCTGCTAGAGGTGGGGACCGGTTTTCACCCCGAGTTGACCGGGCGTGAAAACATATACCTGAATGGTGCAATTCTTGGCATGAGCCGAGCCGAAGTGAGCCGCAAATTGGATGAGATTGTGGATTTCTCTGGCGTGGAAAAGTACATTGATACACCTGTAAAACGCTATTCGAGCGGGATGTACGTCCGCCTGGCGTTTGCCGTGGCAGCCCACCTCGAACCGGAAATCCTGATCGTTGACGAAGTATTGGCGGTGGGAGACGCCGAATTCCAGAAGAAGTGCTTGAGGAAGATGGGCGATGTCGCTGGGTCGGGTCGCACAATCCTGTTTGTCAGCCATAACATGAACGCCATCACTTCACTGTGCGAGCGAGCGATCTGGTTGGATCGCGGCATGCTCAAGCTGGATGCCAGTGCCCAGGAGTGTGTTTCCAGATATTTAGCCAGCACTTACAAGCGTCAGACCAGCAGCGATGGGTGGGTATCACTGGACGATCACATGGGTCGGCGCAAGAACTTCGATGAGGTTGCGCGGCTCTCCGCCTGTCAACTGGTGGGTGAGGACCGCAAGCCGACCTCCCGTTTTCTGTCCGGGCGCAGCGCCCGGATACTCATCAAGTACACGATGAAGGCGGCTGGAAACGGTGCTCCCATAACATTTGTATGTGCCATCAAGAATGGGCAAGGACGGCGAATCGCATATTGCTCCAGCGATATTGTCGGAAGCGATTTTACCGGTATTCCGGCAAGTGGAGTAGTGGAGTGTGTCATCCCAGCCCTGCCACTCCTGCCTGGCATGTACTTCCTGGATATTGGTTGCAAAGTCGCTGGCGGTTGGGCTGACTTCATCTATGAGGCAGTCGAGTTCGAAGTCGCTGATAGGGGTTTCTATCCCACCAAATTGCTTCCTCCTAACGGGGAAGTGCTGTTGAAGTATGACTGGAATGTCATTGCCCCCTGATCGGGCATCCGAAGGCATTCTATGCGGGACCGTTCGAAGCGTGGTCGCAGCAAGACGGCACCCCCGGAATACAAATCTTGTACGAGGAATGGACTACACTGGAAATGGAGAAAATTTTGACTGACCTAAATGGCATAGCCAATCGTGAAAAACTAAAGCTGGGGATTCTCAAATGGGCTGATGAAATTCGGACCTGGGGGATAGAATGGGTGACCGGCATCTACCCCGGTGAGATGGCCGCATTTCTGGGGTTGTGCGAGTTTGTTGGGGTTCGCTCAATTATCGAGTCCGGGCGTGGGGAGCATGCGTATTCCACTCAGATCCTGGGCGAGTATTCGGAGCGCACCGGAGTGAGGATCGTTTCGATTGATTACAAACCGATCGAAGAAAAGGACTTTGCACCGAAGTTGAAGCGCTATAAGAACCTGCGCTGCGACCACGGCGATACGTATGATGTGCTTCCCAAGGCCGTATATAGGCTACCTGGTCCACTTGCCCTACTCATTGATGGCCCCAAGCTGCAGGAGGCAACGAAAATTTCCGTTGTGGCATCCATGCTATTTGATGTTCGTGTAATTTCTCACCACAATTTCCCATCGGACTCGACTTGGGGCCAGGAGTTCACGAAGATTTTCCCAGGCGCGTTCTATTATGAAGACCTCGGATTGGCCTCCGATCCGGTCTGGCAGGCGTTCAAGAAATGGGAGAATGGTTGCGTCGGCGGATATGAGCTTTTTGACGAGGGCCACGGCGTAACAGGCCGTTCGCTTCAGAAATCATCATTGGTTATGGCGATGCTACCATCTGACCCGCCATTCAACAAACGCGTGCTGGTTCACGATGGGGAAGGTGTTATGGCTGCCGAAAGCTTGCGTACATTGCGCCGAAAGTGGACAAGGATAAAGCTTAGATTGAAGCTGTGGCCTTGGTGAAGTAGATTCGTATTATCCACTACCTTGATTGTGAAGAGGCTGCAGGAACTCTGGGTTGGGGGTAGTGCGCGTGATTGGGCAGGATGTTTGTTCCATTTTCTCACAGGGTAGCTGGCGAAACCCTACCGTATCTCCTGACGATTGTCTGGTAATTTAGATTGATGAAAAAAATGTCAGACCACAGCAAGAGGTTATTGATTTGTTCTCCAAGCATCCCGCATGAATCGCAAGGGGCCAGCGTTGTTCTTTTCTTTCATTACATAGAGGGGTTGAAGAAAGCCAATTTCAAAATTCTCAATCTTCTTATTCTTCAGCCAAATAATTATTCAGAACAGGCCTTGGCGGAATATACAGAAAAAATCGCTGTCCCTGGAAAATTTGATATCCTTCCCTGCCTGGCTGATCGTTATGTAATTACATCAGGACGTTCCTCTATCTCCCTCACCAAATCTTCCGTTGATGATGTATTACAAAAGGCAAAATCCTTTCAGCCAGATGTTATATTCTATATAGATTTATTAAGTGCTTGGGTTGGCGAACATTTCTCTGCTAGCAAGAAGGTTGTATGGCTGGGTGATCTAAACTTCCAGACAGTCTGGTACCATGCTTGGTATACGGCTAAAGAGAAGGGTTTTCGATTTTCTGAACTTTCGAAGGCATATGCTCGTTCTCAAACTTTGGGAAAAAAATCCAAAGCAATTCTCAAAGCTTGGTATACGGCTAAAGAGATGAGTTTTCGATTTTCTGAACTTTCGAAGGCATATGCTCGTTCTCAAACTTGGAAAGAAATTTACAAAGCAGTTCTCCAAGAAATGGACTTGGTAATTGTTTCGTCTAATTCTTCTAGAAAACATCTTAGGCGATTAGGCATTGATGCCATTTACCAACCTTATCCATGGCCCAATCGGCGGTCTTCAGACGATGCTTCTCAAGTTGAACAGCGCAAAAAACCCACCTTCTTGTTTTATGGTACGTTGGTTGCCTTGGGATCGCGCTCGGCTTTCCATTTTATGATCGGAAAACTCTACCCACGTTTGCTCAGTCTTTGGGGTAATAATGGGTTTCAGATACTAATTGCAGGTTCGCGACAATTAACCCCTTGGGCTGAAAGAGAGATTGCTGACAAGCCCGAATTCAAATATCTTGGCTTCGTGGATGATCTGGATAGCCTGATGGCCTCCTGCCACGCAGTAATTGCTCCCATCGACGTTCCAGTTGGCAATCGCAGCCGAATTGTCACAGCCATGGCGAAAGGAACACTCGTCATTGCCCATAAAAACACCTCACTGGGCAACCCCGATCTTATTGATGGTGTCACGTGTTACCTGGCCAGGAACGCCAGACAGTTTGTCCGGCGCATGCAACGAGCTGTGGAGTGTCCTCGCCAAGTTGAAGATATGATTTCAAATGCACGCGATTGTTATGAACGCAGATTTCACCCTGACATTGCAGCAGAGATGCTGGTAAAAGAAATTGTTCGGATTAGCGACGCAAAGGCTTGCGAGTTACCTGCAGAGACAAGCAATATGAAAAACGGAAACTGATAAAGGAAAACGCTATGTCGAAACACGATCTACCTTTAGGTCATATTGACAGTTGTCAGATATGTGCATCTACAGAACTAGAATTGGTCATTGACTTAGGTTACCATCCTCCCTGCGATTCGCTCTTGAATGAAAAGCAGCTAATGGAGAAGGAAAATACCTACCCGCTCCGTTTCATTCGTTGTAAGAATTGCGGCCTGGCTCAAATTGACCACGTGGTTGCTCCTGAAGAACTTTTCTACCCCGATTATCCTTATCGGACTGGAATTACAGAGACGTTGGCGAGAAATCTTCAATCAACAGCTACAAAAATCGTGAAAAACTATAAATTGGCGCCTGAAACCCTGGCGATTGATATCGGCTCAAACGATGGCACTCTCCTTCAAGGGTTCAAAGCTCAGGGAATGAAGACACTTGGCGTGGAGCCAACCAAAATTGCCGAGATTGCCATTCAAAACGGAATCCCGACAGTTCAGGAATTCTTTACTGAAGCCATTGCGAAGAGGATAAAGAATGAATACGGCCAGGCGTCTGTGATTACTGCTGCTAACATGTTTGCTCATATTCCAAACCTGGGCGATCTACTGAGTGGTGTCAGAGAGTTGCTCGAAAATGATGGTGTTTTTGTTACAGAGTCCCACTATCTGCTGGATCTCTTGCAAACCGTTCAATATGATAGTATTTATCATGAACACCTAAAATATTATGCCCTAAAACCTCTACTCATCCTAATGCAGGATTCCGGTTTTACAGTCATTGACGCGGAACGCATTCCGAACTATGGCGGGTCGATTCGGGTTTATACGAGGAAAGGAGAAGGACACCACATTTCAGAGCGCTTGCACCAACTTATACAGGAAGAGGAAGCGACCGGAATCTATGATCAACAGATTTACTCGGATTTTCGTGACAATGTGGTCCGCTCCAAAATTGACCTCCAGACCCTGCTATTGGACCTGAGGAGGCAGGAGAAGAGGGTTGTTGGCGTCGGATGTCCAGGCAGATCCAGCACTTTGCTTAATTTCTGCAACATAGATGTTGAACTGATGCCTTACATTGCAGAGCAATCAACTTCGCTGAAATTGGGGCTGTTTTTGCCAGGAAAACATATCCCCATTGTGGATGAAAGCATTATGTTTGAAGAAAACCCGGACTATGTAGTTATGCTGTCATGGCATTATGCCGCTCCAATCATGAAGAAACTCCGCGAGAAAGGATTGAAATCAAAGTTCATCATGCCATTGCCAGAAGTACGCATTGTGGAGGATTAATGCGCACGGTTCGATTGGGAATCATTGGTTCTGGATTTGGAGCTAAAGTCCATCTGCCTGTATTCTCATCAATACCTGGCGTAGATGTGGTCGCGATTTCAGCCTCATCGAAAACCAGAGGAGGGATGCAGGCGGCCTCCCGGATTGGGTCGCCCACGAAGTTTTATGATTGGAGAGAAATGCTTGATACACAGGGGTTGGACGCTGTTTGTGTTGCTGCGCCCCCGGAATTCCATGCAGAAATCGTCTGCGCGGCATTGGCTGTTGGCAAACATGTTTTGTGCGAGAAGCCATTTGGCAGAAACGTGGATGATGCAACACAAATGTTGAATGCTGCCCAAAAAAATGGGCTTGTTCACGCGGTTGATTACCAATTTCGTATGGAACCGGGCATTGCAGCCCTTAAGCATCAGGTAGAAACGGGCGTAATCGGAAAGATCATACGCATCGATGTGACCTGGCTGACGGGGGGGCGTTCTGATCCAGCCACGCCGTGGGCATGGCAGCATGACTCTCGGCTTGGCGGTGGCGTATTGGATGGATTTGGCAGCCATGTCATAGATTACATCGAATGGATCACTCAACGCGAAGTTGTGAAGGTGTTTGCGCAGTCCCGCATTCTGATTGAAAATCGAAATGATACTTATGGATTGGCGCATCGCGTCACAGCAGAAGATGATTGTGACATTTTGTGTAATCTTGTAGATGGGGTGGTGGCTAACTTGACGTTTTCCAACTGCTATCCGTTTGGAACTGGTCATCGAATAGAGATCTTTGGCAAGCGAGGTAGATTGTTTTATTCGTCCACCCAGCCATTCATGCCCGAGGATACCAAGCTAACCGTGGAGACAGATTCACATAGACTTCGGACAATTGAGTTTGAGGGGTTGCACCCAATCGCAAATGTTGATAGCCGCGTATTGGCAGTTCGCGAAGTAGCCCGTCGCTTTGTCGAGGCAATTAATGGTTTTTCAACTCGGGATTTTCCAAACTTTTTCCATGGATTGCGTGTTCGCCAGATACTGAATTCGGCGAGGGAATCCATGAAATACCAAAGCATAAAGGAAGTGCAAAGTGTCTAAGAAGACTGAACATTGGATTGGCTCAAAGTTGGCATCGATATTATCCGAAAGATCGTTGCAGACTCTTGTTGCAGAGGTTGCCGAGCGCGACCCTAATATCATCTTACAGGTGTTTGGACCGCTCCTCAATCGGCAGCCAAATATGGATAATATGTGCTGGGACCTGCCGCTCGAAGGTACGCTGCGCTTCGAACATTTGGCGGGGCTTTTTGCCAGTACATCGTTGGATCACGGCGTTATTTCAATGCCTGTGCGCCAGGGCGCTTACCTGTTTGGGTTGACGCGCCAGATGCAAGCGCGCAAAGTTATCGAGATTGGACGCTACAAAGGCGGTTCGACGTTGTTGATCGCGGCTGCAATGGGGCGGAACGGGGAATTCTGGTCCATTGATATAGGGAAAAAAGAAGCCCGTATGTTTGGAGGCCAGGCAGGACGTTCCTTTGACGATATGCTCACAGATGTATGCGAGCGGTTTGATTTGAAGGTGGATATTGTCGTTGGAGATTCGCGGACCCTCGAGCTGGATACCGGTGAGGTGGATCTGGTTTTCATTGACGGAGATCATACCTACGAGGGTGTCCGAAACGATTTCGAACGATTTGGAAGAAGGGTGCGAGTTGGTGGAGCTGTGCTGTTCGATGATGTCTTTGACGAAGGCATCTTCAAAACCCACGTGGATACGGTGGGAAGACTCGTGCAGGAGATCGTGGCGGAGGGTAAATTCAAACTCGTCAAGGGTGTCAATCGATTGGCGCACTTGGAGCGAATAAGTGAATGACCGGACGTGAAGAATCCTGAAAACATGATTACTTTTGTGATAGCTGAGTCAGCTCGGTACTTGACGGCAGTTTTGGCAACGCCACGCGGCCAATAGAAGCAGCGGTTGAATGTGGCGTGAATGTGGTCAACCTCAGGTCGCAAACCACCGATGAAGAAACGGGTGCAGAATGATAGAAGATACTTTCATGCCTTGATGCGATGATGTTTGACGGCTAAAGCTGATCTGTATGGAAAGGTTATGGTTGATGGACTCACCAAAAAGTGAACTGTACGCTGGATTTGATCCAGTGTATTTGTACAACAAATACGATTCAGAACTGCTCGTGCTCTCCCGAAAATTGCGCGGTGTGTTTCACTCAATGCAGAAGAGGAGACATGGCACAACATTTGGCGATGTTGAGGGCGAATTAATGTACTCACTCATCCGAGAAACGCGCCCAAATATTGCTTTCGAGATTTCACCAGATTGCGGCTGGTCTACAAATTATATCCTTGCAGCCCTGACTGCCAACCAGCACGGTGTGTTGCACTCGTTTGAGTTGGAACCCATAAAGCACGGGATAAGCACTGAAGATGTGATCCGAGGAAACCAGCATCCTGATTGGGATCAGTCGCGCCTGGTTGTTCACATTGGCGACGCTCTGACAACGGTAGAAAAAGTGGCAGGTCAAATTGATTTCCTGCTGATTGACAGCTGCCATGACGACTGGTTCTCTGAATGGTATATTGGGAATGTCTTCCCGCGCGTGAAGGGACCGGTAGTTGTACAGGACATTGCCTTTATTGACGGCTTGGAACGCTCGAGCGAAGCACGCTACGTGTGGGAATGGCTTGCAAGTCAGCGCGGGGGATGCTCTTTAGTTGGTAGCTGGGAGGACTACCTTGCTTCACAAGACCTTCGCGCGTGTTTTGCCGAACGTCGTGGTCTCCGAAGTAATTCGATAGTTCTTCGTCTACCAGTTAGAGATTCCGCTTCTCTTCCACAATTCGCCCGATCACCAGCAGCGATGCTCGAGCAAGCGCAAACGTATGCCAGACAGGGTGATTGTTCTAGAGCCGATGAGCTCTTGTCAGAGGTTGCGAGAATTGTGCTCTCCTCCCCTCAATACGTTAATCGGCATCGTCTACTCAGCAAGTCTGCCGAGATCTATATGCAAATCAATCAACCAGATGAAGCGGAGCGTATGCTTCAACGAGCGCTTGGGGTAGCCTTGCAGGCCGATCTTCAGCAGCGCGTCAAGGCTTTGGCAGAACTTGGCGCGTCTTTCTGTGCAAGCCGCCGTTTGGGATATGCTTTTCAAGCCCTTCTGCTGCTAGTTTTTTCAAGGCGAGATGGGTTGAAACTTGCAATTCGTGCGGTTGCAGATTGGATGGGTGGCCTCTTACAGAAAAAGAGGATACTCAAGTTCCTTTCAAAGCGCCTTAAACCGATTAGAGACCGCTTGAAGGGTGGTGGATCGGATCGAAGCGCTTATGAAGAGCGCCAGCGTGTTATCAGCGCCGATTATGAGGTCTGCAAAGACCAGTTTGAGCAGATTGCCCGAGCTGCCCCCGCCGGCGATCCAAATAAGATCGCCTTGATAATTCCTGGGTGGTCAGGTGTTTTTGGTTTCAAGATCGAAGGTGTTCTCTCACTTGCTTTAAGATTGCGGGATTTTAGACCAAATATAGTCGCATTTAGTAGCAATCCCTGGGGCCAACGCTATCATCAATTATTCGGCAATTCTCATTTTTGGAAGTTCAAAGAATTTCAAAATTCTGTACCCATTGAGTCTGCCTCAGAAATCCATGCTTTCCAGCAAGATCATCCTACGGTCTCTGCTCTCATGGCGATAACTTATCACCAGGTAGATATTGGGCGGATAGCGCTATCAAATATTATCACTCGCCATAAGTTTGCCTCATTTGACCTGACGCGGGGAGAAACACTCGCAGAAGTAGTAGACGAGTTGGTGAAGGTTAAGAAAAATGTACTTGCGGCTGAAGCAATGATAGACCGTGTTCGTCCGACGATAGCTTTCGCGCTCGAAAAGGGCTTATCGCCGGCTGCCGAAACCTTTGGTGTGTGTGTGGCACGCGGCATTCCAGTTGTGCAATACACAAACTCACAAGACGCGAATGGCTTTGTTTTGAAGCGCTTCAGTTTTGATAATCGTCACGATCATCCTTTTTCACTTGATGAGACAACTTGGGAAAAGGTCAAGAAAATGGATTGGAACCCGGCGCTTGAATCAGAATTATTGAACGACTTGGAAGGGAGTTACAAGTCGGGTACCTGGTTCAACCGCAAATTCCTTCACCGGGGAAAACAAATCAAATCCGCTGACACGGTAAGGCAACAATTGGGGCTCAATCCCGATAAAAAAACCGCAGTAATCTTTTCTCATGTTTTGTGGGATGCCACGTTTTTTTATGGTGAAAGCTTATTTCAGGATTATGAAACCTGGTTGTTAGAAACTGTTCGAGCTGCTTGTGCTAATACGAACGTAAATTGGGTGGTCAAATTGCACCCCGACTTAGTATGGAAACTGAGATATGAAAATTACACCGGCGAGCTGCGCGATTTGATTGCCATGCGTGAATCTGTGGGTGCGCTCCCGGAGCATGTCAAATTGGTCATGCCTGATACGGACATAAGCACCTATTCCTTTTTTGAGATCACCGACTATTGCCTTACTGTTCGAGGCACTATTGGCATTGAAATGGCTTGCCAAGGTGTACCAGTGATCACTGCAGGCACGGGCCGGTACTCCAATCTGGGTTTTACCATTGACTCATCTACGGTTGATGAATATCTTAGCACCCTGGCGAAAATTCAGGAAGTTCCTCCCATGTCAGGCGAGCAGGTTGAATTGGCCCGGCGCTTTGCATTGGCGTTGTTCAAGCTGCGCCCTTGGAATGTTTCCAGCTTTAAAATACTTCGAATGCCGATTGAGCAAATAGGACATCCACTAGATCACAATTTGGCAATAAACGTAGATACCCTGGCCAATTTCGAAGCTGCGTCCGATATACAGAAGTTTTTAAAGTGGGTAGTCTCAGATCAGAGGGATTATCTATCAATTTTAATTTAAGGAATATTCGATAGTCTCCCTGTAAAGTGTTGCTAGCTTGAATTGGAGGTAAACTCAAATCACTATTTTTCTGCGTACATTTGGTAAATAGCCGCTAAATTTCAACGCGAATTGCACGAATGAACGAATATCGCGAATGAAAAAACAAAAAATAATAGCGAAATTCGCCTATTCGCGGTATTCGAGTTCTGCCTTTTGCGCAGAAGTACGGTAGAGAAATCACTATAAGTGGAAGAATCCTATGAAGCCCGAAATAGTCTTCAATCTCCTATCGCCGCATTCACGATCCCCTTTGACTATCGGAAAAACTGATGTCGAACAGTCCGGAAAGATTAAAGAAGGCGAATTATTAACTCCAGACCTCAAGGCAAAATATCCAATAAGGAACTTTATTCCCCGTTTTGTTGCAGATGATGCTTACAACACAAGCTTTGGCGAGCAATGGAACCGTTATAGAAAAACTCAGCTCGATAAGTTCACTGGTATGACACTAAGCAGAGACAGGTTCTATGCTGGTACTGGTTGGGAACCAGATGAACTAAAAGGAGAAAGGGTACTTGAAGTTGGTTGTGGGGCTGGTCGATTCACGCAGATCTTATTAGACGCAGGTGCCGAAGTATATGCTGTCGATTATAGTTCAGCAGTTGATGCTTGCTGGTCTAATAATGGTTCTAATCCTCGACTAAACTTGTTTCAAGCGGATATCTATGAATTACCTTTTCCCCCTGAGTTCTTTGACAAGGTTTTTTGCTATGGTGTCTTGCAACATACTCCGGATGTAAAAAAATCGTTTATGCATCTTGTTCCATTCTTAAAGCCAGGTGGGAAATTGGCAATAGACTGCTATCGCAAGGCCAAGTGGCCATCTCGTTGGACAAGCAAGTATTTGTGGCGACCAATCACAAAGCGGATGCCTCATGACGTGCTCTTTCGTATAATAGAGTGGTTTGTGCCACGTTGGTTACCGCTTGATAATTGGTTACAGAAGAATTTACCATCAGTAATATGCCGGTATGTTGCAGGAATTGTGCCGTGTTGGAACTATACAGGTATTTTCCCCCTAACTCCTGAATTGATTGTGGAATGGGCGATATTAGACACATTTGATGCCCTTTCGGCCTGGTACGATCAACCACAGGAAATTTCTGTGGTTGAATCTTGGTTCAAGGCGGCAGACTTGTTTGATATTAATGTTCGCCGGGGTGGAAATGGAATTCTTGGGAATGGTCGTAAGTGCTAAACTGCGCTACCGCCCACATAGTAATCGATCAAGGTATGCCTTTGCACGGTCACAAATTACGGTTTTGTCTTGCTTGTGATAGCCACAGAGACCACAGAGAAAAGAAAGTTTTCATAGGCCTTTTCTCAAAAATCTCTGTGTACTCTGTGGCAGATAGAAAGCTTCATTTACGCCTGTGTTCAGTATATATGGATAAGAACAGATGTGTGGTATTTTAGGGTTCACAGGATCCGATCAGGAAGAACAACTTCTCTTGAAGATGACGAGTCTCCTGGCGCATCGCGGGCCGGATGATTTTGGAACCTTCATGGATAGGGATGCTGGCGTTGCTCTTGCTATGCGCCGCCTCAGCATCATCGACTTGCACAGCGGCCATCAGCCGATGAGCAACG
>CAZVPR010000121.1:0-13084 GCA_964629085.1 uncultured Anaerolineales bacterium
CGAGGCCCAGGTGATTGATGGTAAGCAAACAACCACCCTTTTCAGGAAGGTATTCTAAGCCTTCAACAGTAAGGCGAGTTAGAGCCCCAAATAAATACTTAAATGTAAATCGGAGAATGCGTCGCATGATAATTTATAAGATGCCAGAATATGACCGATGTCACATTTTGGTTATCGGCAGTAATTATACTGGAAGATTATCGATCCCCTTTTGAAATCAACACCCAAAGAACAGCCACCAATATCAGCAGATCCACCTCGAGGATGAACATTGTCGTTCGCGGGCCGCTACGCTCAAAGAATTGCCCAATCAACCAGGGTAAGATCATGCCCCCTGAACTTGCGCCCACAAAAAACCAGCCGGTGATCCGTCCGGTGATATCGAGTCGCCGTTCGGCCAGCGAGAGCGTCGTTGGGAAAATTGATGCGGATGAGATCCCAAACCCAATCGTCCCAATCCAGAGCGCCAGGGATGAATGAGACCAGATCAAAAGGACGCCTATACTTAAAATACACCCGGCCAAATCCAGGGACATCATATTTCGGGGCCGTAAACGAGTTGCCAAGGGTATACTCAAAAGCCGCGCGAGAGTAAATGCGCCCCAGAATGCAGAGTTCAAATAAGCCGCCGTAGTTTCATCGGCCAACATCGTTTTCATAGAATAGGTATAAATCCAGCCACCAAAACTGACTTCAGCTCCAGCGTAAAAAAAGAAAAATAGGCAAACAATCACAATTAGAATAATATCGGAGCGAGCGAGGGCTTGATTGTCACGCCCTTTACTTTCATCTTCCAATGTTTTCGCGTGTGGGCTGGGCAAAACCGCGATCCAGAGGATGATAGGAAGGACGATGATCGCCAACGTCCAATATCCAAAGGTGATGTCTCCACTTTGTTGCAAGGCCAGGCTCAAAATCACGGGCGCAAAGAACGATCCCACCCCAAAAAATGCATGCAGAGCATTCATAAAGGGACTGACATCTTTGCGGTAGAGCCAGACCAGCAGCGTGTTCCCGCCCACGTCCACAGCCCCTTCCGCTAAACCCACTATCATCAACACTAATGCCAGCACCCAAATATTTGTAAGCACAGGGATCAGCGCCAGGGTAACGGCAATGCTCACCAGCATAACCACAAGCACCCGGTGGCCAGGCAGACGGTCATAGGCGCGCCCTCCCAACCAAGATCCGATAAGATAGCCTCCGGAGCGAGCTGTGAAAAGATAGCTGATCTGGCTAATCAGTGTATTGGTATTCTCAGCCAGATAGGGCAAAGATGGCCCCAGGGAAGCAGTTGTCAAACCCAGGGCAACGAAAGCTGCAAAATAACCAGCTGTGGTCCATTGTTTCCTACGATTCATGTTTGGGATAGTCATTTTCGTTGGTTTCATTTTTTGCTTTTAGCTGGGCCAATTCTTCTTCCAAATCTTCAAGCTGTTGCAGCATCCAGGGTTTCACTGAATGCGCAGGCCATTGGGCCTTTATATCCGCGATTTTCTCTGTCAGGAAATCTATTTGTTGTTGATTTGTTTTCTCAGTCACTTGAATCTCCAGTTGGAAAGGGCAGATTATAAGCCCACAGCACAATTTGTTCAACTTTCTCAATTCCTCTTGACTCGGTAAATAAGGCTATGCTAGAATGTTATCGAAACGTTTGCGCAAACGTATACGCTAACGTTTTCCAGAGGTGATATGGCAAGCATCCGTGATGTGGCAAAAAAAGCTGGTGTTTCAGTTAGTACAGTCTCTCATGTGATCAATAATACCCGCTTCGTGAGTGAAGAAACACGCACGAAGGTCTTAGCTGCCATGGAAGCGTTGAATTACACGCCAAATCGCCTGGCGAGCAGTCTGCGAAGGAAAGATAAACGCACTAATACCCTGGGACTGCTCATCCCAGATAGCACCAACCCATTTTTTGCCGAAGTCCTAAGAGGGGTCGAAGATGCCAGCTTCGAAGCAGGCTACAACGTTTTTCTCTGCAACTCCGATGACAACCCTAAAAAAGAATTGAATTACATCGAAGTACTTTTGGGGAAACAGATTGATGGCATCATCCTGGTTTCCGCGGGTTCACACGCCGATTCCCTGGAGGCTCTAGACAAAGGGGATATTGCAGCCGTGGTCGTTGACCGTGAAGTTACAGGTGCAAAAACCGACAGCGTTATGGTCGATAATAAAACTGGAGGGTATCAGGCCACTAAGTATCTAATTGAGATGGGCCATACCCGTATCGGTTGCATCACAGGACCGTCATTGTTAACTCCTAGCGCTGCTCGGGTTGAGGGATTTCGCAAAGCCTTAATGGAAAACAACCTGCAAGTTGATGATGATTTGATTGTAATGGGCGACTTTCGTGCTCAATCCGGCTATCATGCAACGCTTGAATTATTAGGTGGAAATCAGCCACCCACCGCAATTTTCACCTGCAACGATATGATGGCGGTCGGCGCATTGCATGCTGCCGATGAGCTGGGCTTGAATGTTCCCCGAGATATTTCCATCATCGGGTTCGATGATATTACCCTGGCCTCATATACTATTCCCCCTCTCACCACAATCGCTCAACCCAGCCATGAAATCGGGCTGCTGGCAGCCGAAATGGTAATCGAACGCATCCAAAATCCAAACAATACCCGTCGCAGTGAAATCCTGACCACAAAACTCGTGGTCAGAAAGTCCTGTCAGGACTTGGAGAAATAATTAACATGTCTCATATTGTCGTCGTTGGAAGCCTGAATATGGATTTGGTGGTTAGAGTGCCCCATATGCCCGTGCCAGGTGAAACCATATTGGGAGACAATTTTCAAACGATCCCTGGGGGCAAAGGGGCCAATCAGGCTGTGGCAGCCGCCAGAATGGGCGCTCAAGTCACAATGATCGGTTGTGTTGGGAATGATGATTTTGGTAAAACCCTGGTTGACAATCTGGCTAAAGAAAATATTGATGTCAGCAATATCTCTGTCGATCCAGACGCGGCAACGGGCATTGCCCTGATAACCGTGGATAAGAGCGGGCAGAACAGCATCGTAGTCGCCTCCGGGGCAAATATGACCCTAACACCCAAAGATATTCGCACTGCCTGGCAAAAGCTAGAGGCCGTTGACGTTGTTGTAATGCCATTAGAAGTATCCCTGGATTGCATTGAAGAAGCTGCGACCCTGGCAAAGAAGAGTGACATCAAAGTAGTGCTAAATCCGGCCCCGGCCCAGAATTTATCGGATCAACTGCTGGGCAAAGTCGATGTACTGGTCCCCAATGAATCTGAAACAGCTTTACTTACAGATATAGACGTAAATTCGTTGGATCAAGCCAAAATTGCAGCCCAAAAACTCCAATCCAAAGGAATCGACACCGTCATTTTAACCCTGGGTGAGCGCGGGGCCATGTTAATCGAAAAAGGTGCAGAAGCTCAAGTTTATCCATCATTCCCCGCAGATGTTGTCGATACCACCGCTGCAGGAGATGCTTTTGTGGCCACCCTGTCGGTCGGTATTTCGAGTGGTGTGCCTTTGGAAGACGCCATCCGCCAAGCCAATGCGGCCGGGGCTCTGGCCGTTTCGAAGATGGGCGCGCAGCCTTCCCTGCCGACGCAGGCAGAAGTCAGACAATTTATCAAGAATCAACGAGGCAAATAATGAAAAAAACTGGCATTTTGAATCAACCCATTTCCGCGATTATTCCCGGTTTAGGGCATACCGATCGCCTGGTTGTTTGTGATGCTGGCTTACCAATCCCCGATGGAATAAATCGCATCGATATGGCGCTCAAAGAAGGCGTGCCAACTTTTCTACAAACGGTCGAAGTGGTCCTCACAGAAATGCAGGTTGAACGTGCAATCATTGCCTCGGAAATCCTGGATAAATCGCCCGAGATCGAAAAAGCTTTGCGCGCTTTACTGGGTGATATTCCCATTGACACCATTCCACACGAACAATTCAAAGATGAAACAAAATCCGCAAAAGCCATCATTCGCACGGGTGAGTTCTCACCTTTTGCCAACGTAATTCTATCGGCTGGAGTCGTTTTTTAATGACTGAAACTACTGTCCAGACAAGATCGCAAATCAATTGGCGACTGATTGCTCAGCAATATGGCCTGGCATTTTCATTCATTATTCTTTGCCTGGCGCTTTCACTGCTCTCTGATCGTTTCCTAACGATCAACAATTTGACCAATATTTTGAGGCAGTCGACCATAAACGGCATTATCGCTGTGGGAATGACTCTGGTTATCTTCACGCGTGGAATCGACCTATCAGTGGGCTCAATTTTGGCTCTTTCGGCTGTCATCACTGCTGATATGCTGCAGAAGGGCATGCCGGTCTATTTTGCGATTCCATTTGGTCTGCTGATAGGTGCCGGTCTGGGCTTGATCAGCGGGTGGCTGGTGACCAAGGTGAAGGTGCCGCCCTTCATTGCAACCTTGGGCGTGATGACCTTCGGTCGCGGACTGGCTCTGACATATACACAAGGTAAACCCATCACCGGCCTACCCGATGCTTTCCGCTTCATGGGCGTCGGTTATCTGGGGTCGATCCCCATGCCCGTGGTGATCGCCATAGCGACATTTATCATCGGGTATATCGCCCTGACACGGATGAAATTTGGCGAATACATTTACGCCATTGGCAACAATGAAGTTGCCGCCGAATTATCTGGGATCCCCGTCAAAAAATATATTGCTTCAACGTATGTGATTACCGGCGCTCTTTCGGCGTTGGCAGGGCAGATATTGATCGCCCGTCTTAACTCGGCACAGCCTGTTGCTGGCATCGGTTTCGAGTTTGATGCCATTGCGGCTGTGGTTGTGGGTGGTACCAGCTTCGAAGGGGGTGAAGGCTCCGTTTTAGGGACCATCCTGGGCGTATTGATCATCGCTGTGATCAATAATGGCCTGAATCTATTAGACGTTCCATCTTTTTACCAAAGCGTAGTCAAAGGTCTCGTCATTGCAGTTGCTTTATTAATCCACAAAGCCTTACGCTGAATCCATAGAGGAGGTGATAGATAATCCAATATACATAAAACCAAATCGAATTGGAACTATTTCAACCAACTGAATTCTCAGGAGAAATAAGATGAAGAGTAAAAATCTATTTAGTATCTTGGCAATCCTTCTGTTGCTCTTGGCAGCCTGTGCGCCACAGCCAGCAGAAGAACCCGAAGCAAAGGGCATTACCTTGGGTTTGTCCCTGTCGACGTTGAACAATCCCTTCTTCGTCACGCTGAAAGAAGGCGCTGAAGCTGCTGCCGCAGCCGCAGACGTTACCCTGGTGGTAGTCGATTCTCAAGACGATGCTACAACCGAAGCCACCAATATGGAAGATTTAATTCAACAAGGTGTGGACGCCATTCTGGTCAATCCTACAGATGCGGATGCCATCACCCCCTCGATTGAAAAAGCTAATGAAGCTGGTATACCCGTCTTCACCATTGACCGTGGCGCTGGCGGCGGCGAGATTGTCTCCCATATCGCTTCCGACAATGTGGCCGGTGGCGCAATGGCTGGACAATTCCTTTGTGAAGCCGTAGGCGGCGAAGGCAGTGTGGTCGAACTGGAAGGTATCGCCGGAACCTCCGCCGCCCGTGATCGTGGCCAGGGATTCAATGACTATATGTCAGCGGAATGCCCCGGCGTGACGATTGTAGCACGCCAAACTGCAAACTTCAACCGCGCCGAAGGCCTGACCGTTTTCGAGAACATCCTGCAGGCCGAGGCTGAGATCGATGGTGTCTTTGCCCACAATGATGAGATGATCCTGGGCGCAATAGAAGCCGCTGAAGCCGCTGGCCGTGAAGGCATTGTCTTTGTTGGCTTCGACGCCGTTGATGATGCTGTCGTGGCCGTGGACGCCGGAAAACTGGCCGCCACCATTGCCCAGCAGCCCTCCGAGATGGGCCGCCTGGGTGTTGAGAAAGCCGCCGAATTCCTCGGCGGAGCCAGCATCGCTGAGTACATCCCCGTTGATCTGGCCCTGGTGGGTGGTGAACTTCCTGCCGCTCCAGAGGCAATGGAAGACGAGGGTGTCACCTTAGGTCTTTCCCTCTCTACGTTGAACAACCCCTTCTTCGTCACGCTGAAAGAAGGCGCCGAAGCAGCAGCCGCTGCCGCGGATGTCACCCTGGTGGTGGTCGACTCGCAGGATGATCCTGCTACTGAAGCCACCAACATGGAAGACCTGATCCAGCAAGGCGTGAGCGCCATTCTGGTCAACCCCACCGATGCTGATGCCATTACGCCTTCCATCGAAAAAGCCAATGCAGCCGGTATCCCGGTCTTCACCATTGACCGCGGCGCTGGTGGCGGTGAGATCGTTTCTCACATCGCTTCCGACAACGTCGCTGGTGGTGCCATGGCTGGCAAGTTCCTTTGTGAGGCCGTTGGTGGTGAAGGTAGTGTTGTCGAACTCGAAGGTATCGCCGGAACCTCCGCTGCTCGTGACCGCGGACAAGGCTTCAACGAATACATGGAAGCCGAGTGCCCCGGCGTGACCATCGCTGCCCGCCAGACCGCTAACTTCAACCGGGCCGAAGGCCTGACCGTTTTCGAGAACATCCTCCAGGCCGAGGCTGAGATCGATGGCGTCTTCGCTCACAATGATGAGATGATCCTGGGTGCCATCGAGGCCGGCGAGGCCGCAGGCCGTGAAGGCATCGTCTTCGTCGGTTTTGACGCCGTTGATGATGCCGTTGCCGCGGTGGATGCCGGAAAACTGGCCGCCACGATTGCCCAACAGCCCTCCGAAATGGGCCGCCTGGGCGTTGAGAAAGCTGTCGAATTTCTCGGCGGAGCCAGCATCGATGAGTACATCCCTGTCGATCTGGCGCTGGTTGGTGGCGAAATGCCTGATACCCAAGGGGTAATGGAAGCAGAAGGTTACACCTTAGGTCTCTCCCTATCAACGCTGAACAACCCCTTCTTCGTTACACTCAAAGAAGGCGCAGAAGCCGCTGCGGATGCAGCCGGAATCACTTTGGTGGTGGTCGACTCGCAGGACGATCCTGCTACCGAAGCCACCAACATGGAAGACCTGATCCAGCAAGGCGTGGATGCCATTCTGGTCAATCCCACCGATGCTGACGCCATCACTCCCTCCATCGAGAAGGCCAATGCCGCCGGAATCCCCGTCTTCACCATTGACCGTGGTGCCGGTGGCGGCGAGATCGTTTCGCACATCGCTTCCGACAACGTGGCTGGTGGCGCTATGGCCGGCAAGTTCCTTTGCGAAGCTGTCGGCGGCGAAGGCAGTGTCGTCGAACTGGAAGGCATCGCCGGAACATCCGCCGCCCGTGACCGTGGACAAGGCTTCAACGAATATATGGAAGCCGAGTGCCCCGGCGCGACCATCGTTGCCCGCCAGACCGCTAACTTCAATCGCGCCGAAGGCCTGACCGTTTTCGAGAACATCCTCCAGGCCGAGGCCGAGATCGATGGTGTCTTTGCTCACAATGATGAGATGATCCTGGGCGCCATCGAGGCTGCCCTGGCAGCCGAACGTGAAGGCATTGTTTTCGTCGGTTTCGATGCTGTCGATGATGCCGTTGCCGCTGTGGAAGATGGCACACTGGCCGCTACAATTGCCCAGCAGCCCTCCGAAATGGGCCGCCTGGGCGTCGAAAAAGCCGCCGAGTTTCTGGGTGGCGCCAGCGTAGATGAGTACATCCCTGTCGACCTGGCATTAGTTACCCCGTAACCGTCTATAATCTTTTCCTTGAGATAAGGGACACTTTTACGAGTGTCCCTTATCAAATTCAATCACCTTGGGATTCACAATGAATGATGCCAATAAATTCCTTTTGAGCATGAAACATATCAGCAAAGCCTTTCCGGGTGTTCAGGCATTGGACGACGTTCAACTTGAGATCAAACCCGGAGAGATTCATGCCTTGGTGGGAGAGAACGGGGCCGGCAAATCTACCCTGATGCGCGCCCTGAGCGGCGTTGCCAGAATGGACAGCGGCACAATTTACTGGCGAGGCAATCCGGTTGAGATCAATCAACCCGCCGATGCTCAAAATCTAGGCATCAGCATGATCCACCAGGAACTCGCCGTGATCCCATATCTCGATGTCGGCAAAAATATCTTTTTGGGCCGCGAGCCCCTCAGCAGCATCCCCGGCGTCATTAATTGGAAACAACTTTATTTGAATGCCCAAGAGCAACTGGATCGACTGGGATTGGATATTGATCCCCGCACAACTGTTGAAAACTTGACCATTGCCCAACAGCAGATTGTTGAGGTGGTCAAAGCCCTCTCCATGGATGCATCCTTGATCGTCATGGATGAGCCCACCTCCGCGCTCACCGAAAGGGAAGTCGAAGCTTTATTCGCCCACATGGATAAACTGCGTGATGCAGGCGTTTCGGTGGTTTTCATCTCCCACCGACTGGATGAAGTTCAACGAGTATCGGACCGCATCACCGTGCTGCGAGATGGAAATTGGATCCAGACATCAAATATTCGCGACCTCACGCAGGATGACATTGTCAAACTGATGGTTGGGCGTGAGATTGAACAAGAAGTTATTACTCGCTCCCAAACATCGGATGAAATTATCTTAAAGGTAGCAAACCTATCGAGTGGCGATGAAGTGCGCGATGTTTCCTTCGATTTGCGCCGCGGCGAAATCCTGGGGGTCGCCGGTTTGGTCGGGGCCGGGCGAACCGCTCTGGCCGAAGCTATCTTTGGCTTTCGAAAGATCAGTGCCGGTACTATCGAGCTAGAGAACAAACAAATCAAACTCGATTCCCCAAATCAGGCTATCGATCATGGTTTTGGTTTTGTGACCGAAGACCGCAAAGAGCAGGGCTTGTTCCTGAACATGGCCGTCTGGCAAAACATCATCATCGCCGGACTGAAGCAGTTGACCCGCTTGGGCTTCCTGCGTCGCAAACAATCGGTGCAGCGCTCTCAAAACTTAGTCGAAAGTCTGGATATCAAGACCCCCTCCCTCAACCAGCAAGTCAGAAACCTGAGCGGGGGCAATCAACAAAAAGTAATTATCGCACGCTGGTTATCGCTGCAACCAAAAATATTGATCCTGGACGAACCTACCCGCGGCATTGATGTGGGTGCCAAGGCAGAAATCCACAACCTATTACGCCAGATGGCCGACGATGGCGTTGGTATTTTGATGATTTCCTCAGAATTACCAGAAATTCTGGGGATCAGCGACCGCGTCCTGGTGATGAGAGAAGGCCGCCTGGTCGCCGAATTCGATCCTAAAACCCACACCCAGGATGATATTATGCATGCAGCTGCCGGGAGCAAAAATGGGAACAACCAATAAAACCAAATTGATCACCACTCTGCAGCGTGCAAGCGGATTATTTTTATTGTTCGTAGTAGCAATAATTTTCTCATTATCTTCGGATCGTTTTCTGACCGTTTCCAACCTGACCAATATCGCCCTGCAAACATCCGTCGTGGCTGTGGCTACAATTGGCATGGCACTCACCATGCTAATGGCCGGTATCGATCTGTCGGTTGGTTCGGTGGCCGCTCTGTCCGGCGCCCTGACCGCCGGGTTGATGTCCCGCAATGGACTGCCCGTTTCTGCCGCCATCCCGTTGGGCATCGCAGCCGGAGCATTTTTGGGAATGGTCAACGGCATCCTTTCCGTTTACGGCAAACTGCCGCCCTTTGTGGCTACACTGGCCATGTTGGGCATTGCCCGCGGCCTGACACTGGTTTACACCGAGGGCAGACCCATTTCGGGTTTACCAGAATCCTTCACGAACATAGGTTCAGGAAGCCTGGGGCCAATCCCCATGCCCGTAGTCATCTGGCTGGTGATCCTGCTGCTGGTATTTTTAATTTTGCGCTTCACCCGGTTCGGTCTTTATATTTATGCCATCGGCGGAAACGAAGAGACAGCGCGCCTGGCCGGTATTCCCACCAACCGCATCAAGGTGATCGTCTACGCCCTCAGTGGAGGGTTGGCCAGCATCACTGGCGTTCTGCTGACCGCTCGTCTGTGGTCTGCGCAGCCGCAAATGGCCGCTGGCATGGAATTGGACGCCATCGCGGCATCCGTGCTGGGTGGGGTCAGTCTGTTCGGCGGCGCTGGTGATGTTGTGGGAGCTTGTATCGGCGCGCTCATCGTGGGCATGTTAGGCAACGGCCTTAATTTGCTGCGTATCCCATCCTATTATCAGCAGGTCATCAAGGGCATAGTCTTCGTACTTGCTGTCGTCTTCGATATGTACGCCAAGCGCCAAGCGAAAAAATAATCGATACCTTAACAACTTGCTCCAAATGTGACAATCTCATATTGAAAATCAATCTGTCCAGTCGATCGTACGCGGCGATAACATTTTTGAATTCGCTATCCATCTGCCGGAAAACTTGTCCTCCCCTATTTTTCTTTTACTTGTGAGAGCAAAATCGCGCTCAATAAAATGCTGACCGCCCCAAAAGCAAACATGGCTGTATAACCAAGAAAACTCCCTGGGCGGGCGTTGTTTAACAGATCAATCATTGGGCCCAGCAAACGCCCACTCGCCGCCGAGCCCGCGGTAGCCAGGTTGGTCAACCCGAGATAAGCACCAGCCTGAGTCACAGGGGCCATACGGCTCAAGGTCGCCCAATTAGACGTCAAAAATAAACCGACGCCCAAACCCAAGATGGCACCACAAACCAATACCTGCGTAGATGTGCGTGCCGTCATCAACGTCAGGCTACCGAGGATGCCAAAGCCGCTGGCAATGTATAACATCTTGCGGTGACCAAATCGGTCTCCCAGCCAGCCGCCGCCTACAGCAAAGGCGATCAGCGGCAGGGCAATGGCAGCCATCAGGTCACCGGTCAGTTTGACCGGGTTGGGGGTGTCGATGACATCACGGATGAAATATTGCGCAAAGCTCTGCACAGCATAGACGCCGATCAAAAAAGCGAAGCGTGAGGCGATCAAACGCGCATAGCGAGGGTTTTCACTCAGGATGCGAGTGATAGGGGTGCGTTCTGCCGGGTCTTCTTCGGGGACATCCAAATGAGGCTCTTCGCGCGTCCCCAAGAGTGTCACCGCCGCGCTGACCAGCAAAATCCCGGCAATGACCAGCATTGGCACCAACGGCCGGGCAGCCTGTGGATCGAGCAAATTACCCATCAACAGAGATGCCACCACCAGACCGCTCATATCAAACAAATTCTTGATGCCACTGGCCGCGCCATGCTTCTCCGGCGGCACCCGGTCGGGAATCAGCCCTTGCGCCGGGCCATGGGCGATATTGGACGTGAACTGCAAGCCGATATAGCCGATAGCGATCCATAACAGTCCCCCGGCCCACCCCAAAAAAGCCAGGAAGATAAAATCCAACCCCGTGCCCAAGGTAATCAGCGGGCGTCGCCGCCCCCAGCGCGAGCGCCAACGGTCGCTGCGATTCCCGGAGAGCGGCTGTACGAGCATAGCAATGATCAACCCCACGAAAGTCAGCAGCCCCAAGTAGGTGTTCTTGCGCGTCTCGGGGACGAAGTTGAGCAGGACTGCGGGCAGAATGAGCACATGCAGGCTGTTCCACATGATGGACAAACCCAGCCAATATACATTGATAATGAATAGATCAGCAGTGCGTGATTTCGTCATGGGCTACTCCGTTTTTAGGTCATAATCCCCGCGCAGCTTTGATGGCAACTGTCGGGCAATGGCACTCATCACCTGATCGCTAATTAGCTCATCACGGTGATCAGCTACTATGTCTGGCGGAATGTACATCTCGATTGGCAGGCCGAAATTTATACACAGGCGCCTGCTATCTTCATAAACCCCAACAGGGGTGATAGGTTGGCAATATTTCACAATTTGTGCGATGAAGCGCCCGGCTCCTTGGGGCGGTTTCACCAGAATTCCTTTAGGGTTGTCGCGCCCCTATGGAGCGAGTCCTATGACCGGACTCTGGGTGCCGCGAGCATACCCCAAAACCTGCCTTACAGCCCGAGCGCGGGCCTCCACCTCAGTTGGATCGGGCGGCATTGGCGGGGTGGTCGTGAAGCCATATACCCCGGCCAGACGTGGAAACAACCAGCGGGTGACCGGCTCCAAGGGACCCATGTGCGTCCAGGCAGCCGTCATCATCCAATGGATTTCAAAGGGCACCGCCGCGCTGATACCCAGAGCAATCCACCAGGCCGGAAAGCCAGGGCGGGCGTAATGATTCATCACCAACAGGCAGGGGCCAGATTTAGGGATATTTTCAGGATTGCTGATCTTGGGGGTGAAAGGGAGCAGGTCGACACAAGCGATGGCATCGCTGCGAAAGGACCGTTGGCGTTGTAAAAGCGCATCTCGTAATAGCAGCAGACTGGTTCTCCAGAGAAACGGGTAGCGAGATGGCGTTAACGTCACGGTGTTGCTATTCTTTGTTCTTGGATTTCTTCCAATTTCGAAATTCGTCCATGCGCTGGTAGATCTTGAAAAGCGCCGGCCCCAGCAAAAGCACCAGCAGCCCAATGATAATCAGGATTTCGGTCCAGCCAATGGTCAGGACCGGGCGGCAGGCCAGGGAGGAGATGAGCAGCGCAGTGACGAACAGGTAGTTTTTCATATTGGGGATTGTATCATGTGTAGGGACACGATAAATCGTGTCCTTACAGGTGTGGTCAATCATCCACCGGGTCATCGGGATGGGCCTGGTTCCACAATTCCACCAGTTCGTCGCCGGATTTGCCGCGATTGGGCTTGTTGTCGATGCGGCCATAAAAGGTCTCTTGATGGAGGGCATGTTTGATATCCACATCGGGACGGAAATTGAGGTGGAACTTGCCGTCCGATCTCAGCGTAGGGGTGAAGATGCCCAGCCCCTCGATCTTGACAGGACTACCCTGCCGAGCGTAGTGAATGATGGCATCGCGCAGCTCATAAACGTTCATACGCACCTCACTCTCGTTAAGGCCGGTGCGCATTTTGATGTATTCGATAACATCAATCGTTCTGGTGGTGCGCATCAGGCGGATTTTTGCCTGCATAGCCTTGATGGCCGTAATTCTCTTGGTCATTATCGGATTGCCTCCGTGTGAAAAATAGTTTTCCCCTGGTGAAAGGCAGCATTGGATTATGGGAAATTGAATTTATTCGCCGAGAAA
>CAZVPR010000122.1:0-12927 GCA_964629085.1 uncultured Anaerolineales bacterium
AGGGCAGTTCCCGACAAGGGTTCTGCCCTACTTTTTGTCTAAACTTGAGTATTTAGTATGTACAGAAAAAAATTCTGGTATCAAACCTGATTTTCTACAAAATCGTGATTTCTCTCAATTCAAAAGATCAACTCCTATGAAAATTCAAATCTATACCATGCAATCCCCCGCTGAAGCAATGGAAGTCATTGCCGCCGGCGTTGACCATGTAGGCATCACGCCTGGAGAATATGGCCTGCCCGGCGAAGTTGATTTCGATATGGCCCACAAAATCGTCGCAGCCGTGGGAACTACGGCCACATGCGTGGCTTTATCAGTTGATTCAAATTTGGCCGCTATCGAAGAAATGGTCAATATCGTCCAGCCCGATATCCTGCATCTGTGCGGATTAGAAGGGACACTTCTCCCCGAAGAGGTGCGAAAGCTAAGGCAAGGATTGCCCGGAATGCCCATTATGCAAGCAATTTCGGTAGCTGGGCCCGAGGCTATTGAAACGGCCAAATCCTATCAAGAAGTTGCTGAATACTTGATTCTCGATACCCAAGCCCCCGACATAGACGGCATTGGCGCTTCCGGGGAAACCCACGATTGGCGAATCAGCCGCGAAATTGTGCGCCAATCGGATATCCCGGTCATTTTGGCCGGGGGCTTATCCCCTGAAAATGCAGCAGAAGCAATTAGAGTTGTCCGCCCTTGGGGGGTGGACTCCCTGACCCATACCAACCAACCCTTGGAAAATGGCAAATTTCGGAAAGACATCCAGAGCATCAAGCAATTTGTAAAGGCAGCTCATGGGGCAATTCATGAGTGAAGCCCAAGTCGTTGTTTTGGGAGACGCCAATGTCGACATGGTTCTCCGGCCTCCGGATCAGTCGAATAGAAATCCTGCACCAGAACTTCACGGTGGTGGCACGGCGGCCAACGTCGCCACCGGATTATCCCGCTTAGAGATTCCGGTGGCCTTCGTTGGCGGCATCGGCAACGACAATTTCGGCCGCTGGGTGCAGGCGGACCTGACCAACGAAAAAGTTGATGTGCAGGGGCTAAAGTTTTTCGAAAATGAATTCACCGTGATTGTAGTTGCGGTCATCGACAACGTAGGTGAGCGCCTCATCTACGTCTGGCCCCCCAATGGTGGACCGCATCTGAGTCTGGACCAACAGGATATCGATCTGGCCCGCTGGCCGCAAGCTCGATGGCTCCATACTACCGGCGTATGCCTCAGAGGCAACCCCACCGCCGAAACGATAGTAACATCTATGCAGCAGGCCAAATCTTTGGGCTGGACAACATCTCTAGACCTAAACCTCCGATTGGAATCATGGGGCATGGACGATGTAACTCGTCAAATTTTTGAGCGCGCCATCGCCCAAGCGGATGTAATTTTTGGGAATGCTCACGAAGAGATCGTCCCCCTGACCGGTAAAGCATCCACAGAAGAAGCAGCCCAAAACCTATGCGATCACCAACGCATAGTCGTTGCCCGCCAGGGAGATCAAGGCGCACTGATCTGCACCCCCGATGAACTTTTCCGTTCCCCAGCTCATGACATTCAGGTCGTAGACACCCTCGGCGCTGGCGATGCCTTCGATGCCGGTTTCATTGCTGCGCGACTCTTTGGGAAAGATCTCCACGAGGCAGCAACATGGGGCAACCTGGTTGCCGCCCTCAAGATTGAACAACCTGGAGCACGGGGGCTGCCAACCCAAGCGGAATTTCAAAAAAGGAAGTCAGCATGAACATCTTCATCAGCTACCGCCACGCCGATAGTGAGGGCTATGTGGGCCGCCTGTACGATCAGCTGCTGAACTTCTACGACCCCTCCCAAATTTTCATGGATGCCAGCACGCTGCAACCTGGGGAGAATTTTGAAACTAAAATTAATCGTGTGCTCCAAAATTGCGATATCCTGCTGGCAGTGATTGGGCCGAGTTGGCTAACCATCACGGATGACCAGGGACAGCGCCGCCTCGATGATCCCCAGGATTTCGTGCGGCTCGAAGTCGCCACAGCGCTCAACCGCCAATTGCGCTGCATTCCCGTCCTCGTGGAGCGCGCAACCATGCCCCCCGCCTCTTCGCTCCCGCCCGATCTGGCCGTTCTCGCAAAGGCGCATGCCCTCGATCTCAGTCACGCCCGTTTCGCCTTCGATGTCCAACGCTTGGTGGATACCATGGGGGGATCTTTTGGGGAAATCAAAATAAGCCTGGGACCCAGTTATCGATCTCTGATAAAAACACGGGTAATGAACCCCAATGAAAAACTGGAAATTCAGGTGGATCGGAAATTAGTGGGGCTGATCCAAGGCCCAGGGTTTAACCTTGGTCAAGCCAACCCCCAAACACAACCCTGGAGCCCGGTGTTTACGCGCATCGAAGCGGGTACGCACAATCTTCATATTGTCGCAAAAAAAGACGATTTCAGCCCGGCCAAAAAATCCAATTCTCTTTCATTCCTCATCAAAGGTGGACAAATGTTATCATTCCTAATCGAGCAAGAATTCGATTCCAGCGGCAAGGCGAAGATCATGCTCAAGCCGGGAAAACAAATCTTCCAACAATAATCACGAATGAGAACGAAAAACACGTACTGCACGAAAGCAGCTTACTCGCTGAAGCAATCTTATCTCTGGCGATTTGGAGATCGCTGCGCCGAAAAATATTGGCGCTCATCGACATGTTGTCGGAATAATCGTTCAAATAGAACAAATTCACCATGGAAAATTTTTACACGATGGACAATCTTAGATTTACTCTGCGGCTGCCTCGATGGGCCGTTGAGGAATTAAACAATTTGCCAAAGTATATTCCAACGCTAGAAGATCGTATGGCTGCTGTGATCCAGTTCTCCCGGCTAAACTTCCAAAATAATACCGGCGGCCCCTTTGCTGCCGGAGTTTTTGAACGCGACACAGGCAAGCTGGTAGTGATCGGCGTGAATCGGGTCATGCCATCCAATTGCTCATCCGCGCATGCTGAAATCATGGCAATATCCTTGGCGCAACACATTTTGGGCACCTATGACCTGGGTGGACCAGGGTTGCCCGCGCATCAGTTGGTTGTAAATTGGCGGCCTTGTGCCATGTGTTACGGCTCAGTGCCCTGGTCTGGTGTGCGCTCGCTGGTGGTTGCCGGCGATGGTCCGGAACTGGAGCAGATTACCGGCTTCGATGAAGGTCCTGTCCATCCCAACTGGCAAGAAGAATTGGAAAAGCGCGGCATCGAGGTTATCAACAACGTGTTGCGCAATGAGGCCATCGCGGCATACAAAGAATTTGCCGCCAGCCAGAACTTCGTCTATAACGCCCGCCTGGGACAGGAATAACGTTTGGTCATAATCGTTCCGAATCATCCCGATTGGCCAAAGGAAAATATCAAAATTGAAAAGGGCTTCGCCAGGCTATGAGCTTATTGACTATACGCACTGATCACATTGGTTCCACCGCCATCCTGGGTTGTTCGCAAAAGATCGCTCCGTTATTCAAGTTGCGGTGACAAACTAGAGTCCGCATCTGAATCGGTCTAAACCAATTATCTTATAGATCACCACCCTCCAGGCAGCAATCAACCTGTGATTGCCCCTTCCACATCTGAAAGACCAACCAATGGGCAAGTCAGGATCCAGGGTTATGCCAACCATCGCGATTCCCTGCAATTTCGGGATTACTTCGAGATCACCCACCCAACAAATCAACAATCTTCCATCAACACCTCAGTACCTCAGTACCGTTGACGATCCATTGCTCGCAAGATACACTAGCTTTGTTGGCTATGCGAATAATAGCCCTGGAGACACAATATGGCAGACCAGAACACTGCTCACATAACAGCCCAAACGACGCTGAAACCAGCCATCAATGGTTGGGAAATCTACCTCAATGATCAGGGGAGTTCCCCCCACACCGTAAAAGCTTTCCTCGGCGATGTGAATTTGTTGGCATCCTTCCTCCCCCCCGACAGGAAGATTGGCAGCGTCACCACCAATGATTTGAACAATTTCCTGACTTGGATGCAAAAGGAACGTGGTGTGCCTTGCAGCCCCAAGACTTTAGCCCGTCGCATCACGTCGATTAAGGCCTTTTTCCGTTGGTTACATAATGCCGGTGCGATAATCGTTGATCCCGCCGAAAAGGTGGTACAAAAATCTGTTCGAAGTCCATTACCTGAAGTGTTGACCCATGATGAAATCAACGCCGTTCGCAAAGTTGCCAAAAGTTACTTGGATGCCGAAAAACCAGACACGCGCTACGTGGCTTTGTTGGAATTATTGTTGGCTACCGGCATCAAAAAGAGCGAATGTCTCAACTTGAGTCCCAACCATATCGAAATAGACGCGCCAGAAGGCCCGATCTTGCACATTCGATACAATAACCCCAAACACCGTTATAAAGAGCGCAAAATCAAATTGCCCGCTGAGTGGATCAATCATTATCAGGCGTACATTGCCCAGCACAACCCCTCCGACCAGCTATTTCCCTGGTCTCAGCGGCGCCTGGAATATCTGCTGGAAGATTTGAGCAAGGAGGCCGGACTGGAAAAACATCTCTCCTTCAGCATGTGCCGCTGGACCTGCGCTCTGCTCGATTGGCAATCCGAAATTGAGATCGACAAGATCCGGCAGAAACTTGGCATCTCCAAGGTGCAATGGCGCGAAGTCAGCCAAAAGCTGAGACGACTGGCTTCACAGGCTGAATAATTTTACTTGTGGTTTAGAGGTGGTGAGCGATCAAATGCGCCGCGCTAGCCTTGAAGGTTGCCGCCATTTCTTTGCCAAGCTCAAGCCTCAAATCTTTTACAGATTGACGCGTCACCAGGGCGGTAACCTGTACGCCACAATCCATGCCCACTTTTACCAACGGCCCCTGGGTCATTAATTTTGACACCTTTCCTACTAAGCAATTACGCGCGCTAGAAGAGGGCAGTTCGTTCGGCTGCCAGAGGGTGATATCCTCAGGACGCAAACAAAAATATACGGGTTGACCAATCCGGAGATCGGAAATAGCTTCCAACTGGATATCTTGAGTCTTAACCGTGATATGCCCATTTTGAGCGGCAATCACGACTCCTGGTATCACAGTTTCAACACCAACGTAGGCAGCCACATCAACATCCGAAGGAGCGTTGAAGATTTCCTCAGCCAGCCCTAGTTGACGCAATTCCCCATTCAGGATTACTGCCACTTGATCACCCAGAAATAATGCCTCATCCAAATCGTGGGTCACAAAAACCGAGCTAATTTTCAACTCTGCAACCAGGGCATGATACTCTTCAAGCAGGTTTACCCTGGATTGTGCATCCAAGGCACCAAAGGGCTCATCCAAAAGTAATAAATCTGGTTCCAACACGAAAGCTCGCGCCAGACTCACCCTTTGCGCTTCCCCGCCTGAAAGTTGGGCAGCACGGCGTTTGTTCAAATGCGCGATTCCCAACCTCCCCAGCCAATAATCCACTTTCTTTCTGATTTCATTGTGACCAATTTGCCTGAATCGCAGTCCCATAGCAACATTATCGAAAACAGAAGCATTGACTAACAAGGGATCCTGCATCACCAGGGCTATGTTTCTGCGCAAAGACAATGACTTGTATTCTTGAACGGGATGGCCAAAATATTTCATCTCCCCAGACACAGATTTTAATAATTGCGCCATGGCCAACAATAGTGAGCTTTTCCCTGCTCCATTCGGACCGATCACCGCGACAGTCTCACCTGCAGGGACAGAAAATTTGTCCACTTTCAAGACAATCTGCTCCCCTCGTTTGCAAATCAAATTCTGCGCCTCAAAGATGTTTTTTTCAGCGGGCATATTATGCAACTACATCCTTCTGCTGCAACCAGGTCAGCAAAAGTGTCACAAAGTAAGCCAGTGCCATGAGAATAACGCTCAGGGCGATGGCGATAGCAAAATCACCACGGCTATTTTCCAGAACGATGGCCGTGGTGAGAACGCGCGTCTGGCCGCGTAAGTTGCCCCCCACCATCATAGAGGCCCCCACTTCAGAAATTACGCTCCCAAAAGCTGCTATCAATGCTGCCAGCAAAGGCAAGCGGGCTTCGCGCCATAACGTATAGATCATTTGCCAACGTGATGCTCCCAAACCTAAAAGTTGAGTCTGCATACGCGGGTCTAATTGCTGCAGGGCTGCAACGGTCAGGCTAACAACGATAGGGAAAGATATGATTACTTGCGCAATGATAATGGCCCGAACTGTATACATCCACCCAAGGCCACCCAAAGGGCCATTTCGCCATAAAAAGATCGAAACGACTAGACCAACCACAACGGGCGGCAAGGCCATGCCTGTATTGAGCAAACTCAACCAAAAATTTCTCGAACGAAAATGACCAAAAGCCAGAATTGTGCCTAACGGCAACCCCAACAACAAGCTGATCAAAGTTGCCGCTCCAGAAACCTGGAGTGACAACCATGTAATTTGCAATACTTCCCGATCCCCCTGGAAAAGAAGTAGAACAGCCTGCTTAATACCTTCCCAAATCCAGACCATAGCCTACGAATCCAGCCCCAAATCAGCATCCGTTTTGTCAGCATCAGGGAAAAACAGCGGCTGGCCAAATTTTTCTACACCAAATTCGCCGATCATTTCCTGCGCTTCGGGAGATATGAAAAACTCAGCCAAGGCCTCAGCCCCTGCCAGGTTGACATTTTTCCATTTTTCGGGATTGACGATCATTACATGGTAGACATTCAAAAGTGAGGCATCACCTTCCAACAAAATATCCAGAGCAAGAATATTGCGCTGCGCCAGATAGGTCGAACGATCCGTCAAAGAATAGGCGCCTTTTTCGGAAGCCACGCGCAAGGTGTCGCCCATGCCTTGACCAGTTTCGATATACCACTCGCTGCCGGGTGAAATTGAAGCATTCTTCCAAAGGAATAGCTCTTTCTTGTGGGTGCCAGAGTCGTCTCCCCGAGAAGCAAACACCGCAGCAGATTCTGCAATGGCCGCCAGCGCCTCGCTCGGTGCAGTAATGCCAGATATTCCGGCGGGATCATCTGTAGGTCCTACGATCACAAAATCGTTGTGCATGACTAGATCTCGTCGGCTACCAAAGCCACCATTCATAAATTCAAGTTCTGCTGAAGGGGCATGTACCAACAAAATATCGGCGTTGCCCTCACGGCCCATCGTAAGGGCTGCTCCCGTGCCCACAGCCACAATTTTCACTGTATATCCGCTCTGTTCCTCGAAAACCGGAATAATCGCTTCTAATAAACCCGAATCATAGGTGCTCGTCGTCGTTGCCAGGATGAGTTCCGTGTTCGCCGGATTCGCCGCACTACATGCTGCCAAAATGATGGCCAACACAACACAAAATGCTAATGACAACTGGGTAAAACCTTTCTTCATTGATGGACTCCTAAATGATTGACATTGGTCATCAAGTTAAACGAATATCTCTCGACCAGACTCTTTCGTCTGGTATCCAAACAAATTATTGATTTTTTGCCGAAAGGAACTGGAGTTGAGTAATTCAAAGGCTGGAGTAAGATTTTTGGAGGAAGTCGTCAAATTTGAGCATACCAAATCAAAACGCTCCTCAAAAAGGGGCACAAAATCAAGATCTCGTTTTCGTGCAGCTGCCAGAACGGCCAATCCAACATCTGCATTGCCGACGCGCACTGCTTCGGCTACTTGAGCATGTGTATTCAATTCGACGTTATATCCACGGATCAAGCTTGTATCAATCGACATCGCTTCGAGCCGGCGGTCAAGCCAAATGCGCGTCCCTGAACCTGGCTTCCGATTCACAAATGTGACCCCCTCACGCAGCAAATCTGGCAATTCCTTAAGGCCGTACGGATTTCCCTGGGCAACTAACAAACCTTGCTGACGATGCGCCAAGGTGATAATGCGCATTTCCTGGCCGGGAAAAAGATGGCGGACGTAGGAGGTGTTATATTCTCCGCCATCGGGGTCGAATAAGTGACAGCCAGCAAGTTGGCAAAGACCCTGTCGCAAAGCAATCAGGCCATCCAGGCTGCCCACCGGCAAGGTGTACATCAAGGGTGTAGTTTTGTCCTGACTCAAGGTATCTGCCAACAATTCTAAAGCCAAATCGTGGCTGCCAGACGAAATAATGACATCCTCTTCAAATCCTTGCGGCAAAATGGAAACTTGAATATTAAAGGCTTTGGCGGTGGCCTGATAATATTTCTCGGTGTAATTCCCAACAACCTGAGTATGAACCAACGACACCAAACCGGCATTTTCCATAAGTTTGAGATGATAGCGAACCCTGGCAGGATGTAAATCCATTGCCCTGCCTAAATGTGTCAGGGTTGCCGGGGCAACCATCAAAGCGCGCAAAATCTCTAGCCGGCGATGGTCCGAGAGAAGCTTTATGATTTCAGTATTAGAGATTGTCTGAATGGTTTCCATAAATAACTGATTCCACATTAAAATTAATTTTAATGTGGTTATTTTACTCGAGCTATCTCCGGTTGACAAGAGAAACCTATTTCTTTGATCAACACAGGCTACACGATATTGAGACTGCCCCCATCGGCAAAGGGAATGATCAGGAAAGATCACAAAGAATATTCGTGATAACAAATTTCCAGCTATGCTTTACTTTTACATTATTTTGGAGGGATCAATTGCAATTGAACAGCGTCACTACTTTCAGAAGTCACCCCCGTATTGAGCGCCTGCCGATATCCCGGCACCCAGATAATTTCGTCCATAAAACACACCAACGGCCAACGGGAACGGGCTCTTTCAAGGATTTTCTGATCAATCATAATGTCGGAGATTTTTTTGGATTTTCCATCCATACCAAAGGGCTTGATCCGGTCGCCTGGGCGGCGAATCCTGGCAATTAGGCGTGATCCCTGTTCCCCCACATCCAGCCACGCCCGAAAGGGGTCCACGTTTTTTTGAACTTGTTCCCTCAGCATCCGATTAACTTTTACCCAACCAGCACTAAAGACCCAGCCGTCAGCCAAGGGTATTCTGGAAGGCACCATAAATTCATAATGGTCAACCCCAGCAGGCATTTGCGGCCAGCGAAAAAGCGGCAATTTTGCATCCTGAATGGCTAAATAAAAATCATTGCCTTCACGGATTGCTTGCAAACCCAAAGCAATGTCCAATTTGCCGCCATCAGAAGACGCCACGGATAAAACCCGCTCAACAGCATCAAAACCAAATTCTCGCAGATCGGACTGCAACGTCGACAATGCCCATTTCACCAGGCGCCGTTGAACCCCATATTGCAGATATTTAAACCCCAAGGCGTCAAAACAAACATACCCGTATCCCCGGCCAAGCAAACTGGCATTGCGGGCGGATATCAAAACATCATCCAGGATTTTTTGATCTTCTCGAATGACATCTGCCATCTTTCTTAATCTTTCAGGAATCCCAGGTACATAATCTTCGAGCAAGGGAAGGAGTTCATGTCGCAATCGGTTGCGGAAATATTTCGTTTCCAAATTACTGGGATCAAAAACTGGGTCCAAATCATTTTGATGACAATACGCAAGAATTTGCTCCCGCGTTGTGGAAAGTAAGGGACGAATCAGGGGCATGGTTTCGCTCCAGGGATTGGGGACCGAAATCTTCTTCATCCCTGATAATCCAGCCAGGCCCGAGCCCTGCAGAAAATGCATTAATACAGTCTCAGACTGATCATCCGCGTTGTGACCAACTGCAACTGCCTGAGCATGATAGTGTTCGGCTTGTTTGAATAAGAATTGGTATCGAGCTGCGCGTGCAGCTTGCTCAATAGAATAACCGTGCTCCTGGGCAAATTTCTGAACATTACATTCTTCAAGTACAAATTCAACCCCCAGGGATTCAGCCAGCCCCCCCACCCTACGTGCTTCACTCGCCGACTGGGGGCGCAACTGATGATCCAAATGAGCAACAATCACATCATAGCCGCATTTTTTCAATAAATCCAACAAAAAAAGGCTGTCAGGGCCCCCAGAAACCCCAATTAGTATGGTTTTATTCCTTTTTAATCGAAAATCTATACGAAAAACCTTGTCAAATTGTGCTAACATTGAGAAAATTATAACGTATTCAGAAATTCGGGTATACTTATATTATTCGTCAGTCACGATGAGGACTGATTTATTGGGATTCTCCTCAAGGAGGAAACATGGCCGAAAAAGTATTGATCGTAGATGATGATGTCGAAACCCTGCGACTGGTAGGGTTGATGCTCGAAAGACAAGGATATCAAATTACCGCGTCTGACAATGGAGAACGCGCTATCAATAAAGCCCGCAGCGATAGACCCGATCTTATCCTGTTAGATGTGATGATGCCTGACATGAGCGGGTATGATGTTGCCAAAGCATTACGCAGCACGGAGGCAACCGCCAATATTCCGATCATCATGTTCACAGCGAAATCCCAGGTCGATGACAAAGTTGAAGGTCTCGAATCCGGTGCCGATGCCTATTTGACAAAGCCAACTCAACCTCGCGAACTTCTGGCTCAGGTCAAAGCATTATTGGCGCGTGCAAAGACGCAGGTGGTTGTAAAAGAAGTCGAAACTCAACCAGAAATCCCAACAAAGGGATTTATGCTGGGCGTATTAGCAGCCAAAGGCGGCGTGGGAGTTTCATCCCTGGTCACAAATCTGGGTATTACCATTCGCAAACTCACTAACGAAAACGTTGTCATTGCCGATTTCCATCCAGGAAGTGGCGACATTGGTCTGGGACTGGGTTTTACCAGTCCAAATGGTGTGACATCCTTGCTCAAAAAAGAGGCCAAATCAATTTCATCGCCCGACATTAAAAAAGAAATCGTACCTCATCAAAGTGGAATCCATGTTCTTGTCGCACCTCAACGACCAAGGGATGCTGTCTATGCTACCCGTGTCGATCAATTTCGGACTATTGCCCAACAGCTTCCTGACATTGCCAAATATGTGATCCTCGATTTGGGCTCATCGTTACCCCCCCTGACACAGGCCGTGCTGCAATTCTGCGATGAATTTTTGGTGGCCATTGAACCAAGCCCATTCAGCATACACCAAACCAAGACCTTGATTGACGATTTGACTGCCCTGGGTGTTGCCGCCAGCCGCATAAAATTAGCGCTCGTCAACCGCCAACGCACCAATTTACAAATGAATTGGGCCGATGTTCAAGAAGCCATTGGATACAATATTTCAACGGTAATTACTCCCGCACCTGATCTGGCATATAAGGCCAAAGAAAGCGCGCTGCCCATGGTTTTGCAGCAACCCAATAGTCTTACTGCGGAACAATTTACAAAACTAGCCTCTTCAATATTGCAGGCGTAAACAAAGAAACTCTTTATACATGGCAACTCACCTCAATGATGAAGCCATAAATCGAGCGGTGAGTCTAATTCAGGAAGCCCAAAAGTCTGTTGTACTTACGGGTGCAGGTAGTTCTACCCCCTCCGGAATTCCAGATTTTCGATCAGCTGATAGCGGTTTATGGAATCGCTATCAGCCTATGGCAGTAGCATCCCTTTCCGCATTCCGACACAACCCAGAACAATTCTACGATTGGCTGCGTCCCCTGGCCAACCAAATGCATCAGGCCGCGCCAAATCCTGCCCATCACACGCTCGCCAAACTGGAGAAATCTGGACATATCCAGGCCATTATCACACAAAATTTCGATGGTCTCCACCAACGCGCCGGCTCCCAAAATGTGCTAGAGGTTCATGGGGCGCTGGACAAAATGACTTGCATTCGTTGCTACAGGGAATATCCAGCTGAAAGTTATATTCAACCTTACCTTGATCATGGCAAAGTTCCGCGTTGCGATGACTGCCAGCATGTTTTGAAACCTGACGTGGTCCTTTTTGAAGAACAATTGCCGGCCAGAATTTGGGCCGAAGCTCGCCAACATGCTGCCACATGCGACCTGATGATCGTGGCGGGTTCGTCTTTAGTTGTTATGCCCGTGGCAGGCCTACCCATGACAGCTCTGGAGAATTCTGCAAATATCATCGTTCTTAATAAAACCAAAACGTATATTGACGAAAATGCCGCCGTTGTCGTAATCGGAGATTTGGCGGAAATTCTCCCCGCCATCGAAGCCAAAATCATCCATGAGTGACAAAGAACTCGAAGCTCAATTAGCTCGCTACAAAAAACTTATCTCAATTTCTCATGATTTGGCCTCTGTGTTAAATCTGGACATTCTTCTTAGGAGAATTGTTACAGCTGCAACGGAACTTACCAAAGCTGATTCGGCTTCGATTTTGCTCTATGATGAACGACTTCAACAACTTCACTTTCAGGTGGCTACCAATCCTCATGATCCCCTGCTCCGAGGTTTAAGAGTTCCTGTTGAAAACAGTATTGCCGGCTGGATTGTAACCAACCGAAAACCGATCATGATTACCGATGTTTCCAAAGATGCGCGTTATTTTCCGGGAATCAGCGAAACGACGGGCTTGATCACCACGTCACTGTTGGGTGTCCCCCTAATCGCCAAAGACAAAGTTATTGGCGTACTCCAGGCCGTGAACCAAGAAATAGATGAGTTCACGAAGGACGATCAGGATGCCTTGCTAACTTTAGGCTCTCAAGCTGCTGTGGCCATAGAAAATTCTCGTCTGTTCCAACAGTTTGATTTAATTGCTGAATTCGTTCACGAAATTCGCACCCCGCTTGCTTCCTTGAATACCGCTGCCCATCTTTTGACGCACCCCAAAATAGATGAAAGAAAACGAGAAAAATTAACTAAAAATATCCAGCGAGAAACAAACCGTCTTGCAGATATGTCCACGGATTTTTTGAACATTGCGCGCTTAGAATCAGGTCGCAATCAGTTTAGTGTCGAAAATGTAAATGTAAGCAAAATATTAGATGATTGTGCGCATTTGATGGAAGATCAAGCAGAACAATGTGGGCTTATCTTCGAAAGCGATTACCCAGCCAATTTACCCCAAATTGAAGGCGATGGGG
>CAZVPR010000123.1:0-12715 GCA_964629085.1 uncultured Anaerolineales bacterium
TCACATCGGCGGCGATCTCTTCCAGCTTAGGCTGGATGAAGTGCAGCTCGTTGACGTGGCCGGTCAGGGGGATCATTACCTCAGGATGAGGTTCGAAGCCGCGCAGCTTGACGTCAGCAGCAGCTTCGAAGATTGCGCGGACCTGCATGGAGACAATCTCGGGCATCATCACGCTCAGGCGCACACCGCGCAAACCCATCATGGGGTTGCTTTCGTGCAGCGCTTCGATATCTTCGAGCAGGGATTCTTTTTCAGGAACTGTCTCGCCCTTGACACGTGCTTCGATTACGGCCTCGAGCAGTTCGCGTTCATCGGGCATGAACTCGTGCAGCGGCGGGTCAATCAGGCGGATGATAACGGGTAGGCCGGTCATGGCCTCGAACAAACCGTCGAAATCTTCACGCTGGTAGGGCAGCAATTTGTCCAGAGCAGCCTGGCGGACGGCAACATCATCACCGGCCAGGATCATATCCTGCACGATGGGCAGTCGCTCGGGCTCGAAGAACATGTGCTCGGTGCGGCACAGGCCGATTCCCTTGGCTCCATAGGAGCGGGCCCGGCGGGCATCTTCGGGATAATCGGCGTTGGCCCAAACCTGCAGACCACGCGTGGGCCAGCCTTCTGGAAGGTCACGAACCCCCTCGGTGGCAGAAAAATCATCGGCCCAGTCGAGCAATTCCAATAGGTCAGTTTGTTCTTCTAGGGAAGGAGAAACAGATTCGATCTGTCCCACAAAGGATTCGCCGCTGGTGCCGTCAACTGAAATCCAGTCGCCCTCTTTGATGACTGTGTCACCAACCGTCAGGGTGCGGGCTTCCAGGTTAATGCGCGCATCCGAAGCACCCACCACACAGGGGATACCAAACTGGCGGGCGACCACGGCAGCATGCGATGTGGCGCCACCCTCGGTGGTCAGAATACCCTTAGCGGCCAACATGCCGTGGACATCGTCGGGCTTGGTGAAGGGGCGCACCATGATGACATCCTGGCCCTCTTCCTTGGCTTTTTCTTCAGCTGTGTCAGCGTCGAAATAGACTCGACCAACAGCCGCGCCTGGAGAGGCGTTGACACCACTGACCAGGAAGGATCCTGTCTCCTGGGCTTTTCGCTTGGCTTCATCAACAAATTGGGGATGCAGCAGTGTGTCAACCTGTTCGGGCTGAACACGCCGGACGGCATCTTCTTTGCTGATCAGGCCTTCGTTGGCCATATCAACAGCAATCGTGACGGTGGATTTGGCAGTACGTTTGCCGTCACGAGTTTGCAGCATCCACAGTTTTTCGTTCTCGACAGTGAACTCGACGTCCTGCATTTCTTTATAATGCAGTTCGAGTTTTTCGCAGACTTCCACGAAATCAGCATAAGCCTGGGGAAAAATCTTTTCCATTGTGGTGATATCTTCGGCGTTGCGGATACCAGCAACAACATCTTCACCCTGGGCATTCTCCAGGAAGTCACCGAAGATTTTCTTTTCGCCGGTGCTTGGGTTACGGGTGAACGCTACACCAGTGCCGGATTTATCCATATTGCCAAAGACCATGGTTTGGATGTTGACGCCTGTACCCAGATCGTGGGCAATGCCAGCGGCGTTGCGATAATTGATCGCCCGGCGGCCGTTCCAGGATTTGAAGACAGCTTCGGTGGCTAGCTTGAGCTGTTCGTTGGGGTCCTGAGGGAACTCGAAACCCATTTCTTTTTTGATGACGGCCTTGTAGGTCTCGGTGAGTTTCTTCCAGTCCTCAGCAATCATTTCTGTGTCGAGCTTGTAACCCTTTTCTTCTTTGTATTCATCAAGGGGATCTTCGAAAGCTTCATCGTTGATATTGAGCACAACGGAACCAAACATGTGAACCAGGCGGCGATAGGCATCAAAAACGAAGCGCTCATCACCAGTCATTTCGACCATTTTCTCGGCAACTTCGTCATTGAGCCCAATATTGAGCACTGTATCCATCATGCCGGGCATGGAGAAAACCGCCCCCGAACGGCAGGAAAGCAACAGCGGGTTGGCCGGATCACCAAATTTTTTGCCGGTCAGCTCTTCGGTAGCCATAATGGCTTCGAGTTCTTGCTCCCACATACTTTCGGGGAATTTTTCGCCTGCTGCCAGGTAGGCATTGCAGGCTTCGGTGGTGACAGTGAATCCAGGGGGCACCGGGACGCCAATGCGGGTCATCTCGCCCAGGTTGGCGCCTTTGCCACCCATGAGGGAGCGTACCCCGCTCCAGCTGCCGGTGTATTCTTCGGCCTGTCCAACTTCCTTGAACAGGTATACCCATTTGTTTTCGGACATTTCTAGACCTCCAGATCAAATCTGTAAAATAGCTACTCGTAAAGAGTAAGGATATGCATGATTAATTTGCGTCTTGTGAGGGCAATGCGGGCTCTGTGTCTATCTCAGGCTCTCTTGAGCCTGAGACGTAAGTTAGCAGAATGGAAATTGCTTACCTCGTTCATCGCAGGCATCTTCTATCGCCAACGGTCTTGCGGTGGCGCAGCAATGCGGGCTCGCTATCCCCGGTGTTCCTTTATTGGGGCAGAGAAAGGCCATTATAGATTCCGGCCTTTCATCACATGCAACTCGCTTTCGCCAACGCGCTTGCGTTTGCGCAGCAATGCGGGCTCAGTGGATATCGCCCGCTTGCTGTGGAACCGTTTCCAGCCGTGACGCAAAAAAAGTACCACCAGGTGGCACCAAGGCATAAGTTTACCATAGGTAGGAATTTTCACATATGGTAAATTGTGCCTTTTAAGATTAAAAAAGAAGATGGTTCTTACAAGGATTGTAACGCTTTCCCGCAACCTACCGAATCCAGATTGCACTCCAGGGTTGCAGGGTCAGAATCAATTCGTCTCCGGAGACGATATACTCTTCGTTGGCTAATAAATCACTTACAATGCGACCATCATGCCACCCTAACGACGACACCGGCAAATTGACATGACGGCGCGCATCACTGGAATTCATGGCTACAAGAACCACCTCATCACCCAGAGTTCGGGCAAAGGCATATGTACAGCGTTCTTTGTCCAGGAAAACTTGCTGATACTCGCCTCTCCGGAGACAGGCTATTCGCTTACGCAATGAGATCAACAGTTTTACCCAATCTCGCAATTCCTCGTTACCATTGCCGCGATTCCAGGGGAATGCTCGCCGACAATCGGGGTCCTTGCCACCCTGCAATCCAACCTCATCACCGTAGTAGATTGCTGGCGCGCCGGGATAGGCAAACTGGAAGGCAAAGGCCATCTTGACTTTATTAACATCATTTTTCAGAAGGGTCATCAAGCGTTCGGTGTCATGAGATCCCAAGGGCACATACATGGCATAAACATTTTCTCGGGCGTACTTGTGTAAAAGACCCTCAACGGAATCGGCAAAATCACATACATCGTCTTTGGCATTGAGGAATTTCAATAGGGCCTCTCGAACCGGATAGTTCATCAAGCCATCAAAGTTGTGTTCTCCCACCCAGCGCGGATTACCATCCCAGATTTCTCCAAGCAGATAAGCTTCACGATTGACGGAACGCACTACATGGCGGAATTCAGCCCAAAAGGCATCATCGTCGATCTCGTTGGGCACATCTAAGCGCCAACCATCGGCACCCTGCTCAATCCAATAACGCGCCACATCGAAGATGTATTTACGCACAGCGGGATTGTTGGTGTTGAATTTTGGCAGGCTGGGGAAGTCCCACCAGGCCAGGTAATTGGCCTGGCCATGCTCGGCATAGGCCTTTAGAGGAAAACCATTGATATGGAACCAATCTTTGTATGGTGAATACTCACCATTTTCCATCAAATCATTGAAGGCAAAAAAGCCGCGCCCGCAGTGATTGAAAACGCCATCGATGATCACTCGAATATCATTGCGATGGGCAACCTCCAATAAAGCATGGAAATCTTCTAAATCCCCGAGCTTAGGATCGATGAGGAAATAATCGCTAATGTTGTAGCGATGATTGGATGTGGCCAGAAAAATTGGGTTGAAATAAATGGCTGTGATACCCAAATCGAGCAGATAGTCAAAGCGTTGGATCACGCCACGTAAGTCGCCGCCCATGAAATTCCACAGGGTGGGTTTGGAGTCCCAGGCATCAACATTGGCAGGATCATTGCGTACATCGCCATTGGCAAAGCGGTCAGGGAAAATTTGATAAAAAATTGCGTCTTGAACCCAGTAAGGTACGGTCATAGTAAAGTTGGTTGGTTGATTAGTTGGTTGGTTGATTTGTTAGTGCGGCGTAATTAAACCAGAGAATGTGCAGCCCGCCAACGGCGAAAGAGAATGAACAATGATGATTAGCTATTTGATGCTGAGGCAAACATCAGTCGATCTAACAAATACCGCTGCAAGATGATGAACACCAAGATGACTGGTAAACTCATCAGAATTGCCAGCGCTGAGAGCAGACTGCCTGAAAATGTCGATGAACCCAAAGCGCCGGAAATGGCCATCGCCAAAGTGACATTCGTACTCTTGTCGATGAACAGCCAGCCCATGGCGAATTCGGAATAGGCGATCAGAAAGGCGATCAGGGCGGCGACTGCGATGGAGGGTAAAGCTATGGGCAAAGATATGCGCCAAAACGTGCGCAAGGCGGTGGCCCCATCGAGGAAGGCTGCTTCCTCCAAATCTTTAGGCACAGCTTGAAAGGCGGAGCGCATATTCCAAACACAGAAGGGCATGGCGAATGCAGTGTAGACAATGGTCAGCCCGAAAAGCGTAGTACGAATCTTGATGATCGTCAACAGCACATAAAGCGGGGTCATCAGAGCTACCGGAGGCAGCAAGGCCCCTACCAAGAGTAAAAATAACCCTGGCGAACGCCCAGGGAAGCGGTAGCGTGCAAAAGCATAGGCCATGCTGGTACCCAGACCAACCGATAACAACATTGCCCCCCCAGAAACGATCAAACTGTTCTTGAGCAAAACGAGAAATGGTAGTGATTGCGAAGCACTCTCCCAGACACGCTGGAAAACGCTCAGGGTGGGCTCTTCAGGCCATAGACGGAATGTCGTGGGCCAACCCATAGTACCCCCTTCAAAAGCCAGGTAGATCAGCCCCCAGATTGGCAACAGCACAAACAAGCCGACCACCCCCAAACTGAGTTGATGAAGGAGCTGGGTCCAGAACGTCATGCGTTTATGCATAGGTCACCCCTTCTGCGGCGCGACTGTATCGATTAAACAAAAGAATAAACACAATTAGCACGACAACCGTAAATACATTAATCGCGGCCGAAATGGCAAATTGACCACCAAAAGTCGGTGAAAAGGCAAAATAAGAAAGCGTTGCAAAGGTAATATTGGGAAAGGACCGGATAGTGTAAAAGAGATAGAACTGGTTGAACGCGAAAATCGAGCGGATCAGGATTGCTGGCATAACCAGAGGCCACAATAGAGGCCAGGTCACATAGCGGAAGCGCCCTAATCGCCCCGCGCCGTCGATGGCGGCGGCCTCATACACTTCGGAAGGGATCATTTTCAATCCGGCCGTGACAGCCAACATAATGAAGGGAAAGCCGAACCAAGTGGCAGCGATCAACAACAAAATTAGCGTTGTATTTGGATTATTTAAAAATCCAGCCAAAAGCTCCTGAAAAGGTGAATTCTCCATCACCGCTAACCATCCCCTTTCTGGTTCTAATAAGCGTAGCCAGATCAGGGCTCCAACAAATTCAGGGATAGCCCAGGGCAAGATGAAAATCGTTCGCCAGAAACCCCTGAAGCGCAAACCGTCTTTGTCCAACAATACGGCAACAGCAATTCCTAAAGCAGCTTGAAGGCTTACCGATAAGACAACCCAAAGAATATTGAACACCAGCAAATCTGGAAGGGCGCCCGCAAACAAAGAAACCAGCATTCTTATTCCGGCATATTGAACATTGGTAGCCGTTGGTCGGCGGAAGCGGTCAAAAAATTCCCACAGATTTACATCGACCGGCTCAACCTGCCGAGAAAATCCAAGCCAGACCTCGCGCCAGACTCCGCCTTCAATGCCGTCCCGGATGGACATGGTATTAAAATCGGTCAGCGCCATGGCTGCCTGGTACATCATCGGGTAAAAAGCGATCAATGCCAGGGTGATAGCGCCTGGCAGCAGCCACAACCATGCCTTGTGCAGATCCCGTAAACGGGAAACATGGAACGCGGATTGCACAGATGCAACGGATTTACGCAGATTTGTTCGACTAATCTTTTCTCTTAATTTGCTGACCGATGCGCGCAATCCCTCTGCGGAACTCATACACAGCGGTGCCGTAATGGTCAGCAAATACTGCGGCCACTTGGTCGGCCAGATCAGCAGGAATCCGCCTCCGATCAGCAACCACAATGCGAAAATGCGCTGGCGCTGCCAGAGCTCTTTAAAACCAATAATTGCGAAGATCAGAATGTAGAGATCCAGCGCAATCAGGAAAACACCCTCATGCCAGGGAACTGGCCCGGCCAGCCATGATAATTGCTTCCAGGCGGGGAAACCGGTCTGCCTAACCCAATCGCTTTGAGCGTAACCTCCATGATAAAAAATCGATTGGCTCAATCTGCCCAGGGGGTCCGACCACAAGCGGGGATTGAAAGCCCAGAAAACTAAAATAGAAAGCAAACCCCATGAAATAACCATCAGCAATAATCTGCGGACATCGAAGCCCTTGCGAACGCCACTCTGATCTCGAAAATCCAGCCCCAAATCGACCAATATGACAATGCCAACAATGGCATAGGTGTATTTAGAGGCCGCAGTGATTCCCAGGGCGAATGCAGAGAATGTCATCCAAAAATATGCCCTTGTAGCGGGTCGATTTTCGGTCAAGCCGTTTTTACGCGCCCGGATATAAAACAAAATCACCAACAAGCTGGTCAATGCTGGAAAAGGCTCCAACATGATCTGGCTGGTGTATTTGATTTGCCAGGTATGGATCGCCAGCAGCAAACCCGAAAGTGGATTGACCAGCGATAGGGCCAAAACTTCCAACGTCCCAAAGACTGCCGATGTCTGGCGAGCATTCCGAAAATGGGGCTCAGGCAAACTTTCGGCAGGGCGGGCGGTAGGGTCCTTCTCTTCGATCAGCGGGGCCGGTGGCAGCCAGGATATCACCCAGCCATTGACCAGCTTGGTCAGCGGGGGGTGTTCGTAATTGAATTCGTAATCGATGATGCGCTGCAAATCGCCGTCGTTGATGGCGGCTGCATAACGCTGGGCCGCGCCAAGGTAATCGTCTTCGTCGTAGTCGATAGGCAGCTGCTCCACGGCCCGCAGTCGCAACACCCAGGCCATCGCGGTCACGACCAAAGCGAAGAAGAGCAGACGCAGAATTCGGGAAATTTTCATTCGTTCACAAACTGTAGGATATAGGTTTGGTAGGGTTGAATCAGTCGGCTTGCTTCCAAGGCAAAACTTCCGCCTTCACGGACCTGCAAATTCACCTCTATCTCGCCGATCAAAGGTTGCAGGTGATACTCCCCAATAGGGATGGGGCTAGCCTCCGAAGTTAAGACGAAGCCTTCAAGCTCCTGGTCCCCGAGGTTTACCAACACGAGGAACTGCTCATCGGGCGTCGTCCGCAAAGCAGCAAATAATACCCGCTGATCCGTAATAACCAACGTGGTATTGCCTGTGCGTAGCGCTGGATGGGCTTTGCGTAACTCTATTAACTGTTGATAGTGGTTCCACAACGATCCTTGATCAGCTTGCTGGGCAGCAACGTTGACCTCTAAATAATTTTCGTTCAGCGCACGCCAGGGTTCAGTTTGGCCGCAATTGAAACCAGCATTCGCTGCGGCACTCCATTGCATGGGCAGACGGATATCTTCATCGGGTTTCTTGCCCAACATGCCGATCTCTTCGCCGTAATAGATGAAAGGGGTTCCAGGGGCAGTCAGCAGCAGTGAGGCGGCAACTTTAGCCTTGCCAACATCGCCATTGAAGACGCTCATGGGACGGTTCTGATCGTGGTTGGTTAAGAATGTTGCGTATCCACCTTCAGGCATATCTTTCAACGTCAGGGTGTAGGCGCTGTTGATGCCGGTGTTGTAGCTGCCATTCGCGCTGTTGACAAAACCGCTGGCCAATTCAAAGTTGAAAAGATGATCGAACTCTCCGGCATAGGTTGTGGCGATAAATCCACCCGCCCCAAAAACTTCTCCAATGGAATAGGCCTGAGGGTAATTGGCTTTCAGGTTGGCATGGAAAGCCCGGTACCATTCATGCGTTGCAGCCGCATTTTCGCGTTGTTCCCCCTGCTCGATGAGATGTTTGGCCGCATCCACTCGGAAGCCATCCACACCGACATCTTCCAGCCAGAAGCGCACCACATCTTCCATCTGGGCTGTGACCTCAGGGTTACGATAGTTCAAGTCGGGCATGCCGGACCAGAAGTAGCCGTAATAATAGCCTGCATTACCATCGTGCCATCCATTCCCAGGGTCAGAATCTGACCAAACGTACCAGTCTCTAAAAACCGAGTCAACCTTTGAGTTGGCGTCCACAAACCAGGGATGCTCACTGGAAGTATGATTCAACACCAAATCGATGATCACGCGCAAATCACGTTTATGGGCTTCGTCCAACAAATTCTTAAAGTCATCCATAGAGCCATATTCGGAATTGACCTCATAATAATCCAGCACATCATAACCGTGATAAGACGGCGAGGGATGGATGGGCATCAGCCATAATGCCGTGACCCCCAATTCCTGAAGATACGCAAACTTCTCAGTGATGCCATTGAAGTCACCCACGCCATCACAATCCGAATCAAAAAACGAGCGCACGAAAATTTCGTAGAAAACCGCCTCATCCCACCAGTATATTGGTTCTGAGGTGAACAGATTTGCACTGCTGATGAGCAAGACAACCCACACAGCAAGAATTAGAGCAGAAGATTTTTTCATTGGTAGACTCATGTAGGGGCACGGTGCGCCGTGCCCCTACTCAATGATCCCAAAGTTTTACAAACTTACCCCTTTACACCGCCCAAGGTCAATCCACTGACGATTTGTCTTTGCAGAGCAATATAAATCACAGCAACCGGCAGCGCAACGATGATGGCCATGGCCGCAAAGCGGTTCCATGGAATCGCGTTGGCGTATTGGCCTGTCATGTTATAAAGCGTCATCGCCAAGGTATAGCTTTGGGGTTTGGTCAGGAAAAGCCAGGGCAAGGCAAATTCCTGCCAGTGGCCAATGAAGCCCAGGAAGAAGGTCACGGCCAACTGAGGCGCAGCCAGCGGCAACACCACACGGAAAAACACCTGATTAGGATCAGCCCCATCGATGGCTGCCGCTTCTTCCAACTCCTCCGGAATTGTATCTAGATACCCCTTCAGATTCCAGACAGCGAAGGGAAGTGCACCGGAGATCATGGCAATGCCAACTCCCATTAAGGAATCCCGCAAATTGAAAAGCAACTTGCCTGTCGAAGCACAACTTAGAAAAGGCTGAATTGCAATGATTCCATCCCCGCAATCAAAAACCCGGAAGCTGTTCATCAAGAGAAATAACGGCGTTGCCAAACCGATTGCCGGCATCAGCAATGGGATGAATACCAGGATCATCAAAACCTGGCGCAGCTTGAACTTGAAACGCGAGAACGCATACGCTGCAGTAACCGCAACAAGCAAGGCCACTAAGCCAACCCCCACTGACAGCAAGAAGCTGTTCTTCAGCAGCTCGAAGAACGTAACTGGATTTGCTGTCGGGTGGTCGAGTACCTGTTTATAAGCGACCAGCGATATTTCTTTCGGGAAAAGCTCAAGGCTGGAAGGACGTTGACTCTCGGAACTAAACGAAAGCGTGATGATGTACATTATGGGAAACATCACTTGTGCAGCAATGATTAGAGTCAGAAGCTGCAAAAGAATTTGCCGCCAAAGCGGCAATTCCCGCCCGCTGGCCTCGCCAGAGGTATTCATTGTCAAGAAACGCACAATGATATTTTTCTTTTTGGGAGTTAATTTTGTAGCCGTCATGTTACACCTCCGCATAGGATTCGGTCGCCCGCGTAATGCGGTTGGTAATCAAGAACACAACCAGTGCTACGAAGAACACGATCACTGCAAATGCGGCCGCCACGCCATAAAGGCGCAGGTTACGGACGAGGTCGTACGCAAAGGTGACCAATATTTCCGTGGAGCGTGCAGGGCCGCCGCCCGTCATGAAGTAGACAAAGTTAAAAAGGTTGAAGGATAATGTAAAGCCGTATATTGCCGCCGGCACCATCGCCGGCCGCAAAAGAGGCACAGTGATCCGCCAGAATTGTTGCGAATTTGAAGCGCCATCTATCGAAGCAGCTTCGTATAAGTCTGATGGGATGCTTTGCAAAGCCCCAGTGGCAACAAGCGTCATGAATGGCCAACCCAGCCAGAAGTTTGCGATCATCATGGCGTAGTATGCCAGTGGCAACGCTCCGGTTGGCAACAACCAGGATATTGGTGGCGAGTACTCAAACAGCCAGCGGATGCGCACGGGGTCCTCTACCCCGAAGATGGAAACAACCATGGTTAAGAATTGGTTCATGGCACCATATTGTTCGTCGAAAATATTTCGCCAAACCGTTGCCACCACAATTGGTGGAATTACGACTGGCAAAATGTAGATCGCTCGATAAATTCGCTTGAACCACAATCCTTTGACATTAAGCAGAACAGCAATCACTACACCCGCAGGCACGTGCAAAGCGACGTTGCTTACCGCCCACCAGATGTTATAAACCAGGACGCGGAAGAACTCAAAGTTTTGGACCGGCAATCCGCCGGTAATAATATCTCGATAATTCTGTATCCCAACATTCTCTAAATCGGGAGATGCCATTCCCAACATTAGATGTTTGGTCTCAAAATTGGTAAATGATAGGATAACCTGGTAGATGAGAGGATAAAAGGTGATAACAGACATCACCAGGAAAGCAGGCAATAAATAAAGATAAGGAAAAATTGCTCGCCGAAACCTGGATTGTCTCCTTACTTTAATGCTCGCAGTAGTAGTGGCCATGGTCTACCTCCTGACAGCAAGAACTATTTTCCGTTTCGTATTTGAGAATTTGAATAGAAATGAGCGGACAGGGAAAATCCCTGTCCGCTCTAATGTAACTGAACAGTTTACTTGTTAGCGTTCTCGGTTGCTGTCGTAACCCAGTCAGCAGCAGGAGTGCCTACTTCGAAGACCTCGTCAGTGCCACAGAAATTGGACCAGTAAAGGCCAAGTTCAGGAACTTGAGGGCGAACATAACCAGTCTCGAAAGCTTCCAGCAAACCCAGCATGAGTGGATCGGTAACTTCCACACCGGTGTTTGCGGGCACATGACCAGATTCGTTCATCATAACGCCCTGAGCGAACTCACCAGTCAGGTAAAGTGCAACATCAAGGGCAGCTTCAGGGTTCAAGCTGTTGGGGCTGAAGTAAAAGCCATCGACGCCCAGCAGCGGATTAGAGGCGCCGCCAGGTCCAGCGGGCAGCGGAGCCACGGCCAGATTGTCACCAAGAGCGTTCTGGTAATCACCCATGGCCCAGTTACCGTTGGTGATAGCTACGACTGAGCCTTCACTGAAGGGAGCCAATCCATCACTATCATTCTTTGGCCAGCCATTTTCCTTGGAGATCTGGTAAAGATCGTTCAGATAACCAACGGCATCGGCAATACCTTCACCAGCAACTACATTCCAGTCAGCATCGAAAATTTCACCGCCATAGGAGCCGTAAAAACCCCAGTGGTGGTAGCAGCCGAAGCTGATTGAGACGGGGGTGCCGCCTTCCATCAAGGCTTTAAGATCATCCGTTGTGGCAGGAGGTTCAGGCAAAAGTTCCTTGTTGTACCAGAAGGCAACCGCCTTGAGGGACTCAGGAATACCATACAGCACGCCTTCAACGCTCATACCTTCAACAGACAGCGGCGTAAAGGCATCCAGCTTGCCAGCAGCCAGTTCGGTGATATCAGCGATCAAGCCCGCGCGGGCATCGTCTCCCAGGGAGTCATTGGGGGCAATGAACATGTCTGGGCCGCCACCAGCAGCCACGTCTGTGCGATATTTATTGAAAATATCGTTGAACGGAATTTGCAGGACGTTGATCTTGTATTGAGGCAGGTCAACGGCAGCCTGTTCGAGAACCTTGCCAAGCGCAGTCTCTTCAGCAGACCCAGTTGCATAAGCATGCCAGAAGGTAACCTCTACAACTTCACCTTCTTCCATGGCCTCTTCTTCCATCATCTCGCCCGAGGGCCAGGAAGCGTCGATCTCATCCATGACGGTGTCCATGTCCGCAACACCAGCAAAGAAGTCGGTCATACCCTTCCAGAAGGACCCTGCGCCAACCTCACCAGGCATCAGGTCAGACCCATCGAAACGTACACTGTTGGCCTCGGCAACAAGAGCAGCAATACCACGCTCGATGTTGTCGCCGTACCAATCCAGCGAAGCATCTTTATGGGGTGATAAGCCGCCTCCGGCTGCCATCCATTCTTTGAGTGATTCACCCTTGGTGAAGAATTCCATCACGGCGCGCACTTCGTCACGGTCATTGAACATGGCCATGAGGTCGCCAGCAACCAAATAGGGTTTGCCGTATTCTTCATTAATGGCGGGCAGGTAGAAGAAACCGTAGTCTTTACCGCCTTCGACACCTTCAGGGAAGAAGCTGACGATGAAATTGCCCTGCTTATGCAGCCAGCACTTGGGGGGATCTTCGAACATCGGGGTTGGGGCATCACCGAAGA
>CAZVPR010000124.1:0-12583 GCA_964629085.1 uncultured Anaerolineales bacterium
GGACGCGTCCATCACGGTAAACGACTGCCCAAAGGCTGGCATCGCCTTTAGGGACTGCGACCACCCATTCAGGAGTCCCATCAAGCTTAATATCAATAACTCTGGAGTTGGGGAAATCGCCCTGGCCCTCCACCAGGCGATTCCCATCAGTTCTTTGGTGCGTATAGCCAACAAGTAGAGGCCCAGTGCTTGCGCTTGAGGGTTGAACTTCTAGTAATGGGCTCATTTCAGAAGCGCGCACATATTTGAGGCTGAACAGCAAAAATAAGGATATCGTGCTAATTACGAATTTATGCATTGGAAGCTGGGGGCATATGTGGAGCGGCCCATGCCGGAGATTTGTGGACATGAACAACTTGCCAGTGACCGTTTATTTTAACAATCACTCGGCTTTCGTTATGGGAGGCAACCTTAACACCGTCTGACAAACCGCTGCTCAATAAGAGCGTGTAGCTGGCAATTGCAGTATCATCATATCTTTGAATCTTCAAGTTTGCTAGATCAAACCGTGAGGGCGGTTTTTGGGATTCTCTTTTTTGTTCAGCCTCGGAACCGAAGACCGCACCCCGGCGCTCGTTTTCGACCATCATAAAATCATGAAATGGAAGCCCATCGATGCGGTGTGGAGTAACCCACCACTCATAGAGTGAAAGATCTTCGCTTGTTGATTCGTGATACGTCTCGACATCATTGTCCATGATAGACTGAATATGGTCGATCAAGAATTTGTGGATTTCAGGATCTTGAGCCATGGCTTGTCCTCCTAATTTTTTCGGTTTCTGCTGCGATCCTCACTGAAACCTTCTGGATACCGTTCCCGAAGTTTATTGACATTATTATGAGCGATTTCACCGAGTGAGCGTTCTAACGCTGTTGCTGCTTCAGCAACATACCACATAATATCTCCAAGTTCTTCGGCCAATTTGTCAGCTGGAATATTATGTCCGTGCGCAGTCAATTTTTTCACCATATTAGCGAATTCACCAGCTTCACCAGCCAGGCCCAATGCAGCGATGATTAATCGTCGTTCACCGTCTCCACCCGCACCGGCGGTACGTGAAGCCAAGGATTGATATTGATCTATTGTAAGTTTTTCCATGAGAATATCGATTCGTTGAGTGTAATTAAACTTACTCAACTTTTTCAAATAATTCGATTTGTTCGACAATCATTTCTAATTCATCAATTAGATAGTGGTCATCAAAACCTTTGAAAGAATCCAAAAGGGTGCGGTAATACCATAGTGTTCCTAGTTTTCCGCCGTTAAATTTGGACCAGGTATTCTCGCCTGATATTTTTAGATCCTGCAAAATGGACCTGGCGTTGTGAAGCTTATCTGCCAGGGAAACTAACCTGGATTCTGGGGTGGCTGTTTCTAGATGTAGTATGTAATCTTCTTTTCTTTTACGCCAGGGAGCTTTTGGGAATGAATAGGAATCAGAACAACTATTGACAATATCGGCAACTCGATTTCCGAAACGACTTCTTATCTCCGAAAGTGTTTTTTTGCCGCCCTGGTCCTCAACGGCGTCGTGTAGCAAGGCTGCAATAGCCATATCTTCGTCACCTCCAGCTTCTAGCACCAGTGCAGCTACACTCATCAGATGAGCGAAGTAAGGGATATTACTACTTTTGCGGAATTGGTGAGAATGAAGCTTTCGCGCGTACATAAGTGCATGGTCAAAACGATTTGATAATGTTGTCGCTGTTTCCATAGTCCTCCATAATGAATATTTTGATTGAGAAAACAGACCCCCGAATGGGGCTGATGACAAAAATTAGAAGTTCAACTATATAAAAGTTGAACTTCTAAAACTCTGGATGCTATTTTACCAAGAGATGGTGGAAGAGATTTTCTAAAAATGGCGTTTTAATTCGGAAGAATACTTTGCCCCGACTGTCTCAGCGTTTTCCAAAAGCCATGAATTTAAGCTGGATTTTCCGGTTGCAGGATTTTCTGAGATAAGAAGATTTTGCATCAACCCTCGAACTTCATCATTTGTCAAAACAACATCATTCACGAATAGACCGAAAACTCTAGAGAGGGTGAGCGCCAACCTTGGCGACGTAGATACCAACAGACATTTGCTGCCAATTGCAGTTTTTATCGTCTCCAACAATGTTCTGAAGGTGTAAATTTCGGGGCCTACAGCGTCAATGATCAGGTTGTCCTCCTTCTCCGCGGCTGAGATTGCAATTTCTGCCAAATCTTCTACAAAAATCGGCTGCAATTTGTATTTTCCAGATCCAGGGATTGTGAATAGGGGGAATTTCCGTAGCAAATAAGCAATATTGTTTATTAGGATATCTTCGTTCCCAAAGATTACGGTTGGGCGGAGGATGGCATAGGATAATCCAGAATTTTGCAATTCAACTTCTAGAATTGCTTTCCCCCGAAAGTATGGCAATTCGGATGATTCAATGGGATTGGTGATACTCACATGAACAACACGTCGAACGCCAGCCTTTTTTGCAGCCAAAAATAGCAATTTGGTGTTATTTACAGCATCATTAAAGGTCAAATTTTTATGTGAGAACCGAATCCAATAGGTGTTGAATAGGGTGTCAACACCTTCGAGATTATTCACAAGTTTATCGGGGTTATCAAACTCAAATGGGAAAGTTTGAATTGACCGATTGAATGGATTTGGTCGATTAGGATGACCTGTCAACGAGATTATATCGTGTCCAGATTCCAATAAATTACGTGTAATATATTTTCCCGTATACCCAAAGGCACCTGTAATGGCAATGCGTTTTTTCATTGTGACCTCCAAAGCAAATAACCAGTAAACTATGATTATGAATTTCCAAAGAATTTCTGAATAGCACTTGTGCGAAACTCCTCCAACGCCAGGATGGTCGCAACAACATGATCCAGTTTGATGAAAAACTCCTGCATATTTTCCATTCTCTCATGATAAAAGGAGACCAACTCAGTATCATCCGAAGAAACCTCAGCTGAATTGATCATCTCTAGACTTGCGTTGACCGATTTCAGGGCAGTATCGAATTCGTGTTTTTCTCGTTCTCTGAGAATCCCTTTGATGATTTTCCAATAATCTGTCTCGGCGGTGTAGTAGTTCTTGCGATCACCGACACGAATGTGTTTGTGAACCATACCTAAACGTTCAAGCTGGCGCACATTAGTGCTTACTGCCCCTTTTGTAACGCCAGATTGTTCGACAAGATCGTCTAATGAAATTGGGTCAGGGGAAAGGTAGATGGCACCGTAGAGTGCCCCCATCGCTCTTGGAAAGCCCCAAAAACTGCTAATGCGGCTCATCCCTTGGATGAAATTTTGTTGTGAAGAATGTAGATTCTCATTCATGGGTCGTATTTTCCTTAAGTTTAGAATAAACTAAACGTAGTATACAAAATAAATACAGCCTTGTCAAGTGTTGATATTTCAAGTTCAGACCAAAGTTTGAACCATTGTGAAGATTCCTTAAAATGCCAGTCAATGCGAGCGGCCATAGGCGCGCCTTGGGCCACCGAAGCAATCTAGCCCTTTGTTTTAGATGGAAAGTTGAAATCAAAAAGCGAGTTGATTTACTTCAACTCGCTTTTTGATTTTGGGTAGCGCTAAATATCTAACGTTGGCCGATAGTGTGTAATAGAGCGAAATTTGCGGGTCCTTGTTTGCCAATCGGAAAGCCCGCGATCAATGCGACTTCCTGGCCAGGAAGTATAGATGATTCTGAGATCATGGCAGCTTCTACGTGCGCCAACATCTCTTCGACAGTTTCTGCATGGGGGACTAAATGGGGGGTGACTCCCCAAAAAATTCCCATACGCTGATAAGTTCTTTGTGAAGGCGTAAATGCCAGGATTGGAACTCCGGGTCGAGTTTTGGACATCATGCGGGCGGTTAGACCACTTTGCGTGAAAACAGCAATGGCAGCAACATCTTTGTCTTGGGCTAATTCATGCGCAGCACGGGTAATGAACAAAGTGTCATCATGGGGTAAATCTGGGCTGAGTTCGATCTTGTCGTGACCCCACTCCCGCATGTGTTTTTCTGCCTGGCATACAATCGATGACATCATTTCGACTGATTTAACTGGATATTCACCAACGGCAGTCTCTCCAGAGAGCATGACTGCATCGCTGCCATCGAAAATTGCATTGGCAACGTCTGATGCTTCTGCTCTGGTGGGGCGAGGGTTGTGCATCATCGATTCCAACATTTGTGTGGCTGTGATGACTGTTTTAGCGTGTCGGTTGGCCATCTGGATAATGTGTTTTTGAGCTATTGGCACCATTTCTGGGGACATTTCGACTCCCAGATCACCACGTGCAACCATGACCCCATCTGCGGCATGGATGATTTCATGGAGATTATCCACGGCCTCTGGCCTTTCCAATTTGGCGATGATGGGGGTATCACAGCAATCCGGTGAGATGGTGGCAAGAGCCTGCCTCAATCGGCTGATATCTTTGACAGAACGCACAAAGGACAATGCGATAGCGTCGATATTTTGTTCTACGCCAAATTTCAGGTCAGCTTTGTCTTTATTAGTGAATGCTTGAAGGGTCAGATCAGCACCGGGGAGATTGACCCCTTTATGAGTTTTTAGGATCCCTCCAAGCACAACCTCAGTCTCGACCTCTGTTTCCGTGACTGATTTAATCATTAATTCCAAGTTCCCGTCGTCCAATAAAATCCGTCCGCCTGATTTTACACTTCCCGGCAAGTCGGGGTAATCTACAGAGACTTTATCTACAGTCCCTTCTATTTCTTTGGTTGTCAGCGTAAATGTTTGCCCTTGAGTTAGCGTGACTTTTCCATCGACCATATCACCCGTGCGGATTTTAGGACCTTGCAAATCCTGCAAAATTGTTATCGGTTGATCCAGCAATTCTGAAGCTCGCCGAAGTTTCACAATTGAAGCGGCATGATCCTCATGAGTACCATGCGAAAAATTGATGCGAGCGACATTCATGCCAGCGCGAATCAAACTTTGAATGGTGTGATCGTCCTGACTGGCGGGGCCAATAGTAGCGACGATTTTGGCGCGGCGGTTCATTTTTGCTCCTTGGATAAAGAGAGTTGTCCACCATGGTGTGGGTGGGCAACTTGATGATTAAATATAGTGTAATTCTTTTGCCTGTCGTTTCAAATCTTCTCGAAATTCTGGGTGGGCAACATTGATTAGGGCCAAAGCCCGTTGGCGGATGGTTTTCCCATACAGATCAGCGACACCGTATTCAGTCACAACATAGTGTACATGATTGCGGGAGGTCACAACACCCGCACCATGTTTTAGGCGCGGGACAATACGACTGAAGTGTTTAGCTTTGCTGGGAAGGGAGATAATGGGCACACCGCTATTTGAGCGGGCAGCCCCGTAAATGAAATCCAGTTGTCCCCCAACACCACTATAAAGTTTAGGACCAATGCTATCTGCACATACCTGACCTGTAAGGTCTACCTCAATGGCTGAATTAATCGCTACCATGCGATCATTTTGAGCTATTACGAAGGGATCATTTACATATTCAGTACGGTGAAATTCAATCAAAGGATTGTTGTGAACCCACTCATAGAGGCGTTTCGTGCCCAGAATGAATCCGGCAATGATCTTTCCTGTATGTAGTGTCTTTTGGGCATTCGTCAACACCCCAGCTTCGACCAATTCAATGACGCCATCGGAAAAAAGTTCAGTGTGAACTCCCAGATCTTTTTTGTTGAATAAATATTTCAGCACTGCGTCTGGGATGGCCCCGATGCCCATTTGCATTGTAGCCCCATTGGGGATTAGTTCAGCGATATGTCCAGCGATATTCTCTACGATTTCATTGGTTTCATGTCCGCCCATGCCCAATTCTGGCAAATCGTAATTGACTGGAACAATGTAATCCAATTTGCTGACATGGATGAAGGAATCTCCGAGGGTGCGCGGCATTTGCTCGTTGACTTCGGCGATGATGATATCTGCTGATTCAGCTGGACTTTTGCTCAACCCAACTTCGACGCCAAAACTGCAAAATCCATGCTCATCGGGCGGGGATAAATGGACCAGGGCGACATTAACGGGGAGATGTTTTTCCTTGAAGAGCAGTGTAAACTCAGAGAGCAGAACAGGCGTGAAATCGGCGCGGCCCGCCTGAACGGCGGTTCGGTTATTTGGACTGATGAACATCGTGTTCACCCGCAAGTGCCCTTCCATCTCAGGGCTGACATAATCCGCAGAACCAATGGTCAGGGCTTGACAAATCTCCACATTCTTGAGATTAGGCGCATAATCTACTAAGGCCGCAAGCGTGGTTTTCGGAACCGAGCAGTTGCCAGTCAGGAAGATTCGGTCGTTATCTTTGACTGCGGTTATTGCCTGCTCCGCAGTCTTTACCTTGTCCTTATATTGTTCAGTCCAACTCATTTTTATTGCCTCCCTTCATGGGATACTGCTAAGTGTGACTGAACAATTTCTCCCCCATGAGTATACATCCCGCGTTTTAATGCTGGAAATTGTTCTAGAGATTTTTCCAAGCCTAGTTCAGATATTGCTTTTATATAGGGCCAAGTAGCGTTATTTAGAGCATGAGTCGCCGTGCGGCCTAGCACACCTGCCATATTGGGAACGCAGTAGTGAATGATTTCTTCGTCAATAAAAGTGGGATTACTATGCGTTGTGGGTCGACTAGTTTCTATGCAACCACCCTGATCGATAGCTAGATCGATGATAATTGAGCGTGAGCGCATGGATTTGATCATTTCGCGTGTAACCAGTATGGGCGCTCGTGCCCCTGGGTTTTGTACTGCTCCCACAAGTACATCTGCAAAGCGGCAAACTTTTTGGATGTTGAATGAATGCGATACCATGGAAACCACTTTGCCGTTGAAGCGGACATCTAATTCACGCAACCTGTCGAGATCTTCATCCAGAATGTATACGGTTGCTCCCATTCCCAAAAAGTTGCGGGCGGCAGCGGCCCCCGATGTGCCTCCACCCAGAATAATTACTTCTGCTGGTGGAACACCTGGAACACCACCTAACAATATTCCCTTGCCACCAAAATTATTTTGGGATAATTTTGCAGCGACCTGGGGTACCATGCGCCCCCCTGCCTGGCTCATGGGAACTTGAACAGGAAGGGTGCCATCAGCATCCTGTATGATTTCAAAGCCGATGGCAGTTATCTTCTTTGATAGTAGATTTTCGATTTTTTCCGATCGCCCAGCAGCCAGGTGCAAAAAGCCCGTCACTATTTGACCTTCTCGCATCCAGTCGAACTCTTCTGCTGTAGGCCGAGCGACTTTAATGGCTAAATCGGCACGGCCGTAAATCTCATCACCACTATAGACGATTTGGGCACCAGCTTGTTGGTAATCATAATCGCTGAAGCCGCTTCCTACTCCTGCTTCATGTTCCACAAAACAGGTAACACCTGCTTTTGTGAGCAAACGCACGCCCGCAGTTGTCAATCCTACTCGATACTCCGAATCCCGTCGCTCTTTTGGAATGCATACGTTCATGATATACCTCGTGTTCGACCAGTGAAAGCACTTAGTGCTCTGTTAAGTTGATTATTGTTGGTTTTCCCTCACCGTACTTTCGCTTCGCTCCGGTTTCCCGCCCGCCGTGCCCGCCCGTCGAAGACGTGCCTACGGCAAGGCGCGCAACGCGAGGCACACCTTCGGTGGGCGCGCATATTGTCAGTGGGCCTCAGGCCAGTGCGGCGTCCCAGTGGGAGAGGGGTACGCCATAGGCGGTGAGGGCAGGATGGGTCGGAAAACTTTTGTTATGTTCATTTTTCCAAAATCTAGCTTAACAATGCACTTAGTTGTCGTGCAGGAGGTGAACTAGAATTGCTTTCTGGGCATGTAGTCTGTTGTGTGCTTGGGGGAAGAGCCTAGAATGAGAACCATCAGCAACTGCATCGGTGATTTCTTCGCCACGATGAGCAGGCAGACAGTGCATGATAATAACATGGTCATTTGCTTCTGCAACTAAGGCATTGTTAACCTGATAAGGAGGAAAAACCCGGTGGCGTTTTTTTGTTTCCTCTTCCTGGCCCATGCTGGTCCATGTGTCGGTGTAGATTACATCCGCATTTTGGACAGCTTCGTGTGGATCAGTCAAAAGATTGATCTCGCTCCCGACAGCTTTGGCATATTCTCTCCCCAAAGCAATGGCCTCAGCGGGCATGTCATATCCCTCTGGATTGCCAATGGTGAAATTTGCACCTAATTTTGCACAAACCTGCATAAGAGATACTGCAACATTATTGCCATCGCCGACATAGGTTACATTTACACCTTCCATGCGCTCGAAATTTTCGTAAATTGTTAATGCATCAGCTAACGCCTGGCAAGGATGGTTGTAATCACTTAGGCCATTAATTACTGGAATGGAGGCCCATTCTGCAAGTTGTTCGACGTGTTCATGTGCAAATACTCTGGCCATGATGGCGTCGACATATCCGGACATAACCCGAGCAACATCAGCAATCGATTCGCGCTTGCCTAGTCCGATTTCATTTGGCGAAAGATAAAGCGCATCGCCACCAAAGTGACGCATGGCCATATCAAAAGACACACGGGTTCTTAAGCTGGGTTTTTGGAATATCATCCCCAAAACTTTGTTTTTGAAGATGGGCTTATTGCCATTCTCTTTCCATTCACGTTTTAAATCCACTGCCAAGTTGAGCAAATGTAACAGGGTTTCAGGTGAGTAATCTGAAATTGTCAGGAAATCTTTCATGAGAGCGATCCTCCATTTATCGGATTATACTTTGGGAGATTGTAATTAGATACCAGGAACAGGCCAAGTTTTGGGAAGTATATCACGAATGATTTGCGCACCCAATGGTACTAGGTTTCGCAGATAAAAAAATTAATTAGTTGCCCCCCTTTAAACAAAAATATTTTGGATTTTAAGCATTGAAAAGTTGACTGAATTTGCAATTTGGTTAGGAGAAAAGTTTTATCAAAAATTGCAATTTTTTGGCTTATAATTGTGAGTGATGTGATGGATTCCAATAAATCTAAACCTGATTAGTCAACACTTCATTGTACTGGTTACATTAATGCCTGGTTTATAAATGGGTATGTTTATAGTTCAATATTTTTCATTAGGAGATACGCAATCTGGAGGTCATTATGAGCGTAAAATTAATAATTGTAGATGATGATGAAATCACCCGTAAATCTCTAAGCGAAATATTGCGTCATGAAGGATACGATGTTGCTACAGTAGATGATGGCAAAGTGGCATTAGGTATATTAGAAGAGGAAGAAATCGATCTAATGTTGTTGGATATTCGTATGCCAGGGATGGATGGCATCGAAGTGATGCGCAAGGTTGAAGAGATTTCCCCAGATACACAAATTGTCATGCTGACTGGTCATGGGACCATGGAAACTGCAATTGAAGCTTTGAGGCATGAAGCACATGATTATCTTCTTAAACCACCAAGCCGTCAGGAGATACTAAGCAGCGTCGCTAGCGGGCTTGCCCGTCGGGATGAGGAAAAACGAAAACGAATATTGTTGGGTCAGATTGAGAACTCACTTCAGCAGTTGAAAGATGTTGAAGGAATAACAGCGCCGCCCAAGCCAAAACGACAAGTCATTGCTTTACCTGATGGTGTCACGCTAGATCTGGCTCGAAGAGAAATGTGGCGCGGTTCTAATAAGGAGCGGTTGACGCCAACTGAAGGAAGGCTTTTGGAAGTATTTGTGACCAATTGGGGACGGGTATTGTCGCATGGCGAACTGGTTTTCTTTGTTCAGGGTTATGAAGTAGCTGAATGGGAAGCTCCAGAGGTTTTACGCCCCCTGATCAGTCGATTGCGACGAAAGCTTGGTGTATTCCCTAATGGCGAAAAATGGATTTCCAGTGTAAGAGGTACTGGTTACGTTTTCGACGCCGAAAAACCTTCATAGAGTGAGAAAAAACCTTACTCTCTATTTTAATCACGGGGATTCCAAGGAATATCACTGGAGATGGTTGGGTGACTCAACCAGCTCAACCAACCTCCAGGTGTTCTTTTATCTGGGGGAGTTTTTTCGATGCCTACAAGAACGAGGCTGATGCAAAGTAAAACTGCTCCGAGCCATTGCCAGGTGTTGAGTTGTTCTCCTAACCAAATCTGAGCCATCAAAATCGTCACGAGGACTTCGCTCAAACCCAGAATAGCGGTTTGCATGCCCCCTAAATGTTTTACTCCTAAAAAGAGTGTCAGGCGCGAAAATAGCGTGACCATTGTAAGGCCGAGCATAGGCCACCAAACATCTAAGTCACCGGGGATATAGTTTCCAGACCCTATAAAGAAGGCTGGCACGACCACAACGGCCATCGCTGACAATGTGTAGACCGTCACAGTTGGGGCAGGCATATCGTATAACACTCGTTGGTTGATCGGAATATGCAGTGCATACAGTGCGGACGCAATCAGCATTTCTATCACGCCAAGAATGTTGATTTCCTGAGCGCTTGTTTGAGTTAGCAAGTACACAGCTGGTAACGCAATTCCCAACCGTAGAAGGGTTATTTTGCTCGGAGTTTGGCGATCCAAGAACAGCCATAAAGCGACAAAGAGCGGATAAAGCGAGTAAAGTAGTTGGCCAATACCTGCACCAATATGGCTCAATGCGCTGTAATAAAAAAGGGATCCGATACCATTGATTGCCCCAGCCATAACGCAACCCAATATTCCCGCCGGATAGATATATAGATATTGGCGTCTGAAGGCGGCAATAATAATTAAAAGCAACAAGGCCGCAAGTACAGTTCGAATAGCAACAACGGTCAACGGAGTAGCGCCTAATTGAATAGCCCGTTTTCCGAAAACCGGCGTCATTCCCAAAAATAATGCTGAGGAAATAGCCGCGCTAATACCCCTACTTCGTAAATTTGCCATCAGTTCTCTAGATTATTCCCATTAGCAAGCAATGAATCAATTTCGTCTACTAATTCATCATCTAAAAATTCACCCTTTTGCATTAAGGAATGGGTGCGCCCGCGCAGACGGGATTTTTCATCTGAGGTGAGAGCTTTAGCCGTGACAACAATCACCGCTATGGATGCTGTGCTCTCGTCGGATTTTAAGGCGTCAATCACGGCAAATCCATCCATTTCGGGCATCATCAGATCAAGCACCATTACATCGGGTTTTTCTCTTTTTGCCAGATCAACAGCTTCAAGTCCATTTGTTGCTTCGTAAATCGTGTATTCTCCTTGAGATTGCAAAATCCTCCGGATCAGTCGTCTGGCATGAGGGTGATCATCTACGATTGCAACGCTGGAATAACGTTTTGGCGTGATTCTGCTTATTGCGGATAACAATCCCTCCTCGGGTTTTTCTTCAGGCATTTTTTTAGGAATTTCCAAATCTTGGACTTGGCCTTCACCGAGAATGATCTTTTCAACGGGCATAGTGTGACCTGTCATATTGACGACCACTACATCGGTTGGTTTCACTTTCCCAGAGCGGACCATTTTAATTAATCCGGCGAAAGCGACAGCGGAAGCCGGCTCCATGGAAAGTCCTTCCATTTTTGCTAACACGTGTATTGCTCTAAACGCTTCTTCGTCACTAACACCTTCGAAAGTGCCTCCACTCCCTTGCAGCATTCGTTGGCGAAGCATGCTATATGTTCGTCCTGGGTCACCGGTTGCCAGAGTGGCGATATGCGTTCGAGGTGACGATACCGGCTCAGCTTCATCAAGATCATCTTGCCATGCTTTTACCATTGGCGCACATCCCTCGGATTGGATGCATGCGACTGCAGGAATTCTATCTATCAACCCCATTTCGCGCAGTTCCTCAAAACCCTTTAGGACACCAACTGGGCCCATTCCGCCACTAACTGCCTGGATATACCAGTCGGGAACTTGCCAGGGCGACCGATTTTCCGAGGTAGCTTCCAGTTCAGCGGTCAATTGTTCACTAATTTCGAAGGCGATAGTTTTCATCGATTCTAACGCTGGTATTGATCGAACACCACGGTCCAGATAAGAACCTTCTGATCGTTGCTCAGCAAACTCTTCAGCGAGTTTCTTTGTTTGATCATAAGAGGCAGTGACCTTAATGACTTGAGTTCCATAAATAGCAACTTCACGCATTTTTTCTGAGGGAACAAGGCTGGTTAAAAATGCCCACAATTTTATACCGGCTCTGGAAGTATATGCTGAATAGGAAATGGCCACATTCCCAGTGGATGCAAGTACAGTCTCTGTAATACCTGATTCTTTAAGTGCAGAAACAGTGATTGACGCTTGCCGGTCTTTGAAAGACCCGGTAGGATTTTGCCGCTCATCTTTGATAAATAAATTTGAAAGGCCCAACATGGTGCCGAGATTTGTGGCTTTGAGTAATGGAGTTCCTCCTTCTCCCATACTTATTATCGGGTGATGTTCATTGATGGGTAATAACTCGCGAAACCGCCAAATATCGAAACGGCGGTCAGAAATATTCTCGAGAACTGATTCCCCAATAGATTTATAATCATACCGAGCCTCTCGCCACCCACTGCCACACTTAGGGCAGGTGGATACTGCTGGGGTATATGATGTTTGATGCCCACAGTCAAGGCATTCAGCAGTGATGTGTGAATACAAAATTGTCTCCTATA
>CAZVPR010000125.1:0-12524 GCA_964629085.1 uncultured Anaerolineales bacterium
TGCTGCAGTTTCTCCAGGGTTTGAGCCTCCCGCTGGAAACGGCGCATGAAGACGCGGTCCACGGCCAGGTCCTGATGCAGCACTTTCATCGCCAAAAAGGTCATGCGGTGGTTGTCCCAAACCTTGTAGACCTCGGCCATGCCGCCGCGGCCCAGGAAAGAATCTACTCGATAGCGATCAGCTAAAATTTTTCCAATGAGTTCTGCCATAATCATTCTTAAAATAATCTACTAAAGTTATGGTTTACAGGAAATCACAAAATCGGCTTCCAACCCCATAGATGCTTTGATAACGATGAAATAATCACCACTTTCACGGGTGGTAAATGTATCTGGAGTACGACTCCAACTACTACTCGTAACACCAGCTAATTCTTGATCTAAGCCCACATCTGCTGGTTGATGTATATAAATTCGATACCAATAGGAAGACCACGCACTAGGTGCTTCACCGGTTTCATAAATATTTACTACGCTTGCCTGGCACCAGGTTTGACCAGGTAAATTTGCGTGGAAAATTACTTCCTGTTCATCCCAATGAATGGATCGATCCATATGCAAACTATACAAAACCTTGGTTTCAGCAGCGACATACATTGAAACTTCGGTACCAATTTTTAATACAGAATTTGCCTCCGGCTCCAATCTAAATATGGTATTTTTAGGAAATTCAGAGCTGTATTCTGTTATTTTTTGAAATTTAAATCCAGCCTCTTGCAAACGCAACCCGGCAGAATAAAAATCCAAACCAATTACATCTGGGACAACAACATATCCATCAGGTAATGGAGTCGGTGTGTTTCCTGAATCCAATGCACTGGAAGTAGGGCTCGGTGATGGTGAAATATAAGGAGGTTTGCAAATTAATTGATAATTAGCAATTATATAATCTGATCCAACAAAAACCTTATGTTCCCCTCCTTCAAGAACCGTAAACTCTTTTGTAACGGCCTCGCCATCGGTTTTCAGATAAAGTATTTTCTCTACATTGGGGTTATATATCGAAGTGCTAAAACTGGTCATGTGAGAACGAGTTGTTGAAATATTAGAAACCATAAATGTACAGGTTGTATTAGCTGGTAAATCGACCATGAATTCCCCCCCACTTCCTCCACCATAAAGGGTCCCGTCCGTTGACCCTGAGATCATCTCCACAATATCAGTCGAAGAAATGATTTTGACGATTTCTCCACCTTGTAAGCCTGATCCAGCTCGCGGTTCTTGTCGGAAAACTTGGTTTTTAGGGAGAGTGGGATCATATTCGGAGATCTTCTCAACTTCAAAACCTGCTTCCTGCAATTTCAATCCAGCTGTGTAAAAATCCAACCCGGTCACATCGGGAACAAGGGCATAACCTTCCGGCAGCGGGGACGGCGTCAGGGTTTGGGTGACGGTGGGCGTATCTGTCGGGGGTGAGGTGGCGGTATCCGTAGGCGTTGGGCTTGGGGTTTGCGTAAGTGTCCAGGTCGCGGAGGGCGTGATCGATGCCGGTACTGCAGTTGCCGAGGGCTCCGGCGTAGGGGTGTCTTGGGGGGTCTCGGTGGGGAATGGTGACGCCGTAACCGTGGGGGTATCCGTGGCTGCCGCCAGCATCGCCAACGGGCCCGTTCCCCCGCGGCCCATCAGGAACATTCCGACTCCCACAATGATGGCTGCTAACCCCAATCCGATCAGCACCGGCACCAGCCCGCGCCGCCGAGACCTCTCCTCGTCAGCGGACGGCTCCTGTGGCTCTTCTGACTCCTCTGGCACTTTTGGCACCTCTGGCACCTCCGGCAAATCACGTACAGGGGGCGAAACCCCAATCAAGGTTTCCGCATCGTCCTCAGATTTCTCAGTCGCATCCGACGTACCTACTGGCAACGCCAACTCCAGCGCATTCAGCAAATCCAGCGGGCTGGCGTAGCGCTCCGCCGGGTCTTTGGCCAGGCTCTTCAGCACCACCGCTTCCAGTTCATCGGAGATATCCGGGTTCCAGCGTTTGGGGGAGGGCGGCGGCAAATTGATCTGCTCCCAGCGCACTTTCTCGCTGGTGCTGCCGGTGGTCCGGGATTGCTCGCCAGTAAAAGGTCGCTCGCCGCCGGTCAGCATCTCGAAGAGCACAGTCCCCAGGGCATAGATATCGGTCTGCGGCAGCGGGTCCAGGCCGCGGGCCTGCTCGGGGGCCATGTAGGCCGGTGTGCCCATCCCAACCATCGTGGCCGTGGCGGCATCGCTCATGCGGGCGATACCAAAGTCGGTCACCAGCACAGTGCCGTTGTTGTGGATCATGATATTGCCCGGCTTGAGATCGCAGTGCACCATGTTCATGCGGTGAGCGTAATGCAGCGCGCTGCAAACAGGCCGCATTAACTCACGCATGCGTTCTGAATCCATCGCCGTGCCATCCAATTCGAAGATCTCCGCCCGCAGGCTGGTGCCCTCGACGTAGTCCATCAGCAGGAAAGCCAGCAAGCCTTCCCTCTCCAGACCATAGGAACGCACAATGTTGGGATGCTGCAATTTGGACAGCGTCTCGGCTTCGCGCTGGAAACGGCGCAGGAAGATGCGATCCTGGGCCAGGTCTTCGCGCAGCAATTTCAGCGCCAGATGCGTGGCGCGCTCGCTATCCCAGACTTTATAAACCTCAGCCATCCCCCCGCGTCCCAGAGACTCCTCGACGCGGTAACGGCCCCGCAAAACTTGAGCGATCAAATCGGGCATGATTCTTCTCCCTACACCATAATTTCAAATCACCACCCCTCGATATGAACTGCTCTCGCAGTTCTACACGAGATGGTGGTCCAATTCCCTCCCAAGTCGAAAGAAACAAAAAACGACTGCCACGCCAAACTCAACGAGGCAGTCGTCCATTCGATGGGGCTTCGTTGCTGGCTGGATTATGGTCAGCGACTAATCCAGGACTTTCAATACCAATACTGTATCTCCAAACTTTATCGCGTCGTTCTCTTTCAATTCGGTGGCAGCCCGAATTTTGTCGCCATTGACATAGGTGCCGTTCTTGGAACCGAAATCCCAGACGAAGTATTTTTCATCTTCGAAGGTGAACTTGGCGTGCGGGCTGGAGACCTTGGGGTCATCCAGCAGGACATCGCCTTCCTTGCGGCCCACTTTGGCGCCATCTTTGATGTGGTAGATGCGCCCGCGCCGGTTGCCTTCCTTGACCCATAGGATAGCCAGTGTGGACAGGTCTTCAAAATCCAACTCGGTGGGATCATCCAGATGGTGTTCGACTCCTAACTCAGTAGGGTCGACATCGTCATCATACATCCCACCCGAGGCACGGCGCTGCTCGCCCAGTTCGGTGGGAAGCTCGTCATCCTCCCAGCCGCCTCCCTGGTAAGGACCACCCAAATCTGTGGGCATGTCATCCTCATCTAAAGGGGTGGGGGCCGGCGGGCGATCGACATGACCTGCACAGTAAGGGCAGGTGCCATGAGATGCATCATAAGGCCCATGGGTTGGGCATACTAATTCAGCCATAAATATTCTCCTCGAAAATCAAAGTTGTTTTCTACCGCAATTTTGTTTGGAACGCAGATTCCGCTGATTGGATGGATTTTCGCAGATAATTCCCTTTAGAAAGCGTTTGTATCTGCGGAAATCTGTTTTTTTGCGTCTTTCACGTTCGAATTCATTGATGAATTCGCTCCATTGCGCCGTGGTAAATTAATGTTGCGAGGTCACAAACCGCAAAACGGTGTGATCGCCCAGTTGAATTTCATCATCGGCCGCCAACAATACGGGTTGGCGCACGCGGCGATTGTTGACCTTGCTGCCGTTGGTGCTGCCTAAATCGTGGAAACGGAAATGATTGTTCTGCTCAACAATCTTGGCATGTTCTCTTCCGACGGTTGTATCACCCCCGAGCTGGATATCATTGCGCGCCGAGCGACCCAGAGTAGTATCATCTTGATTCAGTTGATAACTTTTTCCATCCTGAGCAACCAGCCAGGCATGAGCTTTTGGACCAACAGGTTTAGGTGGAGCAGCAGGGGGTCCTCCAACCACAGGTTGGGCTGGCCCCGGTGCTGGGGGCGGGGGTGGCGCGAACTGACCTGGGGGTGGGAATTGCCCACTGGGGTCAGCTGCGGATCCCTCCTGGCCCTGGAAGGTGACAAAGAAAGCGGCGGCCAGGATCGGCCCGCCGATGCCGCCCAAAATACCCAAGAACATGATCGGTTCGATCATGCCGGTCAGGGGATGGAAATCCTCGCTAAGCTGCCGCTCGAGATCATCGACCGTGTGCCGCCAATCGGTCGTATCCTGGTAGGTCATCAAGTAGTCGATCTGGCCCTGCAAATCAAAGTAGCGATAAACTTCGCTCTCGCGCACGCCCATCTTGAAGAGCAGGGAGGGCAGCACCAGTCCGATGGCCACAAAACCGCCGATGCGCCAGGCGGTGGCTTTCAGGCTGCGGCGCTCACTGTCATAATAGATCCAGATTGCCGCGGCTAATGCCAGAAGCAAGAAATAGAACCAAAAACCCAATCCGGCGCCATAAAAGAAATTGGACTGGAAATTACTGGTGGCCCCGTAGGGCCCGGTGTCCTGCCAGGGAATACCTAAAAAAGACAGGCCGCCAAAGTAAATCAGGAATTTCATTGCAAACCTCCATTATGATATATTTTTAATTTCGACATATTGATTATTATTATGAATCAGATTCTGGGGGCTGGGGCGTGCCACCAGCAGCTTCACATTGTTTTGGAGGGATATCAGGAAAATCTAATACCCATCCAATTCCCAGGAAATGTGGAGAATTATCCCCATCATATTGACAAGGGTTATGCTCAATTTCGGCACACTTGATTCCCGGAGCAAATTCCCTAAACTCTGCATTATCGACAAACTTGGTGCCAGTCACATACTCGGTAAGATATCTGGCTTCAAATCCAATATCATCGGATTTTTCTTCATATGCAACCCGACAATTTGGATGTTTACCAGGTTGAGCTTGACCTGCCGGGAGCGCAGCCTCTCCCTGTGGTGTTTCCGTTTGCGTCGCCGTAGCCATTTCGGTGGCTGTGAATGTCGCTGTGGCGCTGGTCTCCACGGTGTTAGTTGCCGTGAAGGTGCCGCTGGGGGTGGCCGAAAATCGGGGGGTATCCGTCGGTGTGGGAGTATTGGAGGGGATTACCGAAGTATTTGAGGGTGTGGAGACGGGGGTATCGGTAGTATTTGCCTCCACGCCGGCAGCCAGCGTGACAGCAGTTTCGCTGGGAGACAGAACTTGCTTTTCGTCCGACGAACCCCACAAAAATATGACCCAAGACAAAAGTCCCAGCAACAGGATAACGACCGCAATACCAGCTATCAACTGCCAGTTTTCCAAAGGCGGCAGCCACATGTTTGGGCGTTGGTACTGCATCTTGAGCGCTGGAGCGGTATCCATGGTTTCCCAATCTACCTCGCGCGGGATTTGTCCACGTTTCACCCTCATGGTATCGATTTCACTGTCTGGATCGATAACTTCAATAATTATCGTCGAAATATTGTCCGAGCCGCCCCGCCGCAAGGCATAGTCGATCATGTCTTCGGTAATATCCTCGGGTTGGCCTTGGGAGATCAATTGGGCAATTTCACCAGGTTGGGCATATTGGCTGAACCCATCGCTGCATAGCAAAATTTTGTCACCCAGTTTGAGTGGGATTTCACGGAATACATCCACGTGCACATTGGTCTCACCACCCAGGCTGCGGGTAATGCGATTCTTGATCCTGGAGTGGCGGGCCTCTTCCTCGGTCATGACGCCATCCCGCACCATCTCCCCGACCAACGAATGGTCGCGGGTGATCTGCTTGGCTACGCCATCTCGAAAGAGATAGGCACGGCTGTCGCCGACATTGGCCACTGTTAACTTATCTTCCTTTACGACAGCCGCCACCATCGTGGTAGCCATGCGGAAACCGCTGCTGCGTTCAGCAAAGGAGTAGATTTCATTACCAGCCCGACGCATGGAAGCTTGCAACCGCTCACCAATCTCAACCTGAGGATGGCGGTAGTAATCGTGCAACACTTTCTGGGCGGCGTACTGGCTGGCGCGATCCCCTTTGGCGGCGCCACCGACACCATCAGCAACGATGTACAAATTTCCACTGGCCTGCAGATCCTGGAGATCAATCGGCTCGAAGAATGTGACAAAATCCTGGTTGCTGCTGCGCTTGCGGCCAGGATGCGTCAGGGCAGAGGACTGGATATGGATCGTCATCTATTCCTAACCTTCAAACCGGAACTGCGATTCGCCCAACTGGATGATGTCGCCGTTCTGCAGAATCTTCTGCTGGGGAACCGCTGTGCCATTGACCATGGCCGGATTGTTAGGCGAAAGACTGTAGAGAGTATACCCAACCCCTTCAACCCGGATGACGGCCATGCGCCTGGAAGCGGTGCGCCCCTTTAGGTGGATATCGCTCTCGTCACGTTTACGGCCCAAGTGAATTTCAGGGGTAGTCAGGCGCCAGGTTTTTCCGGGGGCATTGCCCTGCAATTCGTGCAGCACCGCACCCGCGACTCCGGCGGTTTTGCGGCGGCGCAGCGCCAGTGGGATCATGATCCCGGCAAAGGCCAAAGCCACGATGACTGCGATCCAAATCAGGTTACCATTATCGGCCGTGATGGCTGCGCCTCCGGGCGCCTCGCCAATCTCTCCAGTGGCATCTGAGGTGGCATCACCTTCTTCCACTCCCTGCCGGTTGACATCCACAGTCACTTCGGCCTCCGCAAGATGTCCGTCGACATCGCGGGCTTTAACCGAGATGACATACTGGCCAGGATCGACGTTATAAAGCGGCCACTCCACCTGATATGGAGGGGCGCTGAAAGAACCCAATTCTTCGCCATCCACCAGGATAACAACTTCATCGATATCGAACTGAGCCTCAACCTGCACTGTAATATCTGGTGATCCGCGCAGCAAATCGCCATCCTCCAGGTCGATGAAACTGACACTGATGGGCACCACAACATCGACCAAAATCTGGTCTTCCGCGCTGTTACCGGGGGCATCGCTGGCAACGACCTTGATCTCATGCTCGCCCAGTTCGACGTCTTCTACCAGCCAATCCGTTTCGAAGGGGGCGCTTGTGCGCGTATCCAGCAATTCCCCATCGACGTAGAATTCCACTTTGGCGAGGGCAGCCTGGGCTGTCACTGTGGCTGCAATGGTGGTGGTCACACTGAGTTCATCCCCCTCGGCAGGCGCATCAATGACAACCGTCACGGCTGGTTCCACGTTCAAGGTAATGCTGAATTCACCGCTGTTGCCGGCACTATCTTCAACGACAAAATCAAATTGATGGGGACCTTGAGGCACGCTGCCTGCATCCCAGTTATATTCGAAGGGTTCTGATAAGACGGAATCGAGCAATTCGCCGTCGATGCTGATCTGCAATGAAGAAACCTCAGCAGGGCTGATGATCTCGGGGGAAAAGCGCAATTTGCCGCCGATGGTCTGGCCGTCTTCATAATCTGGCATCGTGACTGTCACCTCGCCGGGCTGGGCAACAAAGCTTTGGGAGGCTTCCATGTGGTTGTTAGGGTAATCCACCACCACAGAAAGGGTGTGCTCCAGGCCGTCGGCAGGCAGGCCAGATTCAAAACGCAGCAAATACTGCTCACGAAGGATCTGCTGTACGGTGGTCATGGAACTCTGTAAAGTTGAAGAGTCGGGTTCGATCTGGGCGAGGCCACCGGTCAACTCGGCCAATTGTTCCAATTGCTGCTCATCCACAGCGCCAAATCCGATCGGGTAGACAGGGATACTCCAACGCACGGCTTCGTTGACCGCCTGGTCGAAACCGTATTCGCTGATGCCAGACTCGATGCCATCTGTGATCAGCAATACCACTTTGCGGTCGGGAACATCTTTGAGCTGGGAAATAGCCTCTACCAGTCCATCATAGAGGGCCGTATCCCCGGCCGGGACCAACGAATCCAGCGCGGCATTGGTGGTGTTCTTTTCGGAGGTCAACGCTTGCACCACTTCAACCTGGCTGCTGAAAGTTACCACCGCCACCTGGTCCTGGTCCGAGAACGTATCGACAAACCCTTTGGCCGCCGCGATGGCATCTTCCATGGGAACCGTGGAACCTGTGGTCCAAGCCATACTGCCGCTGGTATCGATCAGCAAGACGAACGCCAAGGGCTGCTGGATATTCTGCACTGAGCTGATCTCGAATTCGTCCACCGGTTGGCCATCTTCAGAGACGGTGAAGTTTTCCTTTTCCAGGCCCTTGACCGGAAAACCCTGCACATCAGAAACCGATAGGTAGGCCTCTACCTCAGGAAACAGACTGCTGTCAACCTGCTCGATGGCCAGGCGGGCACTCTGCTGCGCCAACACCTGACCGGCAAACAGCACCAACGCCAGGATAATCAATCCTAGCAGCCAAAAGTTTTTTGTTGATCTATGCATCTCAGCCTCCCGCGAATAGGTATCTCACTTCTAGTATACATTATGTCAGTCCAGCTGAAGAACGTTTTCTACATAATTTGTGACTTAATTTATCATCTTTCTTTTTTCATAAGTGTAGATATGATTTGGAATTAATAATTATTCAAACAAAGAGCACAAAGTATCCAGATATCAATGAAAGTTTGGCTGCCGAGGGTAGCATAAACGCTATAAGGAAATTGAATACTATGTAAGCTGTTATCAATGGTGTTTGAATAGAGCGTTCCTTCAGACGTCGATAATGTTTGTGTCAGTTCCTTTGTCGGTGTCAATGTCCTAGTTGCAATTGTATTTGATTATTGATCAGGACCAATAGGACGGCAAAACAAATAAAAATCGGCTTCTTTATTGCCTGAATATGCCCCAATTTGATAAGAACCGGCCGAAGTGGTTTTGAACTCTGTATAAGAATTTCCACCTGTAGATACATACGCCAGAGATCCGCGTCTGCAGCATTCAACGAGGGCAAAATCATACTCAGGGTGATATAAAGTTACAGTTAAGCCTGAATGTTCAGCGAAACTTACCTCATTTATCAAATTTGCCTGACACCAGGTTTGTTCCGGCAGTTCTACTTCAGACATTTTTATTGGCATTGAGTAATGAGCAACACCAATATTTGCCGGAACATGCAACGACAACATTAGTTTTTCACTTGCAGCAATATGCAAAATAACCTTTTCCCCTGGGTCAATAAACGATCCGGCGACTGGTTGTTGGTCGACAACTTGATTTTTGGGAATATCTGGATTGTATTCAGCTACTTGTTTAACTTCGAATCCAATTTCTCCCAATTGAAGCACGGCCTTGTACGCATCCTGGCCTATCACATCAGGTACAATAACATAGCCTTCGGGAATCTCTGTTTGCGTGGGTATTTGGGTAGCTGACGGCGTATTTGAGGGAACGGTTGTTGGTGTTAAGGAGGGAAGGGGCGTATCAGTTGGGGACGCAGTGTTGGTGAATGTCACTGATGGTGAAGGTGTGCCTGTGGCTGAAGGCCTCGGTGTCGCAGTTATTGTCGGGAAGGCTGACGCCGTAACCGTAGGCGTCACTGTAGCCGTTTCAGTCACCGCAGCCAGTTTCCCCAAAAGTCCCTCCCCCCGCGCCCCAGCATAAACAGGCCAACTCCCGCAATAAGGGCAATGATCCCTAGCAGGGCCAACAACGCCAAAGTACCCCGTTGACGAGGTTTTTCATCAGCCGGTAGCGGAGAAGTTATCTCCTTTGGTTCTTCCGACTCCTTCGATACCTGTGGCTCTTCTGTTGAAACCGAAATTGCCGCTGTAGATTTGGACTCAACTTTGGCAGGTATTTCGGCTAAACCCGGGGGCAAAGCCAACTCAAGCGCATTCAGCAAATCCAACGGGCTGGTGTATCGTTCAGCAGGATCCTTGGCGAGACATTGCAGTACGACAGTTTCCAATTCGTCAGAAATTTCAGAGTTCCAACGGCGCGGCGAGGGTGGATTCAAATTGATCTGATCCCAGCGCACCTTCTCACTGGTGCTGCCGGTCACCGTGGCCTGTTCCCCCACGAAGGGCCGCTCGCCGCCAGTGAGCATCTCGAAGAGCACCACGCCCAGGGCGTAGATATCCGTTTGGGGCGTGGGGTCAAAGCCACGGGCCTGCTCGGGGGCCATATAGGCAGGTGTCCCTGCGCCCACCATTGTGGCCGTCGCAGCGTCGGTCATACGGGCAATACCAAAATCGGTTACCAGCACGGTGCCATTTTTGTGGACCATGATATTACCGGGTTTCAAGTCACAGTGCACCATGCCCATATTGTGGGCATAATGCAGGGCGCTGCAAATTGGCTGCATGATCTTTCGGATTCGGGAATCAGGCAAAGGGCCGGGCGCATCAAATATCTCCCGGCGCAGGGAAATGCCCTCTACATAATCCAGGAGCATAAAGGCCAGGGCACCCTCCTGCTCTAATCCATAAAAGGTAACGATGTGGGGATGCTGCAGTTTAGCCAGGGTCTGGGCTTCACGTCTGAAGCGGCGCAAGAAAACCTTGTCTTCGGCCATATCCTCGCGCAAGAGCTTCATCGCCAGGTGGGCGGCACGCTGCTGGTCCCAGACTTTGTAGACCTCGGCCATGCCGCCGCGACCAATCAGGTCATCGACACGGTAACGATTGAGGATGATCTCACCAATCAGATTTGGCATTTTGTTCCCTCGTTTTCGTGCACTATCTGAAGTTTTTTCCCACCCGAAGCGTCATTTTTCCCCGGCTGGCATATCGCTATAGTATACTCGATATCAATCAATAAATGATCGAGTCTAAATATCCATTCCCTGCCAAAAAAAGCAATATCAGAAGAAAACTACAAGGATTTGTCAATGGCACTTGCACTGGTAAACTTTCTGGCAACCCTCTCCCAAACTGTAGCTGGCTTTGGCGCACCACTGATCAATATGCCCTTCATGATCGATTGGTTGGGCCCTCAGGTAGCCACATCTGTCTCAGCGTTCATTGGCCTGATCACGGCCATCGCTGTGTTGATTTACTACCGCAGCGATCTCAACCTGCTGGCCGTGACCAATTTATTGGTCCCGGCAATTCTGGGCGTGCCCGTAGGTGTGTTTTTACTCAGCGCGCTGAACGCCACGATAATTCAAATTATTTTGGGAGTTTTAGTTTTACTTTATGCCCTTTACTCGTTATTTAAGCCCACGCTACCTCCTCTGGAGCACCCCTGGTGGGCATATTTCTTTGGGTTCGTGGCCGGTGTGACCGGAGGCGCATTCAACATCAGCGGGCCGGTCATTGTGGTATACGCCGCCTTTCGCCAATGGCCACCCAACGAATTCCGCAGCAACCTGCAAGGTTTCTTTCTGGTAACAAATATTTTCATTTTGGCCGGCCATGCCATCGATGGCAATTTGAACAACGCATTTTTGCATGCCTCTCTTTGGGCGCTCCCGGGAATGGCGCTGGCCATCATCATTGGAATCTATCTGGGGAACAAGATCAATGTCAACTTATTTCGCAGGTTAATATTGACGCTGCTGATCGTTTCCGGAATTCGGTTGATAATCTGAAATAACGTAAAAACTCAAAGACGCAGAGAAAAACCGAATGTTCATCGGAAACTGAGAGATTCTTCTCGATCCCTGTACCTCATTGGTACACAACCCATTTCATCTCTTCAACAATAATGAGTATAAGCATCAACAATGCTCTTCAAGTATTCTTCTTGATTCCGCTCCCAATAATCATTTGAAAATATTTCCACCTCGTGATACCCGTCGAAACCGGCGCTCTCGACCCATCCCCGCAGCAGCGGGTTGTCGATGCAGCCCTCGCCCATCAGGCCGCGGTCGTTGAGCAGGTCGCGGGTGGGCGTTTTCCAGTCGCAGATATGAAAGGCGAAAATGCGCCCGGCACGGCCGCAGCGTTCGATTTCGGCCTGCAAATTGGGCTCCCACCACAGGTGGTAAACGTCAAAGATCACGCCAACATTCGGTGAATCAATGGCATCGCAAAGATCATTGGCCTGTTTGAGCGAATTGATTGCCGAACGACTGTCTGCATACATCGGGTGCAGCGGTTCAACCCCCAGTTTAATTCCGCACTCGCGGGCGCGCGGCAAGATGGCCTCGATGCCATCCCTGATCTGGGCGCGCGATTGCTCCAAGGGCTGCCCCGGTACGGCCCCAGGTACGAGTACGATCAGCGGCGCCCCCAATGCGGCAGCCTGCTCAATGGCCCTGAGATTGTCATCAATGGCTTGTTGTAAACCAACAGAATCCGGCGCCGGAAAGAAGCCCCCTCGACACAGGGATACCACGTCCATCCCAGCGGCGCGAATCCTCTCGCCCATCTCGATTGGATTATAACCTTCCAACGCCTGCCGCCAAACGGTGATACCAGCCACACCCTGGGCCTGATATTCTTCGATCGCTTTATCCAGCGGCCAGGGTTGAGTTGTGATGGTATGGATGCACAATTTGCTGAGCTTATCCTTCATAATATCTTAGCGTCCTTTGCGTCTTCGCGGTGAAAAAACCAGATTCAACACCGATTTTCTTGACAAAGCCATTCTCTTTATGATACCATGAA
>CAZVPR010000126.1:0-12433 GCA_964629085.1 uncultured Anaerolineales bacterium
TCTGTCTATGAAATGGGTCTTTTCGGTCTTTGGGGCGAATTTGAGCCTACTTTCGGAGATTGTCGCGCTGCCGCCATCTCCGATGTTGAAATTCCAAGCCAACATCTGACGGTCGGTACGAGGGTTTGTTTTCAGACCGATCTGGGCAATTTCGGATACTTTACGGTTATCGATCGATTTTTAGATTCTAACGGCGACCTGGTATTGGGCTTTGACTACGTAATGTGGGATGCCGATGGGAGTGAACTACCTGTTGACCCAGCCCTGCACACCATTTCTGGTACGACGCATCCGCAGGGCATTAAAGGCAAGGACCTGGATTACTATCGGAATATTCGCCAGGTCGATGTGACTTTTGAGGCTGTCAGTGATACGCTGATCAATGTCGTTCCAGGACCAAATGCCCAAATCGCAGCCTGGGGGTCGGAGATGCCCACATATCAAGATTGTGCTGATGCGGCTTTGGGATCGCAGCCGGTTCCTGTTGAGCTGGAGCCGGTGCCGGAGGCAGCCCCGGTCAAAACGCCGACCTTTGTCTGTTATCGCACCGACGAGGGCCGTCTGGGACGCTTGTATATTCGCTGGGTCTATTTAGGATATCTTTCGGCCCCGCTGCCTTATGGTGACCCCTGGGCCCATGCCGATTTCATGGTTGTTTACACGGGCGATGGCATTCTGGTGGAGTTTATTGCCGATACCTGGGCTTTGCCAGATGAAACTGCTTCCAGCCTGATTCCACAACGAGCCGTGGCCGTTGCTAATACTGGTCGTTTGGTGGTGCCTTTTGGGGGTGCAATCGATTTCGATCTGGGCACCACTTTGGCTGATTCTCGTTCGGCCGCCGATATTGAATTTTTGGCCGATGAAAGTACACAGCGAGCCCATTTGGCCCCTTGGTATGAGGATATCTTGCTGGCCGCATGGGGTGATGCGCCCCCTAGTTTTGAGGATTGCCAGTCGGTAAATTTGGCAAGTACGCCCATCTTCGCAGAAATTGGGCAGTTTGTATGCTTCAAAACCAGTTCTGGCCGCTTTGGCAGCTACCAGGTTAATGATTTCTATTTTGATCTCGATTCCTTTCTCAATAGCAATGCCGAATTCTACGTCGATCTAAATTACACGCTTTGGAGTGTGGACGGGCAGTGGGTAGTTATCCATCAGCCGGTCAATGTTTTGCGAGTCCCTGATGAATGGCTGCTGCCCGGTGCGTATGACCTCGATATGGAGTTGGGGGCGCTCAGCGAAGATTTCACCTTTGAGGTAATAAATCAGAATCAGGTTCAGCTTATCCCCGCCGCGGGGGTGGGATTAGCTTATTGGGGCCTCACCCTGCCCAAATTACAGGATTGTGAATCCCTTACATTAGGTAGCGAATCACTATCGTTTGAGATTTCTGAAATCCAGAATTATGACGATCCAGGCTACCAAAAGATGGTTATCCCAGCTTTCTACTGTTATCAAACTGATGAAGGTCGCATGGGCAGATTAGAGTTCGAAGGTATCTATGAAAACACAGAAGCGGGTCTCACTTATCTTTTGATCTCTGCCGAGACCTGGCATTTGGATGATGATGCTTTCAGCGCATCGCAGCCTGTAGGAGATCTAGCGCAAAGCGAGCCGCCTGAAGAGATGGGGTCTGAGATCATCCCAGACGAACAGGGTGTCATCAAATCCGGTCAGGTTCGCCTGCCGAATGTGGTGGCATACGATTTCGTCAGCGAGAAAATGGATCAAGAGAATTTTTCGAATGGCGATCTGATTGTGGAGTATAACCCGGATGGTTTGGAAGGTTGTTTTGTTTCCATTGTCGAGCCCGGCGGTACCATGTTGGGGCCGTATCCTGATGACTTTGCCAGCATTGATGTTTCGCAGTTGGGCGGTTTCACCACCGGTTGCTTGCCCATTGAACTTGATGGTGTCTACATCCTCATCCGGCAGGGCCCACCCGGTGATTATGTCATCTTCCGGGTGACTGCCTTGGATGCTGAGGGTATCACCCTTGACTATATCGTCGGCGTTTATCCTTAGGAAATGAGCAGGAGAAAACCATGAAAAACAAATTGTTCTATCTTCGCTCCACTATTCTGATCGTCGGCTTTCTTTTTCTGGCAATCCTGGCTTGCCAGATTCCAGGCTCATCTGAAGAACCCCCAACGATTCGTGTGGTCTCACCTCCGCAGGGGACTCGGGTAAACTCAGGAGAGGTAGTGGAGGTGGTTTATCACGCAGGGGATGCCACGGGTGTCACCCGGGTGGATATGGCCATAGATGGTGCTGTTGTCGCCTCCCAGGAGGCTCCTGTGCCTCAAGGCCAGACTCCGCTCGAGGGTATCCTGCGTTGGACGCCGGAAACTGCCGGGACATTCAACTTGCTGTTGACTGCCTACAACGCTGAAGGGGCCAATAGTGCTCCCGCTGGCGTTTCGATCACAGTGGTCGAATCCGAGGAAGCAGTCGATGTCGAGGAAAACCCTGATGCCGAGGGAAAACCCGATGCCGAGGGAAAACCCGATACCGAGGGAAAACCCGGGGCAGATGAATCAGCTGAAGCCTCACCCACACCCGAGCCAACTGTGCCCCCAGAGCCAACGCCAACCCAAGCGCTCCAGGGCGAAGCCAGCGCCCATCTGCCTTTTTATCGCCTCTTTGATTTCGACCACGGCACGCGGCTCAGCGCGTTAGACGCCTTCCCGGATTTCTACCTCGGAAAAAACGATAACGACGATTATCAGCTAGAGCCAGATACCGGCTATGCGGGGGTGGAATCGCAGTTGGTGATCTGGGGAAATAATGAGCCAGGGTATCAGGACTGTGTCGATTCCGAGTTGAAAACTGAACCCATTGTGCTGGATCACAAAACCCCTACCGGTACCTATTTATGTATGCGCACTGGGGAGGGGGCCTATGGCTTTATGCGTATAGAAGGCATGTTGCCGGATCCCGAATTGGGCGACCGAGCGATAGATGTGATCTATGTGGTCTGGAACTATAATGGCACCGAACGGGTCACGCCTCCCAGTTTGCACACCAACGATTTAACCCATGTCGATGATGGTGGCGGGCACGATCTGGATTTCCGTACCAACAACCAATCTGAAGATTTACGCTTCCAGATTGTCGGCGAAGAAGTTGAGATCACGCCGCTCGGCTCCGCCACAATCGCCTATTGGGGCACCTCATTTCCATCCAAGGTGGATTGTGAAGGCTATTCACTCGATTCGCAGCCGCTAAGAATCAACAAAAGTGATGAGATGAGCGAAAACTATTTTTGCTTCCGAACGGATCAAGGACGCTACGGACGTTTGCAGTTCACCAGTGTAGAAGAAGATGCCAATAATCTCTCTTTTTTCTACAACACAGATATCCCCCAAATTAATTTCGGCTATGACACCTGGGAATAAACTGATCACACAGAAGAAAATGTTTTGCAGAGACGCCCCGCCGGGGCGTCTCTACGCATCAAGCGGTATCTCGAATTGTTGAGTAGATCGTGTACTCGACCTCAACATCTTGAAGTTCAGCTTCGGGCTTATCTAAAAAGCTTTCCAAGAATTGCATAAACCGGTAGATATCGGCGAAGTTCGTTGCCAGCCCCACAGAAATGCGGATCGTGCTGGGGTTGCGATTGTGCTCCTGGCGGGCCCAATCATAGAAATCATCGAACGACATGGCGGTTGGCCGGTTGAATGCCTGGGCCATTTCTGAGCGAGTTAAGTGATGCGCAATCTCCCCAGTGCCGGGATTACAGAAACAGCCGGTACGCAGGGAAATGCAATCATGATTGGCTAAGGCTTCGACCTTGCGATGATCCAGGCGGTTTCCGTGGGGATCATTCACACTGAAAGCAATTGTGCCACCACGATTTTCCATTGTGGTCGGTCCAAAGATGTGTACCACCGGATGAGCGTTGCTGTGTTTCAAGGCCGTCATCTGATCCAACAGCCAGCCCGTCAGGCAGGCCACCCGTTCGTGGATGAGATCGATGCCGATATCCTGGATGTGGCGCAGACCAATTTCGATGGCGGGCAAGTTCAGATAATTTATGGTGCCATCTTCGTATCCAGCTTCATCTTCGAGTAAATAGTGCCAGCCTTCTCCCTGAACGGAGGTAATCGAGATCGTGCCGCCAGCGAACCAGGGACGTTTCAATATTTTGTTGAGTTTGTCTTTGCGGGCCAGCAAACAGCCTACTCCTGTGGGATAACCAAAAATCTTGTAGAACGACAGAGGCACAAAATCCGGTTTCCAAATACCAAGATCCAGACGGTTCGTAGGCGCGAAGGCCGCGCTGTCTAGCAGTACATCCCAACCTTTGGCCTGGGCTTTGGCAATCCACTCCAGTGAGTGTTGCACCCCACTGAAATTTGATTGCGACGGATAGGCGAACAGGTTGAAACTGTCCGGTTGGACTCGGTCGAGTTCGGCTTCCAGGGCCGCATCATCAAAGCGCAACTCTGGTAAAACGGTCGGCATGTAGGTTACTTCGGCGCCCCTGGCGCGGGCGAATTCACGGATTCCGTTGACCGAGTTATGGTTATCGAAGGCGGGCAAGAAGCGGCTGCCAGGCCCAAAAGGATAAGCCTCCCCAACCAGCTTGAGGGCCCCGCTGGCGTTGGGCGTGAAGATGGCCACATATTCATCAGGGGATGCGTTGAAGAACTCCAGCACATAACTGCGGGCTTGTTCAACCAGATGGGTCATGGCTAACGACGTCGGATTCTTGGAATGGGGATTTCCAAAGACTCCTTCTTGCAGCAGGGCCATGTGTTGACGCAACTGCGAGTCGGCATATAAGCCGCCCCCGGTGTAGTCCAAATAGACCTGGTTTTGCCTGTCCAGACGGGCGTATTCTTTGGTACGCAACGTATCCAAGATTTGTGTGTCTTCGAAGCAGGGGTATTGTTCTTTGAACGCGGCATATGCCTGTTCAATTTTTTCGGGACTGTAATCCATTGACTATTCCTTTTTATGGTTATTAAGCTGTATCCCCTCTGATAATGTCTTCGGCAAGGTCGAGTAATTCTTGGGTTTCTTCGGAATCTACATGGTTAGCCCGCCAATAAATTTCCAATAACTCTGCTGCGAAAAGGCTGCCCATGGTTTGATCTTCAGGGAGGCGAATGCGATTTGCTTGTTGCGGGCGTTTGACGAGATGAAATTCAAAAGCGTCAACAGCATGTTCACGTAATGCAGCTTCATCGATCATCGATTCCCATTCGCGAGGATACTCCAACACCAGCCGTACAATAGCGCCCGCCAGTTGATCCTGATCTGGCAGCGCGGCGCGTAATTGATCGCTGATCTTTTCCTGTTTTTCGAGGCGAACAAAACGATCAACGAAGGGGCGGATTCCGTTGAGTTGGCGCCATTCTACTTCCGAAGCACCTTTGGCGACTTGCGCAATCACGAAGAATTTGTCGTCGGCGGCCTCGCCAAAATCGACGCGCTCAATGGAGCCGGAATAAATCACCGGCGGATGGTCGCCTTTGTTCAAGTTTTGATGTTTGTGAATATGCCCCAGGGCGACATAATCCAGGCGTCGATCTCGCACCAGCGAGCCCGGCAGCACCAGATCACTGCCTAACATGACCGTGCGTTCGCCGCCATATTTTGCCCCCTGGACCGAGGCATGCGCAGTCAGGAGGATGGGCAATTCAGGATCGGCTTCCTCGAGCCAGTGCTGAACCAGTTCTGTCAGCCGTTTTTCGAGTTCCTGATAAATTTGGGTCAGGTCACGCCCGTGGATATCCAGATGGGCCATCATCCCTGACCGGGAAATCCAGGGCAGTGCTAACACTTGCAGGGGTAATCCCTCCAAATCATTTGGAGTCAGAAAACAGGGTTTGTCTAGCACCTGAACATGCGGCACCTGCAAAGTTGAGAATTCGTTCAGGGCATGGGCGCGGTTCATAGCTGGGGAAAGGTCATGGTTGCCGACCAACAACAGGGTCTGAATTCCTGCCTGTGATAAGCGCATTACGCGTTTACCCCACTCGCGCTGATAGGTAGGGGCAGGATTGCGATCTTTGTAGGCGTCTCCAGCGAAGAGCACCATATCCACCTGCTCTTCAATGGCCGTGTCGACAATAGTATCCAGCGATTTGAGGAAATCCATAACCCGTACCGGCAGCCCGGTTTCCGGGTCGTGACGGCCATGGGTAGCCATATCGATATGTGCGTCAGCGAAATGCAGAATTTTGATCATGATGCAAACCAGCCGGATTCTACCATGCGGCATCGGGTCCACTCAACAAAAAAGCACGAGCCGATACTCGTGCCTTCGATATTTTGCCAACTCACGGTTGGCAATCTAAATGCCTCACAGCCCGCCAGGACTGCAAGAAGGTGCTGCTGATCCTGCGGAAAATGAACTGGCCCCGGCGACTTTGGATGTAAATGTAGAGAGTTTTTTCATGACGCGCTCATTCTGGCATCCGGGACAGACTACCTCGTCAATGGCATTTATACTTCGGACCAACTCTTCGAATATCTGGTCGCATTCTTCACAAAAAAATTCAAAAATGGGCATACCTTCCTCCAAAAGGATATAAAAAGATAGCTGTCGATGGCGACAACTATCTTCTTTTGATGCAAGGATTTTGGATTGGTTACAAACCAGTTTGGTTATCCACCGCCCTGAATCCGTTCAAGCTGATATTTGCCAACCTCGAAGTTGCTGTTGAGTTTGATGGCTTCCTGCAGATCGGCGACGGCGCCATCGATATCGCCCAGGGCTTCTTTGGCCAAAGCCCGCCAGTACCAGCTTTCCTCGATAGCCGGTTCGCTGGCCGCGGCGATGGTGGTGGTGGCCAGGTTGAGTACATCGTAATAGCGACCGGAATAGAAATAGGCCCAATACGGACCAGTCTGGTACCAGACATGCCGCCAGGGGATATTGATTTCCTCGGGATTCAAACCGGCATAAAGTGCAAAATATTCATCATAAGCAGAAGCCGCCCCTCCGTAGTCATCCAGATAGACCAGATTGGTGCCACGGTTGTACCAGGCGAAAGCCTTCTGGCGTCCCTCCAGAGAAAATATTTCATCCGATGCTTTTTGCGCGGCCAACTGATAGGCGGTGGTTTCATCGGCCAACGGACCCAGCAGCTCCATCACCTCCGATTCGCGGACCGGGTAATACACCACGATGAAGGTGAAGTTGAAATGCTGCCAATATTTTTCCATGTCTTCATAGCTTACAGGGAGATTCTCCATGATAAACGAGTCCTGGGCTATAAAGCGCTGGCGGGTGTCGTCGTAGCCATTAATGACCTCGTAATGCCCCATCCAGCCATCGAAACCGGCCCCTTCGAAGCCTTTCTCAACTATCACAGGGAAACCGGCCGCAATCAAGCGTTTCAGTAAATCCAGGTCACCACCCACGCGCCAGAGCGCATTGAACTCGGTCTGTTCGTTGACGAATGCTGCCATTTCGTAGGGCATAACGTTCTTATCACGTTGGTTGGGCTTCAAGTAGGCGGCGGCGTCGCGTTGGTCACCGTTCCACTTCCAGAATGACAACGCCATCGAAAGGTTGGCCGGGCCGCAGTTATTCCACTTTTGGAATTCGTGCGCAATGCCGCCCAAATCGACTTTTTCAGGGAGGGGAGTCGCTGCAATCGTGGGCGTCAGTGTTGGCATGAGCGTCGCAGTCGGCCCTGGCTGGGTTGCTGTGGGAGCCTCCAAAGTTGCGGTCGCAGGGATGGGGGTTGGGCTTGGTTCCAACGTTGGTTCCTGCGTTTCGTCTTCGACCTCACCAGGTATGAAAAGCGCTTCCTCGGGCGGGTTGAGCGCATATTTGACGCGCGCTTTAAGGGCATCCACGCGCCAGGCCAGGCGCTCGTTGATTGGGGGGTAGTTGTAGAGAAAAGCTACTACCAGCAAAGTCACCGGAATAGCGATGAGTGCAATCAGCAATCTTTGTCTTCGCATAGAGTCGGATTATATCGTAAAAAAGGACTTGACATTCTTAGGGGAATATATATAATAATGACAAAGCACTTTGAAAAACAAAGTACTTAGAAAAATTTAGAGAATTTGGAGATAGACATGAATATGCAAATCAACCTGAAAGATGCCGAACGCAAAGCCTTTCGGATGAAGTTTCAAGATGGCCTTTGGGATGTTTTCCTGGGCATCGTGGTTTTACAATTTGCCATCGTACCCATATTTACTGATTTGGGCTGGGGTGATTTTTTGAGTTCGATGGCCATGCTGCCGATTTATCTGGTTAGCTGGTTGGTGATCCGAAAATTGAAATCTGCGTTGATTACCCCGCGCCTGGGATTGGTAGCTTATCAACAGGAGCGATTGCGCAAAGTCAACAAGATTACGCTGATGATGGTCGTTACCCTGGTGCTGGGTTTGATCTTTGGCTTATTGCTGTACATTGGTGGTGAATTCGGTGAATGGTTTTACCCCGTACTCCTCGGCCTCGTCGTGCTGACTACCTTCAGCGCCGCGGCTTATTTCTTGGATTTACCCCGCTTGATCCTGTACGGCGGTTTGGCTGGATTATCACCCGTAATCGGGCAAATGCTCTACAAAACCATAAATGCCGCACATCATGGATTTCCCATCACTTTTGGGATATCCGGTTCCCTGATGATAATTGTTGGATTAGTTCTATTCGTCCAATTTTTAAACAAATATCCTTTGCCTGATCCAGGTGAAGAAATAGGTCTATCATGACTCAGATACTGAAAATGAGTGAAGCTGAACGAAAGGTATATCGATTGGCAAATTTTCGGGATGGTTTCTGGGATATTTCCCTGGGGTTGATACTGATGGAAATGAGCATTTATCCGCTCACCCGCAATCTGCTAGGGCCGATCTGGAATTTGGTGTTGATCCTGGCCTTGACGTTGGGGCTTGTCTTTGGGGTTCATCGCCTCAGGCTCAAAATAGTCGCACCCCGCGTCGGGTTGGAAAAATTCGGTGATCGCACCAAAAGGAAATTGAAAACTGCCCACTTTGTGACGCTGGCAATTGTTATGGCAACTTTGGTGGTATGGATCTTCAGCGCTGGTAATCGACTCCGGGAACCGATCTGGCGAAACCTGCCAAAATGGGTTAGCGATTTCGACGTTGATTTGCTGTTTGCAGCCATCATCATTGCGATTTTTAGCGTAATTGCCCTCACCCTGAGTGTACCTCGCTATTACCTTTATGGTGTGCTGATGGTATACCGGGATGCGAAATTTCATTATCCCCTGCTAATTGCAGGGATGGTTGTTCTCGCAGTTGGTATTCTTGTCCTTTCCTGCTTTGTCAAGGCATACTCGCTTTCTCAGGAGGATGTTTAGTATGGCTGCGTCAGAGAAGAAAAAACAAGATTTACACCCCCTTGTGGAAATCGACCGCATTATCCACGCCCCAGCTCGCCTGATGGTGATGACCTACCTTTTCGTGGTCGAGAGCGCTGATTTCATCTTCCTCATGAACCTGACCGATCTGACCTGGGGCAACCTCTCCTCCCATCTGAGCAAACTGGAAGAGGCAGGGTATGTGGAGATAGAGAAAACCTTCATCCAGAAAAAATCGCATACCATCGTCCAGCTTTCGGACGCGGGCCGCCAGGCTTACAAACAATACAAAGACTGCATGCAGCAAGTGTTGGGGGAGTTGCCAGATTGATCCAACGCCATGGATAAATGATACAATACCCTGGGGCTGTTCGCAGTCCCAGGGTGTGAGTTCTCTCTCTATACGCCAAGACAACTGACTCTTGGCGTTTTACGCGTAATTTTGAGAATTGAGTTAGCAAGGATAATAATGGAAAAAAGGATTGTAGAGCGTTACAACGATGTTATTTTGAGCGCCGCCAAGCAGCGCTTCGACATACAACCAGCATCTATCGAATTGTTGGATGGCTTTGAGAGCTATATTTACGAGTTCAGCCGCGATGATGGGGACTTTATTCTGCGCCTTGGACACAGCCTGCGGCGCACGCCGGAATTGATCGCCGGAGAAGTCGATTGGATCAACTACCTGGCTGAAGGTGGGGCCAATGTCTCTCGGGCTATTCTTTCAAGAAACGGCAACCTGGTCGAAGCTATCGACGACGGTCAAGGCGGCCAATTTCTGGCGACGGCTTTTGTCAAAGCGCAGGGCGTGCCATCCTGGGAAGTCGAGTGGACTCCTGAATTTGTGCAGCATTACGGCCGTGTCATCGGGCGCTTGCACGCACTGACGAAGGATTACACTCCACCCGACCCAGCCTGGCGCCGCCCAGAATGGGATGCTCCCGGTAATCTCGATCTCAAGGATTGGCTGCCGCCCACGGAAGCGGCAGCCCTTACAAAATTCCAGGAATTGATGCCGCATTTTGAGACGCTCCCCAAGGATCGCGACGGGTACGGTCTGATCCATCAAGATGCCCACGGCGCCAATTTCTACATCCACGAAGGGCAGATCACGCTCTTCGATTTCGATGATAGCGTCTATGGCTGGTTTATCTACGATATCGCTATGGTGCTGTTTTATGCCGCGATGTGGCAGGAAGACAAAGCGGCCTTTACACAGGAGTTTATGAGCGACTTTCTACGTGGCTACAAAAGAGAGAATCACCTGGATCCGAAGTGGTTGAACGAAATCCCCCATTTCCTGAAGCTGCGCGAAATTGATCTGTATGCCGTTATCCACCGCAGCATGGATGTGGAAAATCTGGACGATCCCTGGTGTGAGGGGTATATGCGCGGCCGTAAGGAACGAATCGAGGTTGGGTTGCCATATATTGAGCTTGATTGGGAAAGATTAAGATTGAAACAGTAATTCTTTAGGAAATGTAACCCTGAAAATCTAAGAATTTCATCTTGTTCGGAGTAACTCTTGGGATTAATTGTCTGGGTTTGTATCCTTTATTATTGGTTTCCAACCTAAAATATATATAAACCCTGAAAGTGGATAATCAACTTCTTGCTTTAATATGTGAAGTGCGCCAATCCGAGAAAGTATTACCCCCTTTATGTTTTCACTTTCTTCATGTTATGTTTCACGAGATGTTTCTCCGGCAGCAGCAGCGTACTTGACTTCCCCCCAATATTCTTTCGGACGGATATCCTTTGGGAATTGAACTTGTATTATGAAATTTTTCGTAGGTCGTTCGATATGCCAACCAAAGTAGTCATCGGAGGATTCGCGCCGATCAATTTCATCTTTCGTAAGATTTATGCCAAATAATCCAGGAGGTAGATAATAATCATACACAGTGTATTTTAGTTTTTCTCCCTCTTTTAGTGGAGGTGATATTTTAATAACTGCTGATATTCTCCCTGGTTTGCTATCGATAGCTTTTAACTCGAGATCACGTGGATCCCTAGTTTCTATGTTTCCAATTTCAATTTCTCTATCTTTTCCATTTGGTGCTTTTTCTGGAATATTAATAAAACGTGTCTAGCTCCAAAATGGTAGAAAAAGCTTCAACTTCTACGTCGCGCACAACGCTTGCAGAGCCATCAGTATCTATTGTGCATTGAACATCAAATGAAGAATAACCAACACCATATCTTTGTGCTTGATATTCATAGTTATTTTCATGAGCTGTGACAGATTGAAAATTTACTTGCGTTTCTGTGTTAATGAGTTCTCTAAACGTTAGCGTGAAAGTTTCAGTTATTTGATCAAGAATCCGCTTTGATAAAAATTGAAAGAAAACGGCGGCTAGGTAAATGCCAATAATGACTAATAATACTGTGGTTATCGGATCGACAATCCCGGGAAGTTTAATGTTTGCAATTCTGATAATTCCTCCCCCAACCCCCAATAAAAATGCTATTCTTTTTGTAACGGGATGTTCCATGAATTTGTTGATGGGATCTAATAACATAATTTATTATTTACATAATTAAAACTAGGCGAAATTGAAGCAAATCCGCCTAGTTTTAATCTTTTATCTAAATTTGAATAAAACTCAACCTGCTCCAATTGCCCCATCGTAAAGCGCTGGAATTAATGGAATCAGGAAAAATGCAATATACAAGATGTTGAAATATAGTTTCTTCATCCCCCTTTATCCTCCTCCGCCAATGGCTCCATCAGATTGTTTCTTCATTTTTTTCCTTTACTAATTGAAATAGAATTTGATAGTTGAAAGAATTTTCAAATATTTAGCCCGCCTCTGGGAACCAGGAAGCGGGCTTAGTCAGGTGAGTTTGTCACACACGGAGACGACAAGTAAAGCTACTACCAAACGGACATAGTAATACGTCGGTTTGGGCAGAAAATTTACAGAATAATCCCCGATAAGTTCCATGCGATATTTTTTAATTCCTTGGGAGCTCGTAAGCGCGAGAATGGTGATTACCCCCAATGAGGTCAGAGTTTGTGATACTTTTTCGAAAGTGGGTGCGATCATAGCACAAATATGCGTTTTTGTCAAGCGTTTGCAACATTTTAGTTATGTATATAAGATATCAAGAAATATCAATATGTA
>CAZVPR010000127.1:0-12390 GCA_964629085.1 uncultured Anaerolineales bacterium
CCGTTCAGTTGTTCGAGCCTAATTCAAAAATTCAGCGCACTTTTCAGCTGCGAAGTATAATACCCTCATGATAATTTGGCTTTTGTTGTTGATTCTGTCCATTGGCGCCGGGTTGGCAGTGAATTTCCTGTGTGACTATTTAATCGGGTTACGCTATGTTGAAGTTGATCCTGATGGTACCGATAAGGTCGATCCAGCAGATTTGCTTTGTGAAGCGTGTGTGCGGCGAAAAGCGATTTCGGAATATTTTTGGGCACCTCCCCGCTGCTCAAAATGTGGAAAACTCCGTTGGCGTGTCCTATTAGTCCATTTATTCATTAGTGGATTGACATTCTGGTTGTGGTTTTCTCAGCCAGCCCTCGCAGATTTTCTAGCAGGGATGTTGTTACTTGCATTTTTCGGAGTGGTCATCGTGATCGATGTTGAACACCGTTTAATATTGCATCCGGTTAGTTTGGCAGGAGCAATTCTCGGTTTGGCGTTTGGAATTTGGCAGCATGGTTTTAAGGATACATTGGTGGGTGGCGTTGCTGGTTTTGCTATCATGTTGGGTTTGTTCTTGTTGGGGGCTCTGTTTGCTCACCTTATCGCGCGCCTGCGCGGCCAGACGCTTGAAGAAGTCGCGTTGGGATTTGGCGATGTAAACCTTGCCGGAGTATTGGGTCTAATGTTAGGGTGGCCTGGAATTATTGGGGGGTTATTTTTGGCAGTTTTTCTCGGTGGCTTATTCAGTTTACTTTATTTATTGATAAAACTAGCTTTACGAAAATACCGGGTGTTTGCGGCAATTCCTTATGGGCCATTCCTGATCATGAGTGCCATGTTCTTGCTGTTCTTTCGAGATGTGCTGCTGGCTGTTCTACCCTGATGAAAGTCTAATCGATCAAATCTCCAAGATTTTGCAAGACATATTCACTTACACCCTCAACTGTAAAATTATCCGTTTTGACGACTAGATCAGCATGGTGGTGAGCATGTTGAACGCGTTCCATCTGTTCACGGTAATCTTTTTCACTCCAATCGAATTTTTTTCTGCGCAATGTTTCGGGGAAAGTAACATCCAGAAAGATTAAAATGTCCGGTTTTGAAATGCGCTGCCACATATCCTTGATAAAAGAGTGTTCCTGGGCAATATGCTTGATTTTATAACCCCGCGCCCGTAATCTTCGAACCAGTTCCGATTTCCCTGCTCCACATACCCCCACAACCCCGAGAATTGCTTTATCTTCGCTCACGCAATAATGCTGGTTTACCTCCGTTGTGTCTCATTAGAAGTTGAACTTCTGCATTCAAGTTAGGCTAGTATTGTCCATTCCGTTGGGCCAGGATGCTGATCTCGGTGGCACCGCCCAAAACGGCGAGTACGTCATTGTGTTGGATCAGTCGATCTGGCCCAGGGTGAAAATCTGCTTGCTCATCTTTCCTGCGAATCAGGACCACACTGACATCAAAATCGCCTTCGATATCCTCAACAGATATTCCAGGCAACTGGGATTTGGGACCAACATTGAGACTGGCCAGGCTAAAGGATTGTCCTTCTACTGTGATTGGACGGGTCATGTCTACGCCAGCGGCAGTGGCTGCAAAGATGGGTGAAGCCGTGGCGGAAGTACTGATTGCCTGGAAACCGAATTGTTCATTGAGAGCGCTGGCAAAATCATCGTCAAAGATGCGCACCACTACCTGAATATCTGGATTCAAGCTGCGCGCTTTCATTGCCACCTGAAGATTGAGGCCATCTTGCTGCGTACAAAGGATGATGGCGCGCGCTTTTTGAATGTTGGCAGCTGTGAGAGCTGCTTCTCGTGTACTGTCATCTGCCAATACGGGGATACCTAGCTCCTGTACATTTATTAACAGGTCCGGTTGAGGGGCCAAATCGATGACCACTACATCTTGGCCCATTGAATATAGATGATTCACCACGCGATAACCCAGATGTCCGAGTCCAACCAGGACGACATGGTTGCTGAAAGTCGATGCTACAGCCATTTCCCAATCCTTTCCTCTTGCCCGCCGGTTGAAGAAGAGCACGCCAAAATCGGCGACACCTTGGGCAAGGATGCCAATACCAATCACCGGCATCAAAAAATTGAACATTTGTAAATACCAAACGCCGGGGAAATCAATGGTGGGATTCAAAAATACCAGCGTCAGAATATGATAATTTGCGGCGGCGAGACCGCCAATCGGTTTCCCCGCGAAATCAGCCAGATCGCGATACAAAATACCCCCACCGACAATTGTGCCAACAAATGTCAACAGGGGCCATTGAAACTGGCGTAACAGCAGCCAGGAATCTCGCAAACTGGCGCGCACCTGTCTGCGGAAATGGTGGCGCCGTTTCCTTTTCATAAACCTATCGGCAACCTGACGTTCATCCTTCGAATCAGGTTTTCACCTTCCACAGAATCTTGTTCAGGCGTGGAAACTACCCTCAGCGCTACGACCGTAATATCATCGACGGGTCTGCATTGATCCAGTTTTAGGGCGTGTTTCAGGAGGGAATCGGCCACAAACTGGGGCGATGGGAATTCGTTCTCCAAGATCGATTGCAGACAGGTTTCTACATCCATCTTGCGCCCATCGCGCGAACCGGCGTGTGTAATGCCATCGGTGAACACAACCACAGTGAGTCCCGCGGTCAGTTCGACTTCGTTGATGATCGGACGCGTGTTGCGATAAAACCCAATGGGCGCGCTCTCTTCGTCGAGGAGGCTGACGTTTTCATCTCTCGCCACCAGGACTGGAGCCGGGTTGTTACGGGTAATGACTAGCGTGTCGGTGAGAAAATCGGCCGAGAGCATGTTCAGTGTGGCGGAAACTTTGCCACTTCGCTCTGTGTATAGTGCATCAGAAGCGGCGCGTGCCGCGGCTCCATCTCTGACACCATCAGCTAAAAGGGAAATCACTTTTCGGACGACAAAAGATGAAACCCACTTAGCGCCGCGCCCGGAACTTTGTCCATCGGCCATGACCACCGAAACGCCCCCGTTAGGGCGTTCGACAACTTCGACAGTATCGCCACTGGTGGAGGTGGCGTATTTTTTTACTTTGGACACCGCTATTTGTACTTCCATAATTGAATTTTACCAAAATATGGAAGTCTAGTCCTAAAAAATCTAAAGTTGTTTCTCAGCGATGATGATCACCAATGACCAGGAATTTCGGGTGACGCGTTCTGTTCGAGCTTTGAATCCAGCTTTGGAGAAATGGTCTAGTAACTGATCATCCCAGGGTAATGGGTTCTGCTTTCGAATTCGGTGCGTCCAGGCGATGGGCAAAACGATAAACCTGCCCCCAGGTTTGATCACTCGCCAGGCTTCCCGGATTGTGTTTAAATGCAAAATGGTATTGGAAGGGAAGGTGGCGACGATCTGGTCGAAATGTGTGTTGGGGAAGGGGAGCGCCTGTGAAAAGGCCAGCGAAAGCTGGTTGGCCCTCTTTCGGGCGATGTTTGCCATCTGGGAGCTGGTATCCACCCCAAAAGCGCTGATCCCGCGCTCGGTTAGCCAGCGTTGTAAATGCCCAGGGCCGAATCCCAACTCTAATACGCGCGGGCCTTCTAAAAAGTCGAGTGTAATCCTGACCCACTCTTGCCAGTATCCCCACGAAACGCTGGCGGCCACAAAATCATACGCCCAGGCAAAAGGATGGTAGAGTAAATCATAGGCAAAATTTAAAATTGTGGACCGGAGATTTTTGTGCACAAATGCATTAGTATTGCAAATAATGGAGGATAAGCGGCAAGAAAACTTTAGCCAGGCTCAAGAAGATCAGGAAGCCAAGGCTGTCTGTTGCAGCAGTAACAAGTACAGAGGATGTCATGGCTGGGTCCTGTCCAATGGCCTGAAAGGCCAACGGCATTAACGTTCCCACAATGCCGGCAACCAACATGTTGCCCACCAAGGCCAACCCCAAAACCAGCCCCAGGAAGGGATTGCTCTGCCAGAGACCAACGCCCACACCGATGATCAAACCGATGATGATTCCCTGTATCAGGCCGACCCACAATTGACGTAGTAGAATCAACCACACTCGGCGTGGTTCGACCTTTCCTAAGGCTAACGCTCGCACAATCATGGCTACATTTTGACTTGCGGCACTGCCACCTTGTCCGGCCACCACAGATTGAAAGAAGGCCAGCACTGCAACTTGAACAAACAGGTCTTCGAATATGCTGATGACCCAGGATGCGATCAGGGCTGTTCCGGTGTTGAGCAGCAGCCAGGGCATACGGCCTTTTAACTGTTCGATAGTGGCGCTTTCAGGTTCCAGATCGGTGTCGGCAACGCTGGCCAGGCGGTAGATATCTTCGGTGTGTTCAGCCTCGATCACGTCCAGGATATCGTCGTGCGTGATGATTCCTAACATATGGTCATCCTCGCTGAGCACAGGCATGACCGAAAGGTCGTAGTGTACCATCATGCGGGCAGCTTCTTCCTGGTCCGCCATGGCTGAGACATGGATCACGTCGCTGTCCATTATCCTGGCTACATTTTCTTGAGGGTCAGCGATCACCAATTCTCTCAAACCGAGCACACCAACCAATATTTCGTCGTCATTGACAACAAACAAGTAATAAGGGACATCAACATCTGGGCTGGCTTCTCGAAGGTAGTCAATGGCCTCAGTTGAGGTGGATGATGAGTGCAGACAGAGGTATGCAGTTGTCATACGGCCGCCGGCAGTTTCATCGGGGTACTCCAGCAATGGCAGCACATCCTCGGGCTCATCCATTTCTTCGATGGCCCGTTCTGCTATCTCTGGGCTGAGATCGCCAAGCAGGTCAGCCGCCTCATCAGGATCCATTTCGTCGAGCACATCACCAAGGCGCTCTAACGATATGAATTCAGCCGCATCGACAGTCTCATCATCTTCAAGTTCATCGAAGAGATCGGCGATGGCTGGAACGTCGAGTTGCTTCAGAAGCTGGTTCTGATCATCATCCGCGAGAATTTCGAAAACATCGGCGCGGTCGGGGGCACGCAATCTTCGGAAAATAGATGCACCCTGCGCGTATTGCTCGGCATCGAAGGCTTTGTGGATCAGTTTTGCGATGGGGATCAGGGTGGCAATTTCGGTCATGTTGAAAATCCCATATCACGAGCTCAGATTTCGTCTTTTAGCAGCTCCACGTCGACCCCCTGGTTTGAAAGCCAGTCAATTGCTTCAACGATTGCACTTGTATCACCGGTTAATTTGCAATGGACCCAGCCCTCCTCGGGAGAGACCTGGGCGCGCAATATGTTGACTGTCAGATCGTAGCGTCGTATCAACTGGTTAATTACCGGAACGTCTAGCAAGCTTGCTGGATAACTCAATCGTACTAATTGCTCAGTCATGGGAAACTCCTTTCGTGCCCCAGGTTGGGAATGCTTTAAAACGTAAATGCATTTTAGCACGAAAAGTAGTTACCCCCTTGTTTCGTTGTAAAGAGCAGAGGAAGGCCCTAATCAGAGGCCGGAGAATTGCCTACAGACCGCATACTACTGATTGCTGGCTAGTTGCCCACACCCCGCTTGAATATCGATGCCCCTGCGCATGCGGATGGTGCAGGGGGTGCCGCCTTTTGCGAGGATTTGTTGAAATTGTGCCGCACGTTCCCTGGTGGTGGCTTCACCCGAATACCCCTGGGTGGGATTCAGAGGGATCAAATTGACATGTGCCAGCATGCCTTTCAGAAGAGTAGATAATATTTGAGCCTGTTCAGGCGTGTCATTGACCTGATGGATCAGGGCCCACTCGAAGGTGACGCGCCGCTTTGTCGTTTGGGTGTATTTCCGGACCGAGGCCAATAAATCTTGGATAGAGTATTTACGGTTTATCGGCAGCATCTTGGACCGCAGTTCATCGTCCGCGGCGTGCAATGAGATGGCCAAATTGACTTGTAGTTTTTCCTTTGACAGGCGTTCGATTTGGGGGATCAATCCTACTGTTGAAACTGTAAAACGACGCGCACCCAGTTTCATGCCGTCTGGGTTATTCAAGCGCCGGATGGCTGCCAGTGTGGCCTCGTAATTGTGCAGCGGTTCGCCCATACCCATCAAGACGATGTTGCTGACCATTTCACCCTGGTGAGCCAGTCGACGGGCGAAATAAAGCACCTGCTCTACGATCTCGCCGCTGCTTAGGTTGCGCAAGAAGCCCATCTGGCCGGTGGCGCAGAAATCACAGCCCATAGCACAGCCCGATTGAGTGGAGATGCACAAAGTGCGTCTCTTTGAATAACGCATGCGAACAGTCTCGATGGGTCGCTTATCTGGGAGATGGAAAAGTGCTTTTTCGGTTTCCCCATCACCGGATTTGAGCGTTTGAATGGCATTTAAATGACTGAATTCTAAGTTCTCACCCAGCTTTTGGCGCAGCGCTTTGGAAAGTGTGCTGAATTCATCAGGAGCGTTCCAAAACTTTTGATACAGGCCGTGCCAGATCTGTCGCGCCCGGAAAGCCGGTTCTCCCCAGGATTGAAGAATGGCCGTCAGTTCCGGGAGGTCAAGATCATAGAGGTAGTTTTTTTTGTTCATCACTTCAACCTAGCTACTCGACTCTAATATTTCTGGACGTAGAAGCAGCGCCAAAGGCGTGCCACCGGCAACGCAGAGTGCATTAATTCTTTTCTATCTGTGTAAATCAGCATCCTATTACTGGTAATGTCAGGTGGCTAGTTTTCGACCAAAGACTTGATTAATTTCTTCGGGCTGACTTGCTAGAGCAACTTAATTAACGCACTCAAATCATCAACGATGAAATCGATTTTCGGTTGCCAGGCTTGGCCTTCTGCAAGATTCGAAACCCCAGAAAGAACCAGGGCTGTCCGGCAGCCAATATTTTGGCCCCCGGTGATATCCGTTTCCAGGCGGTCCCCGACCATCAGCGTTTCCTCGGGTTTGGTTCCCAGGCGTTTCATGGCCAGCTCAAAGATAGCCGGCTGGGGCTTGCCGATAATTGTTGGTTTGACATACGATGCTGCCTCGATAGCTGCTAACATCGTGCCCGCGCCGGGGGAGAATCCGGTTGGTGTGGGGATGGTCCGGTCGGGATTACTGCCAATAAAAAGGGCGCCCTGTGTTATCAGGTTGGCGGCGATATCGATTTTGCGATAATCGATTTTTCGATCAAGTCCTGCTATTACAGCAATTGCTTTGTCTTCTGAGATCTCAAACCCTTTCGCTTCCAGGGTTTCCATCAAACCGCTTTCTCCAATTACATATACCGGACCCCTCTGAGGGAATTTCTGGCTAAGGTAATCTGCGGTTGCTTCTGCGGAGTTGATTAATTGCCAGAACTCTAGAGGCACGCCCAAACTGCGGATTTTGTTGGAATATGCTGCTGGAGATTTGGTGGAATTGTTGGATGCCATCAAAACCTTCAATCCCTTTTTGGTAATCTCTGCGAAAATGGCTGGCAAATCTCCCAACAGTTGTTCTCCTCTCCATAACACCCCATCCATATCCAGGATCAGAGCTCGAATACCGTATTTTTCGGAAGTAATCATCATATCTCCTCCCTCATTATGCATTCTTCACATTCAAACTCGATCTCAACAGTGACATGGGTAAGGTTCAACCTCTTGGCAATAGCTTTGCTCTCGTGTTTTATGCGGATAACATCGTTTTTGTCTGTATCATCAGGAACGATCAAATGAATGGTCAGCACATGATGTTCACCATCTAAAGACCAAACATGGGGATTATGGGCAGAAGAAACACCTTCGATTGCCAAAAGATTTTGTTCCAATTCTTCGAGATCGATACCATCTGGGATGCCCTGCAGAAACAACTTTGCCGTCTTGCGTAGGTTTGCGATCACGTTATAGAGCACATACAATGTGATTAATATTGATAGGATTGGATCGAGAATATGGATATCGACAAAAAGCAGCGTGATACCAACAATCAGTACGGCAATCCAGCCTAAAACGTCTTCCATTAGGTGCAGTGCCACCACGCGGGCGTTCATGGATTGTTCGTCTTTGAGTCGAAAGGCGGCCAACCCATTGACTAAAATGCCCACAATTGCAAACAGGATCATCCCTTGCGCATTAGAATGTTCCGGATCCATCAAGCGTGGAATTGCCTCGGATAGTATGAATGCAGAACCAATGAGCAAAACCAGCGCGTTGATCAACGCGCCCAAAAGCGAGAAGCGGCCATATCCGTAAGAATATTTTTGGGAGGCTTTTTTCTTAGAGATGTTTTCTAAATACCAGGCGATCCCAAGAGAAATGCTGTCACCCAAATCGTGCAACGCGTCCGATAAAATGGCGACACTGTTGGTCAACGATCCGCCAATGATCTCGAGAAACGTAAAACCTAGATTCAAAAAAAATGCAGTGCGGATGTTTTTCGTGCTGTGATGGTGGTGAGGATGTGAATGACTCATGAGAAAAGAAAATGCCGGATGGCACTGGTGTGCATCCGGCGGATATTCAATCACTTTTCTAAGCTTTAGCTGGCCTTCTCAGGTACTTCAAGGATTTCATCAACCAGGCCATATTCTTTAGCTCCGGCAGCATCCATCCAGTAATCGCGGTCGGTGTCCTTCTCGATCTCGTCGACGGTCTTCCCTGTGTGATGGGCAAGAATTTCGTTCAGGCGTACTTTCAAGCGCAAGATCTCTTTGGCCTGAATCTGAATGTCCGTGGCCTGGCCTTGGGCTCCACCCAGGGGTTGGTGCAGGTGGATGGTGGCATGAGGGAGCGCATAACGCTGCCCGGTGGTCCCGGCAGTCAACAGCACAGTGCCAAATGAGGCTGTCACACCCACAGCGACAGTGCTGATGGGGTTGGTGATCATCTGCATGGTGTCATAGATCGCTAGTCCCGCATAGACCACGCCACCCGGAGAATTGACGTACATCTGAATGGGGGCTTCGGCATCTTCTTTATTGAGTACCAGTAATTGAGCCACGATGGTGTTGGCAACCTGGTCGTTGATAGCGGTGCCTACGAAGATGATACGATTCTTCATTAATAACGAATAGATATCGTAGGCTCGCTCACCCCGACCGGTGCTTTCGATCACCATAGGGATTAAAGATTGGGGAGTGGTAATGTTCATGCTTCCTCGCTTATTTCTTCCTCGGGTTCGGAGTTGCTTTCAACGTCAGCAGACTCTTCTTCTGTAGTTTCGCTGGGTTCCTGGGCCTCAGCTTTTGCCTTGGTGTCCTCGGCAATGGCATCGAGAGCAGCTTGCTCTTCGGGGGCTGTCTCACCAGCTGAGTTTACAGACTCAGATTCACCTTTGGCTTTGGCGACTTCTTCCAAATCTGCCTCGTCGGCCACCTCTGCATCAGTCACAGCTTCAACTTCTTCTTCAGCCTTTTCTGCTGGATCTGGCAGTGGTTCTCCTTTGGCAATGGCACTGAGGTATAGAACCGTCTGTCTCAAGGTCAGGTCAGCCGCAATGTTGGTTATCAGGTTGGCCATCTGGCCGCCCTTTTGCATATCTTTGACCTCTTTGGGGGTCATTTCCTGTGTGATGCTGCCGATGGCGCTTTCGGTAGTTTGATTGAATTTCTCGGGGTCGGGTTTGATCTCTTCGGTGTTGGCGACTTCATAAAGCACTAAGGTGCGCTTGACGTTGTCTACCGCTGCTTCGTCAATCTCTTCTTCAAACTCTTCTTCACTGATGCCGCGGTATTGCAGGTAGAAATCTTTATTCAGTCCCTGTTGAGATAGGCGATAATCGAGGTTTGTAAGGATATCCTTTTTCTCGTTCTCGACCATCTGTGGGGGGTAGGAGAGTTTGCTCTCTTCAATCAGTGTCTTAACAACTTCAGTTTCATATTCATCGTCGTACACTTGAGCAGATTGCTCCTGCACTCGAGTGGTGATATCAGCCCGCAAATCTTCCAGGGTGTCGAAATCACTGGCCGTCTTTGCAAATTCGTCATCTAGGTCGGGCAGGGAGAAAGACTGCACATTGGTGACAACAACGTTGAACTCAACTTCAGCACCTTGTAGATCTTCATCTTCGTAATCTTTTGGGTAGGTGTGCTCGAAGGTCTTTTCTTCTTGTGGGGCCATGCCCAACAGTTGCTCAGAAAATCCCTCGAAGAACTGGCGGTCCGTAGGGCTATCTTCCTGTCCCAACCGGGCTGAGGAAAACTGCTGATCGTAAAGTTGAGCTTCTTCTTCGTCCTTAACATCCAGCCGTTTGCCGCTGACACGCATGTAGACGATATCATCCTCTGCTGCGGGTCGCTCGACTGGCTCGGTGAGAGCATGCTGACTTCTCATGTTTTCGATGGCTTCATCGATCTCGTCATCGGAGACCTCAGGAGGCTCGTAATCGATTTCAAGTGCTTTGTAATCGCCAACCTCAACTTCGGGTTGCAATGGGATCACAAAATCGAGAGTGGGAGGGTCCAGCTCTTTGACCTCTTCCAGCGTCCCAGGGCCGTAAGGCTCGATTTCGGCTTCGTCGATTACCTTAGGATAAAGGTCGTCAACCAGCAGTTCGAGAGCCTCTTCGACGATGGTACCTTCGCCCACACTGCGTACGATAACGTGATAGGGCGCTTTCCCTGGACGGAAACCAGGAATTTTGACACGCTTGGCTAGCTTGCGAGCCGCCTGACGTTTGGATCTTTCCCAGGGATCGGCTTCAATGACAACGTTGAGTTTGATTTGGTGGTCTTCGAGAAATTCTTTTTCGATTTTCAAGGTATCTACCTACTTTCTGGCAATTTTGCAGGCGGATTATATCACGCCGGTTTATTTAATCCCTTTTGGGGCTAATTTTGGACGAAATGTCTAATATACCTCTTACAAACATGAAGCAAGGGCGTCTAAATGACGCCCTTTTCGATGCTGTGGGGAAGGTGGGGGTCGAACCCACACGCCCAAGGGGCACGTGATCCTAAGTCACGCCTGTCTGCCAATTCCAGCACTTCCCCGGCTCCGGAATTATACGTCAGGCTGAAATCAGCGTCAATGCACGGTGATTTTGGTCACAGAGGTTACTTAAAGATGAGCTTGAGAAACATTTTTACTGCAGAGACCAGACTTTGTAATCGATCTGCCGTGTCCATATCTTTTAGCATCCTAATCGTACTAGACCGCAAAACTCGCAGAGAATATGCTCATATTTCTCGGTGATCTCTACGTACTCAGAGATGAAAAAATGTTCAGTTTCTTGTAAGATTGTCAGTTTTTTATTCAATCATTGACGTCCGTTGCCGAATCGTATAGCATTATGGTACAGATTCCAAGGCATCTAGAGCCAGGAGGAATTCCTGATGAGACGTTTCTTTTTAATTATATTTTTGATCCTCTTGGGGGTAATTTTGCTTGGTTGCAATATGCCCCGTGGGGCTGGGAGCCTCAGCGATCAAGTGTTAACTCAAACGGCTGCTCAGGAGACATTTAACGCCCAACTTAATCAGATTCTGCCCCTAACCTGGACGGCCTCAGCTTCGGGCAGTCAGGATCAAGCCCAACAACAAGCACCTCATGCCACAGCTACCCAAACGGCAACGATAGCCCCCAGCGCTACCTATACATATACACCCTACGTGCATGTGCCCGTCCAACCCCCACCTTGTAATTGGGCAGGCTTCATCGCAGATGTGACCATCCCTGATAATACTCAAATTGCGACCGGATCAGCTTTCACCAAGATCTGGCGGTTACAAAATTTGGGATCCTGTACCTGGACCTCTGGGTATCGCCTGACCTATAGTCATGGCGACCGAATGAACGCGCCGGATAATCAATCGATCACAGCTGGCAGTGTCCCCCCTGGTGCTATGGTGGATATTTCCGTAAGTTTACTTGCACCCAGTACACCGGGAACCTACCAGGGCAATTTCCTGCTGCGCTCATCGGATGGGTATGCCTTTGGAATCGGTGGCAACGCCAATGAAAGTTTTTGGGTCAGGATAGTGGCCATTGACGCCAATACGGCCACGCCGACAGCAACCCATGCGTCCAGTTCGACACCCACAAATACCTTTACACCGACAGAAACCTTTACCCCGACCGCAACCAACACCACTGCCGCACCGGATTTCGTGATCTCGTATGATAATGTCCATGTATGCAGCAGCAATCCTTATGCCACCACACGCGTTGAGAATATCGGCGGGGTAGCATTTGAGTCGGTGCAGATTACAATTGAGGATTTGACGGGGGCAGTTACTCTCTATGGGCCTGCGACCAACGATAACCCATATTTGAGCAGTTCCACGGACTGCCCCCCGCAAAACGATGCTCTGGCCGCGGGTGGCTCAGCCTACATCGCTGCAAGCATCGCCGGTTATACTAGTGGACATACAGCCCGAGAGACCCTGGTGATGTGCACCCAGAATGGCCTGGCTGGTGACTGTGTTACCAGAACAGTGGATTTTGTCTTGCCCTAAACCGGATTGGATGGCCCCAAAAAG
>CAZVPR010000128.1:0-12324 GCA_964629085.1 uncultured Anaerolineales bacterium
ATTGTGAACGGAAAATAGTTACATAATTATATCATCCTAATTTCATAAACTTTTATTTTTCTCGATCAGCTTATTTCGCCAATCCCTGATACAATTGGCACCGCATTTTAGAACATGGAGGCCAGAATGTCCAAATATCCCGGCTTCGGAAAAGTAGCCGTCATAAAAACATCTCCAGAAACTGTGCTGGATGATATTCAGGAAGTTATGAAATTAGGAGGCTTCGAAGAAGCGCTCCCCAAAGAAAACCAGACCGGACTAAAGATTAACATCTCCTGGCAAACCTGGTACCCGGCTTGTTCAACGACGCCCTGGCAGCTCGATGGAGCTATAAAAACACTCCAAGGGGCAGGTTATGAAGACATTGTCGGGGTACACAACGATACTGTTGTCGTGAACACAGCGGATGGAGAACGCAACAACAAACATCGTTTTGTCACTGAAAATAACGATGTGCCCTGTCTTTATCTTTATGAGCAGGATTTCGAGTGGGTGCACTATGAACCAAAAACCCCCTTCCTGGTTCTCGATGAAGTCTTCCCTGAGGGCGTACACATTCCCAAAGCACTTTTCGGAATGAACATCCTCCATCTGCCAACCGTAAAAACTCACGTCTTTACTACCATTACGGGAGCCATGAAAAACGCCTTCGGTGGACTCCTGCATCGTCATCGCCATTGGACCCATTCCGTGATCCATGACACGCTGGTGGATTTGCTTACCATCCAGCAGGATATCCACCCCGGAATTTTCGCCCTGATGGACGGCACTTTTGCAGGCGATGGCCCCGGCCCGCGCGCCATGCGCTGGCACGAAAAGGATATTCTGCTGGCCTCAGCAGATCAGGTGGCCATCGATGCCGTTTCCGCCAAACTCCAAGGATTTGATCCTATGAGTTTGCGATTTATTCGTCTGGCCCATGAGAAAGGCCTGGGGGTCGGAGATCCAAAAGATATCGATATCGTTGGCTATGACATTGAGAGCGAACCGGATTGGCAATTTATCCAGGAAGATACCTTCGCCAGCCGCGGTCAAAAAATGATCTACCATGGCTGGTTGAATTTCGTCGAGAAACCGCTGCTGCGCAGCCCCATCGTGCCCTGGGCCTATTTTGCCAGCAACTTCTACCACAATGTCTACTGGTACCCCTTCGTTGGCCGTCAGCGAGTTGAGAGCGCCCTGGAAACAAAGTGGGGCCAGATGTTCAAGAATTATGGTGACGGCGATGTAGTCATGCCCGGCGTGGAACCCAAAACTATCAAACAGGCTCTGGCCGGATTGACCATCTTGGCTGCCAGCTCTGTGGGTTTGGCATATCTGTTGGGGAGAAAGTAAGCAACCAGGTATCAGATATTAGGTATGGGGTACCTTCTACTCTCCAGTACCTAATATCGAAATTTCACTGCTCTATGAAACGCAACACTTTAACCCGTCGTCTTGCTCTGGGATTAATATTTGGATTCCTGGTCATGCTTGGATTAACTCTGGCGGGGGATATTCGTCACGTCAGCGGACGAGTACTGACGTTCCGCTGGGTCCTGTACCCGGTGGTGATCCTGCTCACCTTGTTCAACTACTTACTGCGCTTCTTCAAGTGGCATTACTATTTGAAACAGATCGGCGTTCAAGATCTACCCCATAAAGAGAGCGCCCGCCTTTTTGTGGCCGGATTCCCGTTAGCGGTTACCCCGGGAAAAGTTGGCGAGGCCCTAAAGGGCGTCTGGCTGAAGAACGCCACGGGAGTCCCCATCGCCAAGGGCATTTCGGTAGTCCTGGCCGAACGCATCAGCGATGGTCTGGCAGTGCTGCTGCTTTCCACGCTGGGCGTAATTGCCTATCCGCGCTACTGGCCTGGATTTGCCGTGGTGTTGGCAGGATTGCTGGGCATCATTGTGGTTTCACAAATTCGACCTTTAGCGCTGGCGTTGTTGGATTTTGGGGAAAAAATTCCCTTGGTCAAACGATTTGTCCAACCCTTAAGGGAATTCTACGAGGGCAGCTTCATTCTCTTTCGGCCAAAAGCCACAATCGTCGCTGTGGGCCTGGGAACAATCTCCTGGCTGGGCGAAGGCATTGGCATGTACCTGATCTTGTTGGGTTTAGGGGTTGCACCGGGTTGGGAAACGCTCTCCATCGCAGTATTCGTTCTGGCGTTCTCTACGGTGATTGGCGCGGCATCGGCCTTACCTGGCGGTCTGGGTGCGGCAGAAGCATCCATCGCAGGCATGTTAGCTTTGCTGCTTGGATTAGAAGCGGACGTCTCGGCGGCGGCAACTTTGCTTATCCGCTTTGCCACCCTCTGGTTTGGCGTCGCCCTGGGGCTGATTGTCTGGGCTTTTTCCCGTCACCTTTTGGGCTTTGAACTCCCAACTCAAAAAGATGAAGGCGATATTATTGAACATGCTGAGAGTTGATTTTCATACCCATACCGTTTATTCACCCGATAGCCTGATGACGCCTGAGAAACTTATTAAAACCAGCCGCCGAAAGGGGCTGGATCGGGTTGTCGTTACGGATCATAATACGATTGAAGGCGCACTGCGTGCGAAAGAACTCGATTCAGAGATGATCATTGTTGGTGAGGAAATTTTGACCACCGAAGGAGAAATTCTGGCAGCTTACGTCAAAGAAGAGGTCCCTAAGGGGCTGACACCCAAGGAAACCTTAGACCGGCTAGAAGCGCAAAACGCTTACATCAGCGTCTCGCACCCATTCGACATCACGCGCGGGGGGAATTGGCAGATGAAAGCCTTGCTCGAAATATTACCGAGGGTGGATGCCATCGAAACTTTCAACGCGCGCTGTTTGTTCCCAGGATTCAATTGGAAAGCGCAAAATCTAGCCAAAAAACACCAACTGCGCGGCACGCACGGTTCCGATGCCCACGCAGCCTTTGAAATTGGAGCCGGCTCTTTGATCTTGCCCGCATTTGACGACGCGGCTAGTTTGCGCATCGCAATGGGTTCTGCAGTCAGCGCCCCCTTGAGGTTATCCCCTTTTTGGGTGAGTATCACCTCTCGTTTTGCCGTTATGGTGAAAAGCCTGCAGAAATAAGTTGATTGTAAAATTGCCCTGCCTCTTCCATCACTTTTTGATATTCTGCTCTCTTGGCAATCATTTCAGTGTTAATACTTCGGGAGCGCGCCCGTAGCTCGGGGTCAGTGAGCCCCGCCAAAACGGCCTCAGCCAAAGCCCGAGGATCAGCAGGATCCACCAAGAAGCCGTTCACTCCGGGCTCAATCCACTCCCTTATCGATTCAATATCCCCCGCTATGGGAAAGCAGCCACTGGCCAGCGCCTCTAAAAGCGTGTTTGGCGTGCCGTCGTGGGTGGTGATGGACAAAACAATCTGCGATTGACGGTATGCTTGCGCGATGTGAGCCCTGCTCAGCCGCGGCAGTAGTTGTAAAGAATCTCCCACCCCAAGTCGGGCAGCCCAACTTTCAGCCTCCGGCTGTCCCTGCATCACCGGGCAAATGAAGCGGGTTTCAGGCTTTTTTTCCAAGATCAAAGGGATCGCTTTAAAAAATGTATCGTTGCGAACATAGGCCCGCAGGCCGCGCGGGTTAATCACTACGGGATTTTCTGTCTCAGTACCCGAATAAAAAATATCGCTCTGAATGCCGCCGGCACCGGGTAACACTACCCCTGGCTTATCCTGATCAAAGCCCCATGTCTTTGCTAATTTCATATCGCGTTCACAATCGGTGTGCAGCGCATCGGCACACTCCATGGCTTGGCGAGTAAGTTGAGTCAGGCGGCGGGTCGCCGGGGCATGCAGTGTGAAATCATTGCCCCAAATAGAAATCAACAGCGGGGGACGGGGCTCGGGGAGCGCAGCATGTGTAATTGCAGCGACCATACCCTCATAGGGGACGCGCATGGCATGGATCAGGTCAGGTTTGATATTTGCGATTAGAGATTGGAGACTAGAGGCAGCCTGTGGAAGACTGCGGGGCACAAACTGGTGACGCAGCCAGGTACGAAATCCAGGTGTGGCAATTTTTCGAATAACCCTGGCTTTTAGGCTTTTTCCGCCTGAGCTGCTACCTTCATTAGCAACCGATCCAGAAAACGCGACCGGGATGATCGAAACTGTAGCAAATTCAATGTCAGGTTGGCTGGGGTACATCGAAGCCAGATGGACCTCATGGCCTTCATCAACAAAATATTTCATCCAATTCAAGGCTATTGGAGAACGTCCGTCTGCGATAAATAGAATTTTCATAAATTGATCCAGCAGTTTTCCCCGACCACTTTTAATAATGTCAGATCTCGCGGCCCAAAATAATGGCCTGATATAAACCAGGTGCCCTATCAGGGAGTAATTCAAACTCGTCAACGGTATAAACTTGAATATCTAAACCCACAGGAAATCCGACCGGCAAATAATCAACGTGACGTTCATGGAAGGGTTTCAAAGTACTGCTCACAACCATGCCTAAGTCAACATCACTGCCCGGCATTGGAATACCGGTGATCCAAGAGCCAAACCGTTTTGAGCGTGACGAAAATCAGCCTCTGCTTGCCTGAACCAATCCAAACAACGGTTCAATAAATTATCTCCTGTTTCAGCATTATAGCACGGCAAATCATGGCTGGAATGTGGTAAGAGCTTCTACAAAGGTTGAAACCATTTGCTCAAGGTTGGCTTCTTCTCTAACAATACGAAACGAATCTGCCCCCATGATCCTCAAACGGCCAACGTCTGAAAGAGCGTCGGCAAATGTATGGGTGAAGGCGTTTTGATCGCCAGGAGGTACCTGCCAACCGTTTTTGGGGCGCACCAAATCATCTTGAGTGCCATCTCCTTGGGCAACGATGACCGGCAATCCATAGCTCATGGCTTGCTGGACCGCCAAGCCTCCTGTGCCAGGCAAAGTGAAAAGATCAGCTTTCAAAAAATATTCCTTGGTTTCATCACCGTATTTCGCACCGACGAATTTAACATTGGAATAAACGGATTTAGCTAACCTCTCAAAATCAGTGCGCGCTGGCCCATCCCCTACCACGATGAGCAAGGGTTGCAAATCTCCCGGGAGCGAAGCACAGGCATGCAATAAAATGTCTAATCGCTTGCGTGCTTGTAAACGTCCTACAAATAACACAACCGGACGATCCGAAAATTTTTCACGGCGCGGTGGCAGTGCATGCTCAGGGCGGGACATCACCGAATTGGTGGCCGTAAATACCCTTTCAGCAGAGAATCCCATCTCCCGATATTCCTCAGCCCCTCCTTGGCTATACGCAACAATCCCGTCTAATTGATTTAAATAGGATTGTCTGTTTCGGATCCTCAATTTTGAGAAGTACCCAAAAATTGGCGGCGCTCCTAATCCCCACCCAACCACCGGGCGGCCGCGCTCCTTCATCCATTGTATGGCCAGACGATTGCTAAGATAGCGAGGATTGCCTTCAACGATCAGGGCGTCGGGATTCCAATGATGGAGCCATTCCAGGATGCCTCGCTGCCAACAAAGATAGTACTTTGTCGAGGGATTGCTAAAGTGATAGTTTTTTGCCCGTTGATAATTTGCGCTCTTCAAACTTGAAGCAACCGAGATGCCTTCAACCGAGAGAGGATACCCTGCGAAAACGCTCAACCCGCCTTCGCATGACTCCGCCAGCAGGTCGAAAAATGGAGCCCGATAGCTGGGAATGACTCGTTGCTGCAAAGCCACCCGCCCCGAAAACAAATGCCGCGAATCTTGCGAATTATCCATTATTTGGGTTCAGCCACGATATAAGCTTTCCAGTCTAGCTCATCAAATGAGGTTATCGTAGGATAGCCGGACTGCATGGGAGCAATTCGATAGTTCACGGCTGTGAGATGCTCCCAGGCAACACGTGCTGCTTCGGGGCCATGTAATTCCAGAAACAACACCGGCCGGTGATCCAGCAAAATTTTATGCATCCCCGGCAAAGCCAGAACTTCCCCGCCTTCGATATCGATCTTCATGACCTGTGGAGCAAGGCTTCCAAGATCAAAGACATAATCATCCATCGAATACCCAGGAACTTCGATGGATTCCGTATGAAGGTCCGCGCGTCCCGCGGCACCGGCGACTTTCCCCATTGCACCTGATGGACCAATAAAAAATTGGACGGGGTCTGAGCTTGCGACCACGGCCCCATGGATAACCTTGACCCGACGCCCATCTTCATTCAATTCCATATTGGCTTGCAGACGCTCATAATTTTTTGGAAAAGCTTCGAAAGAATAAACTTTCCCCTTTGCTCCCACAGCGTCGGCTAACATCAAGGAAATGTAGCCGATATTTGCCCCCAGATCATATGCCACCATCCCTGGTTTCACCCAATCTTTGATAGCCTTCTGCAGCTCAGTTTCATAGGTGCCCAACCAGTAATCTTTTTCTGTCTGTAAATCGAGCAAAAACCGATAACCCTTCAATGCGCCAGCGGCAATTTCGACTTCGGCGATTCCAGTTGGAACAGCAAGATTGAGCGAACCTCTGATCAAACGCGCCAATGGCTTAAACCGATACAACAAACGCTTGACTGATGGAGGCAAAGCCTTGGCAATCATTGAAGTAATTCGGATAATGAAATTTTCAAACACGAAGACACCAAATCAAATTAGAATCCACTATTGCAATAGTGCATCCAAATAGCCATCCACCATTTTTTCCAGGCCGAATTCCGCTTCAGCATGGTTGCGAGCAGTTGAACGATAATATACTTGATTTAGCAGAATATCGACCGCGGCTTCCGCCAGGTCCTGCACATTGGGGGACGCCAATTTCCAGGGATCACCGCCATAAGGAACGACCCGTCCGCCAGCATCGGAGACGAGTTCGGGGATGGCGCCCGTATCAAAAGCCAAGACAGGAAGCCCACAGGCCATAGCTTCGATAACCGAGTTCGGGCAAGCGGCGTTTATATCCGAGGCATACAATAAATGCGCAGAACCATCAATTTCTGGAATGCGGTCTCGAGAAACCACGCCAACCCAATTAATGGGTGTGGAAATGCGCTTGTCCCAAGATTGTTTTTCCTCGTCTGAAATTCGCCCGACAACCTTCAATTCGACTGGTTTTCCCAAATCCGGGGCAAATTCCCGATTGAGAATATCAACCAATTGGACAGCACTTTGCAAACCTAATTCATAGCCTCCCATCAAATTCCCCTCAACCATCAATAACTGAAACTTATCTTTTGGCGGTGCTGGCAAATGGGAATCGGGTGAGCGGGGTGAAAACACCGCAAGATCAACGGCATTGTAAACAACGCTCTTAGGAACCGGGGTAGGCCCATGAACCCGCTCCCACCATTGGTGGGAGAAATTACTCTGGTAAATGATATGCCCGGCCAGGCGAGAGCGAATCATTCGTAAAATCAAATTTCCATATTCTGCCCGTATAAAGTGTTTGATCCCGGTGTTTATTTTGCGGTGCAGCCAATTCATTCCATTCAGGCGCTGCACAATACGAATTCCCTTCTTTTGGGCACGCTTCAAACCCAGCAGATCGCGGGTGCCACCATTCACAAGAATTGCGTCACACTCATCATCTAGGCTTCGGCAAATTTCTATCTCTCGGTTTTTCAGCTCCGCGCTAAATCTTGCATTAAATGAAACCATCCCCCCCACACCAGAAACCTTGGGCACGATGCAAATTCTTGTCACGTTAACGTTTTCCGATACACTTAGCCGGCATTCCCGCCCAAATCTCGTTTTCCCCTGTTGACTGAAGCAAGACTGAATTGGCCCCAAGAACAGTACCTCTCCTAACATGCAGGAAACCTTCTTTGCAGAGCACTTTCGAACCTGGGGACAATATCACGTCATCCTCAATCACTATGCCTTTAAATTGGGACTCGGACATCGGCTTATGAATATCTGACCTACCCAAATTGACTCCCGGATAAATTTTTACCTGGTTGCCGATTTGAGATTTGGAATGAATAACTATGCCAAAACCCCCATGGGCGATCTCTAGTTTTGTCCCGATGGGAACGGAACGCGGCAATTCAACCCCCAGAAGTTTCATCAAATAATAGGCCAGGGGGCCAACCAGCGGTTTTCTGCTGGCATAAGCAAGGGAGGTGATCAAATCTCTTGCCATCGTCTCAACCGTCGAAATTCAAAAGTGCTTTTACTATTCGCTGAGAAGCTAATCCATCGCCATAGGGATTGATTGCTTTCGCCATTTCAGCATGCGCTTCTGGGTCGTCTAGCAGCTTGCGGGTTTCAATAAGAATCACTTCAGGGTTGGTCCCAACCAATCGGACGGTTCCTGCCTTGATACCTTCGGGCCGCTCCGTGACGTCCCGCATAACTAATACTGGAACTCCCAGTCCGGGTGCTTCTTCCTGCAAACCGCCGGAATCGGTCAACACCAATGTTGATATTTTCAACAAATTAACTAGCGGCAAGTAATCCAATGGCGGCATCAATGTGATATTGGGGATTCCCTCCAATAACCGATAAACGGGCTCTTGTACATTGGGATTCAAATGAACAGGATAAACGATATGCACTTCATCACCGTAGAGTTCAGCCAATACTAACAGCGCCTGGCATATATTTTCTATTCCCTGGCCATGGTTTTCACGGCGGTGGGCTGTAACCGTGATTACCCTGGTTTTCGCATCACTCAGGGCAGGAATATCGAGACTTTCAATTTGAAACGGTTTCTCAACAACCCAATGCAAAGCATCGATCACTGGATTTCCTGTAACAAGGATTTGATCATCGGGGACAGCCTCCCGCAAGAGATTATCCCGAGACCAATTTGTGGGGGCAAAATGCATATCGGCTGTGGTTCCAGCGATTTTTCGATTGATCTCTTCGGGGAACGGTTCCCATTTATTCCCTGAACGTAAGCCGGCTTCTACATGTCCGACCTTGATGTGTCGATAAAAGGCCGCCATGGCAGCCGTTACCACAGTAGTCGTATCCCCCTGCACCAAAACCCAATCCGGTTGCACCTTCTCCAAGATTGGGTCAAGTTCAACGAAAATCCTCGCCGCCAACCCAGAGAGGGTCTGATTGGGCTGCATCAAATCGAGATCATAATCAGGGACAATCTCAAATAAATTCAAGACCTGATCAAGCATCTGACGATGCTGAGCCGTAACGCAGACAGTCGATTCTAATCCAGGGGTACGGTTGATCTCTTGGATTACCGGTGCCAATTTTACCGCTTCAGGGCGGGTACCAAATATCGTCAGTATGCGCATAAGTTATGTTTAGTGGTTGCTGCCAACACCCAGGCGAGTGATGGTGAAGCCAGCTGCTGCCCACTCATCAGCATCCCAGCCATTGACAGCATCAACGGCAACACGAGCAGAGGTTTTACGAGCCACATCCTCGGGAGCAAGAGAAAGTAAGGGGGCATGGGCCACCAATAATACCAGCCCATCTGCTCCCTCTAGAGCATCATTCAAAGTTGCAGCCATGTTTATCCCAGAAAACTTTGCTTGAGGCTTATAGGGTTCATACGCATAAACTTCAGCACCCATTTCTACCAGTTTGTAAGCCACTTCAACAGCCGGACTTTCACGCAAATCATCAACATCCGGTTTGTAAGCCAATCCCAACACCGCGACGCGCTTCCCATCCAAATTTCCAAGAGCTTTTTTTAGCAGGTCGACAACATAGCCTGGTTGACCATCATTGACTTTTCGGGCTGTTTTGATAAGGTCTGCAATTTCAGGAGCAGCTTCAACCAGGAACCAAGGATCAACGCTAATACAGTGCCCGCCTACGCCGGGACCCGGTTTCAAAATCTCGACCCTGGGATGGCGATTAGCAAGCTTGATGGCTTCCCACACATCAACCCCAAAACAATCGGCCAAGCGAGAAAATTCATTCGCAATGGCGATATTGACATCACGATACGTATTTTCCATTAATTTGACCATTTCCGCTGTGGTGGCATTGGTCTGAACAATTTCCCCGCGCACGAAGTGGGCATAAAGATCGCTGCCCGCTTGAGCGGAGGCTGCATCCACGCCGCCAACCACGCGAGCATTTTCAATCAATTCGCGCAAAATTTGACCCGGCAAAACTCGTTCAGGTGAATAGGCTAAATAAAAATCGTTACCCGCTTGAAGTCCAGATTTTCCCAGAATAGGTGCTACCACATCAATGGTCGTTCGTGGTGGAGATGTTGATTCTAGAATAACCAGATTTCCCTTTCGCAGATAAGGCACAATTGCCTCACTCGCCGAGATCACAAATTTCAAATCCGCACTTTTGTCTTCGTTGAATGGGGTTGGAACTGCAATGATGAAGGCATCTGCTTCTTCTGGATGATCTGAGATCGAAAGATTTCCCGATTTCAAGGCCGCCTGTACAAGCGTTCGTAAACCAGGTTCGTGGATATGAAGGCCGCCGTTTTGCAGGGTTTCTACTACCCGAGCATTGACATCCACCCCAACGACATGCAAACCATGGGTTGCAAAGGTACTGGCTGTGGGCAAGCCAATATACCCCAAACCAAGGACACAAATTTTTTCGAATTTCATAGGATTAGGCATTAGGTACAAGGTACCAGGTATTCGGTGTGTACCCCAATACCTGGATACCTAATACCCGATTACTTCTTTTTTCTTATTTTCGCCCAGGTATCACGCAACGCAATTGTGCGGTTGTAGACCAGGGCATCTGGAGTCGAATCGCTATCCACACAGAAATAGCCGCGACGCTCAAATTGGAAGCGATCACCCAGATTGACCTCCCCAAGGCTGGGCTCTAATTTACAGCCCTTCAAGACCGTGAGGGAATCCGGATTAAGATAATCAACGAATTCTTTGCCCACTTCCGCATCCAGGGGATTTTCTTTCAGGAATAACCGGTCGTAGAGACGAATTTCCGCATCCACCGCGTGCTGCGCTGAAACCCAATGCAACGTGCCGCGAACTCGGCGACCATCAGGAGCATAACCTCCTTTGGTTTCAGGATCATAAGTGCAGTGAACTTCAATGACTTCGCCGTTCTCGTCTTTGACAAAGTCCTGACAGGTGATGAAATAACCATAGCGCAAGCGCACTTCTCGCCCAGGCCCTAAGCGGAAATATTTCTTGGGCGGATTTTCCCGAAAATCTTCTTTTTCAATATAGATTTCCCCTGAAAAGGGCACCCTTCGTATTCCAGCACTCTCATCCTCGGGGTTGTTGATGGCTTCCAGATTTTCGGTTTGGCCCTCGGGATAATTGGTAATGACCACCTTGAGCGGATTCAAAACAGCCATGCGCCGCTCGGATCGAACGTTCAAATCAGCTCGAATTCCAGCTTCCAGCAGGGCGATATCTACCAAGTTGGGATTCTTAGCAATTCCAACCTTCTGAATGAAATCAACGATTGCCTCAGGTGTGTATCCTCGGCGGCGCATACCACGTAGTGTAGGCATGCGGGGATCATCCCAACCGCTGACCAAGCCTTCCTCCACCATACGGCGTAAATAGCGTTTGCTCAAAACCGTGTATGACAAGTTCATGCGCGCAAATTCGATTTGACGGGGCATGAACTCGCCCAGTTCGGATAGGAACCATTCATAGAGAGGCCGGTGGTCCTCGTAGCCAATATCACAAAGGGAATGCGTGATCCTCTCCATTGAGTCATTCTGTCCATGAGACCAGTCATACATTGGGTAAATGCACCACTTTCTGCCCGTTCGATGGTGCGGCGGCTCATGGATGATGCGATACATAGCCGGATCGCGCAAATTGATATTTCCAGAACCCATGTCGATTTTCGCCCTTAAAATTCGACTACCTTCTGGGAATTCCCCATTTTTCATGCGCTCAAGCAAGTCCAGGTTTTCTTCAACCGAACGTTCTCGATAAGGACTGTTGATTCCGGGTTCAGTGAGGGTGCCACGGTTCCGGCTGACCTCCTCAGGAGTCTGATCATCAACATACGCCTTTCCTGATTTAATGAGGCGAACTGCCCAATCGTAGAGTTCATCGAAATAATCCGAGGCGTAGAATTCGCGATCACCCCAATCGATACCTAACCAACTGGCATCCTCCTTGATCGCTTCAACAAATTCAGTTTCTTCTTTCGCTGGATTTGTGTCATCAAAGCGCAAATTAAGTTCCCCGCCAAAATCTTTAGCAACTAAATAGTCGATCAGAAAAGCCTTGGCATGACCTATGTGCAGATAACCATTCGGCTCTGGTGGCAGACGTGTACGCACAGAATCATATCGTCCATTTTCTAGATCATCTTTAACAGCTTCACGGATAAAATCCGTAGAAGAGGTGGTCTCGCCAGAAGTCATAGGTTTCTCTCTCCAATTCGATCCGTTTTCCAAATTCTAACATGATTGATTGTCACTGTGCGCCCGCAACTAAAGG
>CAZVPR010000129.1:0-12315 GCA_964629085.1 uncultured Anaerolineales bacterium
TTCAGACCGGTTTTGATCCCGTCCCCGTCAACAATGTATACGCAGAGTTATTTCAATAAATGACCGATATCAGAAGTGTCTGGGGCTGCTCTAATTATTAGAGCAGCCCTATTTTTGTTCATAGTCAGCGTTATGTACTTGACACCAAGGGACTGAGCATCTTGTTTTTTTATAACCGATGCACCGGTCTCAGGAGCAACAACTCTGGCAACAACGAGCTTAGCAAGATGCTGTGAACAGGCAAATTCCTTGCAAAGTCCACAAATTTCTGCAATGATATTGGTGCCCTGCCCAGGGTACCACCCTTACCCTGCGGGAGTATTATTTTCCATCTTCCTTGTGATAGAATAGAAGAAAATAATAAAGCCGGGTCGTGGAAAGGTCAGTGATCGTGACCTGCACCCCCGGCGAAGGCTCACGCGGTGGGGCGCGTGGCGACTTGGTGATATCACATGACGAGCCGCTCGTGCACATTACGAGCGGCCCTTTGTTTGTGGGTTGCTCATTAGGGAAAATATTTAGTATTCAACATAATTATATTTGACAGATGGGATGAATTGATATGGATAATCCAATAACTGTAGAGAGCACATCCGAATATGAGGCTATTGTTGAAAAAAAGATAGCTTTTTGGATGGAGCGCCTGCAAGATTTAAGTGGTAGGAACCGATTATTAAACTTCAAACCCTTTCGATCCAGCACTCTTGAGATTATCCACCCAGATTTAGAAGTTTTGTTCAATCAGATTGTTGGTAAAAACGCAAGGCTAAAGATTCCTGTTTTTGAGCTAAGAGATAATGACGAGACCAACGGTGATATGGATGACAATGACAGCGTCGATGATAGCTCGAATGAAGAACATATCCAAATAGGTCCATTTGAGATCGGCGTAAAGCAGCCAAACAATCGCATAAATCGGATCCTTTACAATCTTAGATCACGAGCAAGAACTGCCCTAGAAGAACAAGGGGTTCACATTTTATATTTAGCGATTGGGTTTGTTCGCTGGTATGAAGTTGAAAAAAGCAGATCAGCGAAAGCTCCAATCATATTAGTTCCTATTAGTATTGAAAGGGAATCAGCGGCAAATCCATATTACGTCAGGATGGTTGAAGAAGATATTGTTTTGAATCCTTCCTTTGTCGTCAAACTACGAAATGATTTCAACATAGAATTTCCCGAACTTCCTGAATTTGATAGTTATGAAGATGTAGAAATCTATTTTCAACAAATTCGAGAAACAATTGATGGCCTTGGGCAATGGAGTGTGATCGAAGAAGCTGCCATCAATATATTTAATTTTCAAAACCTGGTTATCATCGGAGACATCGATAGCAACCGTGACATTTTCAGCAAGGACCGATTGATTCAAGCGCTGAGTCTAGGAAAATTCGAAAAGAAGGACAGCTTGGAGGTAGAAGATTTTATTGAAGCAAATGAACTGGATATGAAAGTAAAAGCAGCGGATACATATCAAGTTCTATTTGCCGATTCCAGTCAACAAGAAACAATCGAAGCTGCCAAAAGTGGTGCCGACATAATTATCCAGGGGCCACCTGGAACCGGAAAAAGCCAAACGATCGCAAATTTAATTGCTGAGTTTCTGGCTCAGAACAAAAAGATTTTATTCGTAAGTCAGAAAGCTGCCGCCCTTGAAGTGGTAAAAAGGCGGCTTGAAGAGGTAGGATTAGATGAATTCTGTTTGATGGTTCACAGTCATAAACGGAATAAACTGGATGTGATTCAGGAATTAGGAACAACGCTTGATTCACACGAGGCATATCTTTCAAACTTTGACCCAACGCTATTGACAGAATTAGAGGCAACCAAGAGATATTTAAATCAGTATATAAATGCTTTACACAAGCCGACATTAGGATTAGGGATCACTCCCTACCAACTTTATGGGTATATTGCCAAATTAGAACATGTTGAAACCATCCGATTTTCATTTCCCAATATTGAACGGATTACGCAAACGGAATTTAAGGAAGCAATTTCATTACTTGCATCCTTTACAATCCATGACAAATTGCTAATAAACCACGAAGATCAGCTATGGTACGGGATAGAACTCGAAAAACTATCCCTAGAATCTTCTGAGAGGATAGAGGATTCTTATCATGAACTTCAAGAAAAGATCACAATTTTGGATGGCTACATCGATGAGCTGGCATCAATATATAACCTTGAAACACCAATCACTTTGTTAGGGTTTGTTCAGGTTTTACGTGTTGCGAGAGTTTTTCACCCTGATATTCTTAATGAAGCGGAAATTGTTGAAATCTCCAATCGATTCAACCAGCGTTTTTCCAGGGCATTACGCTATTTGATTCCCCAATACTGGAAAGATAGAAAAGCAATTAAATGTTATTCAAAAGAAGAAAAACTGCCTGGTTACAATGCTATCAAATCTGATCTTGAATATGTGGTACAGCTATTAAAGCTTAGAAAAGATACAGATTATGCATGGGAAGATGATGAGAAGCAATCGATTCTGTCTAAACTTAGTGAATTCTCAGATCTTGCAAAAAGCATCACCCAGAGCTTTCAGCAGCTTGCTATAGATTTAGGTAATCCAAGTGTGGGGCAAATATATTTATTTGATTATCCGAAAATTCAAGTAGAGCAATTATTTTTAGCCCTAAAACAAAGGCGCGATCAAATTGGTGCCCTGGAACAATGGGTTCGATTGCATAACTTGATTGACGAAGCAAATAATCATGGCTTGGATGGTTTTCTCAGTACTGTTATTCAGAAGAATATCTCCGTAGAAAAATGGGTAGATATATTCAAGAAAAGGTTCTATACCCTTGCCTTGGATAGAGTGGTTGGAAACAATAAGGTGTTGATGAATTTTGAAGGGAAGGAACACGAGGGGGCAATCCAGAAATTCCAAAACTTGGATCAGAATCGAATCCATTACGCAAAGGAACAAATTATTAACCGGATTCGGGCAAATCGACCTGATGCCAGCTGGATGAAAACTGCTTCGCCCGAGACATCGATATTACGTCGAGAAATGAATAAGAAGCGTCGCATCAAGCCACTACGTACACTATTTCGAGAAATTCCAGATTTGCTGTTGAGCCTAAAACCCTGTCTGATGATGAGTCCCTATACTGTCAGTCAATTAATGCATCCAAATTTGTATCGTTTTGATGTGGTTTTGTTTGATGAGGCTTCACAAATGCCTTCCGAATACGCTGTAGCGGGTTTGGTACGAGGGGAACAAGTAATCATCGCGGGTGATACGAAGCAACTTCCCCCAACTAGATTTTTTCAAACAATGGAAATTGACTCAGAACAAGAGGATGATATATATGATGAATTTGAAAGCATCCTGAATGAAGCGGATGCTATTGGATTCCCGAGTAAAAGTTTAAAATGGCATTATCGCAGCAGAGATGAAGCTTTGATCGCTTTCAGCAATTACCAATTTTATAGAAATCAGTTATTGACATTTCCAAATTCAAATTTATCTAGTGATATGTTTGGGATCCAATTTCATCATGTGGCTGATGGTGTCTACCGCCGAGGTGCCGGAAAACGGGATAACGTCATTGAAGCTCGAGAAGTTGTAAATGGGGTTTTGGAGCACTTTGAAAACAATCCGGATAAATCGCTGGGAGTAGTAACTTTTAATCAATCACAAAAACAAACGATTGATGCTGTTTTAGATCAAGCCCTGAGTGATAATCCGCATTTACAGAAGTATTTCACAACTGATGCCATATACCCATTTTTCGTAAAAAATCTCGAGTCTGTGCAGGGAGACGAGCGAGATTTTATATTCTTCAGCGTTGGATTCGGTAAGGATGAGGCGGGAAAGTTCATAATGAACTTTGGCCCACTCAACAAGGCTGGTGGTGAACGTCGGCTAAATGTAGCAGTCACCCGAGCCAGGTATGGCGTGCGAGTTTATTCTTCAATCCAACCCGAGGACATCGATCTAAGCAGAACTAAGAGCCAAGGGGCTAAGTTACTTAGATCATACCTGGAAGTTGCCCGTGATGGTCCAAAGGCTGCTTACCGAGACTTGAATCTCGATCGTAGTGGTGAGCTCGAATCGCCTTTTGAAATAGCTGTTTATAATGCCTTAACTGAGGCCGGATTAGATGTGCGCAGTCAAATAGGTGTATCTGGTTATCGAATTGATCTGGCCATTGTTGATGACCAGCAACCAGGCAAGTATCTGTTAGGTATTGAGTGTGATGGGGCCATGTACCATTCTGCGGCTACGGCCCGGGATAGAGATCAACTCAGACAATTTGTATTAGAAGGATTAGGTTGGAAAATACATAGAATTTGGTCGAGAGATTGGTTTAGAAATTCAAGAGCAGAGGTCGGAAAAGTATTACAAAAAATAGAAAAGATTAAGCAAAATCAGGGTCAGATGGAAGTTGAATCCCATAAAGAAATTCACCCAACACCCCAAAATGACTTTTCTGTTCAGAAGCAAACAAATTCCACCGTTAACCATTCGAGTAAACCCAAGGAAACATCTCCCTATATAAAAGCCAAGATACAGCGTTTAGGTCAAGGAGCTGGTGATTTTTGGAGCCGATCACATTACTATAATAAGGAAGCGATACTATCTATCGTAAGCCAAGAAGGTCCAATCGCAATTTCTATGGTTGAAGAACGAATGGCTGAAGCATGGGGAATCGGACGAATGAGTCAAAAAATTAAAAACAAAATATCCGATGATATTTCCCAACTCGTTCGGAGCGGAAAAATTCAATTGAAGGACAATTTCCTTTTCGCAATTGACCAGGGCGAAATCCAGATACGTATCTCGAGCCAAGATGGCTATCGCAGGAGCATCGAAGAAATCCCATTAGAAGAATTAGCAGAAGCTGTATATCTATGTGTGAAAACCGCGTTGAGCATCACCCCAGATGACCTTCTAAAGGAAACAGCTCGTATTTTTGATTTTCGCTTAACTGACAAAGCTCGAGAGAGATTGATTGAAGCCGCTCAGTTGGTACAAAGGTCAGGCAGAATAAAATGGCGGGAGGACAAGGTTCGCCTACCACAGACCAAATAAGATGGAGGAGCGTAACACTTCACCCGCGAATCATAATATCGAAAACGGTGGACAATCTGATTATCATGAGAGTTTTCAGGACTTATTTACCGAAAATAGAAAATCAGAGTTATTTGAAATTGGTACACAGATAAAAATTCTCATCCACAAATTTACCAATTCCCTTTGGGTCTATTTCCAAGGAATCACGCAGAATAAGAGGTTTGTGCGATTTGTTGCCACAGTTTTCCTATTTTTAATTACTTCCATTGGTGTAATTGGGATTTGTTGGTTTTCACTTAAATCATTTAACAAGATCGAAACTCCTGAAACCCCAACAAGAACAGAGACTCATACAAGTGTTATTTCGACGAACACTCCAAAGGCAAATACAATTACTCCCTCAGCGATTTCTACAAAATCAGCCACGATCGAGCCCAGTGCAACAACACAGCTCACGATTAGGGGGTGTGTGAATGTTTCATCCCTACGGGTTCGCAATGGACCTGGTGTAGAACATGGTTTAATGGGAGGGTTGACGAAAGATGATTGTGTAGATTTGCTCCTGCGCTCAGATCAGCCTGACGGGCTTTGGATTGGGTTTATACTTTCTGACGAAAACCCCAAAAATTTTGGCTGGGTAAAAGCAGAATTCATTACTATAGAAGGTGATATAAATCTTCTTGATGAAGACTCTGAATAGATGAAGGAATTTATGGCATCCATTTTCCTCGGTGTTGATATTGCCGGAAAAGAGAATACCTGGATCGCTGGTCTCTCTTCTAGAAGCAATGGTTTAGGAATATCAATTCCCCCTAAACTGGCCACACTCCGAGAAATTGTAACCATCACTGAGGAAGAGCTGATTCTCAGTGCATCTATCGACGCACAATTGACGATTGCTATTGACGAAGAAAATGGGTTTCGTTCCGGTGACACCGAACTTAGAAGTTTTCTACCCAGCGATTGTCGCACGTGGGTTGCATCGATAAATTCAATGATGGCTGTACCCGTGCGCGGACAACTTCTTGCCCAAGAGATTGCGCCAAATGTGGGTACCATCTTAGAGACACACCCAAGAGCATCCTTGTTATTTGGTCTGGGAAGAGAGCACCTCTCCGAGATTCAGAATTACAAGAAAGAGGGTGGTTCGAAAGATGATATTTCTAAATTATGGCAGCAATGGTGCGCAACTTTTGGTATTGAATATGTTGATATCCCAGAAAAAGATGGCGCCTTGGATGCGCTGGTGTGTGCTACGATCGCCTACCTGTTCCATTTCAGACCAGACGAGCTATATTTCTTGCGTCATAAGAATGTAAATAAATCTGGCAGTGGACCGTTTTATGTCATCAAACCACCAACAACGTAGCAAGAAATTATCAAAAATCCCATACTTATGACAAACCCATCTCAAATTTCCCAAGATGAAATCAACGCCATACTATGGAAAGCCTGCAACACCTTTAGCAGCACCGATGAACCCTCTGAGTAAAGCAATGATTACTCAATAAGGGAAATCTTTTATGCCATATAATGATTTTGTTTCAAATGCAAACGATGCTCTATCTCTTTTAGATATTGCTGATCATATTGATGACGATGTCAGGGCACAATTAATATGCAGAAGTTATTCTGTCCTGATCATCGCATACTGGCAGAACTACAACGAAAAATTGCTCGCTCAATTTTCTGAAGTACTCAGGCAAAGGGCAAAATCTGGTGAGAATTTGCCTTCTAAAGTCAGGAGAGAAATTGGAAAATGGGTTTTACGCAAAGAAAATATCTACAAACATCCAGAAAAAACCGCTTCACTCATTTGGGAATATGCCAGTGGGAGTTGGCGAGATGATTATGGAAAATTTGTCAAAGATCAATTAAGTAAGTTTAATACACCTAATTCCACAAATTTGATAACACTTTATCAATCGATCTTAGGAATTGAAAACATCAATCAACACTGGTCGGATTACTTGCATAACCGTACAGCTACCCAATCTCTAGAATTCATTTTAGAAACAAGACATGAAATCGCACATGGGGTTTATGATGGAGTATTAAATACAAATGACCTAAGACGCCAATTTGATTTCTTACTCACTATTGCTAATGACACTTATACTGTTTCATCTGATCATATCGTGGAAATATTAAAAGATTTTGGTAACCATTGGAACTTGAACAGTTTTAATTTAATTGGTCTCATCCAATGGTTATCTAATTTACCAGAACCTAGATCTTTCGCAGTTCGTGACCTCGCAGAAATAAACAGAAAATGGTATTCGAATCACAGAAAATTAGGATATTCTGTTTGGGATTTTCTGCAAGGACCTTCTAGCAACCGTTCAGCTACTGAAAAGTTCGAGCGATTTCTTGCAGGGGAAATTCAAATCCCTTATGAAATTATTTCTTTTGGTGGAAATGATGCCATAGCAAAACCTGGAACTCGGATGATTTATTTTGATGACCTAAACGATCTAATTAGAAATTGAAATCGATATTTCACAAGGATTTGTATGACAAACCCTTCCCAAATCTCCCAAGAAGAAATCAACGCCATCCTCTGGAAAGCCTGCGATACATTCCGCGGCACCGTGGATCCATCCGAATACAAGAACTACATCCTGGTGATGTTGTTCGTCAAGTACATCTCCGATGTCTGGCTGGATCGCTATGAGCAGTATAAGCAGCGCTACGGTGAAGACGAAGAGCGCCTGCGCCGCCGCATGGACCGCGAGAAGTTCCGCTTACCCGAAGGCGCCGACTTTTACACACTTTACGAGCAGCGCAACGAGACCAACCTGGGCGAGATCATTGACATTGCCTTAGCCGCCATTGAAGAGGCCAATGTCGAGAAGCTGCAGGGAGTTTTCCGTAATATCAGCTTCAACTCCGAAGCTGCATTGGGACAGACCAGGCAGCGCAACGAACGCCTAAAGAACCTGCTGACCGATTTCCACGACCCGCGCCTGGACATGCGTCCCAGCCGCATCAACGGCATGGACGTGATCGGCAACGCCTACGAATACCTGATAGGCAAGTTCGCCGCTGGTGCCGGCAAGAAAGCCGGCGAGTTCTACACCCCGCCCGAAGTCTCTCGCCTGCTGGCCAAGTTGCTCGATCCCCAACCTGGAGAGCGCATATACGATCCTACATGCGGCTCCGGTTCGCTGCTGATCAAGTGTGCAGAGGAAGTCGGCAGCGAAGACTACGCCCTCTACGGTCAGGAGAGCAACGGCAGCACCTGGGCGCTGGCCATGATGAATATGTTCCTGCACGATGTTAACCAGCCCCGTATTGAGTGGGGCGACACCATCCGCAATCCACTGCACCGCGAAGGCGACAACCTGATGCGCTTCAACGTGGTCACTGCCAACCCACCCTTCTCGCTGGATAAATGGGGCCAGGAAGAAGCCAGTGCGGATCAATTCAAACGTTTCTGGCGTGGCCTACCGCCCAAGAGCAAGGGCGACTATGCCTTCCTGACCCACATGGTCGAATCGACCTACCTGGAACCCAGCCAGAACGGGCGCGTCGCCGTGGTCGTGCCACATGGCGTGCTATTTAGATCTGGAGCAGAAGGAAAGATTCGCAAACAACTAATCGAAGAGAATTTATTGGATGCCGTCATTGGCCTAGCACCTAACCTATTTTATGGCACGAGTATCCCGGTGGCGATCTTGGTTTTCAAGCGCAATAAACCTGACAACACCGTATTTTTCATCGATGCCAGCAAGGCTTTCGAACCTGGCACAGCCCAGAACCGCCTGCGAGAGAAGGATACCGACAAAATCCTCGAAGCCTACCAGGATAGGGAGACGGTCGACAAGTTCGCTTACTTAGCGGATTTCGACGAGATCAAAGAGAACGATTTCAATCTCAACATCCCCCGCTACGTGGACACCTACGAGCCGGAACCACCCGTAGATATGGCAGCGGTAAATGCGGAAATTGGAAAGATAAAACAAGAACTTACTGATATTGAGACAAAGATGGCGAGATACTTACAGGAGTTAGGGGTAAATGACTAGAAGTGTTGATTTTCTTCCAGAAGGATGGCAAGAAGTTAGAGTTGATGACGTCATTGAGCATTTTCAAAATGGATATGGTTTTCCTGCAAGTCAATATGCAAAAAGTGGAATGCCTATTGTGACAATGGCGAATATTAATTTGGATGGTCGATTTGATTTTGATTTTCATAAAGCACGATTCTGGGATGAATCAGACAGCGAAAAACTATCTAGATATCATCTTCAAGAATCTGATCTAATTATCGCTATGACTGATGTTACTCCTGCGAAGAATCTTATTGGACGAATGGCAATGATAAATCTACCAGGTCCATTTCTATTGAATCAGCGCGTTGGATTACTAATAACAAAGCCAGAAGCAGTTTCGAAAAAATTTCTAGCATATTACTCGAATTTCTTTTATTGGAGAAAATATTCAAAGGCTGCATCTACTGCGGGTGTCCAAGCAAATTTCAGCACCAAGGATATTCGTCGAGGGAAGATTTTCTTACCACCCCTCCCCGAACAACGCGAAATCGCCGAGATCCTCAGCACCTGGGACGAAGCCATCGCCAAGACCGAGCAGCTCATTACTGCCATACAGGCGCGCAAAAAGGGTCTCATGCAGCGATTGCTGACGGGGGAAGTCCGCTTTCCGGGGTTTGATGGGAAGTGGCAAGAATTTCGACTTGAACAAATAGCTTCAAAAAATAGGTATAGTTTTACTGGTGGTCCATTTGGATCTAATTTGAAAGCGGAATCTTACACAACAACCGGTGTGAGAATTATTCAATTGCAAAACATTGGTGATGGTGAATTTCTAGATGAGCACAAGATATTCACTTCGGAAGAAAAGGCCAATGAATTGATTTCATGTAACATTTTCCCCGGCGACATTATCCTTTCGAAAATGGGTGATCCAGTCGCTAGAGCAACGATAGTTCCCAGGGATGAGAAACGCTACCTGATGGCATCGGATGGAATAAGAGTTGAAGTTGACAAAGAATGTTTTGACACTAATTTCGTTCTCGAAACCATCAATGGTTTTGAATTTAGAAAGAATGCGATCCGCCATAGTGTTGGGTCGACTAGACAACGTATCAGTTTGGGTGATTTACGGAAACTCCCCATAATGATTCCGTCACTATCTGAACAACGAAGAATATCCTCAGTTTTGACGTTATGTAATGTTGAAGTTGACACTCATATGCAAAAACTTGAATTTCTAAAACAGCAGAAAAAAGGTCTCATGCAGTGCCTACTGACGGGTCAGGTACGAGTCAGTGTTTAGAAGAGGGATTATGGATTCACTAGATGCTACCGAGAAAATTTTGCAGGAAGCCGCAGAACCATTGCATTATCGCAACATCACCGAGCGCATTCTGGCACAAGAATTGTGGCCAACTGAAGGCAAAACCCCAGATGCCACCATCAATGCCCGTCTGGCAGTCGATATTCGAAAATTTGGTGTACGCTCCCGCTTTATGCGCACAGAGCCTGGGGTATTCGCCTTGCGGGAATGGGGTCTGGAAGAACATATTATTAGTGAAAAGTCCATCCAAAGACAGGCAGATGATGCCAGCCAAAAATACAGTTTCACCGATGCTGCTGAACTGATGCTGGAAAATTACGCCGAAAAAAGCCCCATGCATTACCGCGAAATCACGGAACGTATTCTGGAACTGGATCTGGTCAACACCCAGGGGCAAACGCCTGAAGCCACCTTGTACGCCATGATCCTGAATGAGATCAAGCGTTTTACTGCCCGCGGTGAAACCCCGCGCTTCGTCCGTTATGGGCAAGGAGTGGTTGGGCTGCGCAAATGGATGGGCGAAGGTCTGGCATATCAGATTGAACAGCACAACCGCGAAGTCCAGAAAAAACTCCTGTACAAAGTAATGGATTTATCACCTGAAGAATTTGAGCAACTGGTTGGCCGTCTCTTAGGAGAAATGGGCTTTGAAGAGATCGATGTCACCAGCCATGGTGGAGATAAAGGCATTGATGTGCGCGGCACATTGGTGGTGAGTGATGTGGTCCGCACCAAAATGGCAGTACAGGCAAAAAAATGGAAAAACAACGTGCAATCTCCAGTTGTGCAGCAAGTTCGTGGTAGCCTGGGGGCGCATGAACAAGGCATGATCATTACCACAAGCGATTTCAGCAAGGGCGCTAGAAAAGAAGCCGATCGCGCCGATGCTATCCCTGTGGCCTTGGTCAATGGGCAGCAACTGGTTGAATTACTGATTGAATATCAAGTATTGGTCAAACGCGTCCCCTATGAATTGATGTATTTGGATATTGACGAAGAAGGGGAATAGAAAATGTCCAACCCATCATACCGCGAAGAACTGATCTCCCAAATCCCCGCCGCCCAACTGCTGGTTAATCTGGGCTACCAATACCTGACCCCCGATCAGGCGTTAGAGCTGCGCGAGGGGAGTTTGCGCCAGGTTGTCCTTACCGAAATCCTGGCTGAGTGGCTACGGGACAACAACCATTTTGAATACAAAGGCCAACAGCATGCCTTCAGCGAGAATGCCATCAACGAAGCCCTGCGCCGGGTCTCCGACACTCCCTTGGCTGACGGTCTGACGCGTGTCAACGAACGCATCTACGAAACCATCACCCTGGGCATCTCCCTACCCCAGACCATCGCCGGCGACACCCGCCACTACTCACTGCACTACATCGACTGGCAGCACCCCGAGAACAACGTCTACCACGTGGCCGAAGAATTCGTCGTCGAACGCGAGCGCTCCCACCAAACCCGCCGCCCCGACCTGGTCTGCTTCGTCAACGGCCTGCCCCTGGCGGTCATCGAATGCAAACGCCCCGACCTGAAAGTTGAGGAGGGCGGCCTGCCGTACGAAGAAGCCATCAGCCAGCACCTGCGCAACCAGAAGGAAGGCCAGGTCCGCCATCTCTTCGCCTACTCCCAGATCTTGCTGGCTCTTTCAACCAATCATGCCGCTTTTGGGACTACCTGCACCCCTAAGAAATTCTGGTCTAATTGGCGGGAAGAGCAGGACGTCCTTCATGAGGAGCGCGTGGCTAAATTAGTTGGTACTGCTCTGGGAGCAGACCTTGCCCCTACGTTCTACGGTTGGCGCGATCATGCCCATTGGGTACGTCGTGACTTCGAGGAAAAAACCGAGCGCCTGCCTACCGAACAGGACCGCGCCATCGTTAGTCTGCTCGACCCTGCACGATTATTGGAACTGACCTACCAGTTCATGGTCTACGATGGCGGTGTCAAGAAGATCGCCCGTTACC
>CAZVPR010000130.1:0-12214 GCA_964629085.1 uncultured Anaerolineales bacterium
GGCTTATTCTACCCCCATATCTAGGGGTCGCCACGGAAGTTCCCAAAGAACCAATAAATTGGCTTTGCGCACTCGGCGTGCTTCGCGGTAAACTACCTCACAATTTTGACTTCTAACATCAAAGGTAGCAACAATGACCAAAACCAATTTCCCCAAACGCGGCCTGATCCGACTGGTGTTTAAATCCCTGATTTTTCTGGCACTGAGCATTTTTACTAAACTCGAAATCACTGGAAAAGAGAACCAGCCAAAAAAGGGGCCTTATATCCTGGTGGCCAATCATTTCAGCTATGCAGATCCGGTGGTCCTGGTTCGCATTACACCCTGGCGGACGAATTTTATCGCTGGAGCCGTGGCCGGATTTGCGCCCGGATGGGCAGCCTTGTTCCCAAAATTGTGGGGCTGTTTCTGGGTTCACCGGGGCACAGGATCAACGGAGGCATTACGCCAGGCTGAAAAATGGCTCAAGACAGGTGGAGTTTTGAATGTCTTCCCCGAGGGAGGTGCCTGGGCCCAGGTCTTGCGCCCACCGAGACCTGGAGTAGCCTATGTTGCTTCGCGTAGCCAGGTTCCGATATTGCCTGTTGGGATTGTTGGGTTGGAAAATCTGTTTCCCTTACGTATCCTCAATCGGCCTGTGATCAAGATCAATATTGGCAAAACTTTCGGCCCTTTCGAAATCAAAGGCCGCGGACGCGACCGCCGCGATCAACTTGATCAGATCGGCCATAACATCATGGAAAAAATTGCCGAAGAACTCCCGGAAGAATTTCGCGGACGCTATTCTGACGATCCTGCTATCCGTGAAGCGGCGAAACCTTTCGAAGCATTTCCCTGGGATGATGCCGTTGAGGGACAGGTGACGTACCAAAAAGAGTAAAACTAAACTTCGGAAAACAAAAAGACCGCAGGAAATCAATCACTTGATTCCCTGCGGTCTTTTGTCTTTGATAAGGCGCGAGTTAACTAACTTCCTCCTCATCGCCCTCATCTGTTTGATCTTCAGATACTTTGTCGATATATTCTTTCACATCAGCTTGTAGAATTTCTTCGACGTGTCCGGTAAATTTCTTGAAAGCGTCGGTGTGCGTTTTGTAACGGTTGTATTTGCCGCTTAGCTGGAAATACAACCATCCTTCGCTCTTTAAAATCTCAACAGTTTTGCGATAATGAAGATATTTTTCTCCATATTTGAAAAACTCTTCGATGGCGCTGGTTATGGCGACGGATAGACTGATGACAAGTACTACCCAGCTGACAACTTCACTGATGTTGCCATCCAGGTTGAGGCCAATAAGTGCCGGTACGATCACGCCGCCGATGATGGCTATCAAGCGTAACCAGTTGTATCGATTTCTTGACCTGGTTGATTTGTTTTCCATCCAGGAAACCTGGTCAAGCCAACGATTTTTGATGATTAATTTTTGTCTATCATCGAGATCAAGCGCAGCAATCATTTCGGAAAAATTGTTTGTCAACCAATCCTTATATTTATTTTCATCTTCATTCTCGCTCATGATTCTCTCCTGGTATTGAATTACCGTTAAGTAATTGAATCATGCTGGATATTCAGGGAAATGTCAACCCTAAATACGGACCTTCTGCCAGATGTTTCCAATTGCTGCCATCAAAGCGCATGCTGATTAAGTCAGTGCCACCTTCATATTTAGCTTCGAGTAGCACGGTCTCATCGTCCAGCCAGGCAGTCAGGAAAAATGTATGATAATCCCGTTTCGAAAATTTCGAATTCAAATCAACGTTGGTAAAGGTTTGAACTGCCTGATCAACTAACGAAGCGACTTCTATTCGATCAATGGCTATCGCTTCATCCATGGCAAAGTTTGCCCAGGCGAGATAATGATTGGATGGCGAGAAGTAGACGCTGCCAGCTTTACCCCTGATGAAGCCATCGAAATTGTCTAGATCTTCGAAGATTTTGATCCGTTCACCTGTTTGCGAATTCGCGACATTGATATTTGGCGCACCATCCTCCGAAAAATCTGCGACAGCAACCAGGGTTGTATCAGGAGAAATTGCCAGAATTCTGCCTTCTCCAAATGGGATAATTTCTTGACTTTGCCCGCTGCTTATATCCAGATAATGCAAGCTGGGATATCCCTTGAAAAAGATAGGCCCCATCATCATGCTGGCCTTCATTTCGAGCGTGTACCAGAGGCCAGTGATTTGGTTTTCTTCGTGCGCAAGGGCCACAGGACGCAGCGCTCTGCCATCTTCCGCGCGTGAGTATACAGTTTCAAATACTGGAGCCCCACCGGGCGCATAGGCATAAAGCCAGCTTTCAATGCCCACTGGCTCGGAGGTTGATTCGGTAGTGCCTTCTACAGTAGGTTTTTGCCGAGATTCATCGAATTTTATCAGGCTGTTGATGTCATACAGACTCAAGGCCATCACAGGATTGCCCGGTGCCCCGAAGAAGTGGACATCATCTACTCTTTTATCTGAGGGTGGGAATACTAGATAATCGAGTTTTTGCCCATCGAAACTGGTGACATAGGATTGCCGGGTGGGAAAATAAAAAATGGTAGTATCGAGATTTTCCGTCACACTGCCAGTGGCATGGATCAGCCGCGCCCCCGTTTGGCCGACCCAATACTCTGGGATTTGAACCTCATCGAGCCGTTCACCTTCACGATTTGACAGAATGACGATATCCGTATTTGGGTCTACCCACAGAAAGCCGCTGGGAATCAGCGCAGTGTTGATTGGCGGTAACGCAGGTGTTGGCGTGGGGGGAATCGGCGTAAAAGTTTTGGTGAGGGAAGGACTTATTTGAGCCGGTTCGGTTTCTGCGAATTGTGTTGGTGAACATGCCGTAACCAATATAGAAACTAATATTAGTGGGATCAAACAACTGGAAATTCTCATTTTATCCTTCCTTTTTCTCTATCAGATCAGGATGATCGAATAAACATCCACCTCAATTTGGAGTGATTCGGCTTGAAATTCTCGAGAATCCTGATTTGGCGTCAAAACACGGCCCTTTACCGATTTTGTGAAATCCAGGGACACACTTTGAAGTTCTTGGGCATAATTCACCAAATGGATTTGCAGTGTTTCCCCTTTGCGCCAGGTTTCCATCAACAGGGGTGCTGGTGAGGAAATTTGGAAACCCATGGTCAAGTCATCAATCTTATCCAATACAGTTTGTTGAGCAGATTCGGATGGCAGGCGGAAATGGGGCGATTGCAAAAACCATTGGGTGATGCCCAATCCATCAGTGAGGGCGCGCGCCCATCGATAGCGGAAATAAGCCCGATAGTACCAGCTCAATACGCCAAAAACTGCGTATAGGATTGCGCGATTCTTTGCCAAAAAAGTATCTGCTGGGAAATTCCAACTCGGGAGATCTGGAACATGGATGGTGCGGATCGCCATTTGGGGTGTTTCTGTTTCCTCGAAGGTGAAGATTGCCTCCAGACCAGACCAGTCATCATTGGCTGTAACTACCTGCCAGGGGATTTTGGCATTGGTCAGGGTTTGAGCAACGCCGAAATAGAGGGGAGCCAGTTTGTTCCATTGGAAGCGAATCCCCTCCTCCGGATACAGCAGCCCCACTCGAGCTTCGTTTTTTCTTTCTTCATATAAGGCAGCGTTTTCTGCTAACCACTGATGAATCTCCTTGACGGCTTCCCGTTGAGGGGCATATTTTTCTGCCGTCAACAGAGTGAACACCCCTTTTTCATCAACGTATTCCGTCCCCTTGACGACCATGGGTACACCGCAGGCAGCGGCTTCGCAGATGCCTTGCTGCAAACGACGCGGCGGATAGACATCATCGAAGCCGATTCCCTCATCATAAGGGTCCACACTCAATGGGGTATCCCCGAGCAGAGCCAAAGCGGTGCGGATGGTGATGGCGTTATTGACCAGCTCAGGTGTATCGCCCGGCTCCCAACGCGGCAGGCAAAAATCCTCGATCATGATCATATCCTGCACTAAAGACAATGCGCGCAAATCGATGCCATGCGTTATGTAGCTGGGTTGCATCACGGCATCATAATCGTTAGCACTGATAACCACACCATGGTTGATAGCGCGCGCATGGTCCGATAGATTCTGTATGGTTTGTGTAACGATGTCCGCCCGCCAGGTGAGGTATTGCCGACTAGTTTTGTCATCGCGGGGATCGATTTGAGTTGGGATTTCTAAACCAGATGCCTCGTGAAATGCATTTTGGCAGCGTTCGCAGTAACATCCCGCCGGCCCAGACCAGGTGCCGCCGAAATGCACCGGTTGACCGCCCATCCAGGGATTATCGAAAAAGACACCATCCGAGCCGGCTTCTACAATTCCGCTAATGATCTCTTTGAGTTGGCTGATCCATTCGGGGTGCAGCCAGCATGTCATGTAGCGCCCGGTGTAATAGTAAATATGGCGCCCCCGCGGATCCAGGGTGTACCAATCTTTATCTTTGAAACTGCCAGCATATGCGCAATTGGAAGTCTGCACATAACCGAAGGTTTTGATTCCAGCTTGCTGATAGATTTTCACAGCTTTGGCGAAATCTTCCCAATCGACTTTTTCTACTTCAGGGGGAAAGCCCCAGTTGTACATCAGGTAAGCCCAGTTAAAACCAGCCTCGAGCATGCGCTGCGCGCCGACGGGGGTGTGACATTCATGGTGAACTTGCTCGTCGACAGGCGCGTTCATGAATTTCAATTGATTCATGCGGATCGTACCAGGACCACCCCAAAGGTAGACGGGGCGGTGGTATCCGAGGGAGAAGGTATTGTTTTGGGTCATTGTTTAGGTATTGGGGATTAGGTATTTGGATTGTAACGATCATGGAGCCAGAAGGGCAGATAAAGGAGCATGCTGAAAATCAGCGCCAAGATTTCTAAGGAAAGTATATACCAGGGCCAGGGTCCTATAGAATCCAAAAGTGTGGGGATATGAGGTTTATGAAGCGTATACATATAGTTGCTGCCAAGGATCAAATTGACGATGGTAACGAACAACATATACAAATTGCCCCACAGGAACATTCCTCGGATCGAAGCCCAGGTTGGGCGGAAATTCTCGAATGTAGCCATGAATACCGCTGCTGTGATGATACCGCCATGGGAAATGAAAATTTGGAAGGCATAGAAATGAGGAAATCCATAGACTCCGACCTCGGTTGTGAGCAGTGGTTGGATAGCGCCCGCGATTCCCAGGAGATAGGCGATTTCAAATAGGGGGTAAACTTTCCAAATCAGCATGATGATGCTCAACCAGACGAAGATCGAACACAGGTGCAGCGGGAGGTGCCATTGATGATCCCATTGATCGGTCAGGATCAACCAGACGTGAAAACCTATTTCGTTGATGGCCAAAATTCCCGCTAATGAATATCGCAAGTTGCGGCGCATGTTTTCATTGACTGCTTGCCGCGCAAAGATTAGAGACAATTGGATGGCTAAAACAGAACCTAACATTATCCAATGCACAGCACCGAAAAGCACAAATTCGCCCAGAGGGGCATTGATGGCGAAAAACTGGCTCATTTATTATCAGGCACTTGTGACTCTCTTTTTTCGTTGATCACCAATCAGGAAGGGCAAATACAGGATGAAACAGACAATCAGCCCGACTACTTCCAGTGAGAGCAGGTACCAGGGCCAGGGACCAAGTACATCCATCAGGCTGGCTGTGTCTGGTTTGTGCAAAGTATAGAGATAATTGCTATTGATTAACAGGTTGATGATGGTTACCAAAACCATATAGATATTCGTCCAGATGAACACCCGTTTGAAAGATGACCAGTAGGGGCGAAATCCCACTACTATGGTCATGAATATCCCCGCGGTGACCAAAGTTCCATGGGAGAACAGGGTTTGGAAGACACGATAATGGGGGAATCCATAAATGCCCGCTTCTGGTGTGATCACGGCTTGCAGCGCGCCGCCAACCCCCAGGAAATAGACAAACTCATAGATGGCATAACTCTTGGTAAAGAGCATATAAATTCCTAGCCAGATCAGTACCGAGCAAATATGGAAAGGCAGATGCTTTTGAATGCTCCATTGCCCCGTGGCAATATTCCAGATGTGCCATGAACTTTCGCTGATCAGCAGGATAATTGCGATGGCATAGCGCACCCGGGTTTTGAGCTGTTCATTGTCGCTTTTCCGCAACCAGATGAAGGATAGATTGATGACCAGAAGTGCAGCTATCGCAATCAGGTGACCGGTGCCGAACAGATGGAAGGGCTCTCCGTTCCAGTCTTTGGCGAAGTATTGAATCATGGTGCTTCCTCCTAAGGATAGATCTGTAGATAATATTCCTATGAAAAACTCAGGGAACCTAGATCAATTCTCTTTTTCATGCATTCCTGGTTTCCTTATAAAACCTCCAGTGCGATTTTTATCTTTTCTAAGGCTTCCTCGATTTGTGAGCGTGGACAACCAAAATTGAAGCGTACGTGCCCTTCGCCGCCACGACCGAACCAGCCGCCGTCGTTCATAGCTACTTTGGACTTCTCCAGGAAAAATTCGTTGGGTTTACCTTCAATGCCTGCTTCTCGGCAATCCAACCAGGCCAGATAGGTGCCCTCCGGTTTGACCATCGAAATTCCAGAAAGGTGCTGATTGACGTATTCGTAGACGTAATCACGGTTGGCTTGCAAATACTCAAGCATGGCATCGAGCCAGGCTTCGCCATGTTCATAGGATGCCTGCAAAGCAACCTGCCCCAAGAGATTGACCCAGCCAACCAGCCCCTGTCGAGCGCTATCAAATTTCTGACGCAGGTCGTCATTTTCGATCACCGCCACCGATGCTTCTAGCCCGGCGATATTGAAGGTTTTGCTGGGGGCCAGCAGCGTAATGGTGTTGTCGGCAATTTCGGGGGTAAGGGTGGCAAATGGAATGTGTTTATTGGGCTTGTAGACCAGATCATGATGGATCTCATCGGCGCAAATAATCACATTGTTGCGCAGGCAGATTTCGGCCATGGCTTCTAACTCTTCTTTGCGGAAGACACGCCCAGTAGGGTTCTGGGGGTTGCAAAGCATGAAGATGCGCGTGTGTTCTGTGATGGCTGCCTCAAATGCCTCCAGATCGATTTCATATTGTCCATTGTTACCGAGGAAGAGTTCCATCTCATGCTGTTCGAGATTTACATTGTCAGCAACTTTCAGGAAGGGTCCATAGGTAGGGGTCTGTACCAGGACGCCATCCCCAGGTTGAGCCACTGCGTGGCTCGCCAGGTTGAAACCAGTTACAACCCCTGGGATAAAAATCAAATGCTCGGGGTTCACCGACCAGCCATGACGTCGTTCCAACCAGTTGGCGGTCACTTCAAAGAGTTTATCCTGGGGCATAGGGTAGCCAAAAACACCGTGATCGACGCGTTTTTGCATGGCCTGAATGACCGGTTTTGGAGAGCGGAAATCCATATCGGCTACCCACATGGGGAGTACATCTTCATCGTATAAACTCCACTTAGTGCTTTCGGTGTTACGGCGATCGGGAAGGGTGTCAAAGTCAAAGGTCATAGGATTTTTAAAGGTTCTCCCATTGAGGTTGTATTATTTTAAGAATTTTACCGCAGGAGAAACTGATTATGCATACGACCTAAAAATTAGGGTTTCAATGAAAATTTAGGATATCAGATATAATCAGGTCAGGAGTTACACAGTTCGCATCTTGTAAGGGCAGGACGCGAACTGCGTAACTCCAACAGGTATTAACTTTATCCAATATTAGTATTATCGGTATTCCCCAGGCAAGATCGACAAGTCATGAGTAAACAATCTTTTCCCACAATTGCCCTATTAATTAACGAAACATACGGAACATACTACCAGTCTTCGATTATTTCTGCTGTCACACAGGCGGCCAGGGACCACTCTATAAATCTGCTCATAGTTTGTGGTTCAGAACTTCGAACGCCCCGTATAAATTTCAGGTACGCAAATGTACTCTATGATTGGGTGGGGGAAGAGAACGTAGATGGAGTCATATTAACAAGTACATTGTTCAATCATGTTAAGAAGGAAAAACAGAAACAATTCATCGATAGTTTCCATCCTTTGCCAATTAGGGTGTTAGGAAAAATCGGATATGAAGCACCAAGCATCATTCTTAATAATTCTGCTGGGATAAGACAAGTTATTCGTCATTTGATCGAAAAACATGATTGCCGGCATTTAGCTTTTGTTGGTGGGCCAAAGCATAATTTGGATGCTGAAGAACGCCTTCAAGCATATTGCGATGTTTTGGCCGAATTTGATATTCCCTTTGATCCAAACTTAGTAATACCGGGAGATTTCCAATATGCCAGTGGAGAGGAAGCTGTAGCTGTTTTGTGGGATGAGCATAAGGAAAAGGTTGATGCGATTGTGGCAGCCAATGACAACATGGCCTTTGGAGTTTTGGACGGCTTAGGCAAGCGTGGCATCGGTGTTCCCCATGAATTGGCGGTGACTGGATTTGACGACACAGACGATGCTGCAGCCATTTCTCCATCCTTGACGACTGTTCGGCAACCAATCTATCAGCAAGCCTATAAAAGTGTTGAGCTTTTGCTGGACCAGATTAATGGAAATAGTGTTCCAGAAATTGCTCACCTTGAAACTGAGCCAGTTTACCGCCGATCTTGTGGTTGCATTTCTTCACCTATTCTTGAGTCCATACTCTGGCAGGATGTGGGTGGGAAAATTGACCATTCTTTCGAGAGATCAGAGCTTGGGATGCCTGAAATTTACCCGGCTCTGATAAATCAAAAAAGGTCGCTGCTGAAGGCATTTCGGTCAGATTTGAACTTAAATGTTCATCCCACCGGAAGTTTATTTTTAGCTGAATTAGAAGATTTAGTTGGCAGTATTCAGCTCCCACCGGATCGATCATCGGATTGGTTGAAGTTGCTTTCCTCTTTGAGGAGGCAATTATTGCCTGAGTTCCGAAAAAATCACGACGATTTAATCAACTCCGAATCATTATGGCAGGCCGGGTATTTGTTACTTACGGAACGCTTATCTCAGACAAAAGTAGTTCATCGTGTTCGGCGAGAAGTTGAAGACAATCTTTTCCGGTGGATCACACGGGATTTGATCACCACTTTTAATTTTGATGAGATTTCGAATGTTTTGGTGGAGGCTTTACCTCAATTAGATATATTTGATTGTTATCTGGCAATATACGAAAACTCCGAAAATATCGCTGGAAAAATCAAGCTAAAATTGAAATATGAACACGGCCAACGGGTTGAGCTTGATGATGGCGAAGAATTATTTTCATCTCCAAAGGCCTTGATTGATCATTTATTGGAAAACAAAACGGCTCCATCTCTAGTAGTGGAATCGCTTCATTTTCGGGATGAATGCTTTGGATTTGTGGTTTTAGGTTTGGGACAATCGCTAGATCAATTGGATATGCACATCGGTTTGCGCGAAAGCTTGAGTGGCGCGCTGAAAGGAGTGCAATTAGTTCAGGCTGCAGAACAGGCCAACCAAGCCAAGAGCGATTTTCTGGCCAATATGAGCCATGAAATTCGTACCCCGATGAACGGGGTGATTGGCATGTTAGAGTTAGCTTTAGATACACCCTTGAATGATGAGCAACGTGAATTCCTCAATGTATCTCTGAAGAGCGCAGAAGCGTTATTAATATTACTCAATGATATTCTCGATTTTTCAAAAATCGAGGCTGGCAAGCTGGAAATTGAGACCATCGACTTTGATTTGCGCAATACTGTTGAAGATGTTGCACTTGCGTTCGCCCGCCCTGCTGAAGAGAAGGGCATTGAAATTATATGTTCCATTTATCCAGATTTGCCAACTAGTTTGCGCGGTGATCCAGGTAGATTGCGGCAGATCCTCGTCAATTTGACGGGCAATGCAATCAAATTCACTGACCAAGGAGAGATTCTCATCGATGTGAGTTTAGTTTCACAAACGCAAACTCATTGTACTTGTCGGTTTTCCGTACAAGACACGGGAATTGGCATCACGCAGGAAGTGCAGGATGAAATATTCGATCGCTTTACTCAGGCGGATGGTTCAACCACAAGACGCTTTGGGGGATCAGGCTTGGGGTTAACGATTTCTAAACAGTTGATCGAAGCCCTCGATGGGGAGATTGGATTAGATAGCACTCCTGGAGCGGGTTCAACCTTTTGGTTCGAATTACCATTCAAAAAACAATCTGAAAAAACAGTCGCAAGTGAGTTGCCGGTTCATTCCATGGATTTGAAAAATGTTCATGTTTTGGGGGTTGATGACAATTCCACAAATCGCGTTGTGTTGGCGAAAATGATGGAGAGTTTTGGTTGTCGCATTGATATGACTTCCAGCGGTCAACAAGCTTTGACGGCGATCCGTAAAGCATATGAGAATGGTGATCCCTATCGATTGATTTTACTGGACATGCAAATGCCAGAAATGGATGGTGAGCAAGTTGCGCGAGAAATCAAAGCTGACCCTGCTGGTGATGATGTTGCCATCGTTGTGTTAACGTCCATGGGTCATCGTGGTGATGCCATGCGTTTGCAGGCGATAGGATGTGCTGGCTATTTGATAAAACCGGTAAAGTTAAATATGCTCCGGGACACATTAGTAACAGTTCTGAGTAAAGAACAGCTCCAGGAGAATGACGATCAGATTGTTACCAGACATCTATTATCTGAACAAAGACGCAAGGAGTGTCTCATATTGCTGGTCGAAGACAATCTGGTAAACCAAAAGGTGGCCGTTGCGGTATTACAGAAAGCTGGCTATTCCGTTGATGTTGCAAATAATGGTTTGCAAGCTTTCGAGATGGTGAAAAAAGGGCTGTATACTATAGTTTTGATGGATGTGCAAATGCCTGAGATGGATGGTATTGAAGCCACAAAACAAATTCGTAAGTGGGAATCAGGTCGAACTCATATTCCAATAATAGCCATGACAGCCCACGCCCTGAAGGGAGATCGAGAACGTTGTCTACAAGCAGGGATGAATGATTATCTCACCAAGCCCCTAGAGATGAAAAAAATGTTCAATGTACTTGAGCGGTGGATGATATCAAATTGTGACTAAGGACATCGTGTCAAATCCTTAGTAGTCCCTCTCACAAATAACTAAACTTAGTGCGCCTGCGGCGTACTCGCACGCCACGGCGGGCTTAGGCCCAGTCGTGGCAGTCTCCACTGTTAAGTGAAGTTTGCTTCAGGCTTCCCCTTCGGGGACGCAGAGCGACGCCTGCGCAATGATACCCTATCTATGATTTTTTATGAGACGGGTTACTGAGTTACCATTTCATTCCAAATTCCACTTCGGGGTATTTTTCAGATGACCCAGCTAACAAGACAGAATTATTACCCCGCAAATACTGATCGAAGAAGGCCAATGAATACCGGTTGATAATTTCGAGGACACGATCTCCGTTTAGGGGGCCTTTTAAGCCCAGGGCAGGTGCCAGTGGACTGAAGGCGGGCAGGTCTGTAAAATCATAGTGAGCAGTACCCTCAATTGTAATCATATACCTGGAGCTACTCGAATTATCGTATAACTCATCAAACAAGAGTAAATTATCTGCTTCCGGCCATTCCTCACTGAACATATACAAAAAGGGTTGCTCGAGCCCTTCGGAGATCACCGCTTCTGAAACTGGCTTCATGTATGTATCCATACCCATTCCGGCAGCGCAGCGTGCATCCCGAGCACAGAATTCTACAATGGCGCCGCCGCCGGTGGAATGTCCCAGGGCCCCGATATTGTCCAGATCAAGACGTCCGGAGAACATGCCCAACAAAATTCCGGAATAATCAATCGCCAGTCGATCGAGGATAAAACTCAAATCACCAGCCCATTGATCGACCAGTAGGTTGGCGATTGTCTGATACTCTCCAGCGGACAAACCTTGATTGTGAGGCAATGCTTCGGGGTTATTCAACGCCACTTGTCCGTCAGGGTACACGGAAACCACCGACCCATAGGCATGATCTGGTGCCGCGATCACATAACCATAGCTGGCCAACTCTTCCATTTGATAGCTGTTCTGAGCCCGGAAACCATTCCAGCCATGAGAGAATACTAATAAAGGAAAATCATCTTTGTTTGATGCTAATACCGCATTTGTATAAGCATGACTTTGCGAATATTCGATGTGGTTGAGAAAAAAATCTGGCAATCCCAAATATCCTGCGATTGCTGGGCCAATGATATCGACATTGTCCATCCAGGGCGCGATTTTCATTTTCGGTGTCATTTGGGCCGGATACCAGAACTGCA
>CAZVPR010000131.1:0-11967 GCA_964629085.1 uncultured Anaerolineales bacterium
TACCCGCTGCTCTACAGCATCTACCTGAGCCTGACGTCCTACAATCTCATCATGCCGCCGCGCTTTGTCGGTTTACGAAATTACATCAAAATTCTCAGCGACCCGCAGGTTCTTTCCAGCATACGTGTGACGCTAGTCTTCACCTTTTGGGCGCTCGCCCTGGAACTCATCATCGGGTTTGCCATCGCGCTGATCCTTCACGATTTAGATGTCCTGCGCGGATTCTTCCGCACGGTGTCTGCCATCCCCTTGATGATGACGCCCATTGTGATCGGGGTGGTTTGGAGGGTAATGGGGAATTACGATTACGGGGTGCTCAATTACCTTTTGGGCCTGATCGGCGTCGATAAGCTGGGTTGGGTGATCAATGCCGATCTGGCGATGGCCTTCCTGATCATTGCCGATGTCTGGCATACGACCGGTTTTGTAGTGCTGGCGCTCTCCGCCGGGCTGGCTCAATTACCGCAGGAGATGTACGAAGCCGCCAGAGTCGATGGGGCCAACTTCTTCCACCAGTTGCGCTTTTTGACCATTCCGCTGCTGACACCGGTTTTTATTGTGGTCATTATTTTCCGTTTATACAACCTGATCCGTATGTTTGACAAAGCCATGTCCCTTACGAATGGTGGGCCTGGTCACGCTACCACGACGATGAGTTTTTATATTTACGGCCGCATGTTCGATGGCTGGCAAGTAGGGTACAGCAGTGCCGTGGCTATTCTTTTGATGGCCATAACCATGATCTTTTGCATTTATTTCATCCGCAGGATGTAGAGGGTACCGGCAATGTCTACAATAACTCAAACCTCAGTTGGATTAACCGATCAACGACCTCAATTCCTTCGCAAATGGCGGCATTACCTGAAGCGAGCATTTCAGTATTTTGTGCTGATCCTTTGGGCGGTGTTTTCGCTTTTCCCCGTTTACTGGACTTTTGCCTCATCGCTGAAAGAACCGCAAGACGTGTTTGCTATCCCCGTAAAATGGACGTTCAAACCCACCCTGCATAATTACGAAGTTGTCTGGGGCTTGAAGGTCGGCACAGAAATCGAAGGCGTTGAAGAGGAAACTGCCGGCCAGGGTCAGACGCAATTCCCGCGCTATTTGGCCAACACATTGATTATCGCGTCAGGCACGGCCTTTTTCTCGTTATTATTTGGGAGTCTGGCGGCCTATTCGCTGGCTCGAGGTCGATTCCGCGCCCGGCGAACGATCATGGCAGGAATCCTCATCACGCGGCTGATTCCCCCGGTGGTCATCCTGGTGCCTCTCTATGTCATCTGGCGGAGCCTTCACTTGTTGGACACCCATTTGGGCCTGATCATCGCCTATATGACCTTCAACCTGCCCTTTACCATCTGGATGATGTACGGTTTCTTTGTCGATCTGCCGGCAGAACTGGAAGAAGCCGCCATGGTGGATGGCTGTACACGCATTGAAGCCTTCGTAAAGATCCTGTTGCCGTTGGCGGCTCCGGGTCTGGCTGTAACCGCCGTTTTCCTAATTTTGGGCGCCTGGAATGATTTCCTTTTCTCCAGCGTCTTGGCCGGCGACACCGCCAAAACCCTTTCGCCATCCATTTTGCACTTCATCACCGACAAGGCCATCTTGTGGGGGCGACTTTATGCTGCTGGCTCGACAATCCTGGTTCCGGTTGTGGTCTTTACCTTGTTGGTACAGCGCTACATGGGTATCGGACTAACCGGAGGCGCCCTCAAGGGATAGGGTCGGGTTCCACGAATATTCGAAAATCAGTATAGGGCAAACAACATGAAGACACTGACACTCAACGGAGATTGGCACGTATCCAAACTCGGTGAGGATGAAATTATCCCCGCCGCAGTCCCAGGCTGCGTGCATCTGGATTTAATGGCTGCAGACAAGATTTCCGATCCTTATTACCGTGATAACGAAATGGATCTGATGTGGATTGGCGAAACGGATTGGTCATATCAACGAGAATTCACGGTTTCCGACGAGTTCTTGACGCACGAACGCATCTCCTTGAATTGCCACGGGCTGGATACCCTGGCGACGATTCACATCAACAACACCCAGGTCGCCGAGACCGAGAACATGTTCCGCACTTACGAGATCGATGTCAAACCCCACCTGGTCGAAGGGCAGAATACCATCCGAGTAGATTTCCAGGCGGCTATGCCTTATGTGAGGGAAAAACAGGCCCAGAGGCGATTGCCGGCCTGGACCCATGACAAACTGGAAGGCGGCAACTGGCTGCGCAAAGAACCCTGCAATTTCGGTTGGGATTGGGGTCCCATGCTGGTCACCTGCGGCATCTGGCGGGATATCGAGCTAGTAGCCAGTGACGGCCCGCGTCTGGCCGATGTGCTGGTGTTGCAAGACCATGAACACAACCAGGGCGTGGGCTTAGAGATCGTAGTGCAGACCGATCAGGTCTATGCAGGTGATGTGTCGGCAAAGATTTCGATTGCTTTTGATGGAAAAACGGTCAAAGAAATTGCGCAATCCTTTTCAGGGCAGATGACACAGGCCGAAGTTCTAATCGAACAGCCCAATTTGTGGTGGCCGGCCGGTATGGGCGAGCAGCCGCTTTATGATCTGCAAGTTGAACTCTGCGATGCAGCGGGGAATGTTCTCGATACCTGGGCGCGCCGCATCGGGCTGCGCACGCTGAAACTCGAACGCCCGACTGATGCGTGGGGTGAATCCTTTCACTTCACAGCCAATGGTGTGCCATTTTTTGCCAAGGGAGCCAACTGGATCCCGGCCGACGTTTTTGCCCGACGGGTGTCCCCGGCTGATTATGAACGCCTGTTGAAAGACTCTGTCGCGGCCAACATGAATATGATCCGCGTGTGGGGCGGGGGTATCTATGAGGAAGATGTCTTCTATGACCTGTGCGACGAGTTGGGGTTGTGCATCTGGCAGGATTTCATTTTCGCCTGCGCCACCTACCCGACCTTCGACGAGGCTTTTATGGCCAATGTCAAAGTCGAGGCCGAGCAAAATGTGCGCCGTATCCGGCATCATGCCTGCCTGGCGTTGTGGTGCGGCAACAACGAGTTGGAGCAAGGCCTGACCGCAGATACCTGGACGGATGTTGCTATGAGTTGGGAAGATTACGGCCCGCTGTTCGATGAGTTGCTGCCCGAGGTGGTCAAGCGCCTGGACCCCCAGCGGGATTACTGGCCTTCCAGCGCCCACAGCCCCCATGGTGACCGTTCCGATTGGAACAACCCCACCTGTGGCGATGCCCATCTATGGGATGTCTGGCATGGCTTACAGCCTTTCGAGTGGTACCGTACCAGCCAGCACCGCTTCTGCAGTGAATTCGGTTTTCAATCTTTTCCCGAGCCGCGCACTGTAGGGACCTATACCGCTCCGGAAGATCACAATATCACCAGCTATATCATGGAGCACCACCAGCGCAGCCGCATCGGCAACAGCACCATCATCCACTACATGCTGGATTGGTTCTGCTTGCCGACCTCCTTCGAGATGACCCTGTGGCTGAGCCAGATCTTGCAGGGTATGGCGATCAAATATGCGGTTGAACACTGGCGGCGCAGCATGCCGCGCAGCATGGGCGCTTTATATTGGCAGCTCAACGATTGCTGGCAAGTCGCCAGTTGGTCCTCGATCGATTATTTCGGCATTTGGAAAGCGCTGCATCATATGGCGCGGGATTTCTTCGCGCCGGTGCTGATCTCCGGGGTGGAAAATTGGGAAACAGGGATGGTTGATATCCATGTGACCAATGACCGCCGACAGGCCGTCTCTGGTGAAGTGGCCTGGTCGCTGTACGACGTTTGGGGTGGGTGCCTGGCAAAGGGGCAGATTCCTGTCTCCGCGCCGCCTCAGCAGAATTTCTTTGTTGAGCAGTTAGATTTGGGTGGCTATCTCGATCAACACGGGCCGCGCGCCTTGATGGTGCATCTTGATTTTCTCGAAGAGGATCAATCCCTCACTGAGAACACGCTGTTCTTTGGGCGTCCGAAACACCTTGAATTACAGACTCCCCAAATCCAGGTTTCCGTTCGGGAGATGGATGATCACCAATTTCAGGTCCAGCTTGAAAGCGATCTTCCAGCCTTATGGGTTTGGTTAGAAATCGAAGATCATTCAGCACGCTACAGCAGGAATTTCTTCCACCTGATGCCTGGAAAATCAGTCGAGGATGTGACAATCACCCTGGAAGAAGCGCTTACCCTATCAAAACTGCAGAAACGGCTACGTGTGCGGAGCTTAGCTGACACCTATGCGTAAAGGGAAATTATGAGAGTAACCCTCAAAGACCTCGCCAAAGAGTTGGATCTGTCGCCCTCGACTGTTTCGCGCGCTCTGAAAAATGATTCACGCATTTCTGAGCGAGTGCGCCAGCAAGTTCAGGAACTGGCCAAGAAGCGCGGTTACCGTCCAAACCTGCTGGCCCGCAGCCTGGTCAGCGACCGCAGTTGCTCCATCGGGTTGGTGATCAACGATATCCGTTGGCAGATCTTCAGTGAGCTCAGCCAACATATCCAAAACGCGGCCGAGAAATATGGCTATACCACGTTTCTCTACAGCAGCGGCAACGATCCCCAAATAGAGCGCGCCGGTATTGATAACATGATCGCCAGGCGGATGGATGGCTTGATTGTTTATGCCAATGAAAATGTAGATAATATCCGTTTCCTGGAAGAGATGTTCCAAGATGGCTACCCGGTAGTGCTCTGCAATAATCTGGAAGATGTTGAGCTGGATATCGTCACCGTGGATTATCTCAAAAGTGTTTCTCAAGTTGTCCAATACCTTCACGAACTTGGCCACGAACGCATTGCCTATATTGGTCCTAAGCCGATCAAAGTTGTAGAACAAAAACGACTGTCAGGGTACGAAATCTACATGAAAGAATTTTTCGGCAAACTGGATCGAAAAATGATCGTCACCGGGGAGGCCTATCCGCTCCTGGGTTACGATGCCACCATGGAATTGCTCGAAAGAGGCAAAAAGCCAACCGCCATCATCGCCTATAACGACACGATGGCGGTGAGCGTTATCCGGGCGCTACTGGAGTCAGGGATCCGCGTGCCGCAGGATATCTCTGTGGTGGGATTCGACGGGTTGGAAATCTGCCTGTCGATCTACCCGCCTTTGACGACAGCTTCCATCCCCATCAAGCAGATGGCCAATGTCGCAGTGCAGATGATCATCGAAAGGATCGAGGCGCAGGAGCAGGGTGAAAGCCGGCAGATCATCACACCGCAAAAGATCATGCTGGCACCGCAGTTAACCATTCTGGATTCAGTGTCCGAAGTAACAAAAGCCTAACATATTTGCGGCATATAGCCGATTATGGAGCCATTTGGAGTGTTAAGATGAAGACAGTGATTACCGGTGCCGCCGGGTACCTCGGGCAGGGGCTGATCCTTGCCTTCGAAGGCAAGCACGACCTGAGGTTGGTGGATTTGGTCGAATTCGACAGCTCTCACGAAGTGTTCGTCGGCAACGTGACAGATCTGGACGACTGCCACAGGATGCTCGACGGAGTTGATGCGCTGGTCATCGCTCATATGGCATCTATCCAGGCGGGATCGTATGACACGCCCGCCGTACCCTTCGACGTGAACGTCAAGGGTACGGCCAATCTGTTGCTCGCGGCGGTTGAGCAGGGGATCAAGAAAATTGTGCTGATCTCCAGCATCGCGGTGGTTGCAGCCCACCAGAAGACGGGAACCTTCCATACGCTCGATTTGCCCATGCAGAGTCCGGGTTTATACGGCTTAACGAAGATCTGTCAGGAAGTGATCGCCGAACAGTTTCATCTAGAACACGGTATCGGTGTGGCAGTTCTGCGGCCGGGGTTCATCACGGATGCTGATTCGTTCATTGACAAGTACGGTCGCGAGGCTCACGAGTGCAATTGGGAGTTCGTCGACCGACGCGACGTCGGCAAGGCTGCTCGGTTGGCGATTGAGTTGCCCGAACTTGGTTTCGAGAAGTTCTACATCCTTGGCACGCCCATGGCTAAAGAATACTCCGAGATGACACCCACCTATGAACGTCTCGGCTGGACACCGCAGCACCTGTTTGTTGACAAGCTAAAGGCGATATAGGTAGCCGGTAGCCATCTGGTCAATAGTTCTTTTTTTGACAGAGGAGAGCAAAAATGGTCAATGTCATGCTCAATTCTATTGCGCTGGAACCAAATCGTTTTACTGCAGAGAAAACCCCACACCTGGACGTAACCAAGCTCCTGCCCATGATCGCCAAGGCCGGTTTTACTGCAATCGAAATGTGGCAGTACCACATCAGCGGCAAGACTCTTGAAGAAGTAAAAGCAGTACGGCAACGAGGAGACAGCCTCGGTCTTACCTTTCCCGTTTTCGGTGCCTACCCCGTCTTTCATCTTGAGGGTGAAGACGCTGAAAAAGAAATCGCCTCCCAAATGGGATTGCTAGAGCGAGCAGAAATCCTTGGTTCGTCCGTTATAAAGATGTTCCTTGGTAAGATTAAGGGAAGCGAGATTACTCCGGAACAATTGAAGCTAACGGACGAACGAGTTGGAAGCTGGACGGCCGCGGCTAAGGCTAGAAACATCCGTTTCTGTGCTGAACTTCACGACAACACACTGTTTGATCCTGAAGAAACCGGGCAGGCCTTTCTCGCCCGCAACCCTGATATGGGGATGGGAGTCTGCTACCAGCCCTATGATTTCCAGAACACTGATGCCTGCCTTGCTTTGGCCGACCGCTTTGCAGGAAGAATCATCCATGTTCATCTCCAGGGGCATGGCGTAAATAACGGTCACGCAACTCCCTGGGGTCAAAATCTCCGTTCCCTAGAAGAGAGTGCAATTGATTATAGCCAGCTTCTTCCCCGGATTAATGATGCCAACCCCGGCGTGACCTACGGCATTGAATTTGTCAGAAGTGGAATGGGACCGGCAGAAGAGTTGGATTATAATGTTGCGCTGGCGGAAGCTTTGAAGGACAAGGTGTTTGCAGAAGCCATTTTGGACAAGCAAATGGCAATTGAAACAGTCCCGCTTGAGCTGGGCGACGGTACTACAACCAGCTCCCGGATGTGACCCACGAAGGATATGACGGCCAGATCGCTAACCTTCTTGGAGCGATTAAGGGGGAGCGAGAGTTGCTGGCTGATGGGGTCGCTGGACGGAGAGCGATTAAATAGGATTATTAATTCGAGGAGATGAAGACATGTTACTACCAACCGTAGATTTTTGTGGATTGAACGTGACACGCCTGATATTGGGCGCCAACCCTTTCGGGGGTTTTAGCCACCAGACCGAGCAGCGGGATAAGGATATGGTGGCATTTCATTCTGTGGCGCGGATTCTCGAAACCTGGGGTCGTGCAGAAAAGGCAGGTATCAACACGTCCATCACGAATAATGAGACTCCACATGTTGTTCAAGCGGTAAAAGAATATCTTGGTTCTGGTGGTGCGCTGCAGTGGATTGCCCAAGTCGCCTGCCGGCACCATGCCAATATGTTCGAAGCAATTGATGAAGTTGTCGATATCGGTTGTAGCGCTCTCTATATTCATGGTGGCTATGTTGACGAGTGTTATAACAAAAAAGATGAGGCTGCTATCCGCTCCTGGTGTCAACATGCTCGATCAGCGGGAATTCCGGTTGGTGTTGCTGGTCACTCACCGAATGCGCATTACTGGGTGGACAGTCTCGACATCACCGATTTTCACGCGGTTTGTTTTTTCAATTGTGGCACCCTACATGATGGAAAAGGAGACAAGTTCGAGTTGCGTGATATCGCACCGGCCACGGAGTGCATACGCCAGATCAGCAAACCCTGTATTGGCTATAAGATCATGGGAGCAGGCCGCATCGATGCACGCATGGCTTTTGAATATGCTTTCGAGCACATCAAATCCACGGATGTTGTCAACGTGGGTATGCATCGGGGAGACAAAGATGATATGGTCGAGAAAAATGCGGCTATGGTTCGGGAGATATTGGCAGTAACGGCGTAGAGACACAACACCCCAAAAGGGAACAAACCTGCAAGGTCTCTGCGATTACAAATTGTCAAGTGCTGCAAAATACAACGTTCTTGGCGTCTTCATTGTGGACAATTCGGCAAAAATCAATTTAATGCTATGGCCCTAGACGAAACATCTGCCAGACCGCCCAACTGCGATGAACTGGTCATGGGGCATATCCTTGGTATCAAACTGAATTCCTGATATCCCATACTGTAAGTCAACCCGTTAGGCATCAACAATAACCCAGCGTGCCTGCTGGGTGAGTCAGTATTCGCAAACCCATTGAGTCAAAGTGCGCCCGAATCGATCGGCCCAAAAAGATGTGCAGCAAATTATTCTGCACTACCTGACACAGGCTGGGAATATCCTTTGGCAAATCATCAAAAATATAAGCATGCTCATTGGGATCAGTCAACATGCACGAGATAGAAAAGTAAGTTAGCAATTCTGAGAAAGGGTCAGGGGTCATTTTCATCTCTACGAAATTAATCGAAGGAGATGAATTTACACTCTCCGGGAAAATCGGAATCAAAGATCAAGGTGGTATTGACACCTTCTCTCAGGATCAGGGATCGAGTAAAATCACGCCCGGAATGTCACATAAACTTTCTCAATGAGCTATCAATGACACAAGGTATCCAAATCGAACGCGATTACAAACACAACTTTGTTGTCAATGTCCTTGACGGTACCGCATTTTGGTTTGGGGCCAGCTTTTTTGCCTATCGCACAATCTTGCCGGTTTACATCGCCAACTTGACGGACAGCGAATTTGCTATCGCCATTCTTTCTGTTATCGTATCGACAGGTTGGCTATTTCCACAACTGTTCACCGCCAATTGGGTACAAAGACTGCCGCTCAAAAAATATGTCCCTGTAACGATTGGTTTTTGGGTTGAAAGAATTCCGATCTTTTTGTTGATCCCATCCGCCTGGCTGGCGACGATCTCGCCTCAACTGGCCTTGATTGCGTCTTTGATTTGTGTTGCCTGGCACATCATTGGTGCTGGGGTAATCGCTGTGGCCTGGCAAGATATGCTGGCAAAAATATTCCCCGTGGAGAAACGCGGCAAATTTTTCGGATTGACCAATTTCGGAGGCACAGCCACAGGCATATTAGGCGCAACTGCGGTAGCCTGGCTGCTCAACCGGTTCGAATTTCCTTACAGCTATATGTGGGCTTTTACCGCCGGAGCCGTATTCATCTTCCTCTCCTGGGTATTCCTGGCTCTGACCAAAGAGCCGCGCCAGGAACCAGCAAAGCAACCTTCTTCGAATCGAGAATTTTGGCGCAAACTACCGAAAATTATTCGCGCCGATAAAAACTTCCGCCGGTATTTGATCACGCAAACCTTCATCGGGGGCGTAAATATGGCTCTCGGCTTCGTTGCGGTCTATGCTATTCAAAGCTGGAACCTGCCCGATAGTCAGGCCGGGGCGTACACGATTGCCACTTTAGTAGCACAAGCACTAAGCAACCTGGCTTTCGGCTGGCTGGCCGACCGCAAAGGTCACAAATTAGTTTTGCAAATATCCGTATTGAGTGTAACCTTAGTGGCCGGAATTTCCGCCCTGGCTCCCACGGCCACTTGGTTTTATCTGATATTCGCGCTGATCGGTATTAGCACAGCCGGCTTCATGCTCTCTGGCATAATGATCGTCTTTGAATTTTGTGAGCCAGAAATCCGTCCGACATACATCGGCATCAACAACACATACAATGGGATTGTTGCCATCGCCATGCCGCTGATTGGGGCTGCGCTGGTCAAAACCTATGGTTACCAGATCATGTTTGCCGTTACCAGCGTGGTTTGCCTGATCGGTTTGGGGTTGCTGCGTTTTTGGGTTCAGGAACCTCGCAGACAAAAGCCGATTTAATTCCAAACATTCAACCCCAAGGAATGAAAATTTCTACTTTGAAGGGGATAATTTACTCGTTTAGAAGGAACGCTGTTTCTCAACTCCCCAGCGAGCGACAGAGTGCTGCGCGAGCAACTGCTTTCCTAATGCTAAACCACAAGACATATTCGGGAATCCGCATCACATCCTCACCGCCTTCGGCGACCCATCTCCCCGCCAGAACGCGCCTTTGGCGGGGAGAAGGGAGTCGAGCGCAGCGAGGCGGGTGAGAGAACACAATCCAAATATCTTCATTGGATATGCACTAAATTGTTAAATTGTTTTATGAAAATGGATTCTCGAACCCAAACAAACCGCTTTGTACCAATCTGGTAATGTAGCTACTCTGTTTTACATTGGCGTAAATGCCGCGCTCACCGCCTGCTTGACGACGATATTCTTTGGCGTGTTCTTCTGACCAGAAGAAAATCGATTTCATTCAAAAGCCATCGATGATGCTGGGATCGTCCAGCTTAGTAACATCCAACAGGGGAGCGTAAACCATTGGTTCGGCGCCGGCATGAGCCTCAGCTACCTCAAAATTCAAATCGCTGTCAATTTCCAAATGCAGCGGCGCGCCACAATGCCCACATTCTGTTTCGACGCTGATGGATAGATATTCGTTTCGTAAGCGCCCTTGCACGAAGGGCGAAGCGATCACGTCGAACGCTCAAGCAGCGTAGATTTCTTCGCCTGTGTTGAATTTCATCTTGTGGGCGGTCTGATCCACCGTGACTGGATAAGCCCAGGTGACGGCTCCCTCTGGATTGCGGAACAGAAAGGTCATATTTCTTTCCAACTCGTCGAGGATATCGATCACTTTTTGAACAGGTAATCCTAAGTTTTGGCTGATCCACTCAGGAGTGAGTGGCTTAGCCTCCCGAGGGAGCGCCTCGACAACCAGGTTCCGAACCCGGTGGTGATCCTGGCTCATAAAACCCAGATTCACATCTCCTTTGACCAGACGCTTCCAAATTTTAGTGGGAATCGGCAGAACACAGCGCCACATCCCTAATAACAATCGATCATCCATTTGTGCCTCCTATTGTGTGGATATTCCATTCAAGGTTACAATATCAACGCTAATCTGTCTTGTGAAATGATGCAATCTCTTTGGTAATTTACGCATGAAATCCACTGCTCTGGTGTCTGTAAATCTTATCCATGCCTTGCATAAATTTGCTGAAAGCAAAGGTATTAATATGACGGATATCTTCGGTGCAACAGAGTTTCAGGTGGTGGATTTCAACAATCCTGAGGCTCGCATTCCTGCCAAGCAATTCAACGCGCTCTGGGAAATACTGGCCCGAGAAATCGATGATCCCCACTTAGGATTGCACTTTGCCAAAATGTCACATACCCATCCGGCCGGAGATGTACTCACGGCTGTGCTTTACAATTGCCCGACAGTAGGCAAAGCCATGGAGAAGCTGGCCCGCTATCACGACCTGACAACAGATTTAGTTCAACTCAAAATCCATTCAGATGGTGTGAACACAGCCTACACTTGGGAATCATCATTCCACACCTTTGCCCATAATCGACATTTTGCCGAAGCCGTGATGGGTTGGCTTTTCTTTACCCTCGTGAACCTCAGCCAGAAAGAAATGCCCATCGCCGAAATCCAATTCCGGCACACTAAACCAGCAGACATATCGGAGCACCAGCGCATTTTCAAATGCCCATTGAGATTCTCCCAAACACACGATCATATCGTCATTCGCAACGAAGATCTGGCTTCTCCAATTCCATTAGCCAATCCAAAATTACTTCATCGTTTGGAAGCTATCATCCAGCAGCAACTCGAAGATTTGTATGCTGCGAATACCTGGGCAGATCAAACAACTCGCTTGATCAGCGAAATGCTGCTCAATGGGCAAAAACCGGATGTCAGCGCAGTCGCCCAAAAGCTGGCGGTGAGTACCCGGCATTTGCAGAATAAACTCAAGGACGAGGACGTTACCTACCGAGAGCTATCGGACCAGGTGCGCAAAGAGATGGCCATTCGTTATCTAAGGGAGCCCATGGTCAGTATTTACGATATCGCATTTCTTTTAGGCTTTTCCGACCAAAGCGCCTTCAA
>CAZVPR010000132.1:0-11370 GCA_964629085.1 uncultured Anaerolineales bacterium
TGTTGGGAGTTATCCTATGGAAAAATTAAACATTCAGGAGCGGTTTGACCCGCATGAAATCAGCCGCAAGACCCGCTGGCGTTTGGCCTTCAATGGGCTAATTGCCGTTGGCGTAGCGGTGGTTATCATTGTTGGCGGGATTTATCTTTTTCCGCTGACTGCTCGTATCCCTTTTTCATCTCCTATGGGCGGCGAAAATGGTGATGTCAGGTGGAGTTTGTTGGAGGGCGTTGCCGCTCTGGCAACGCTGGCAATTGTCATTGGTGGCGTGGTATTTGCCTTCTTTGAGCACACTCAAAGTGCGATCCAGCGCGGCCGCGAAAGCGCACTGGCTTCATTCAACCTGTACAAAGAAATAGATCTACGCCTTAATGACCCCCAGGCCATAATCGCCCGAAGATGGATCATCCAAAATGTACCCACGCTGGAACAGGCAGGGGGCGACCCTGAGATTTGGCTGAAAAAGGTGACGGAGATTCTGAACAAAACTTCTGGAGAATTGGAGAATGAACGTCCTATCGGCAAGGAATATCTCAAGCAGGTATTGAACTGCTTTGATTTCATCGGCTTTGTGGCCCAGCATTATTGGAGCATGGAGAATGAGTTGGTGGAATGGATGAGTCCGCTTGTGGCCAAGATTTGGGAACGTGTAGGAGCTTACATTGAGGAAGAAGCCAACCAGCGTAACGAGGAAGACTTCTTTCGGGCGGCACGCGATTTTGGGAAGTATTGTCTGGATTGGAGGCGCAAGCGTTATCCCCCCTCGAATTTCATTTCAGATGCTACCTAATTTTTCTCGAAATTTTTGCAGCTGTGATTACGAATTGCAGCGACCTGCCTGAGCCGCTGTGCCCGCCGCGCCACGCTCGTTATGCGCGCCGGCCAAAGGCAATGATAAGTGCTTCGACTGCGATGCTGCTACCGCCAACAATTTGAATTTCTAACGCAGCTCTGATCCATTAATCTTTGGGGATTGCAGCCAGAAAATCCATTTGATGCACGATGCAAACCAGTTCATTCTGTTCGACCTGGTTTTTTCGCTGCTCTTTCCAGAGCTTCAATTCTTCAGGGTCTATTTCTGGGTGGCCTTTCATTTGCAGGTTGATCGTGTTGAGCAGGTGATTGAGAAAGTCAGCCTCTTTTTCTGGGTACCCGTTCTTTTTAGGGAAGACAACCCAGTCTGAACTGCCTGCGGACAATATTTCCAACCCCAATTTATTGAAATATTTAAACAGATGACGCCCTGTGCGGCAGTCTCCGGAGGGTTTGCCTTCCGTCAGGCGCTCATCCATGGATTGGTTGTAGAGTTCTAAAAGTTTATGTTCAAATTCAGGATTGATCTGTGGCTCAAAAATGGTGATGCCATCATAATTGATCGTAGTATAGAAAAGTCCGCCAGGCGGCAATGTTAAAAGGATTTTGGGCAGAGCCGCTGGCAGGTCAAATAGATCCAGCACAGCATGGGCGATGAGCAGGTCGAACTCTTCCATGTGATTCTCGGCATATTCGAAAATGTCGCTGCAGACCAGATGAACAGCAGTTGTCGTGTTTGTCGTGTTGACAGTCAATGAATAATTGTCGAAAAAATCGACCTGGTGACCGTGTAAATTTTGCCAGATCATTAATTGTTCGGGAATTTCTTCGATCAACTCTTGTGAAATATCTACTAAGGTATACCTGCTATCTTGGAGAAATCCCTCATCCAAAATACGGATGAGCATGGTGCCGATGCCGCCACCGATTTCAAGAATCTTCAATGGCTTGCCTTTATGGCGAATTTGATCTTTGATTGTATTCCAGACGTGCTGGTTCAAGGCACGGTCGTCGACTGATTTTTTTGATTGCAGATAATGGACAAAGGAACTTTTCTCACTCATTTTTCCCAGCATTTCCCATCAGATATCGATGAATTTTTTTTGCCATAGCTTCCCAGGTGGGACCTTGTTTGTGGGTTATCAACGCATTGAGACTTAATCTTAGCAGTTCAGTCCGATTCTCGGTCAGGGTAATTAAATGTTTTGCCAGCGTTTGGCTATCAGCCGGTTTGATCAAATATCCGTTATGGTCATGGTGGATGGTTTCGTGTGCCGCGCCGCTGGTTGTAGCTATCGCCGGCAGACCGAAGGCCATCCCCTCCAGGTAGACGATGCCAAAACCCTCATAGCTGGAAGGGACTACGAGCACATCGTGTTGGATAATTTCCTTTGGCAGTGATTCTGCCGATTGTGCGTCCAAAATCTTAATGCTGATTTTATTTTTCAATTGAAAGATGCGGGCCTGGATTTGGCGGGCATAGCCGGGTTCAGCGGTTTTGCTTCCAATTAGAGTTAATTCTACCAAACCCCGTTCGAGCTGATCGCAGGCATCAAGGAGGGTATGCAGCCCTTTGCGTCGAGTGATGCTGCCAAGGAATAGCACCCTCAGTGGTCGCTGCTCAGAGGCTCGTTGACGGACTCCCTTCTCGGTGATCTCACCCTTCAGTCCATCCCCACCTGGATGTGCAATCACGTTTCCAGGTAAACTTGGCACAAATTTTTGAACGGTTGCTTTTGTTGTCTGGCTGTTGAAAATAAAACCGTCCACCGAATTGAGATATTGTTTCTCAATGAATTTGTAAACAATTTTCAGTGCCGCTGGATGATCTTCACTGCAGCGCAGGTGATGGACCAGAGAAATGATTGGGTAGCTGACCCTGCCCTGGAGTTGATGGTTTAGTTGAAACAAGGATGGATGGCAAAGTTCATCTTGAATGAGCGCGTCCACCTCGAGGGAGACCAGCCGGGCGCGCAGCCATCTCGCAAAATTATCGCTCAAATGGGCCGCGTAGTTGCGCCAGGGCACAGAAATGATCTCGACCTGTTCGCCCTGCGCTCGCAGATATGCCATCAAATGACGATCATAAATATAACCCCCACTAATGGTGTCCAGGCTGCCGTAAATCAGCAGACCAATCTTCATTTAGACATCCATTGCATATGCTGCCCAGGCGATCTCATTTTCCCATAATTGCACAGTGACGCGATCCAGTGTAGCGGCCTGGATGCTTTCGGCCAATGTCCGGCATAAAATGCGAGAGAAATGCTCTATGGATGGATTGAGGCCCTGGAATGCGGGCATCTCATTAAGAGTTTTATCGCGATATTCAGCAATCAGAGCATCCAGGTTGTTTTCAATATCGACAATATCCACCAGATAGCCGTGCTGATCCAGTTTCGAGCCGTGAAGCTGCACCTCAAGGTAATAGTGATGGGAGTGCAGTTCGTTCTCGTCTCCCCAATCCCCACCGATGAGAAAGTGTTGCGCGACAAAATCGCGTTTGACTGCGACGGTGTACATTTGGCCTCTCCTTTTTCTAGGTCAATTCAAAGAAGGAAACCACGAAGATGATATTCCTGGTCCTTCGCAAAAATCCAATCAGATTTTAATTATCTGGTTGTGGTCTATTGGCAAGGGATAGGACAAATTTTTGGCACCCTGAGATGCCCCGAAGTGGCAAAAGGGTCCACTACGGCACAGCGTAGCGCAATTTTCTCTTACCAATACCGAGATTTTTGCTTCTATCCATACGTTGGCGGTGCGGCAGTGACCACAAACCAAACGAAATAAACCAATACGCCTAATGCCGTAGCCGCGATGTATAGCCCAAAAGCTATGCGCATGAACGGCTTGTAGTTGTTGAATTGAAGGAATTTGGGCATCAGTTTGTGCCCGCGTAAAACAACGAAGATCCCGAAAATTGTGGCCGAAAATCCGGTCAGGGCATGCAGGATGGTGATGATATAAAAAATGCCTTCCCTGGGACCGCCCTGGTCGCGCACGATAAAGTCACGGAAGGGCAGCACCATCAACCACAAAACCATGATCAGGTTTAGCAATGCGCCCAGTGATTGAAGCCATTTGTGGGCTTCGAACTTTTCTTTGCGAGCCAGATAGAAACCAACGGAAAACAGGGTCGCTGTAAAGAGCATGAAGATTAGCGTGGCGTCGGCGGCAAAATTGGCGCTGGTGCCTAAAAAACCAGGGGCGTGCAATATATCGTTCATCAAATTCCTCCAAATGGTATACCGATAAAATAATTGGACAATATCAGCCTGATTATATCGAAATATGCTTAATATTCAATGACAATTTGAATGCAGTCTTGTGGATTTGTGTCAAGTAGCTGAAAGGCCTTTTCGGCTTGCGAAATGGGGAAGCGCTGCGTGATGAATTGTGCCGGATTGATCTCTGCCAGCATTTTCCATGCAAGTGCTAATCGGCGGTCTTTGTTCCAGCGCCCGGTGAATTGTGAAGCCACCGTGCTGACCTGGCTGCTGATTAGCTTCACCCGGTTGCGATGGAAATCAGCGCCCAAGTCCAGATTGGCTCTTTTTTCCCCGTACCAGGAGCCGATGACAATTCGGCTTTCGAAACCAGCGGCGGAAATGGCCTGATCGAGTGCGCTCGGTGAGCCCGACAGTTCAAAAATTATGTCAAATCCCTCGTAGTGGGAATCGAATTCCAATGGATCGAATGATGCCGTTGCGCCTGAAGAAATGGATGCCAGGCGTCGATTTTGATGGGCATCGACAGTAACCAATTCAGTCAAGGGAAATTTGGCTAACAATGCTGTTGTCAACAGCCCAACGATTCCCTGGCCAAAGATGGCCACTCTTTCCCCGATCAGCGGCCGTCCATCCATAATGAAGTTCACAGCTGTTTCCATGTTGGGAAGGAAGACGGCCAATTCAGGGGAAATTTTTTCAGGCAATGGATGCAATTGGTCCATTTGGGCAATGAAATGACTCTCGTGGGGGTTGAAAGCAAATACCTTTTTACCCAGCCATTTTTTATCCACCTGGTCTCCCAATTGGATCACCTCTCCAACCGCAGAATATCCGTATTTAAAAGGATACTCAAATTCTCCCTCTAATGCTTCGATGGTTGCGTCCGCAGCCATGCCCTTTGGGGCCTGATTTCGGTAGACAAGTAATTCTGTGCCGGGGCTGATGGCTGATAGTATTGTGTGGACGAGGACTTCCCCCTTTAAAGGGTCTGGGATTGTTTCTTGAATCGTATTGACCTGCTGCGGAGCTACGAAATACAAACTCTGGCGTTTCATTGAATTTATTTGGCGATTTTTCCCCATATCCAAATATCGTCCCCAACCATCGCTGACTGGGGATTCTTAATTGTGGGGTAATCCATTATTTGGCTGGATTCTGTCAACGGATTCTTGAAGGATTTCAAGCCTCCCACGAAGGCAGGCGCGATTGTGATGACAACCACATCGACAAAATTTTCTCTTATGAAGCTGTCCATTACTTTTGCTCCCCCTTCGACCATCAACCGCTTGGTGCCTTCGCCCCTTAATGTCGTCAATACGCTGGACAAGCTGAACCTTCCGCTAGAATCACTTTGGATATTGAATACTTTCCCTTTCTTTTCGACCTCGTTTATTTTGTTGGCTTTTCGATTTCTCAAACCTGTAAAAATCCAGGGAGGGCGGGGATGATCGAAGATGCGGGCGCCCGTAGGGATGCGAAAACGGGGATCGATAATGATCGGTTGTGGATTTTCCCCTTCGATTTCTCGGACGGTTAATTGGGGGTCATCGGAAATAACGGTTCCAACACCAACCAAAATTCCGTCATGGATGGACCTCAAAAAATGGGTGATGCGCATCGATTCGGCTGAACTGATCGCCAATGGAATCCCCCTTCGACGGGCGATACTTCCATCCAGGCTTTGGGCGAAACATAAAGTAACGAATGGATGATGACGAGGACCCAACTGATTTTCAATATTGTCAATAAATTCAACGACAGCCTTCATCGTTTCCGTCCGATTCTTCTGAGACATAATTTGGAATCGTAAGCATATGCTGCATACGGTCTACCTTGGTTTTCAAGTAATCGAGGTTTTCAGCATTTACGGTCGGCTGGATGCTAATCCGCTGGTTGACCGTTATTCCATGTTTTGTTAAATCTTCGATTTTGGCCGGGTTGTTGGTAAGCAGATGGATGGACCAAACATCCAATTCTCGTAAGATAGCTGCTGCGATGGAATAATCGCGGATATCTGCCTGGTGCCCCAGGGCGAGATTTGCTTCAACGGTGTCAAAGCCCTGATCCTGTAAATTATAGGCACGCAACTTTTCTGCGAGCCCAATTCCACGTCCTTCCTGGCGCAGGTAAATCAAAATCCCTGATCCTCGATTGGCAATGGTGCATAAAGAATATTCCAACTGCTCCCCGCAATCGCAACGCTTAGAACCCAACACATCGCCGGTAAAACATTCGGAATGGACCCGTACAAGCACGTCTTCCTGGTTTTGAACATCTCTCTTGACAAAAGCCAGGTGCTCCTTATCGTCCTGGTTGTTTTTGTACAAAAATAATTGAAATTCCCCCCAACGTGTTGGAATGCGGGCATTAACGTCTCGGATTAAATTCAGCTCACCTTGATGCATAAAACCTCCATCCAAACCATTATACTTGAAGGCAGCAGGAAAAAAAATTCAAAATTTTCGGGTCAAGATGCCGCCCCAAAGCAATCCAACCAACCCAAAAGCGATGTCCCTTGCACGGATAATCAATCCGATGCTGACTCCTAATTCAGGCCCGAACCCTAAGGATTGGGCCGCATAAGATTGGCTGAGCTCCAACGCTCCCAACCCTCCGGGCAGCGGCGTGAGAAAAGCCAGTCTGGCTGCCACGATAAATACAAGCGTCGTCAACAAATCCAGATTTGCTCCCAAGAATGAAAGCGCCAGCCAATATTCGAGGACCAAGACTGACCAAACGAGCGCAGAAAGGATCATCAACAATGTTAATTTGAAGGGGTGATTCTGACAAAATTCACTCATCTGGTTTTCGGCTTTGCGCAGCACTTGCATTGACCCTTGCAATTTGGGGCGGCTGGCCATTTTCAAAGCTTTACTTTGGCTCAAAGAGGCGAACACCTTCCTGCCACGATAAAGCAGGACCAAATAAAACCAGGGCATTAATGCAAGGAGCCCAACTAAGGTCACCAATAGTGTCGCATTACCCTGAAAGGCCACATTCGTCATTTCCAGCACTAAGATTAATCCCATAGCCAAAAAAGTAAAGTTGGCCAGCAGTTCCAGCACTTTATCCAGGCTGAGCGAGGCAAGCAATTCGGCCATGGGAACTCCATGATATTTTTGCAAATAATAAACCTGCATGGGTTCCCCACCAAATTGAGGGCCCGGTGTGAAATAGCTGACTCCGAAGGAAGCTAGTCTGTACCGCAGAATGTCTCGGTAGGGAAGAGAATACCCCAAAACTTTGAGCAACCACCACCATCGCAGTCCGAAGGCAAAAATAATCCCAATATTGACAAAGAACAGGATTAGTATTTGCCATAATCCCAGGTTAGCCAGCGTTTTCCCTATCTCGTTAAGCGGGGCGATAGATAGCGTAAAACCGACCAGGGCGAATGCAATCAGCCAGGTGGCCGGTTTCCAGAATCGTTTGGCTAGCTTCAGGAGGTTGTTTTCTGGCCGGGACGATTGTGAATCAACCATTCTTCAGGATTCCATAGAGCGTACTTTCCGCCACCTTTGAAAAGAATATTTATTAATGCCAGGATCAGGAGGGCAAAATCCGCGCTGAATTCGAGCCATTGCATTTGGATGCCAATCGAGATCAGTGCGGCGATGGCGGTGACCCGCACCATGACACCCGTCGCGATCAGGACGGCGAAGAGGATGTTTGTAATTAAAAATAAGCCGGGATTTGGCAGGGGAACAGATATCAGCTTTGGAGGCAGAACCCCGCCAAACGTTAGTATGTGGATTGTGAGCATGGCTGCTGCCAGTGCGCGCATGATCAAGGGAATCCACCCAATAAATATCTCCCGGAACAATTCCCCATTCCAATTTGACCAAAAGGCAAATTGAGAATATTGTCCGGTAACCTGCCAATAATCCAGGATGAACATGCCCATGAAGGGGATCAGAAAAATCGTCGCTGCAAAAGTGGTCGAGGGGGGTGTCAAAACGGGGATCAGCATAACCGTGATGAAGCCCATTTGGATCCCTGCGAATAGCCGCCGGTAATTACTCGGCTTGAGTGGATATTCGGGTCGGCCCTTGCGCCTGTGGAAATAAAGTCCAACCAGAAAAAGATAGCGCGCACAGCCAAAGGGCAAATACCACCAGGGCACGTTTCCGAATTGGAACGCCAACAACGTAGCCACGAGAACGCCTAAGGCATCATTGTTCATATCCAGCGATTTCCCCAGGTTGGTGACGGTGTTAGAGGCGCGTGCCAGATAGCCGTCCAAGAAATCGGTCAGGTCAGAGATGAGGTAAAGGATTGCTGGAAGCCAAACCCACGATCCAGTCAGCCTGGACTGAAAAAGAAAGCCTGAAAGCAAGGCAATGATAGTGCCACGTAGAAGGGATAGCCAGTTTCCAGGCCCAAAGCGCGGCAGCAAATTTCGTTCTTCTGGTCGATGATTTAACGTTAAGGCGCGCCACAGGAAGATTAATTGCACCGCCATGATGGCAATAGTTTGCAGAAGCCATTGAAGACCATAAAAAAGGCCCTGGGTCCCCGCCAACAATGTCGCACCGAGGAAGATGATCAGATAGCTGCCCGCGGCGTAGATTACCCAGTTCAGTCGGAGTGAGCTCAGATTATTTTCAATGTGTTGCGTTGACATATATGACAATTAATTTTCGAAATATCAAACCTAAATACAGTGCAAACGAATTGATAAGCACGGCTTATTAGATTACTTAGCGTACATTCTACTCAATATATCCTGGGCATGAAACGAAAGAAACTTTATCCCGTTGGGTGAATATTTTCTTTTTGCTCTTAGACTTTGTCGATACAGTTAATATTACATAGGATTCATTTAATGTCAAAGGTGTTCCTGGGGTTTCGGAACTGTGCAGGAAAAATAAGGGTCAATCTCCGTGAATTTGGGTACTATTTAGGCGGGTTTGCTGGTAAGATTTGAGTGGGAATCCGGTTTGAAATTATTGCGAAAATCAACCACACCAATGAATGCAATTTCCGAATTGACAAAAAAACACCCCACCATATTCCAAGTGGCTATCCTTCTATTCGTAGTGGCATTGGGAATTTATTTGTTTACCTTTACGCCACGGGGTGACGATTGGGAAACTTTTCACGGCACAGCCTGGCGGATAATCGAAGGGACGCCAATCTATGGGGAGAAAGTCACACATGCTTTTTATTCGAATCCTCCATGGGTGGCAGGGTTGTTGGTTCCAGCGGCGTTATTCCCTTTTGAGATTGCCCAGGCCTTTGTTGCAGTCGCCAGCCTTGCAGTGGTTGCCCTGCTATCACGCAAGTATGAGCTAGGTATTCTAAAGCTGGTGTTGGTTTTGCTTTCACCTCCAATGGTGTATACCTTGCTGCATGGTCAGATTGATGCGCTGATTCTTGGGGGAGTTTTATTGCCCCAGGAATGGTGGTTCCTCGTAGCGATATCGAAGCCTCAAGTAGCTATTGGATTGGTTTTCGGTGTAAACCGTCAGCGATGGCTGCGGGCGGGATTGGTTACGGCTGGAATTGTTGGAATTTCGTTTATTTTGTGGGGTTTATGGCCGTTGGATGTGTTAAATCAACCGACACCCTTTGTGGGCGCCACACACAATATCTGGCTTGGTTTGTGGCCATTCCAGGTGCCGGTGGGCGTGGCATTGGTGCTGGTGGGTATCCAAAAAAGAGATGAGCGCTCATTAATCGCGGCTTCGCCATTCTTTGCGCCATACGCTGCCACATCCAGTTTGTTAGGCCCCTGGTTAGTGGCCGCATCTGGGCTTGAGAGCTGGCAAGCATTGATTGTATTGATGTCTTGGTGGGGAGTGGTAGTTTTCCGGGCTTTGGGATGAGCGACTATTTTCTCTAGACAATTGTAGGGTAGAAGCGATTCGGCGATAATGTTATACTGGTAAATCATTCAAATTTTGCGGAAAGGATGCTGGACATTTTATGAAATATCCCGGAAAGGCAATAGCATTCATCGATGAAGCCAATATTACAATTCAGGCTGAACGCTTGGGTCTTCGTATCGACTACAAGAAACTTCTCAATTACTTGAATGAAAATTACAATTTACTCAGGGCGTATTTATACACAGGGCTGGATTTAGAGAGTGCCGGGTTGAATAATTTCGTCGTGATGCTGCGCAGAACTGGATTCCGCGTGGTTCATTTCCGAGGCGATGAACGACCTGATGGAAGTGTAAAAGCGAATCTGGATGTGCATATTGCTGTGGATATGGTAGCCATGGCTGACAGCTATGATGTGGCTATCCTTTTTTCCGGGGATGGAGATTATGTCCCTGCTATCGATGTGGTTTCCCGAAAAGGTGTGCGCGTGGAAGTCGTCAGTCTGGAGGAGCATGCTGCCAATCAGCTTTTGGATCATGCCGATCACTTTAGCGATCTGCGTGAGCTGATCGAAGATAATGACCTGGTTTTCCGCAATCATCGCATTAAACCCGATCCCAAGCCCGAAATTGACCCCGAGATTGAAAAAAGCCGGCAACTTGCCATTACGCTAATCCAGGATATCCTCAAAGGGATTCCAATCCAGGCATATCCGGTCGAAACAAATATCATCGCGAAAAGAGCGGTGCAATTAGACGAAAAGAATATCATTGAAAATTCTGACTTTCCGACTTATCTGTCTGTAGTCCAATTTCTCACAGATCAACGTGCAATCGATCTCGTCCGCAAGAATGGAATCGAATATATCTCAACTGTAAATTACGGCGCTATTCGAGGACTACTGAACGGTAAACGTTAGTTGTTCGAGGTTGGATGAATTACCATATGAGTCTGGCAGGTCTCGCCATTATGTGGTTTATGGTGGTGATCATTCCGGGCCCTAATTTTCTGGTCGTTTCCCAAACTGCGCTCTCCAGTTCAAGAATTTCTGGTTTTACAGTTGCCTTGGGCGTATCCCTGGGAGCGGCTACCTGGGCGTTGGTCGGCTTGGCGGGATTTGCAGTTGTCCTGCAAACACAGGTTGCCTGGATTTATATTGGTTTACATATCGCCGGGGGATGTTATTTGATTTTTCTAGGGGGCCGAGTGATAGCTAATTCGCTGGTAGCCAGCCGAGCAGTAGACGGGTCTCTTGCGCGAATCAACTTGGAAACTTACAGTTTTTTCCGTGGCTTGATGACCAGTTATTCAAATCCAAAAACAATGGTGTTTTTCGCCAGTGTATTTGTTTTATCCTTTCCATTGAATGCTCCAATCTGGTTTTATGGGTCAACCATTGGGATGGTATTCAGTGTTTCACTTTTCTGGTACGGTAACGTGGTGCTAATTTTTTCGATTCCACAGCTGCGAAAATTCTATTTTCGTTTTCGACATGT
>CAZVPR010000133.1:0-11277 GCA_964629085.1 uncultured Anaerolineales bacterium
CATACGACTTCTCCTTTCGTCAACCTGAAAATCATTCCTTTCATTTTAGAGTACTCAAGATCAAAAAATATTACGTCTGTTCGGTACAACAATTATTGTCATTCGTTATCTTTTTGCAATTCAGTATTGACTTTTGTGTCAGGAACATCTAAACTTGAAATATGTTAGCGCGAGTTTTCTCGTGTGCCGTGATCGGCCTGGAGGGCGTGGTTGTCGAAGTCGAGGTCGATACCAGCCGCGGCCTGCCCAAAACCACTATCGTCGGTCTCCCAGATGCGGCTGTGCAAGAAAGCCGTGAGCGTGTCGAAGCAGCCATCAAAAACTCTGGGTTGGAGTTCCCCCGCAAACGCGTTACCGTAAACCTGGCCCCGGCCTCAGTGCGTAAGGCCGGGCCGGTTTATGACCTCCCGATCGCCCTCGGCGTATTAATTGCTTCGGCGCAACTGCCCCTGCAAGCCCTAGATGATACCCTCATCATCGGCGAGCTGTCCCTGGATGGTGGTGTGCGCCATGTGCGCGGCGTTTTACCCATGGCAGCTTTGGCAAGAGAAGAGGGGTTCAAACAGGTGATGGTTCCTCAGGTGGATGCACAGGAGGCTGCGCTGATTCCAGGTTTGGATGTTATCCCGGTTGAATCGCTAAACGCGATATATGACCACCTCACGGGAGGCGCGCAGATATCCCCCGAGCTTGATACTGCCTCCGAGGGCAAAATACCGATGCTCCCTGCGACCGACTTCAGCGAAATCAAAGGCCAGGAACAGGTCAAACGCGCCCTCGAAGTGGCTTCTGCTGGCAATCACAATGTGCTCATGATCGGTCCTCCCGGCTCGGGAAAAACGCTGCTGGCACGCGCTATGCCTGGCATCTTGCCGCATATGACCATCGATGAAGCCCTGGATGTCACCCGCATATACTCCATCGCCGACCAACTGCCCCCAGACATCCCCCTGATTCAGCAACGGCCATTCCGTGCCCCTCACCATACCATTTCCCACGCTGGGCTGGTCGGAGGCGGCAACTGGCCTACCCCTGGCGAAATTTCGTTAGCACACCGCGGCGTGCTCTTTCTGGATGAATTCCCTGAGTTTGGCAGCCGCGTTCTGGAAGTCATGCGCCAGCCGCTGGAAGACAAACAGGTCACTATTTCCAGGGCGCAAGGTTCGCTGACCTTTCCGGCCAATTTCCAACTGGTGGCCGCCATGAACCCCTGTCCTTGCGGATTCTACGGTGATGCGGTCAAAGAGTGCACCTGCTCCAATCAGATCGTCACCCGCTACCAGAAACGCATCTCTGGCCCAATGCTGGACCGCATCGACATTCATATCGAAGTGCCCAGCGTCGATTATGACAAACTCAGTGATGCACGCTTAGGTGAACCCTCAGAACTTATTCAGAAACGGGTTGAAGCCGCACGGGAAATGCAACGGAAACGGTTTTCTTTTACGGCGAGTCATAACTCTCCGCAACCAAAAATGTCCTGCAATGCCGATATGGGCCCGGCCGCACTGCGCCAATTCTGCCCCCTAGATCAAGAGAGCAGCTCCCTGATGCGCAGCGCCATGAACCAGATGCAGCTTTCTGCCCGTGGCTATCACCGCGTGCTCAAACTAGCACGTACCATCGCTGACTTGGCTGGAGGTACGGACATCAACCCTACTTACTTGGCCGAGGCATTGCAGTACCGGCCGAAGGTGTCCTTAGGGCAATGATAAATTCAAACCATAAATTGTAGTAGAATCAGACCAACTATGGGCAGTCTGCTTGATCGATTACAAAATGAGTTGGATGACCGCAGCCAGGACGGCGGTATTACAGCTATGGATTTGGTCGATCTCCCCCCTTCGCTTCAAAATTTGATGCGCTTGTTATTGCGCAAAATTAAAATGGATTACGAGAGCATCCTTGAAGCCGCACATGCCATGCCCCAAAAAGATCGCCTTGATAAAGATGAACTCGACCAGGCCTTGAATGAGCTAAACAAAAAGAGTTGGTTGATTCGCAAGAAAAAAGGGGATTCTGTTTTCTATAAAGTGAATCTTCGTCGAAAGGCCAGCCGTACGGATTCAGGTACTATCTGGTCTATGCTGGACGACAAAAACAGTAAATAACCCCATTCTTAATAGGAGTTAGGCAGTTCGCATCCTGCCCTTTCAGGATGCTTCGCGAAGTGATCCCCGCCGAAGGCGATCATATCGAAGGGTGGAGTTTGACTAACTTTTCGATAGGGCGTAACACGAGTTAAAATAGCAATCTGACCCTGAGTAAATCATCGTATTCTTGCCAGCTCCACTTCGGCCAGGGGTCATTTTCACCCGCATTGATTCTTTCTAAAGCGCTTACGACTAATTTACGACCTTCTTTGCGGATTCCAGCCGGACAATTAATGAGTAGCTCCTGACAAATATCCAAGTTAGTGGACGCCTTAGCCTCATCTCGGTCAGGTAATTTATATTCGGCTTCTGCCAGCCTGTAATACGTCAAAGCTAAACCAGGTTCCCGTTCCTTATCTAACAATTCATCGAAAACATTTAATGAAAGTTCATATTGCTTGATGGCTTCTTTTCCATCCCCTTCGGTCAAATATTGATCTCCCAATCGGATTGAATCCAATCCAATCCCAAGGGGGATGGAAAGGTTTTTATATTTATCAATAGCCACTGACCATTGACCGCAAAAATCGAGCAGCAACGCCTCGATGCCCGTTGCCCGGAATTCGGGATCTGGGGGCAAAGATTCCAGTGATTTCTCGATCCAATCGCGAGTATTTTCTTCACCCGACCGCCAAAGCAGCCAGGTCAGGGTGGCAGCTGTTGCCAGGCCCGGTTCTGCATCAGAGGCCTGGATAGATGCTTCTAGCAGTTCTTTGGCTTCATCGGCTTTGCCATGCAATGGCAAAACAAGTGCCAATTTGCGCCGCACATCGGGCTGATCCTCGATTTCAAATGCAGCTCGGTAGTTTAGCTCTGCCTGGGCATAATCTCCACTCAAAAATGCAGTATCCCCACTACCCAAAGATAAGTTTTTTCTCAACGATGAAAATTTCCCCGAAGGCAGATTTCCCAATATTTCTAATCCACGCTGATAGTTGTCCAGGGCTTCATCAAATTCAGCCTGCTCTTTAAGATGATCCGCTGCCGACAACAAATACTTGGCCGCCAACTGCCACATTTCCGCCGCCTCATAATGTTGTGCAATCAGGCGCGAATCCTGCGCGGGATTGCCAGTCGAGGAATCATCCAAAAATGCGCTGATTTTGGTATGAAGTTTGCTGCGCAGCGAAGGCGACGAACTCAGATAATCAGCCATTTGGGCGTGTAATTCACGACGGCGGGCAAACGGCAGGCTGTTGTACAGCACATCCCGGACGAGTTTCTGTTGAAATGCATAACGGGGGTCGACCCCGGCTTCGATCAGGGAAATAAAACGGGCATCCTCTAAGGCCCGCAAATCGTTGTACAGGGTTACACTGTCCACAGCGGCGGGCAGCAAGGCCTGCAACTCGCCAACCCGGAATTGCTCCCCGAGTACTGCAGATGTTTGCGCAAGCTGGCGCTGGTTTTCGGGCAGGTTCTTGAGACTACTGAGCACAAGATTTTGCAACACATCCGAAGATTGTAAAGCGCTGATCACATCGGGTGTGCTGATTTGCCACGTTTGGTGTACCCAATGAGCGATCTCATTGATGAAGAGCGGATTACCCTGACTGTTCTGATGGATAATTTCAGCAAGATCGGAAATCAAGACCTCCGCGACCAACTCACGCGTGGCAACTTTATTTAGAGGTTCCAAGGTTATGCTCTGTCCAATGATCGACCTATTCTGATCGTTGCGCTGAGCAATCAGAATTAACAATGGCTTAGATTTGAGCATTTCTGGCAATCGCTGGATGATTTCCCAAGAGGCCTCGTCCATCCAATGGGCATCTTCGAAAAACAGTGCCAGTGGAGATTTCTCCAATATCGTGGTCAACAAATCGGACAACGCTTCCAGCAACAATTCCTGCTGCGCCGCGTTCAACCGGGTCGGAGCCCGAAGTCCCATCTGGCTGGTTTCGAAACTCTTCTGTTCCCGAAGTTGATCCAAAAGATCAAGACTTGTGCCTCGGCGGCGGCTGCTTTTCCCGCGCGCGATTTCCAGAAAGACATCATCACCTGAAACTGCATCATCCTGTGCCCCTCTCGGCTTTTTGTTAAGATCATCAAAATCGAGGCCGATCAGATTGGCCAATTGGCTGGCCGGTTGATCGGCTATATTGAGTTTTTGAATCAGACGCTGAAATTTTTCTTTGTGCAGCAGGAAGGGATCACCCGATGTTATGCCAGCCAGGGAGCGCAGAATCCCACTCCAACTGGCGTATGAAACATGGGCATTGTAGGCGTCGCTTTGATGGGAAATTACTTCTACGCCCTCAGACTGCGCTTTTTTCAAAACCATATCGGCCAGGTGACTCTTGCCAATTCCAGGAGGTCCCAAAACAGTCAAAACAACGCAATTACCTTGCATTGCCTGCCAGAGGAGTTTTTCTGTACGCTCCAACTCATCCGAGCGACCAACAAGACGACTGCGCTGCTGTACCCGGTTGAGTAATGTATCCGCACGGGGGCCATCTACCTGAAAGACTGGAACGGGTTGGCTTTTCCCTTTTACTTTGATCGGCGACAATTCCGTCAAGAAGAAGTAATTGGCTACATCTTTTTGCACCGGCTGACTGATGAGAATTTGCCCCATTTTTGAGGCGCCCATCAAGCGAGCCGACAGATTGACATCATCTCCCATTACCGTGTATTCGCGCCGGGCGCTGGAACCGACCGGCCCAGCAAATGTTTCACCAACGGTAATGCCAATGCGGTGCTGAACCCACCCGCCTTCCCAACCTTCAGGTAAGTGGCGAGAAAACCGTTGAGACCAGCGCTGATTGATTTTCTCCAACTCAGCGTTCATCATCAAGGCGGCCCTGACCGCCCTCAAAGGGTCATCCTGATGACTGACCGGTGCTCCAAACATAGCCAACAGTTTGGTGCCATTACTGTAGGGATCGATACGGCTGACGATGCCCCCATGGCGGCTGATAGCATCGTTCATGGCGCTGAAATAATCGCTTAACAAGGAAGCCACCCGTTGCACGCCGTCTTTTCCCCAGGCATCCAAAAGTTCATCCAAGCCGACAAAGTTGCAAAAAAGTACTGTCGCTTGCAAGAACTCGCTATCAAAACGACGCCTTTGGGCCTGTGCAATGATGCGTTCAACCAACTCTTCTGCAATATATGGTCGCAGAGCGTGGATCTGATCCAAAATCTCCTGCATTTGTTCTAGGAGAGCTTCGGGCCTGACATCAATAGGAATGGTACCGCGGGCACGGCGCATTTCAGCGCTGATTTCATACTTGCCCGGCTCTTCAAATGTGTCCAAATTGATGTGGTAATAACCAGGGGCCTGATCATCTAAAGGAAAACTATCGTCAAGTCGGTCGGCAGTGGCCTGGTTTATGATTAATTGTCCCGCACCGGTTGCAGCACCTTCAGCACCCATGGTCTGAGAAATCGCGGCACCAAGGATTCCATATTCCATGCGACGTTCTGAACCCACACTGGCAGATAAAAATTCCCCAGTGGCCACGCCGACTTTCATTTTTAGACTGATATTTCCCAGGGGAGTCTCGAGTTCAGCAAATTGGTTGATCGCCTTTAGCATGCGCACGCCTGCACGCACAGCCCATTGCGCCTGTTGGTCGTTTTCTTGATCAGGGAAGTAAACCAACATCGCGTCACCGGCAAACTTCATCAGGATACCCCCCGACCAACCGAGAATCTCCAGCATGGTTGCGAAGTACTCGTTCATGGTTGTTGTCAGACGCTCGGCTCCCTCAGGACCCATGACCGACAACCGCTCAGATAAAGCCGTAAAACCACTGACATCCGCAAAGAGCAGACTACCCGTGAGTAATTTTCCCTCCACCAGGCCGGGTATTGGTCGTCTCATTTTTTCTTGGACCAGATTGTTGGGGATAAAGGTCGAAAGCAAGTATTGCAGAGAGCGCAAGCGATCATGCGCCTGGAGCAACAATTTGCTTTGAGATTTTCCCTTTGACAACTTGCGCCACAAATCTGGCGGCAAATAGGTTTCTAATTCCGCAGGAAGTTTGATTTTGGCAGGCTTTTTATCCGCCAAGGATTAGCTCCAGACCTGGATTAACAACATCTTGATATTATAGTAGCAAACCAGGAATGATGAAAAACCTTTGTTTCCAGGTTTCATTGTTATTCTTCATTTGCAGAAAATTCCTGTGTATGCTTTTGCTTATGGGACAAGGTAAGTCAGGCGCTTTATATTGAGCAAATGACGATAGGTGACATTATCCGTTGTGGAGTTGCCTCCAAAGGTACCGCACCCCAAGGTCAAGGAGGGCGCCAATCCGGTAACGATGCCAATACTGCCCTGCACTCCGGGCGCGTTGACCAATATACGGCTGGCTGGTGTGATCAAGCCATATTGGTGAACCAGGTCTTTGTTTTGTGAATAGATAATCGCGGTATGCCCATTACCATCGATTTGCAATATCTTTTGAGCCATATCTACACCCTCAGAATCACTTTTAGTGGTGATGAGGCTTACGACAGGCAGTAATTTTTCATTTGTGAGCACATCATCGGGATCGGCTTTGTCAGCTTCAATAACGATCAACTGGATGGGATAGTCGCGCTGGAGTCCGCCATGCTCTGCCACGTATGCCGCAGATTTTCCAATGAGATCAATGTTGAAATGGTTCTTTTCAGAATCGACACAACTCTCCAGAAAAGTTGCTTTTTCCGCTGCGGACAAAACAGCCGCGCCTTGAGCAGCCAGCGCTTCGATGAAGGCGGTTTTTATAGAAGCATTTACGATCAGGTTTTGTTCGGATGCACAAACGACGCCATTATCGAATGATTTACTAGAAACAATCTGCTCGGCGGCCTGTTGAATATCGGCATCGCTGGCAATCAGCACAGGTGCATTGCCCGAACCAACCCCGATGGCTGGGTTTCCAGAACTGTAGGCCGCTTTGACCATGGAAGGTCCACCGGTTGCCAGGATAAAGTCGACGCCGTCATGCTGCATGAAATCGGAGGTGGTTTTACGGCTGTTGCGCTCTTTGACCCATTGCACGATACCCAGGGGAGCACCATATTCTTTCAGCACCTCTTGTACCAGTTCTCCAGTGCGGCTGGCAGTACCCAGGGCACGTCGACTGGTGCTCAAGATGACAGCATTTCGTCCTTTGAGACAGGTCAAAACTTTGTAGATAAACGTCGAGACCGGATTGGTCACCGGCACCAGACCAAAGACAACACCCATGGGAACAAGCACATCTTCAATGGAGCCATCCGCCTCGGTTCCAGAAAAGCCGTTTCCCGATTGTCCAGCAAAGTAATGGTAGACATCCATACTACCAGCTTCTATTTTGATGATTTTATCCGGGACATTGCCAATACCGGTTTCTTCAACATTTAATGTGGCCAGGTCTTCAGCATTTTCGCTTATCTTTTTGGCCAAAGCCAATAGCAATGTTTCGACTTTCTCCTCAGACCAACTCTCAAATTCGGCTTGAGCTTTACGGGCGCGCGCAACCATATCATCCAATCTGCAATCAATTTAATGTGCAAATCCTGGAATTTAATCATCATCCAAAAACAGCTTGTCCAAAATTGATGAATCTACTCGTTTTATTTTCTCTTGGATTGAGATGATTGTCGTTTTGCGCAAACGTTCTGCCATGACGGCCATCACTTGCGTGACAAAATCAGGATTTTCCCGAACAAAAGACTCGAATCTGGGTTTGTCAATGATCGCAAGGGTGCAGTCCGTGGAAGCAAGGGCCGTGGCACTGCGGTTTGATCCATCGATCAGAGCCATTTCGCCAAAGATTTCATCTGCTCCCACTTCGTTGACTTTTACACCTTCAAGCTTCAACTCGACGCGCCCATCCAGAACCGCGTACATTTCACCACCGGGGTCGCCCTCATTGAAAACAACTTCACCCTTTGCAAATTCCTGGGTGTTTTCCTCATCTCGAAACATGGTAAATTTCGTCATCGCCATCTCCAATTTTTGGTTCACTGTTATGAACACCACTCAACTAGACGAATTCTAACCGAAAATGTCCACATTTTGAATTAAAGGTATATCCAGGTTTCGGGTCAAAAAACAGGCTTACTTCCCGGTGAGCTTTGGTCCTTATGTTATTACACACAATCCTGATTATGGGTTGCCTGTACATATTTTTGCAAAAACTGCCCGGTGTAGGATTTTGGGTTGCCGCAGATATCCTCCGGCGTCCCTTCAGCGATGATTTCACCACCCGCTTCGCCTCCTTCGGGGCCCAAATCGATGATGTGATCGGCGACTTTGATGATATCGGCGTTGTGCTCAATGATCAAAACTGTGTTACCTGCTTCGACCAGGCGCTGCAATACCTGGATGAGTTTATGCACATCGGCAGCATGCAACCCGACAGAAGGCTCATCCAGCACATATAGCGTTTGCCCGGTGGATGTCTTAGACAGTTCTCGTGAGAGCTTGACACGCTGGGCCTCACCACCAGATAAAGTTGGTGAAGGTTGCCCGATGCGGATATATCCCAGGCCGACATCCTGCAAAGTTTTCAATCTGCGCACCATTTTGGGGTGGTTCTCAAAAACCTCGGCAGCAGTATCGACGGTCATATCCAATACATCCGCGATGTTATGTTCTTTAAACCGTACTTGCAAAGTCTCGCGATTGTAGCGAGTGCCATGGCAGACTTCGCAGGGTACATACACGTCGGGGAGGAATTGCATCTCGATTCGGATTTGTCCCTGTCCCTGGCAAGCTTCACAGCGTCCACCGTGGACGTTAAAGGAGAAGCGCCCTTTGGCATAGCCGCGAATTTTACTCTCCGGCAGTTCAGCATACAGGTCGCGCATATGATCGAAGATACCGGTGTAAGTTCCGGGATTGGATCGAGGTGTGCGCCCGATTGGCGACTGATCAATATTGATGACTTTATCAATATAGTCCAACCCCTCAATCGTGTCATGTGCCCCAGGTTGGAGCCTCGAGCCATGGAGGTGGCGAGCCAGCGCCGAATAGAGCACATCTACCATGAGTGTGGATTTGCCTGAACCCGAAACACCAGTGATGCAAATCAACTTCCCCAAAGGAATTTCAACAGAGACGTCTTTTAAATTGTGTTCTTTGGCACCGCGCACGGTCAGCTTCTGGCCATTGCCCGTGCGGCGTTCTTCAGGGATGGGAACCTGTTTGCGCCCTGAAAGATAAGCCCCCGTGATCGAATTGGGATCGTTTACGATTTTATCAGATGGCCCGTTGTAGATCACTTCGCCACCGTGCTCACCAGCTCCGGGACCGAGATCGAGCACCCAGTCGGAAGTTTCGATGGTTTCAGAATCATGCTCTACGACCAGCACCGTGTTGCCCAAGTCGCGCATACCTTTCAAGGTTCGCAACAAACGGGCGTTATCGCGCGGGTGCAGTCCAATCGAAGGTTCATCCAGTACGTACAGCACACCCATCAGCCGTGAACCAATCTGCGTGGCTAAACGGATGCGCTGTGCTTCGCCACCTGAGAGGGTAGAGGCATTTCGATTGAGTGTAAGATATTCCAGGCCAACATTAACCAGAAACCCAAGCCGCTCCTCGAGTTCGCGGATTACGCGCGAGGCAATAATTTGCTGGCGGTTATCCAACGGGGTATCATCCTCTTTGAGGATTTGCACCCAGTCCGCAGCCCGGCGGACTGGCCATTCCGTCACTTCGAGGATGTTGATATCTGCCAGGGTCACAGCCAGGGCCTCTGGCCGCAGGCGAGCTCCATTACAGGTGGGGCAGGGGCGGTCGTTCATAAATTCCATGATGCGCTCGCGCATGCGTTCCGAGGAGGTCTCTCTAAAACGACGTTCCAGGTTGGGAATAATGCCTTCGTAAGCGCGCAGGAAGGTGAATACCTGACCATCCCGTTGTCGTTTGTAGCGTACGGTTATTTCTTCCCCTTTGGTGCCATAAAAAATGACGTCTAGCTGATCGTCGCTCAATTCAGTGACCGGCGCGTCCAAATCGATATTGTTGGCTTCGGCCGCTCCCACCAGAGTGGACCAATAATAACCGCCCATTTCGCGTTCGCCGCGCCACTCGGCGGCATTGATAGCCCCATTATTGATGGAGCGCCGGCGGTCGGTGATCAACATATCAGGGTCGATGTTCATGCGGGTGCCAATACCCTGGCAATCGGGGCAGGCCCCGTGAGGCGTATTGAACGAAAAGGTGCGCGGTTCGATGGCTGGCAGGCTGATGCCGCAATGTGAGCAAGCCAGATGCTCGGAATACTTCAAATCTACAGGCTCATCGGGGTTGGTCACATCTTGAACAATCAGGTAGCCCTCCCCAAATTGCAGCGCCGTTTCAATGGAATCCGTTAAACGAGTCTGGAAATTCTGGGCTTCCTCGTCCTCATCCGATTTGCGGATCACGAGACGATCCACAACCGCTTCGATATCATGGATCACGTAACGGTCCATTTCGATCTGTTCGTCCAGGTTCAATACCTGACCATCCACACGGACGCGCACAAAACCAGATTTACTAATCTCTTCAAGCACGGCCTGATGGGTTCCCTTGCGGCCCTGGATCATGGGCGCCAAAATCAGTAACCGACTACCCTCGGGAAGGGCTTGAATTGAATCGACGATTTCTTGTGCCGATTGACGGCTAACTTCACGTCCGCAAATATGGCAATGTGGGATTCCAGCGCGTGCAAAGAGTAAACGCAGGTAATCATAGATTTCCGTCACCGTGCCCACCGTTGAACGAGGGTTGTGCGATGTTGCCCGTTGGTCAATCGATACTGCCGGAGAGAGCCCCTCAATATAATCAACATCGGGTTTATCCATTTGCCCCAAAAACTGCCGCGCATAAGATGATAGCGACTCGACATATCTTCGCTGTCCTTCAGCAAAGATCGTATCAAATGCCAGCGACGATTTTCCGGAGCCGGATAATCCGGTAATTACAACAAATTTGTCGCGTGGGATGTCAACAGAAACGTTTTTAAGATTATGGACGCGTGCGCCCACAACACGAATTACGGAGGATGATTCAGTCATATGGTACCAAGGAGATTCAAAAATTTGTTTGATTGCGGCGTCTATCAATTATAGCACGCATGTGCTAAAAACAACCTTTAATTTTGCCGGCTCTCTGGGATTTCCCGTGGTTTAGCCACATATGGTGGTCACGCCATGG
>CAZVPR010000134.1:0-11270 GCA_964629085.1 uncultured Anaerolineales bacterium
AGTCGAGTCCTACCGGCGGCTCAACAAGCGTACCTTGGCCCCCGAGCTATCCCCCATGTTTCCCGGTGGACGCCTGGATGTCACCGAGCGTCATTTATACAACAAGGCCATCGAGAATCTGGGCGGTAAATGGGCACATCTCTTTACCTATATACGTAGCTGGGCGTTTTGTGTCAAGGATTGGGAGGAACATTTCCGCTTTTCTGTCGAGCCGGAGTTTACTCGCGTTCATATCATTCTGACCCTGCCTGGAGTGCGCCGGCCAGTGCGATTCCCAGTTTGGCAGTGGATCGCCCGACATGGCTACACGCGCAGATATATCCTGGGGCTGATTGCAACGCACACATTACACGATCAGTTGCGCTTTGGGTTGGCACTTTTAGCAAATCCGGAGGGGAATAAACCCTGGCCAGTGCAACCAGAGGTATGGGCTTTGCAGATCAACGGGAAGGCTGCCCCTTGCGAGGTGTCCTTTTCGGATGATGAATTACCCTCGCTTGTAGAGCGTCTGGCAAAACTAGCCAAAGATGGTCCCCACCCGCCTCTGACTGCATTGCAGGAACCGTCACGCTGCCGGCTGTGCGGGTATCGGGCGCAGTGTTACGACCAGCGTAGCACTCACGATGAACTCACCTCACTGGCTTTGGAGTTTTAGCGATAATCCCAGGCATACCTTTGCAAGGCCAGCAGATGCACCTGAGTGCGGTAGGGGGAATAGGCTTCTTTTTGCCCCTAGCTTTATCCGCTCACTTTGACCACAGGTCGGGGCTTTCTCCGCCGTTTCAGTAACGATTTCAAGTATAATAGTAATATGTTACACCGTCATCTTACCCATCAAAATTTCTCGCTTGCGGCCATTGATGATGTAATCTCTCGTGGCAAACGCCAGGATTGGGCAGCGTTGCGTCAGGCGTTACTCGAAGATCAAAATCTGGTAGAGAAAGTTCTTCGAGTCTGTCGAGCGCATGTTGCAGATCCTTACGCTCAACGTTATCATTTTTGGAAAACCTATGTCGAACGACAACTTACCTGAGTGGGAAGAAGTCCTCTCTTCTGCGGCCCATTTACAACGAATCGTCCCAGATACGGTTCTCGTTGGCGGTACTGCCGCGTCTGTCTATGCTACACATCGTTTGTCCACAGATGCTGATCACGTTCTTGCAGATCTTCAACAACGCTTTGATGATGTGCTTGCTGAACTAGAATCGGTGGCAGGTTGGAAAACAGCTCGCGTCAGGCGTCCAGTTTTAATCCTTGGTAGCCTGGATGGAATCGAAACCGGTGTGCGACAACTGATCCGTGAGATACCGTTGGAAACAGTTGAAATTGAGCATAAGGGAGAAAAAATCACGGTTCCAACAGAAGCCGAGATATTACGGATTAAGGCTGTCTTAATCCTGAAACGTAATGCGACACGCGACTATCTAGATTTTGTCGCATTGGCTAATCATGTTGGGCAGAAAAAGGTTATAGAAGCTTTGCGTTCCTTTGATGATCTATACCCTCAGCCAAATGACGAATCAGCTTTGCAGCAGTTGCAAATCCAATTGGCACAGCCGCTGCCATATGATCTTGAAGAGCATAATTTGGATGAGTACAAAAATCTTGCGCAACGCTGGCGTGATTGGCAGAATGTCAAAGCTGCGTGCATTGATACTGCCACGTTGATATTCGACCACATTGTTGGAGCAAGCGACAGTTAGATTCGTTTCCGGTCTTAGTGGAAATCCTAACGGTTTTGCAGATTGCTAGAAAAAAGAGCGGGCTGGTTTTCAAATCAGCCCGCTTTCCACTTTTTAAGTTATTTGTGGTCGCTTCTGGCCTGGACGATGGATTGCCAACTCAGATGGTTATACCCAGACCAACGAACCCCCGAATTTAGTATTTAGCTTTTAAAAATCAGCGAATGCTCAGATATAACGAACCCATTATATGATCAATTATGCTTTGGACTGGCACGTCTGACAAACCCCGAAGGGAAAAAGCCCTGGCTAGTGCAGCCAGAGGTATGGGCGTGGTAGATCAATGGGCAGGCAACGCCTTGTGAAGTCTCGTTCTCTGATGATGAGCTACCCACGCTGATTGAACGTCTGGCAAAAATGGCCGCAAATGGCCCCCATCTTCCTTTGAATGCTTTGCAATATCCGTCACGTTGCCGGCATTGTGGGTATCAGGTGCAATGTTACGATCCGCGTAGCACTCGAGATGAACTTACTTTGATAGCCTTAGCGTTTTAGATTAAAGGCGCACCTACTACTTTTTTGTTTGATCTTGAATCAACATACCCCATAGATGTCGCGATTTCCATCTCCATCCGTCTATATGTAGAAATATTTTTCGAAATGATGGAGTTTTTTTCCACATAATCTAAACTTCCTTGTGCTATTCATAGGACACCTCACAACAACGAACTCCCTTGTCGGGTATCTTCTAATTGGCAAACTTAATGGGTTTCTCGCCAAAATCCTTAAAAACGATTTTCAGCGTTTCCTTGCCTAATGAGTAGTAATAACCGCCACTTTCTTCTAAACAAACTTACGAAAAGCACCACTAAATTGATCAATCAAATTCAATTGATTTTAGTTCTATTAACTTGTACTCAAGAAATTGGGAAGCAGTCGTGCTAGGTTTATTCCTGAGGGAAATAAGCTAGCCATGATATACTTATCTCACGAGAGTTTCCACCAACAAGAGAGACACCCCATCTAGATTCTAGCATCAACTTTTTTCTTTATTCGCGGGATTTGTTGGAGAAGATTGGGATTCTGACTCAATCAAATGAATTCATATCTTGCAATAAAGGCGTTCTATGCCACCTTATAAACTCCAACATAAAATCGTTTCTCACACAATTCTGCTTCCTTCACCCCCATTATAAATTTCGGGGATTATTTGAGAAAAACTTACCTAGATTCGTCGGCGTACAATTCATTACTGGAAGAGGCACATACAGCTAAATGACTAGAGGTTTGTAAATGGTTTACGATGCAAAATCTCAAAAAACACTAGCATTTGCAGAGAACGTTGTCAATCGCGCCTTAGGGAATCACGACGATCAGCGTATTCTTTATGGTGATCCAAACCGCAATCTTGAATACGGCATCATTTTTTCACACCGAGAAGCACAGTTTAGCAGGAGAGGCAATCGTACTGACGTGCGCCCTAATGCAATAAGCGCACGATTTGAGGTTGAAGATACCGACAAACCCTTAGAGCTAAAAATCACACCGTCGTTTTGGTTATATTTCCGGCACACAAGCGAAAAACATCCTCCTGAGGACATTGGTGATATCTGGTCACCCAAAGATATTTGGCAAGAATGGGCAGATCGGCCTGTGCCTCGCGGATCTGCTCCAGAAGGAGAGATCATCCCAGAAGATGCACTCAGAATATACATCCGCACACGCTATTGCAGAACTTTCACCATTACTATCCCCCCAAATCAAAAAACAAAAACTGCTGAATTAGACCTCAACAAATACAAAAGTTCTCGCAGCGAACTCGGTCGTGCCCCCGAATGGGCAGGAGCAATTCATGTAACCACAAAAAAGCTAGGTGAAGGCAAACTTGAGGTCAAAGTAACACTTGAAAATCAGTACCGTGCAAAATATAGAGAAGCAGCCTGGTTTGATGTTCGCATGAAGATCGAACATGACCGCAAACAATTTGACACCTACTGCCCACTCCTCAATGTATCTGTCCTCGCACAAACTGTAAATTGCGTGCTGGCTAATGATAACCAGGAAACTTCCGGGCAAATCGTGCTTGAACAAATCAATCTCGCTATCCGTCATCGCCAAACGATGATCGAGGCAGTTCCCTTTGAAAATGCAAGTTGGGTTCATTTTGCTGAAGCGGTGAAAACTTTTGCCAGGGATGCATCTGACGATCACGCTCAACATCTGCACTCCGCTGCAGATCACATCTCAGCTAACCCAACTGCTGTCCAAGCGATAAACATAGTGCTGGAAACATATCGGCGTGCAATGCGCGTGCGATTCACCGATGGATCAGCAAAATGGTACCGCCACCAAATAGCAATCTTTGTGTTAGGGGTATACGAATACCTTACAGGTCACTCAGAGTTGAATCCGCTTGTTCTTAATGTCCCAACTGCAGGCGGCAAGACCGAAGCTTTCTCCGCACTGGCTCTCTGGACAGTAGCCTACGAAGTGCTGCAAAGCAGCCCTACCTGGGCAACAGCTATCATCAAGTACCCCACAAAACTACTCTCCAGCGACCAGGCTGAGCGCCTCACTCACTATGTCATGCACTTTGATGATGTGCTTGTGGAGACTACCGGGCGCAGCGAAGAGCGACGTGGCTTAGGGCTTTTCTTCGGCTCCGATCGCGAGGAGCTTGACAGACTTGAAGTAATCGGCAAGCTTTGTCCCGAATGCCAGACCCCTTGGCGCGTGCTAAAGAACGATGGGGCGCCAACCATAGTCCAATGTAAAAACAACCATCAAGTGATTATTGCGCTGAAAAATGAGATCTTTCCTCGCCCCCCCGCCCTCATCGTAGGGACAATCGATAAATTTGTTTCTAAAAGCCAGCGCCGGGAAATGGCTGCAATTCTAGGAGGCAGTAATATCTTCTATTGCCCTGCAAAGAAACAGTTCATGGGCAAAGATTATTGTTGGAATAAACAAAAGGGGAAAAGAGAGGACCACGACCACCAACTCATATCGCGCAAAGCTCGCCTAACAACCCTAATTCTCGACGAAGCCCACCTCCTTCGAGAGGAAGTTGGCTCCCTGGATTCACACTTCGAAACCTTTTACCTGGAGATTGCCAAAGAGCTTTCTGGGCGATATCCCCTTGCAGTAGTTTCTACTGCGACCATTGCCCAAGCAGAGGAACACTGCCGGCAGCTTGGTCTTGGAAAACCAACCCTTTTCCCCGGGCGCGAACGTGAGAACAATCCCGTTTACTATGAAACAGACCACGATCGCATCCAACACATCATCCTCAGCTGCATGCCCAGAGGGCGATCCATCGCCTGGGCACTCCCCCACTTGACAGGGCATTACTTACACCTTCATGACCAGCACGGGTTGAACAATGAAGAGGCTCTCAAACACCTCAAGCCAATTATCATCTATTGCAACTCCTACATGAACCGCAACCTGACCAGGGAATCAATGAAGCGCTATATAGAACCCAAACTAGATAGGACCATTGCCTTCGGCGAATTCTCACGCCAGCGCTTCAACGACGTTGGGATGAGGCACGAAGTAACTTACATCAGTGATAAAGATGTCATTCTAAGCACAAATATCGCTTCGGTAGGAGTAGATCTTGGAAACCTAAACGCAATTACGTACTTTGGTTTTCCTTACAATATCAACGAATTCATCCAATCCATGAACCGTACAGGACGCCGTGATCCTGCAATTGTAGCCATTGTTCACAACCCTTATTTGGAGCGCGACGCGGCTTTTTACGCCTATTTGAAGATGTTCCTTCAGTATCCTGAAAAGCTAGTTGAAAGTGTCCCCCTAAATCGCTTTGCCAGGTTGGCCATTGAACATACATTCTCTGGCGTCGCCCTTGGCTTACTATACCATGTATGGTCAGACCCCAGCCTGATCGAAAATGCAAACCTTGCCAGAGCGCAAAAATACTACTCTACCAGGGGCTTTCAAGATGTCTACGGAAAGGAGTTGAACGCAGAATCTGTAATCGGGTTACTTTCGCGCACTTTTCGCGTTCAGCAAGACCCCAGCAATGCCTATCCAGACGAGGTAAAGAAACGCTGGAACGCAATGGCGAACAACATTTCAAATTACAGACCGCAAAATCGAAGGAACGAAGAATTTAAATACGGCGACAACTGGGTGCGCCATGCTGATGGCGTCAGGGACCCTATTTATCAACTTAGAATCCCCAGCCCAGAGGGGGATTTAATCCTCAGCTCTCGGGCAAACCAGCTAGCACGAACCAATATCAAAGCAATTTACAGCAGTGAAAAAGATGCAGATGACAATATTGTAGAAGAGGAGAGTGGTATCCAAGATGGCGCGCTGACCGATGATCCACCCGAGGAAGGGGACGAAGAATGAGCATTCGAGATCGCAAATCAATCCATTTCTTAGTTTCAAAAGCCTTTCCAGGCGCATTCTTCTTGGATGACGCTTTGTGGCGGGCAAGCTCAAGTTACAAAGATCTTGAAGAATTACCTATTGAGCCCGATATCATAGGCAAAACTAGATGCCGTCAACATGTATATGATGCCATTTGCCGCCGTTGGCGCACACACAATGAAGCCAACAACAGAAATGATCCAGTATCCATTACCGATGATGCAGAGTTTGTTTACCTAAGGTATAACCGCGTTCGGGTCGAACCAGGCACAGACATCTTCGTTTGTGGTAAATGCGATCGTGTTTATCGCTGGGACCAGGTTGAAGGAAACAATTTCCGCTGTCTGCATGACAAAGATGAGCAACTTGCACAAATCGCCCACATTTTCGTTCATGGACTTTGTGGCACGATAAGCTACATCCAACCCCAAAAATGTTGGAACAAGTTTAATGGGAAACGCTGCAACGAGCCTCTGCGTCTCCGTTTGGATTACTCACAGATGATCAACTCTTATTGGTGGTGTCCAAAATGTAGGTTCGAACGCAAGCTAGAACAAAAACCAGAAGAAGGACCTGGTTATGTATTAAAAGACTTGCGGGAATGGTGCAGACAGTGTTCTAGCGATGGAAACTACGTGCGAATGAGACTCAGCCCAGCGCGCACAATCTACACCCCCCAGCGCGTGGACCTGGTAGATATGCCAACCACAGATCACAGAATATTAATCAACGAGTGGTTTGGAGGGGAGATCGACGAGGCGGAAGTTTTCGAAACGTTGCCTGCTTTTCTAAAACAGAGCTTTGAGGAGAATCCAAAGCAACGAGCAAATATTCTCAATCAATACCGTGAACAAAAGATAGGTGACAGCCCGGTGCTGTCCACAGCTCCAATTGTTCAGGAAGAGCTATCCAACCTGGCAGGTGCACGCAGCGCTGTGATTAGGACCAGCGATACGCTAAGTGTAAACACTTCCGCATATATTGCACAAAACTACGGGCTAAATGTAAGTCTACTAGATAACCTAGCCATCATCCGCGCCACATATGGCTATCTTGTGGGTGGCAGCAAACCAGAAGAAGCCACCTTACGAGTATTCCCCATGGCGCCACCGCGCTATGCAGTACTTACGCAACGCTTGCCCACCGAGGCGCTCTTATTTGAGCTCCTACCCGAAAAAGTGCTTTCCTGGCTGCATGGCCGCAACCTTCTCAAAGATATCAACGACGAGAAAGGGCTGCGCGAGCATCTTGTCACCTGCGAAGAAAACGATCCGGTTTTGGTGCTAATGACAGGTCTTATCCACACCGCATCTCATGCCCTCCGACGCTCCAGTGAGCGATACACTGGCATGGGGAGCGATGCAGTAGATGAGCTTCTCTTCCCGCGCGGGATGGCTTGGGTTCTTTATAACAATAGAGGATCTGAATTAGGGATGTTTACCACTACCTTTGAGGGTCGATTGCGCGAATGGCTGGCTGGTGCTCAATACGACCTCACCATTTGCCCCTTTGATCCCATTTGCATGCAAGAAGAGGAGGCTGCCTGTCCAGGATGTCTTTATATCGGGGAAAGAGGTTGCACGACTTTATGGAACAGGTATCTAAATCGACGCTTAATGGTCACGCTGGATACTTCAAGATATGCGGGTTATTGGGGGTAATTAATGCTGTGGTCGGATCTTGAGCAAAAGCTGATCGCTCGGGGGCTGCAGCCGCACCAGGCGCGGGAATTGATTTGGGGAGCAATCTCAAATAAATCCCTTACAGTTTCTCAAGCAGCACCAATGGTCGAAAACCAGCATCTAGAAGGGGATATCCCTGATGAAGATATACTGGCGTCTGTTCGCGAAATGATCAGCAGCGGCTTGATCATAACTATGCCGGCTGCAGTAAGCGAAGAGGATACTCCCCCCACAGTTGTTGCCTTTGCACAGATCATCGCCGCAGCTCAAAAAATGCTTTATTTAATCTCTCCATATATTGATGACAAAGGGGTCGAAAAACTACGCTCCCCCCTCCAGGAAGCCAAATCCCGGGGAGTTCATCTGAGGGTGCTAACCAGGGAAACGGAAAAACGTCAAGCTGGGCGAACGCGAGGCCTGGAAGCACTTTTTGCCTTGTTTGGAAAGCAGATTCTGGTCCGAGATTACCACACCAAAGCCAAGGGATTATCGCACCATACCTCTGTTCATGCAAAGCTTATTCAGGCGGATGACCAAATAGGTTATGTGGGTTCAGCCGAATTGCGAGGGAATGCGCTAGAAAAAAATTTTGAGATAGGGGCTATCTTATCCCCAGAACAAGCCTTGCTTTCTATTGCTTCTTTCGACTCAGTATGGGAAATTGCACGCCGCGTCGTGCCACAAAAAAAGTATGAAAAACAAAACAAGCGGTAAAGATGTTTATGAGATCCGGCGCTTCTGTTTACGGTGTGCAACGGATATTGCGCCACACTTACGTGGTCTACGGTTTGAAGCCCGACCTGGCGGGGAGTGTGTTATCCGGCCAGAGGATTACGGAGACGCCATTGGGCGTCTCAAAAGAGCTGGTTTTTCTGTTACGTCAGTGCGTGAGCTTACTTATGATCTAGGCACAATACCTTATCACAAACCAGCCAGTAAACTTTGGGGATATCAAGTTGATGATCCTGATCAATGGTCCTACATTTCCATGATTGCTAGACGCTGGCGGCGTTGCAGAGTAGACAACCAGGGCCGCATTTTACTTCGTCAAGGCATGGCACTTGCGGATCATGGCACAGGAGGGCGCCCTAAATATTACTTGGTCCCCAATGATATCTGGTTTGACACAAGTTTCCGCCTTGAAGATTATAAAGTCCGCGGGAACGAGGCCATTCGCGGTGCATACCGACATGTTTTAGGTACTCTGCCTGTGCCCTTCTGGGACGCTGGGGAGGGATTGCTGTTTGGCATGTGGCCCAATTATGTGATCCCCAAGGAGCATGAAAACTTTCTGAGCAAGACGCTTAACCCATTGGATGAACCCCTCGACAGCAGTGGTGGTGAAACATTGTGGGCTTGGCATCCTCACGATCGCGAACTCATCGAGCGTACGTTGGCAAAGCTGCGAATTCGATTAGCGCCTTGGGATGCAGGTGAAGATTGGGTAAACACCACATCATTGATACTGCGGCGTTCTTATGGGCAATACTTGCAAAGAAGAGATGGCGGGGACGAACTACGAGAGATTATTCGCCAAAGAGCTTGGGAAAAAATAGAAGATCCAATTCTACAAACACTTGTCAAAAAGCTCATCACCCTTGAGTACGAGGGCAATAGCGCTGCTCATCAATTTATGCGCTTTATGCAGAATAGGCTAACAATGATTACCAATTACAAAGATCATGGGAAAGATCTAATTGGCTGGGTCATCGAATCAAGCCCTGTTTTTTACCAGAGGAGACAGCTTGACAAGCGATACTATCGCTTAGTTCTACCTGAATTTGATACGGTTGCTGGCTGGGAGACCACGCGCCGCCCTAATTGGGAGGGAGAAGATCGGCCTCGAGTAAAAATATTCCAATGGCAAATTGTTCCTTATCTTGGGCGGATGAAAACGATGTCTCGCGCGCCTGAACCACAACCCGAAAAAGCCAGCCGCAGGCTTCGAGATCAGGCTTTGCGTTCAATCGTTGGGATTCCGTCGATAGAATGGGCACTCGTCAAAGAAAAAGCTATGGCCGCCTTTATGCTCGACCTTGACGGCGCCAATTGGAGAGGCTGCAACGACCTATGCCGCTACTTCAGCAGTTACGGCAAGATCATCAGCCTAAATCCAGTTGAGTGTGAAGGACATGGGCTGTTGCTCGAAGATATATTAGGTAATAGGTTCGCTTTAGAGACGGAGGGGATCCCTAGTAGATTTATCCCCGAAACAGGTGACTGGGCTTATTTTATTGGCCACAGCAGCTTGTTACATCATCAGGAGTGGTTGAGATTGAAGCAAGATATTCCCGTATTTGACTTAGCGCGCGATCGAATATTTCGCCGCGCCTACCAGTCTCACGCCCTATCGGATGGAATTCTTGCCTACATAAAATATCACTGGGGAGTCTCTCAAGAAGATATCATCACATCATTCGGTGAAAACTGGGCTGAAGAGGGGATCTGCGAATGTCTTGACGTTTTGCTGCAAGAAGAAGATGTCATCAGAGAAAAAAATCTTCACTACTATCGCTATTCCCCCCTAACCGTGGACGACATGAAGGCTTATATAAATTTGGAGATCGAGGACGAGGTCTGGAACCAGGCAAGGCCACTGCTGCACCCTCTGTTTGTACGAGCAATGCGGCTTGATGGAGAAAAGCTTACGCAGGAGCTAAAGCGGCTAACAGATTCTTATAAAATCATCGTCAAATCCTCAATCTCGGACAATGAACTATTACATGATGTAGAAAAAACCTTTGACGAAAGAGGTTGGTTTGGTTTTATTGCTGCAGGGGGACAAATCTGGCGATCTCAAAGACTTGTTGATAAGTATGCAAAGGAAAATCCTGATTTGCGTGTTTTTAGGAAAGATGATGAGTATAAATTCAAAGATGGAAACAAGGGGCCATCAGTAGAGTATGTGTGTTGGGATCCACTTAAAGCATTAAAGCTTAGGTATCGTTAATGAAACAAATAGATGAGTTTCGAATTTTTCATCCTGATCGTAGATCAGAGCTAACTCATTTGTTTAAATGCGAGCTATATTCAGAGAAGTAAAAAATGTTTTTCCCAGAAAAGGTTGTCGAAATACCATCGGAATATGATGTCCTGAGAAATTCACTAGTTAAATTATTGCTTGCCAGGACACTTACCGACCTCCCCCCTCGATAATTTGCTACAGTACGATGTATGCAGCGGCGTATCGTCTTCATACTCATTTCCTTGCTGGCACTGGCGAGTTTAGGCGCAGATATCGCGCCAAGCCCATTTCCAGAGCCCCCAGAACCACCTATGCCTGGCGGTGGATCGGATCCCGGCCCTGGTGAAGATGCAGGGGATAGTTCGTCGTCTGACGGTGGCGGCGTGGGTTCGATTGCCACAGGCATACCTTCGGTAATCCAGCGGATATTCCATATCATCCGCTTCCCCACGGAGACACTGGCTGAATCGCTCACCATCGTACTCAACGAAGCTGCCGAAAAAGAAGCTGCCAGACTGAGTAATCAGACTGCTGAAT
>CAZVPR010000135.1:0-11262 GCA_964629085.1 uncultured Anaerolineales bacterium
CCGGGGTATCCATACCCCGAAATTGCGAGATTTGGAAATCTCGGCTACCAGTCACTCCATTATTGACACACCACTACTTTCTTAAGGCTTAACTGCAGGTTCATCCACTGGCGGCAAACCGAACTGCTCCCTTTCTTCTACTGTTAATTCTACTGTCACACAGCATTCGTAGGCGTGGTCAATCAGCGCTTGGGTTGACTGCCACACGCGGCGGATCGCTGGTACGGCAGTGCCCCCCGTAACGATGATGTGGTTGCCATCCGGTGACCAATGGACATTCCCCGCACCGCCGACTACTTGGAAACTGAGCACTTCTGCACCGATCTCGACATCCCATATTTTCACTACCCCATTCATATCCCCCGACGCAACCCTTCTCCCATCTGGAGACACAGATAACCCATATGCAAAAATAGCATGTCCTGATAAAGATTGTAGTAAGTCGCCAGTGTCAAAGTCCCAGAGGCGGATTACATTTTCTTCTGGGGATCCGTGGCTGGAAATAATGTGCTTCCCGGCGAATAACCATTCTGTACGGCCTGTGCCGCCTCCCATATCTTCCAGGGTTGCAAGTAATTCACCGGTAGTTGCATCCCAGATCAGAGAGCCTGTTCCTATTTCACGACTATGGATACAACCGGTTGCAATTTGCTCACCATCCGGCGACCAGGATGGGCCGAAAAGGACACAGAAATCTTCTGCAGGTCCAAGCAGAGACAAAATCTCATCACCGAAGCCAAAGGTTGAAATGATCTCACCCGTATTTGCATCCCATACAGTGGCCTGGCTAGCAAAGCCACTATTAACAATCCGTGACCCATCCGGAGACCAGCGAGCGGAAAAAAGGGCTGTAGTCTCTAGTGGTATCTCCAGCAATGCCTTTCCAGCGGACACATCCCACGTTCGTGCTGTACCGTCAGCACACGCTGTCACAATCTGTGATCCATCTGGGGACCAGTCGAAGAACCATACTCGATCTGGGTGTTCTAAAACAAACAGTTGATTACCGGTGATCGCATCCCAGATACGGGCGGTATTGTCAAAACTGGTGGTGGCGATGAGAGACCCATCTGGCGACCACTCCCCATCACGGGTTTGATCTGTGTGACCGAACAACATGAGCGACTGAATGGACACATCCCAGATTTCTCTTTCCCCGTCAAAAGTAAACCAATCACCATCTGGTGACCAGGTGACATTTCGCGCGCTAACCAGGCCACCACTAAAGGGAAATTCTATTAGTAGCGTACCGGTTGTGGCGTCCCAGATACGAGCAGTTTGATCTGAGTTGCTAAGAGTGGCAATTCGACCTCCAGTTGGAGAATAATCCACGGTTGCCACTGTGCCATCATGACCGGTGAGTGTCAGCGCTAAATTCCCGGTTTCAATATCCCATATCCGGGCTAAACCCTCTTGATTGGCAGTGGCGATGTGTGTCCCATCCGGCGACCAATCCACTCCAGTCACACCAACCGGTCCACTGACAATGCTCCTCGTCTCTTTGCCATTTTCAGCATCCCATATTCTCGCCGTACCATCAAGCGAGGCAGTAACAATCTGATTCCCACGAGGAGACCAGCGGGCATCCTTTATAGCAGCGGTGTGTCCAGAAAGCACCAAACTTTCTTTACCCGTTGTGGCATCCCATATTCTCGCAGTGCTATCTTTACCTCCAGTGAGTATCTTACTTCCGTCCGGTGCCCAATCCACACTATACACTGTGCCCTCATGCCCGGCGAGTATAAATAGAGGCTCTCCCGTATTTGTATCCCAGACTGTGGGATGTTCAGAGCACTCTCCGGTTGAATGGAAACCTGTTTTGTAAATGCTGATCAACTTGTTACTGACAGGCGACCACGCCACTTCGGCGGGGACACATCCATTCGTGCCCAAGGATAGTGTTAGCCGTTCAGCACCCGAATCTGCCTCCAGTATGACGAGGGCATCAACGAACCCTTCAGCGTAAGAGAGACCAAAAGCAATATACTCTCCATCCGGCGACCATGCTGTCGTTTCAAGGATGGAAAGCAGCGTTGGTCGAAAAGAATATCTCCTTGGGGGAATATACTCCTCGACCGCTTGTGCTAATGCACTCTCGGCCTGAGATGTGTAGGGGTATTCCTCCAGTGCTTCCAACGCCAACAGAATTGCCGTATCCTGATTGCCGTTTTCTAATTCCAGCCTTGTCTGTGCTGCCAAACCGATGCTGGCCTGACGGCGAGCTTCGTGTTCGGCACCTCTGGCATCTTGTTCAGCAACTTCGGCGCGGATTTTTTCATCTTCCGCCCGACCTCGTTCATTGTTAGCCCACAGCGCCAATGCAGATACTATGACAATCACAACCGCCATGATGACAGTGGCCACGTTACGAATCCGCCGCTGTCGGGCATGCTGCCGTTGTTCTTCAATGATGCTGGTGTCAATAAATTGCCGTTCATCCTGGGTCAATGCCACATCAGTCGTCTGCGCCCAGCCCTCAAATTGAGCCAACCGTGAACCAGACAGCAGGTAGCTTTCATCCTCGTTGGCATTGTGCCAATGTTGAGCCGCAGTGTTTAATAAACGTTGAGAACGAATGTCTTCACGACTTTCGTTGAGCCAACCTCTCAGCCGCTCCCACTCTCGCAGAAGGGCTTCATGAGCGACTTCGACTGTCGGACAGCGATTCGTCGGGTCATGGTCGAGTGACAGCATCCGGTAAGCGGCGTAGACATCGATCATCTCGTCCATCATCTCCGCTTCACTCGAGATAGCGATCAACTCCTTTCGGTAAACCCGCCGCCGGGTATCTTCAACTCCTTCCCCCAGTGTAACCAGGCGTAAGAACATCTGATGTATCTTATCTTGCCTGACTGGATCCTGTTCGGTAAAGATATCCTCTGCACGCCGGGCTAATGCCCCAACTGCCCCACCAATAGCCTGATAAGCTTGATGTGTCAGCACACGCCCATCACGACGATCAAACAGCTCGGCCAAAGCATACTGCAGCAGGGGTAGTGCGCCCGGCTGGTAGCTGATATCGTCAATGATGGTCGATACGAGCCCTGGTTCAAAGGTCATAGATTGGTCGGCTGCCGGGCGAATGATCGCACGTTCCAAACCTTCGGCAGAAAGCGGCATGATCGTTTCTAGATTTTCGCGAACCAGTTGGCCGAACTCCTGATAATACAACGGGCGGTCATAGAAGTCAGCCCGTAGGGTAATAACGACCCGCACCCGGCTGCGCGCATCGGTGACCGCTGTAAAGAGGAGGTCCAGGAACTGTGAACGTTGATCTTCATCTTCAACCAGCGTAAAGAGTTCCTCAAATTGATCAATCACCACCAGTAGTTCACTATCGTCATCAGGAAGGATCAGCTTAGCAACCCGTACTAAGCCGCGCATGTCTCGCTGCAGTTGATCCATGAGACTTCCTGATTGATGAGCGGCAATTCGCATCAACCCGATTTCTAACTCCTCCAACGGGTGTGTACCGGGTGTGACATCAACCACGAACCATTTTTCTGATCCCGGAAGGTCCCCATGCCACAGCGCCGGTATCAATCCTGCTTTCACCACACTGGATTTTCCGCTGCCACTCGGTCCCACCACTGTTAGGAAGCGGTTGGTGGAACCATTTAAATTCTTTGCACCTAGATGATCAATCATCTTTTTTACCAGGGCTTCTCGTCCGAAAAAATGGATGTAATCAGCCGCCTGGAAGGGGCGCAGTCCTTTATAGGGGTTCTCAGGCTCAGGTAGTGCCACACTGATCGGTTTATCGACAGCCGCCGCCGGATAAACACTACCATCAACAAGTAGTTCTAGTTCACTCGCACGAACCATCGCCTGGACGCGGCTGCGCACTCCCAGTTTCTTATAGATCTGGTTGATGTACCACTTGACCGTACCAACCGTGAGAACTAGCTTTTCAGCGATCTCTTTGTTGGACAGCCCATCAACGATGCCCTTGAGCACATCATGTTCTCGAAGTGTGAGCTGTTCGATGATACTTTCTGCTGGTTGGATGAGTTGCAGCCCGGCAGCCTCCCGGAATGCCGTTACCAGAGCGAGGACATCATCATAACGATCATCAGGCTTCTTAGCAGTAGCCTTTTGGATGACGTTGTTTATCGCATTCACTCGACCAACATTAAATGTAAGTTCAGGCAGCGGTTCATTGAGGTGCATATACATTTTTTCGATAGAAGAACTGGCATGAAAGGGATGCTGGCCTGCCAGCATCTCATACACCACTACTCCCAGGCTGTAGATATCAGTCCGGCCTGTCACTGCTTCACTGCGTGCCTGCTCCGGTGAGATATAATCCAACGAACCAACAACGGAATCAGATTTCGTCAAGTCATCGTTCAGCGTACCAATCACTTTCGCAATGCCAAAGTCACCTAGATAGGCATTGTCATCTTCATCGAGCAAGATATTTGCTGGTTTTATGTCACGATGGATGACGTTGTTTCTGTGAGCCAGTTCCAAAGCTGATGTGACCTGTTCAAGCAGCAGGACTGTTCTATCAAACGTATATACGTCTCTCTGGATGGCTTCTTCTAAGCTGCCCCCGCGCAATAAGCGCATAACAAGGTAGGCACCATCAGGATCACGCCAGAAGTCGATCAGTGGCACAATATAGGGATGCTCCAACCGAGCAACCAGACGGGCTTCCTTCTCAAAACGGCGGATGAAATCTGGTTGATTGGCATGGCCTGGCCGGATGATTTTGATAGCCACTTCTCGTCCAACCGTTGATTGATACGCCCTGTAAACAGCACCAAAACCACCGGCGCCAATGAGTTCCAGTAGGTCATAACCCTTGATGGATTGTCCACTCATGTCCTGCATGGTCCACTCCTTTTCCTGCAGTTGATACATGTATTATATGGGATGAATCGGATGTTATTGGCAAATTCCTAACTTTCTCTTACCCCCTTTGCCAGTTATCAATCCTTTATTTATTGAATCGAACTCAATGATTCCCCACCCCAATACAAAATACAGACTTAAACCCCCAAAAATGAATCTGAATTTAGTAAAAAATGGGGTATTGAACTCTAACTGTTAATGCTTATTTTCAATCCCCAACTGATCGAGTTTTCCCTTTGTTCGAAGCGAAGTGAACCCAAAAACCCCTCGATATCATCGAGGGGTTCGAGTTGTGGGCGGGATTGGACTCGAACCACTTCTTTCAAAAAAAGAGAGCTAATTCCCGCCTTTTTCCAATAATTCTTCCACTTCCACCCTTGAATCAAACCGTAAACTAGACAAAAACCGCTCTACGTCATCCGTAGAACGGTCGTTTTGAGCAGATGCCCCCACGGGGACCTGTTCCGAACCGCACCCTGCTCCGATATCGGTCAAAAAATTCGGTAAACGAGGGAAATAAGTCACGTCAAATTTGCTTATCAGAATAATAATTCGTACCTTTAATTTCGACAAGGAACATTATTGTTACCTACTCACCCCAAAGCCTCGACCTCGCTCTCAGTCAACACTTCTCCTGTCATAATAAACCGCTCTTTGATTTTGTCGACATGACCTGGTTTTTACTAAAACCGTATTGATGAAACAAATCGAGAATTGGCACATCGCTCTCTGTTTCTATTAGGATCTTGATAATTTGATGCTCTGTGTACTTCGATCTCTTCACGCGGAATTTTCAGGCAAAATAGAGCAAGGAAAATTCCACTTATCAATATTGTTCCTTTTGGAAGCATCGTGTTATTGCTAGTGCAATTAAAATTTCAAAATGCAAAACAGGTGAGATCAATAACATCTCACCTGTAAATAAAACGCTATCCTGTGATTAGGGTGGGTCAGAAAAGATATTCTCTCTAATCCTTTATATGCACGTAGGTATCAGTATCCCAAAAATCATCTACCGGGTTGCCATCTATTTGACCATAACCTGAAATATCATCCAATTTTAGGAGTACCTTATCAAGGCTGCCAGATTTCGCTCCAATTAGAATACGGGTGGCATCATGCAGCCAGCCTTCCGGTTTCTGAAATGGGCAAACCCGAATGCATTGGTAGCAGCTGCCCCCAACATCTGCCCATGTTCCAAAGCACTTGTCACCTTCGGCAGGCCAATGTAACAACCCAGGAATGCCCGAATCAGGAGAATCATACGTGCGTTCACCACTGGATATCGCCCCGCTGGGACAAAAGTCAGCACACTTTGCACAGACCTCACAAAACTCAGTGACACCAAAGCTTATTGGCTGATCTTCAATCAAGGGGAGATCTGTCAACACTTTTGCCAAACGCACTCGAGGACCATATTTTGGTGTAATCAATGTCCCAATACGTCCCTGTTCTCCCAATCCTGCATCAATTGCCATCGGAACACTTAACCCATGGTCATTGCCCATCGGGATCGCATTCCAGCCGAGGCGGCGCAGCATGTTTGCTACCTTGTAGGATGTTGTTGCCATGCGAGAATACCCATCCATGGCGGCGCCTTCTCCCAATTGAGATACAACATGGCTGGTTCCACCGGTATTAATCCCGCCTTCATCCATTTCAAAGGCCATCACGATTATCCACTTCATTGAGTTCGGAATGAATTTCCCTTCATCGGAATTCACTGGTGTTCCTACATCGTCCGTAAAAATAATCGGAATTGGATCACCCATCATAACGGTTGGATCAAAATCTTTCATCATTTCTTTCAGGTCCAACTCTTCCATTATGAGTGATATGGGGATCATAGAAGGGTCCATATTTTCCTGCAACGCAGCTTGCAAAGCCGGATCAGGATTGGCCATCATTTCAGGGATTTTGGCTTTGATTGAATCAGCAGGCAGGGCCTTAAAGGCAGCCAAGGGCATTGGCAAGATATCGGGGTCCATATTTTCCATGGCGGACACCATCATTGCTTTCAATTCCTTGGCATCCATTTTCGCCAGCACTTTAGGCATTAGCTCCGCCATTTTTTCTGGGTCCATCGCGCCCATAGGGCCGCCAGGTGGCATACCAGGGGGTGGACCATCTGCCATACCTTGGATCATGGCAGTTGGGTCAGCATTTGTATCCTCTGAATAGAACCACATAGGATTAACGGGAGCGATACCAACGAGCGAGGCCCCATAAAACTTTGCGGCCCGTTTTACAATTTTGGTTACATCTTCAATTGAGTACCCATGTTCTTCCGCAATCCATTGACCTCCGGGAAGATTGACCGGCAAGGTTGCAGTGCCCTCCCAGGCATACTCTTTCTTTGCAAACATGTATGCCCCTGTACCCGCGTTGAAAGCGTAAGCCAGCCAATCATCTCCAGGTTCTCCTTTTTTGAGGTTTTCATCAATCACCATGTTTCGTATCAAAGTTTTATCTGGATTGCGGGTAAAGCTGGTATTTAAGCTGGAGGATCTTTTGTATTTAGAATAATCAACCTCATAGGGCGGATCATCTTTTGTATGACGCTTGATCCAAAATTCGCCAAATTCTTCCTTTGATTCAACAATTTCGTACCCAGTTTTTCTGCTAATTACTTTAGCTGCAGGTGTGGAAAGGGCAGCTAGACCACCTAGCTTCAAAAAATCTCTCCGATTCATTTTTTTCTCAGGCATATTAGGCCTCCATTTTCTTGAAAACAAATCTACCCAGCAAAACCGCCCAGATGACTGCAAAAATACCGGTGACCAATCCCATGACAAGCGCTGCCTGGGGAGCACCTTCACCCAAAAATCCCACAATCATCTCCAAAACGAACACAGCATACAATATTCCTAATACAGTTAGCAACCAGTGCCACCATTTGAGCTGTATCTCGTTCTTACGAGCAAAATTCGCCAGTAAGAGAATGGCTGTCATAGCCAGTGCACCAATTAATAAATGGATAACAATCATTTTTCATTCTCCTTTTCAAATTTATAGGAACACAGTTCCTTTGATATTTTATTCTTTTATGTGAATGAAGTTATCGCTTTCCCAGAAATTGAAATTCGGTTCTGGTTTGCCATAACCGGAAGCATCGTCCAGCTTGACCATTAGGTTATCCAATGAACCAGACTTGGCCCCGATCAGGATACGGGTGGCATCGTGCAGCCAACCCTCGGGTTTATTGAAGGGGCAGACGCGGATGCAAACGCCACAACCAGAGCTATTTGCTGCCCAACTGTAATAACACTCTTCGGGATTTACCGACCATTTCAGAACTCCAGGATTGTTGCTAATTGTGGATCCTTCCATCGTCTTATCCCCATAAGAGATCGCCTGAGTTGGGCACAATTCTGCGCATTTCATACAGACATTGCAGAACTCCTCGACCCCAAACTTGATCGGTTTATCTGTCGCCATCGGCAAGTCAGTGATCACTTTTGCCAGTCGAACTCGCGGACCATATTTCGGTGTGATCATAATTCCATTGCGAGCGCTCTCGCCCAGGCCAGCTTCAATCGCCTGGGGCACGCTGATACCCGTGTTGTTGCCACAAGGGATCGCATTGTAGCCTAACCCTTTGATGAACTTGGCCAGCGAACCCGCCGTGATTGCCATCTTGGAGTATCCCTGCAAGGTTGCTGATTCACTTTGTGCTGCGGGAGAAGTCTCAATGCTATCGAAATCCATTTCAAAAGCCAGTACGATCACATTTTGCATGGTTTCTGGTATGGCCAGGGTACCATCTTCCAAATATCGCGGTACAGCCGATTCCCCTGGGTCCACATCGGCAATTTCAATTTCCATCCCTAATTTTTCAATCATAATTCTCAATGTATTCGTTGGCAGGGTGATGAACATTGAGACCATATCCTTAAATTGACTGGCTGGCATTGCCTTGATTATTGCTATGGGGGGTGCTCCTGGAGGTGGAGATTCCTCGGACTGAGTAACATCAATCATTAATTCTTTGATCTCACTACCCTCCATAGATTTGAGCTTTGTCTGGATCATCTCCCCAGCCTCTGCTCGAGAAACCTGCCCTTCAGGCAAAACAACTTCTTCTACTTCGGTTATTTCAATAGGAACAGCACCCAGGGTGTCCATATCAAAATAATCACTGTAGATCCACTTCTCATTAAATGGGGCAACCCCTACCAATGAAGCTCCTAGAAACAAAGCAGCTTTTTTTACAATTTGAGCGACTTCTTCTGGCGTTTTTGTGGAATGGTCCCAGCGGCCTTCGTACTTAACCCCCACCGGACTTGGAGGCACACCAGGATCTAGAGCAAGCAGTCCATCGTGACGCCCAGTCATAGGCGCGGCGGATACCGTGCCATTGTATGCCGCACAAAACATCGCTGCGTCATTCAAGGCCACATCAAATTGCTCATATCCCGGATCACCCAAGGCATACGCTTTTTCGACAGCAGACACTTTTTGGATATACTCTTGATCCCACATATTCCGGCTGAAGATCACATTCGTAGAATCAAAGCGTTGGTAGTTGGCTTCATCAATGATGAAAGGGGGATCATCATCTACCAGCCTACGAACCAGAAACCCGCCATATGCTTCTTCAGATTCTAGCAGGTCATCATTTTCTATTCTGCCAACTTGATTGATCGTGGGCAGCGAAACGGCTGCTAAGCCACCCAGCTTGAGAAAGTCTCTGCGGGTAACTTTTTTCTTGTTTGTCATAAATTTCTCCTTGACTTACCATGAGCACAACCCCTTTCTTGAGCCGGGGGTTGTGCAGTTTTCTTTATTGAAAGCGTGAATCGCGCTGCAGCTTATTCAGATTCCTTATTCTTTCGGAAAACGAAGTCTGTTAGCCATTCAGGGAACATTTCAGGGGTATAGAACAATGCAGAAAGCATGAGAACTGCCAAAGTTGTTGCTGCTGGGATGGCCCCAAAAACTCCATCGGTATCTGTTGGGAAATGTGTTGCCATCCCTCCACCAAGCAGTGGAACCGCCAAAAGAAAGCCAAGTTTGTATGTGCGGGGAATAAGAATTAGAATACCGAAAGTAATTTCAAATACTCCGATAAACTTAAAAAGATATAAAATATTCCACTGACGGAAGTTCTCCTCCATCACTTCAAAACCAGCTAAAATTCCCGTCCCACTTACGATCAAGAAAAATCCTGCGAATAGCGCAAGAATCCGCCCTGTTCGCTGTCTTTTTGTAGGTAGTTGTTTATTGCTGCGCAGTATTCCAAGCAAAGCAGCAATCCCAAAAACTACCGCAACGATTGCATATTGTACGGCTGTAATCATAATCATTTTGAGTAGATGCGAAAAATCCATATTATGCTCCTATTTTTACGAATTATCTTATGTTATACTTAAAGTACATTTGTACATTTATTTTCATTTGTACTTTAAGTTATTTTTGGTCTCGAGTCAATTAACAATCATGACTAAACCGTGATTAAATTCACAGAAAAGCACATTATGGATATTAAACACTCTAATAACCCTCGCTCAATTCGAGCCAGAGAAGCATTGATCGCAGCACTAAAGGATATGCTAAAGGAAAAACCTTTTGCAAAGATTTCGATCACAGATATTGCCCGGCGTGCTGGTCTCGCCCGGCATACTTTTTACAATCATTACCAAACGAAAGAAGAACTACTAACCGCCCTAGTTGATTCCATCGTCATACACTTTGTCCCAAAGGAAGTTGTTTTCGGAGACTCGGGGTCTCGCTCTGAATCTTTCAAGGATTTAGGGGTGGGCTTCTTCCAAACCTGGAAAGATAATGCTGAGGTGCTAACCCTTTTAAGTTCTGTCAACATTGAACCCTTGCTAATTAGCCGCTTCCAAACCCACCTAAATGAATTTTATTTGCAAGAAAATTTAGAAGAAATTACAGGGGTCTCAATTGAGCTTCATAAATACACAAATTGTATTCACAGCCATGCATTTGTAGGTGTTCTAATGCAGTGGATCCGCGATGGTATGAAATATCCACCAGAAGTGATGGGGGATCTTGTCGACCATTTTGTTGGTGCTCCCAAAATATTGGCTGCAGCTGAAAAATTCAAGGGTGTGATTGCATAAATTTAGAAAATATTCTAGAGGATAAGGAGTGGCAAAAACTGATTCAGCAAATACGTATTGAATTTTATATTCAAAAAGTACTAGTGGTTCATCATTCTAATTGTTCTCGGTCTCCTCTTTGGATATTCATCGCTCCAAATTCATCTACCCCGTTATATGGTGTCTATTGTTTCCATTGTTCCCAGGCTATCTTCAGCAAAACTGCAGCAAGATCAAACTTGGAAAGGTGACTCGGTTACAAAATAGATCTGTTTTATGTCTGGAAAATTCCTTATGAAATTGACACATCAAAGCCTAAATGCATCAAAATTGTGATTAG
>CAZVPR010000136.1:0-11094 GCA_964629085.1 uncultured Anaerolineales bacterium
GGTAATACCAGATTAGAGATTGGATCATCAACAACCATTTAATTAGTTGCTGTACCAAATAATTGTCCTAAGTATTCATGTCTGTGATCTTCTCTGAATAAAACGTTTCTCTGATTCCAATCAGAGATTTTCATATCTCTCACTTGTAGTGGTAATTGGCTAAATGGCGATACAGAAATAATAAATGAGTTTAGTACCACATTTGGATCAGCTAAACGCTGCTCTAATTTTTTGATTTCCCGATAGAAAGTGACTTTTGGATCTTCAATTCCAATGCGTCCGATTCCTTTAGGATCTATGAAGTTAACAAATTGGCGGCTGCCAGAAACGATCCACAAAATAAAGTCAGGGTAAAAGTTCCCAGCTTCAAAAAAGCCAATTCCGCCGCCTTTACTTTTGTTACGCAGCAGATACATTTCTTTGTCAAGAAAATACTCTTTGTTATGTTCAAAATATCTTTTGATATCTTTTACGAAATCTCTTTCTCCAGCATTGAGTGCAACGGGTTTTATTTCTACCAAATCCTTCCCGCCTGTCCAACTGAGCAGGGGCTGATAAAGATGTTGCGAGAACATGATTCCTGTTAATTGCCGGTATTCTATTGGCTCAAACGCTCTTTCAAGTACCAATGCTTTGATATCTTCAAGATGTCTGAGAATGTCAGCCTGAGATTGTTCGATAAGAATTTGATATTCGCTGAAGAAATTTGGATCATCATCTTGGAGTTCTTGGATTTCCAGGAACTTATCTTCATAAGCTGCCTTCTGGTGTTTGTAGTATAGATCACAATACTTCTTGAGTAGAGAAGTGGCAATATCTTGCCAGATTCGCACCCGATCAAAACTAGTAAATTCCAATTGTTCTGCCGGAATATATAGCTCATACCAATCATGGCTTTGCAGCAGTTCTTTGATGTTTTCAAGCGAAAGATTAAGGTTGTACCAAGCCCTTTCGTTTTTTAGCTGCTGTAATTCAAAGTAGATTCTTTCCACATTGATGAAGGCATTATGTTTATCACTCAGGTAGCCCCGATTGAGTGACTGGTTCGCATCTTCATTTGAATCGACAGTAGAGATAGCCTGAATGCGTGGATACCAGTTGAGGGTAATTGGTTTCCTTTTTAGCAAGTTATCAGGTCTCCCCAAGGATGGGCGGGGACCATCTTTTTTGAAATCAATCCCTTCTTTAAGGCGAACTATTTTTAGTTTCTTAGTTCCTAAATTCTTCACAACTGGCATGATAAATTCGACTTTTTCTTCTTCGGTTCGCAAACCTTCTGCTTCTAAAAACTCTCTGAATTGGCGCATATAATCGGCGCGCACCCCAAAAACATTGAGGGTTTCCATAAGTCGGGTAGCTCGTGGGGATGCATCACCACGAATTTTATTGCTTCGCATCAGGCTGAATTCTTTGCCTTTGAGACGGACCCCCCGCCCAAATAACTGGATAATTTGTGTGCCTTCGCTGCGCCCAATATTCATCAATCCCATGATGCTGACGCGCCAACTGTTCCAACCTTGCATAAATTTGCGCGAACCAATCAAAACATTGATGGTAGAGTCTTTTTGTTCAATTCTATGGAAAAGCGAACCACTAATCGGTTGTTCGGTAACGATCAATTCGTTTTGTTCTGCGCATAATTTTGCTAATTCGCGTTTGTCACCCACATTGATCAGGCCAAAATAATCGTTATCGCCCAGGCGAAGTCCTAACTCACCATCCACACCTTTTAAATCTTCAACATGCAATCGAGCAGGGGCATTGGCGTTAAATATGATTTGTAATATTTCTTGATAGGCTACTTCCCCAGATAAGCCCTGGGCGCCAATATAAGAAAAGGCGGTCTCAAAAATATCACGACCCCGATTATTTAGCAGACCCGCCTGTCCACTCAGTATATCGTTAACCAATGCAATACTCTGCGCTCTGTTATCTGGGTTTGTAAAATCAGCTAGAAATAGCAAAATATCCACTACATCTGAAACCTTACGGCGATTCTGAGTACGGACAGCATTCACCTTACCGCCAACAAATACCCATAAAGGTTTTTCTAGCAAATATTCACGGCAAAGGCTTGGTTCTTCAGCGAATATTTTTTGCTGTTGGCAAAAGGTTAGCAGGCAAGCACAAAGATACCGTACGCGTTGTTCATCGACTTCATCGTTTTCAAGGTTAAGGATGCGGTATTCCTTGCCATAACCGTCGTAGTAAAAATAGCGGTAGGAGTAATCAAATAAAATGGCTTTCGCATAAATCTGGGCAAATTCGTTGGCATTTCGGATAGCTTGCTTGAAGGTCGCAGAGTACTCAAAAGAAAAGCCATTTTCACTCAAAGCAGCACGACGCTGCATCCATTTACCGGCTTCACCGCGGCCAACACCAGCATGTCCTTCATCCACCAGTACAAGATTGTTGCCTTCAAAAGCAGATACCGCAACGGTTTTGTCCCCCATTTCATCCCCTAATTTGTGGATATCGATTATCTCTACCTCACGTCCGCTGAAAAAGCCACCAAGCTGTTGCTTATTGAAAAGCGTGGCGGGAATGCCAGAGAGTTCAAATTCTTCTAGGTGTTGTTGCGATAGGCCTTCATTGGGGGTCAGTAAAATGATGCGATTCAATTCCCCACGGCGATCTGAGCTTTCTAAATAATGCTGGTATTGAAGTAGGTTGCAATGCATCAAGAGGGTTTTTCCACTACCAGTAGCCATCCAAAATGCAATTTTATTCAGATCTGAGGTTTCGAAAGGCTCGAGCTGCTCGCGAGCCGTTTGATCGACATTGAATTCGGTCAATTGCTGATTGAGTTCGGACAGCAATGCCTGAGCATCTTGGAAGTAGCGGTCTAGATAGATTTCGGCAAACAGCAACGCCAGATATTGGAAGTATTTTGGATAAAGTGTGCGGCCTTCTTGATGGTTACGCTTTTCGGTGATCTTCTGCCAGTAGCGAACAATATTTGCGTCGTAACGCTGAATATCATCGCGAGACAAACGTTCGCGTTGGATCAACCGTGAAGTCAGGGTCTGGCTGTAGTGGCTGATATTCTCTTCGGTGAATCCTTCTAGGTCGGGATCACCAAGCCATTCTTGCAGCTTTTGAAAACTGCTGACTTCCATAATATTGAGTATCCATTGATTTAGGATAAGTTTATGTTCAAAAGGAATAGCTGGCATGGGATGCTCCTATATTCCTTCTACATCGAACATCGTCCGTAGGAAGTCATCTTCGATCAGGCGCACTTTCCAGCGTTCATCAGGAGTGCGCAAATTAGGGAGATTATTATCGCCATTGACATAAATCACATCATATTCAAAATCACGGGTGCGGATATCGAGCTTTTCAAAGAAATTGTCTAGTTTTTCATTATCCATTTCGTGTACATTGCGCCAGATGACCAGTGTTTTTTCTCCCTGACGTGTAGTGCCTTCCACTACGACGACCCCTTGAATACGGCTGATATGTTCAACATGCAACCCAATTAGATAGTTGAAGGTTTCAACCAGATCAATTTTGGTGGCCACAGTTTCACCAACCGCATCCGTGGCAATTTTAAGTTTGTAATCGAAGGGGGTTTCAAAATCATCAAGTGAGAGGAGGCTGCCTTGGCTTTCAACATCGAGCATATAGCTGAGTAAATAGTCTTCCTTGAAAGCACCCGAAGAGAACATTGCGCTGGTTTGGGCTTCATTGCGGGCAAGCTCTAAATTATTGAGGGTATCCTCGTAGGATTCTAACTTGAGATATTTAAAAGCATGACTGGAACCTGTGCGAGAAATGGGTTGACCATCCTTCCAGTCTTCTGAATAGATCGCTTTTTGGACACGGGGTTTCAAAGCTGTGTCGAAATATTCCCCCATTTCAATCAGGATATATTTTCGATTACCGTTATCATCGCGATTTAGATTTATTACAGCATGTCCTGTAGTTCCAGAACCAGCAAAATAATCGATCACATAATCGTTTTCTTCAAGAGCAATAGCTCTTAGGCAGTCTTCGACAGCATATACGGATTTTGGGTAAGAAAATGTTTGTAATCTTCCAAATAAATCTTTCAAGATATTAGTTCCATAAGCCGTAGCCGAATATTCTTTCTTTCCCCACCAGGTATTGGGCAGAATACCACCTTTTGGCAACCTAGATTTTATGTAAATAGTTAGATCATTAGAGCGATCGTAATCAATTTTTGTATGTTGTCGCTCATCCTTTAGTGTTTCAACACTCCATTTCCATCGACGTTCTAATCCATTATCATCAAGTGGATATAAAATGATTTCGTTTTCCTTAGGCTCTTCAAAAAGTCTCCATTGGTTTTCAGCTTCATTCCACTGAATGTTAGGAATTCGAAATTCTTTGTGTTTTTCGGAAATAAAGATTGGATAGTACATTTTGGGAGATTCTTGACGAGTGCCTCCATGTTTTCTGAAGTTCACCCATTCAAATCTGCCAATTTCATCCTTTTCTCCATATCTTTCTATTTGCTCTTTTGTGCGCTGTAATCGTCCAATTTGGGTAATTTCAGTGTTGCTAAAAAAGTGCGCATATTCGTGAGTAATTGAAATTCCTTTAGGGGTTGATCTACCTGATGGATTATTTCTGATGCATATAGTACCCAAATAGTTGTCTTCCCCAAATAAAGAACGCAGCAGTAATTTGTAACGATCTCCTTCATAGTCATCAATAGTAAAGCAAGCAATGCCAGCGTTAGTAAGTAGTTCTTTTGATAACTCTACCCGTGAATAAATGAGAGATAACCATGATGAATGTTTGAAGGCATTTTTATATAGAATTTCAGATGTTTTAGTATTGTAAGGTGGATCTATGTAAATTGATTTTATTTGTTTTTTATAACTCTGGTCTATGAAGTTCAGTGCCTGAAAATTCTCGCTGTGTATTAAAAGTCCATCAAGGCCCTCATCTAGATTCTCAATATTTGTCAGTAATGAATATTTGAAATTATCATCAAAATACTTAGTATCTAAGACCATATAAGGGTTTGCTTTCAGAAATTCAATTGTCAAGGGATTGCTATAAGGAGGAGTTACCAGATCGCCTTTGATTTCATCAATTGCAAATAAGCGCACCCATTCTTCGCGTTGTGCAGCATTAGCGGCAATTTCAGGGTAAAGATCCTCGGGGATACAGTCCAAGGTGATGCAATAGTTGGTTTCGACCACAAATTTTTTCTTCAGCCACAGCTTCTTTTGAAAATCTTCGATCTGGGCTAAAAAGGAAATGATCTTATGGGCAATTTTTCGAATTACTTTGATCTTGCTCAAATACTGCTCTACTCGGGGGGCGGTTTCGTTTTCGATATCATCTAGGTGCATGATCTCGTTCTTGATGAAGAAATCTAGTTCCTGGCGTAGGAATTTCCCCAGGTCCTTATGGATGAAATAGTCCTGGGTGTTGCGGCGGGTATAATCGCCCAAGTGCTTGGCCAGCAAGGTGCGCTTTTTGTCTGCTTCGGTTGGCGAAGGTATCGCTAGTTCAGCCAATGCTTGTTTGATTAGCGGGTCATCAACCTCATCTCGAAGAGCAAAGATCTGCTCAACGGCTTCCTCGTTGAGCTTTTCCTGCTTCTTGCGACCTTCTGCTTCTTTATACTCAAAGCGAATGACTAGCTGGCCTCCTTCTATGGAAAGAGGATCTTCGGCCAGTACAAATCGCCGTTTCTTATCGTCAATCTCTTTGCGGTTATCCTTCTCAGTATCGGCACTCACCAGCTTGACATGCGCCAATTGGCCGGATTGCAGCTTGAAGGTGTAATTGCGCAGGTGTTCACTGGTCTTGATGTAATACTGGTCGTGATTGGCCCAATGCAGTTTGACTTCTTCACCCTCATAGGGGATGGCATACACACCCTCCTTGTATCGGCGCTGGGAGATAAAATCCCCCTTGTCATAATAGCGACGGAAGAAGTTATACAGGGCAGCGTAGACCTGGTTTTCCAATTCGGCGACATCTACCCCGTAGCTGGCCATCTGTTCCCTGATCTCTTTGACCTTGGTTGATTCATTCGGGTCAAAGCCCAAGTCTTCAGCTTGATTTATTGCGTCTTTCAGTTCCGCACTCAAGGATTGGTTGTCTACAGATTGATATTCTGCAAAGGCTTCCTCTACTTGGGGCAGCAAGTCTTCATCCAAAAATTTATTGATCTCATCCCGCTTCTGGTTGATCACCCGGTAAATACCAAAATCCAGGTCTGCCTGATCTGTGCGGAATAATTCTCTTAGTAATCGCTGTAACTTCTGATAGTGGGTTGATGCCATCTGGTTCTCCTCTAAATCACTTGCCATTCAAGCGTGAACAAGGTCTCAATGCTGGTTTCTTGTGTCAATTGTTGTTCCAACGCATCAATAAGCATGTCTCTCTTTTCTTCTATTTGATCTTCGATTTCAAATATTTCTCTTCGTTGCTTGCGCTTTCTGCGTTCCAGCTTTTTGATATCTTCCTGAATTCGATGTTGCTCTTCCAAGTTGGTCGCCAGCCGGGCTTCTCTGGTCAGTCTTTTTATCTGATTTTTTGTATCCTTCAATTCATTTTCGGCAGTCAGGATCATGTCATCTGCCCATTTATCTAGTCGCTCCCTGGCTTGGTTAAAATGCTTGTTATTTTCCTCTAATGACCAGCTGATCGCAGCGCTGGCATGGCGTTCGGCTTCTTCATGTAATCTGGTTTCATTCCCTGAAGAAAGATTTGATGAATTGTTTTCTACACCATCACATTGGAACATCTTTTGGATCGTTTCTTGATCCAAAGGGTTTCCATTTTGGTCAAAGCCGGAAAAAAGAATATATTCCTCGTGGTCATACGAATCAATGGAGAGGAATTGGCAAGTCAACCACCCAGATTTCTTCTTTAGTTCCTCGACTACAGAAATTTTAGTTGGGTGGTCACTTATATTAAAAGACACTTTCCCATACGGCGCATTAATTTTCTTTGCTTGTGTCAGGACGTGTTCACCCAAAGGATGGGATAGACGATATAAATATTCACCGATTACATTCTCATGGTCTTTTGAGATTAAATAATAATGACCAGGTCTTGAATTTTTGATAGGAGATCGGTCTAATACAAAGGATAAGTTCAGATCATCAAATTCCGCTTTGTTTCCAAGCATATATTTTGTGAGATTCCAAAACATACGGCTAAATGTATCCAGTTTTTCTCTGGTTCCATGCAGGTTGGCTTTTAATTTTTCATGGACATCTTCATCGAAATTCTCTAATAATTTTTTGCGAGTAGAAGCCATCTTTGAGGAAATCTTCTCATCCATTTCCTCCCTGAGTGCATTGAAAGCCGCTTCTATTTGCTCAGGTGTTCGGCATTGCTCATAGATATCTAAGATTCGGCGTTCAAAATCTACACCAGATTCAATATTGCCCAGCACTTCGTCTGAAGCCCCGAACACTCCGGAAAATAATTTAAACTTTTCCTGTAGAAGTTCAAACACTCGCTGATCAACTTCATTCCTCTGGTTGAGGAAATTAATCACCACCACATCGAACTTTTGGCCGTAGCGATGACAGCGCCCAATCCGCTGCTCAATACGTTGGGGATTCCATGGAAGATCATAGTTGATCACCAGAGAGCAAAATTGTAAGTTGATCCCTTCTGATGCTGCTTCGGTTGCAACCATAATCTGGGCATGATCTCTAAAATTTTCAATAATTGCAGTACGAACATCGACTGGGCGTGATCCTGAGGCTCGGCCTGTCCCTTGATTTTCTTCGAGCCAACGATTGTAGATTTCTGTGGTGTATGGTTCTCTATTAGTACCGTTATAAGTGATTACCTTACCAGAATACCCATTTGCCTCAAGGTAATCGAACAAGAATTTTTGGGTTCTGCGGGATTCAGTGAAAATGATTGCTTTCTGAGCCGCTGCCATTTTGTCCATCTGAGAGAAACCTACGTGCAGGGCCTTTAACAAAGCTTTTGATTTCGAATCTGTCCCAATGGATCTTGCCCATCGGATGAGAATATCTAAATCCTTAATTTCGTCATCCAATTTTTTCTCGTCGATTTGCTCGGTGTCGCTATCTGACTGTACAGGATTCTCAAAAGCGACATCTTCAACTTGCTCTTCTTCCATTTCTAAGGCAATATCCATCAACTCTTCGATTAATTCCTCATCAATGTTTTCTTCTGCGGCAAACAAACTTGGTAAAGGCTTTGGTGGAAAATCTATATTATCCTTTAGCAACTTAAGCCTATCTCGCATTGTTTCCAATGTTCCAGCAACTGCCTGAGAAGAAGATGCCAATAACTTACGAACTATTAGTGATGTTAAGTGCTTATGTCTGGGCGGCATTGCATAACTATCATCTCGTTGCAAATATTCGGTTACAGCAATATATAATTTATGCTCATCGTCCGATGGTGTGAAGGGGCGCGTGATCGAATTCCGTTCTGTATATTGAATATATTCTGTAACCTGCCTTCTTAAAGTCCGGATTGAGAAATACTGCAACCTTTCCCGAAGCTCGCCAATATCCCCTCCGGCGTTCATAAATTGTGATCGAAACGAATTTCTATCTCCAAAAATCCGATCATCAATGATAGTGGAAAGACCAAATAATTCTAATAGGCTATTTTGTAAGGGTGTTGCAGTCAGGAGTAATTTCTTTGTATCTTCTAAAGCCCAGCGGATATTTTTTCCCATTTTATTACTAGGACGATAAGCATTCCTAAGTTTATGGGCTTCATCGATGACAGCCAAATGCCAGCCTACGATTTTTATTTGTTCTCGATACCTACTAGCAAAATGGGTTGAGACAATAGCCACATCTTTACGGTCGAAAGGATTCTGCATACCATCTTTCGTAGCTAATCGGTATGCTTTTGCATCAATTACTGTTGAGGGGATATTGAATTTTTCAGATAGCTCAATAGCCCATTGTTTTCGCAAGGAAGCAGGACAAATGACGATCATTTTCCGCTTTCGTTCTGCCCATAGTTGAGACATTACTAGCCCAGCTTCAATTGTCTTTCCCAACCCAACTTCATCGGCCAACAAAACACCTTTTGACAAAGGAGATTTCAGCGCGAATAAAGCCGCTTCAATTTGGTGGGGGTTTAAATCTACACAGGCGTCAAAGATTGAACGTGAAAGACGATCAATGCCTTTCCCGCCTTCTCGGGTTATTTCATGGGCGTAATATTTTGCATGAAATTTGGTAATCATTGGGTGTCTCGAAGCATAGAGATACCTTCCAAATAAGTGGCTCAAGGATAAAAAATACCCAAACTAATTATAATCCTCTAATTTTGCGGGGACGCATATCTACTTACAAAAATATTTAACAAAATGGAAGAATATCTCTAATTGAGATTGATCTTTTGCTTCATTCATTTTCTTGATGAAGGTTACTTAGTGAAAAGCAAGCGCATCCCATCAATATGTGACATTTCAGTTTGAGTTCTGCATATTCGCTAATTGTGAAATAAGCGAATATACCCGACAATCGCGAAATGTTCTTGATCCTATTCATTAGTTCGTCAACTACGGTTCCGTTTCCCCTGTCATCCAGCATTTTTGGTGACTGCATAAAATCAATTTATTTGGAATAGAACCAGTTGATATCCCTTGCGTTAGGTGACCCCCTCCGATAGAATGCCTACGCCGAGGCGTGCCAATAACGCTGAGGCCATCCATCGCCTGCTACATCATGGCGAGGTTTTTTCTTTCATGAGTATAACATAGCCACACCCTTCCCCGCACCATAATACAGTACTCTCTTCCTATACCTATACGCAAAAGAGATGTTATAATAGAACTTATGTTCTATTTAGTGTCTGACCGTTTTTAGGTACCAACAACATGACCACCGGCTTCCAATACATCTTCGACAGCCTGTTCCCCTCCCGCAAGCGGGCAACCTCGACCATCGAACTGCCCGCCGAGGAGGATATCCTGGTCATGCTGGAGGAGATGGCCGATGGCGAAGAATACAGCGCCGAGGAACTGGGGGGCATGATCCTGCGCCTGGCGGTTATCGAGCACTACCGCACCAAGAATAAGAACCTGCGCCGCTGGGAGGAACTCTCCGAACGCCAGAAGGAAGTCGCTGCGCTGGCCTGCTTGGGATACACCAACTCTGAAATTGTCACTAAATTGAACATTTCCTTGGGCACCGTCAAGACCCATATCCGCGAAATCTTGCGCAAATTCGATGTGCGCGGTCGTCACCAGTTGCGATATATGCTCAGAAGGTGGGACTTCAGCAGCTACGATGACAAAAAACGCTTCTCCTAATCCCCATATTTGGGTCGCTTGACCCAATCATCCCCTAAATATGCATCGTCCACCGGATTAATCCGCGAATCATCCGTTAAATCCCCCCATGGACGATAGACTAGAACAAATGTTTCTGGTACGTTGGGGGCATGGATGCACTAAACCACCTCTCCAAAGGGCAGCTTTATCTCATCCCCCGCGAAGTCACTTTTGATCTGACGGTCGAACTGGCGCTGGATGGCGGGGTGCGCCTGCTGGTCTGCGGCAACCGCCTGCCCTTCTATGATATCGCTTACGAATTGGCCCGCCGCGTCGGTCAGCATTACGAGCGCATCCTCAAGGAGCAGATCTTCTTCTCGCGCGCCGAGACCTGCATCCAATTGGTCGATTTCCTTTGCGAGTTGGACACCAACGCGCCCGACCCAGCCCCGCTAATTGTCAGCGATTTCTTATCCCGCTTCTCCGATGAAGATGAACGCCAGGTCGATAACCTGTTCTTCCAGTGCCAGGTCGAACTGCAGCGACTGAGCCAAAGCGCGCTGATTTTCATCAGCGCCAAAGCGCGCCCACCCTACGAGCGCTTATGGCATGCCCTCAATCGTATCACCCAATCAATAGAATTTTCTGTACACGGATCACACGGAGAGACACGGATAAAAGAAGGGTTCAAAACCATCCATAAAAATCCGCGTCTGTCCGCGTCCCAACAAACAAGGAGATAACTATGGGCCACACACTGCCCCCCTTCTCACACCAATTCAAGCACGAGCGCGCCACCTTTTCCGAGATGCGCCGAGCCTTGCTGCTGCGCGATGATAAAGCCTTATTCGACGACCTCTGGAATAAAGCCG
>CAZVPR010000137.1:0-11046 GCA_964629085.1 uncultured Anaerolineales bacterium
GATGTTGATGATGTAATCGCCAGCTTCGTCGCCGGTAAGGTGATATTGGATAACGGCCTCCAAGCCGACGGCTTTATCGGCTTTGAAGGCTTTCTCGTGGTTGAATACCATTTCTTTTACGTATATATCGGACATAATTTTCTCCTTTTTTCTAGCGGAGAGCAATTAGCACTTAGCCTGAAGCAGTTTGGCGATCGCTACCTGCTAACCACTGACTGCGATCCGCTTTTATCAATTTAGATTTTCAAATATCCCCGCCGCGCCCATTCCGCCGCCGATGCACATGCTGACCATGCCATTTTCCAGATCACGGCGTTTCATCTCGTAAAGCAGCTGTACGGTCAGTTTAGCGCCCGTAGCACCCAGGGGGTGACCCAGGGCAATAGCTCCACCGTTGACGTTGGTGAGCTCTTCGCTGAGGCCCAGTTCACGCATTACGGCTAAACCTTGTGCGGCGAAGGCTTCGTTGAGTTCGATCAGTTGGATGTCGTCCTGAGCCATCCCGGCGATCTTGAGCGCCTTTGGAATGGCCTCAACCGGGCCGATGCCCATAATTTCCGGCGGAACGCCGGCCACGCCGAATGACACAAAGCGGGCCATCGGTTTTAGGCCCAGTTCTTGGGCTTTGGCGAGGGACATGATCACCACGCCCGCCGCGCCGTCGGACATCTGCGAGGATGTGCCCGCCGTAACCGAGCCTCCTTCCTTGAAGACTGGCCGTAATTTGGCTAATGCTTCCAGGCTGGTATCTGCTCGGGGGCCCTCATCACGCGCAAAGGTGAATTTCTTTATTTTGGATTGGCCATTGCTGCCAGTTTCGACAACCTCGACATCTAAAGGCACTAATTCATCATCAAAACGTCCCGAGCTGACGGCCTTATCGGCCAGCGTGTGACTGCGCAGGGCAAACTTGTCTTGATCTTCACGGCTGACACTATACTTTTCGGCCACGTTCTCCGCCGTAAGGCCCATGCTGGTAAAGGCCTCGGGGTAATGGGCCGCCAGGTGGGGGGTAGGGGCAAACTTATAGCCGGTCATGGGCACCATGGTCATGGACTCGACGCCGCCAGCGATGGCGATTTCGATTTGTCCGGCCATAATCGCCATGGCCGCGTGGGCAATGCTCTGCAGGCCCGACGAACAGAAACGGTTGATGGTTTCGGTGGGCACCGAGACCGGCAGTCCTGCCCTGAAACCGATCAGGCGCGACATGTTCATGCCTTGCTCGCCCTCAGGGAATGCGCACCCAATCACCACATCATCGATTTCTTCGGGATTCAGCGGGTTGGCGCGTTTGAGTAGTTCGGTAATCACCGCCGCAGCCATATCTTCGGGGCGCACTGTGGCCAGGCTGCCACGCTTGGCGCGGCCAACCGGTGTGCGCGCCGCTGCAACGATCACGGGGTCAAATTTTGGGTCTCTTTTGCTCATGGTTGTTCTCCTTTTTGTACACGGAGGGACACGGATTTCACGGATATTTGGGTGGTCATTTTGGTTGTGTCCAAGATAACGAGCCTTTGTGGTTGTTGTCGAAAACTTTGCGTTTGAATTCTCCTTTGGGTCCGAAATTCAATAGCAATCCGACTTTGATTTCTGTAGCTTTCAGGTAGTTTAGCAATTGTGCTTCGTGTTGGTCGTTGAGTGATTTTGCTGATTTTTGCTCAACCAAAACTTGGGTGTTTACGAATAGATCGGCGATGTCATCCCCAACGATCTTACCTGAAAAATTTACTTTGATAGGATGTTGTTGTTCAATTTTTAATCCTTTAGCGTTGTGTGCGATCACTAAGGCATTTTCGTACACTTTTTCAGAGAAACCAAACCCAAGAACTTTGTGAACTTCAAAGAAAGCTCCAATATTATTTTGGGTAATTTCGCTGTGCTTTCCTGAAAAAGTTTTTCTTCTTGTATCCATTCAAAGGCATCCGTGGGAGTCCGTGAAATCCGTGGTCAAAAATCCGTCCCATTAATTTCTTAACACCTTATTATTCTGCAGCATGTGCCACATGCGCTCCTGGGTCTTTTCCTCGCCGCATAACGAGAGGAATGCCTCGCGTTCCAGGTCGAGGATATATTGCTCGCTGACCCAGGCCGGCTTGCTGTGCTCGCCACCGGTCATCACGTAGATCATCTTTTCACCGATGTGAGCTTCGTATTCGGTAATGAAGCCGCCTTCTGTGAACATGTGCAGCCCGGCTCGCAAGGCAGCCAGCGTATCTCGCCCGGCGGCGTAGATCTTCTCTGGAGCGATAGGCACGAAACCCTTGTCCAGCATGTGCAGCACTTCTTTTTTGGCTTCAGCCAGCAGGTGGGCGCGGTTCATCACGATGCGGTCGCAATTAGTCAGGAAGCCGCATTCACGCGCTTCCACGGCGCTGGTGGCGACATGGGCCATGCCAATGAGTTCGAAGATCTTCTGCATAAATGGCAGCACAGCTACATCTTTGGTGCGCATGGGCGGGTTGACCACGCGGCGCAGAAACTCTTTCATTCCTCCGCCAGCTGGGATCACGCCGACGCCCAGTTCAACATGGCCAATGTACAATTCGGCCGCAGCGACGACCCGGTTGCCGTGCAGGGTGATCTCACCACCGCCGCCCAGTGTCAGCCCGAAGGGGGCCACCACCACCGGTTTGGGGAAGTAGCGCATACGCATCATGGTATCCTGGAGAAGCGTTAATCCTGCTTCCAGTTGATCCCACATGCCATTCTGAGCAGCCATCACGACCCCAAAGACATTGGCGCCCACGCAAAATGCCCGGTCATCATCGTTATTGATCACCAGGCCCTCGAACTCGCCAGCCTCGGCGCGGTCCATGGCCTCGTTCAGCATCGCCATGATATCGTCATCGATGGAGTTCATCTTGGTCTGAAATTCGACGCAGGCCACGCCCTCACCGATATCGACCAGCTTGGCACCGGGGTTTTGGGCGACGATCTTGCCGGCATCTTTTTCTTCTTTGAGCACGATCAATCCGGGGGTGCGCTCGATAGCTTTGTAAGCTCCTTTGGCAGGATCGAAGGCACCAACTTTTTGATCGCCATTGTACTGGTAAAAGGTTTCGTGTCCGGCGGCCAGCATTTCATCCACCCAGGGGGCGGGTGGGAACTCTAGGGCTTTCATCGCTTCGGCCGTCTTAGCGACGCCGACCATATCCCACAATTCGAAGGGGCCGGCCTGATGACCGAAACCCCAACGCATGGCATCGTCGATGGGTTTGGCCGTGTCCGCAATTTCTGGGATGCGTTCAGAAGCGTAAGCGAAACCCTGGTACATCATGGCCTGGACCAACTGCCCGGCGCGGTCATCGGCAGCCAGCATAACTTTCAATTTACCTGCTAAGGTTTCCTCGTCTCTGGCTTCGCCAATGGAATCAAAACGCGGCTTTTCGCCGGGCGGCTCGTGCTCCAGTGTCTCTAAATTCAAATGCCAGAATTCCTTGCCCTCATCCGTAGGTACCATTTTATAGAAGCCATTCTTGACTTTGTTGCCCAACCAACCCTTTTCCACCATCGTGTGGATCAAATTATTGGCAACCTCAGAGCCCAGATAGCGCATGGCGTGTTCGTCGAAAGCGATGGCCTCGGCCAGGTTGGTGCCGACGTGTTCCCATACATCCACGCCCACCAGGTCGATCAGCCGGAAAGTGCCCGTCTTGGGCCGGCCGATCGCTGGACCGGTGATGGCATCAACCTCAGGGACGGTGTAACCGTTCTTGATCACATAATCCAGGGTGAACGCGCCGCTGCCGAAGCCCAATCGGTTAGCGATAAAATTTGGCGTGTCTTTGCAAGGGACGATCCCTTTTCCGAGACGGTATTCTCCGAAATGACTGATGAAACTGACGACCTCGGGCAGGGTGTCTGGCCCCGGTATGATTTCTAGCAAACTGAGATAGCGCGGCGGATTGAAGAAATGCGTCCCCAAGAAATGCTGCCGAAACCCCTCCGACATGCCTTCGGCAATGTCGGCCACCGGGATGCCCGATGTGTTGGTGGAAATGATGCAGTGTTCTTGGCGCGCCTTATCGATGCGTTCCATCAGCTCGCGCTTGATCTTCAAGTTCTCGATGATCGCTTCAATAACCCAATCGGCTTCAACGATGGCATCGAAATTGTCTTCCAGATTACCGATGGTAACCAGATCGGCCAGTTCTTTCGAGAAAAAGCTGGCCGGCCGAGATTTGACGGCAGCATCGAAGCCGGCATTAACGATGCGGTTGCGAACTCTTTGGTCTTCCAAGGTTAGACCTTTCGATTTTTCTTCGTCGGTCAACTCCCAAGGAATAATATCGAGCAGAGTTACGCGCACCCCGGCATTGGTCAGGTGCGCGGCCAGGGCTGCGCCCATGGTGCCGGCGCCGATTACCACGGCGCGGTTGACTTTATAGGTCATATTTTGCCTCCTAAGTAATCACCAGAGAACTCTCTTTAGGAGTTCAACTTTTTGGAAAAGATGAACTTCTTGATTAGTTCCAGTGATCCTAAAGATCAGCGAACGGAGCAGTTATCCTTCAGGAGTTGGTGTAGGTGTCTCCGTCGCAGGTGAAGGTGTATTTGTTATGATCTGGTAAGTATCTGGTCCCCAAACTTGAAGATTATCGAAATGGACAGAAATGTTATTTGTATTCCAACGCGTGCCCACCATCATGCCCACATACCCGATGCCCCAGGTTTCGATTTCACGTTGCACTTGCATTATGCCGTCGACCCACAGCGTAATGGTCTTGCCGCGGCATTCAACTCTCATATGGTGATCTCTGCTGCCGATGAAATTTGCCGGAGCAACCATGAGGAAATTCACCTTGCCTCGCAGCGTATGACCAATGCCATATTGTCCATCTGTAGTGATAAAGGCTGTGTAATAGCTGGTTTCGCCTTCACGACAATTGAAACCGTAATAGCCCTCACCACCCTCTAAATGGACGTCCGCTTCAATGCGCACTTCTGCCAGTCGCAGCCAGGAACGGCTGCTGGTGATTTCGACGTTTGGCATTGAAACTTCCATCACATAGACACCTTTCTCGATGTTGGTGCGCCAATTTTCGCCGCCACTTTTCAACCAGGCCTGTCCAGGGTCTTCAAACATTTCGAACACGAAGCGGTAAACTTCGACTGTGGCGGTTGGTGTGGGGGTGATGGATGGCGTCAGCGTCAGAGATGGCGTCCAGGTGGGAATGAGAGTCTTGGAAGGGAGTGGCGTCCAGGATGGACGCAGCGTTAGTGTGGGGATAGGGGGGGAGGCCCAGGCTGTCCCGGAAAATGCTGCCGGTGCCTGACCTTCAGGCGTGTTCGTCCAACGGCTATCAAAGAATGTGACTTGTGTTCTGGTAGGCGTGGGTGTAATCGAGGGTGGCGGTGTGAAAGTGGTTGAAGGATCGGCAAGCAGGGGGATAAAATCTTCCAAGACTGCGCATCCCGAGATGCTGATGATAAGCATCAGGAAGAAACTAACTGCCAATCCTACTTTCCACTTCATTTGCGTCATAGATTATCCGATTGTCAATTCTTATAGTTTAGTACAAGAACATCGGTTTGCCCAACATATCATTGACTTTGGGTCTATATTTTTTCTTGTCGTATAACGCAGTGACATCGACGATTTTCTTCGCCGATATGACCATAGCCAGCGGCACGGTGGTGTAGTTGCCTTGTTGTAAGGCGACCATCCGTCCCGTATGTCCCAGATTTACCTGATCCAAGGCAAGATTGCCAAAGGATACGGCCACCATGCGGTCCAGGGAGTCTGGCGAGCCAGAGCGCATCAAATAACTGAGCTGTTGGTAAACCGTGTGCATGCCGGAGCGCTTCTTGATTTCTTCAGATACGATTTTACCAATACCGCCTAATTTTTGATGGCCATAGGCGTCTGCTTCACCCGTTTGTACGATCTCGCCACCTACCAGGTAAGCACCTTCAGAAATGGTCATGATAGCGTAATTGGAGGGGTTGTCTTTTCGATCTTTCTTCAAGTAACTGATCAGTTTGTCCAGATCAAAGGGGACCTCGGAGATAATTGCCCGGTCAACGTCGGCCAGATAAGCTGCAAAGAGAGAAGTTTCGCCCGAATTGCGTCCAAAGAGTTCCACGACGCCCACTCGTTCATGCGAACCACAGACGGTGCGCACAGCGGTGATATTCTCCACCGAGCGGGTTACGGCTGTCGAAAAGCCGATACAGTAATCGGTCCCAAAGACATCATTATCCATGGTCTTGGGGATGGATACTACTTGGAAACCTTCATCGTGCAAACGGACAGAGTAGCTCAATGTATCGTCGCCACCGATGGGAATCAGCGCGTCCAGTCCGAGCGCTTCCAGCACCTTTAATGAGTGGGGGGTGACATCCACACGGCCGTCATCTTTGAGAACACGATCCTCTTCCGCGATGAAATCAGGTATGTCTTCAGGTTTCATGTTGGAGGGATTGGTGCGAGATGAGTGCAAAGTGGTGCCACCAGTGCGGTCGATTGTGCGTACCCTGTTGATGGTCAGTTTTTCGGAAAACTCTCGGATGGTTTTGGGGTCTTCGGGATTAATGCCGACTACCGATTGCCAGCCTCTGCGTAAACCGACTACCTCTATGTCGTACTCTCGGGCTCGTTGTACCACAGCTTTAATGGCAACGTTTAGACCAGGTACATCTCCACCACCAGTCAGGATACCTATGCGGCGTTTTTTCGTCATTATATATGCCTCCTTAGCATTTTATAGTCTTTGGTTGAGCGCTTTTTAATTAGCGCTAATTTTACCGCGATTAGTGTCTCTGACATGGGGGAAAAATTTAAATGATAAATAGTTGGGGCACAATGCTTCGTGTCCCTCAATTATCTCAACTGACTGCCTCGATAACCCAGCATGTTTCGGGCCACGACCAGACGATTGATCTGGCCAGTGCCCTCATAAAGGTCGGTGATCTTGGCATCACGGAACCACTTCTCCAGAAGTAGGTCCCGGCTGTATCCCAGGGGGCCGAGTAACTCGACCGCTTTTTGGGTGATTTGAACCACAATATCCCCGGCATAAACCTTCGACATGGAAGCTTCCTTGGGATTGTGGATTTTGTTATCTGCCATCCACAGTGCCTTGATGGTCAGCAGCCAGGCTGCCCGCAGTTTGACTTCCATATCGATGACTTCCCGCTCGATATGGGTCAATTTCTGACGCGGCAGGCCGTAGCGGATTTCAATACCATTTTCGGCCAGTTTTTCCTTGACCAGCTCAACAGTAGCGCGGGCAATGCCCACTGCCTGCGAAGCAATGATTGGGCGGGTAGCATCAAACGTTGCCATGGCGCCCTTGAAGCCTTTGGTGGTCTTTTCGACTGTTGGGCTGCCGAGGATGTTTTCGTATGGCAATCGGCAATCCTGCAGCACCACAGAAACGGTGTCGCTTACCCGAATACCCAGCTTGTGCTCCTGCTTGGTGACTTTGCAGCCAGCGGTGCCAGCTTCGACCACAAAAGAGCGCATTCCTGCGCGCCCAGCCTCGGGATCGATGGTGGCCCAAACGACAATGAAACCATTAGATTCTTCCAGTGCCTTTTGGCCGGCTGTAACGAAGATTTTCTCGCCGTTGAGAATCCACTCGTTGGTGGCTTCATCGAGCACAGCTGTAGCCGCAATGGCGGAAGTGTCCGACCCCGCTTGGGGTTCGGTCATCGCCATGGCATCGAAAACGGGTTTGTCACCCATGAATCGGTCCAGGAAGCGCGTCTTCTGTTCGGGGGTCCCAGCAGCCGCCACGGCAGCAGATCCCAGCATTCCGCCCGGGATACACAGGTACATTCCTGCATCACCCCAGGAGAGCATCTCCACCAGGAAGGCCAGCCTTTGATATCCAATGGGTGGGTGTTTTTTCTTCTTGGCCTCTTCTGGGTCACCCGAGCCATTTTTCTTGTCCTCCGGAGCCATGGAAGTGCCGCCCATGGATTTAATGGCCGTGTGCATGAAGTTGATGAAAGCCCAGGGGATGGCGTGTTCGTTTTCGTCCATTTCACGCGAAATCGGGCGCATCATGTTGATGGCCACCGTGTTTACCACGTTCTGGAGTTGTTCGATAGGTTTTGGGGTTGAAAATTCAATCATCATATCCTCCTAAACCACAGCCAATCCGCTAAAGTTAGCAAAGCCGCGCCCGTTGCGCATCCACATTTCCACCGGGTGCTCGCGGATATAGCCGTGTCCACCCAGGATTTGGACGGCGCGGTCGGTGACCATCATGGCCGCGTCGATTGCGCCAGATAATGCCAGGTAGGCACTCCTGCAAGCATCAGGTAAGCCCTCATCGATTTGCCAGGCCGCCTCCCAAACCAGCAGACGGATGGCCTCGATTTCAGTGCCCATCTCGGCAATCATGAAGGCAATGGCCTGTTTCTGGGCGACCTTCATGCCAAAGACATCACGATCTTTAGCATATTCCACCGCATAATCCAAAGCGGCCCGTGAAACACCGATGGCCATAGCAGCCATGGCAACATTGGCCGAGTCAAGGATTGGAGCAAAATCGTGGCCTTCATCCCCGCCAAGACGATTAGCTTTTGGTACCCGCACTTGGGCTAATTTAAGATCGTAAAGCGGCAAAGCATTTAGCCCCAACAATTTCTGGCGATGCCCAACCTCGAGCCCCTCTGATCCCTTAGGTACGATAAAGCCTTGCGTTTGGCCCTCCAAATTAGCGTATACCAGGATGCTTTCTGCATCAGCGGCGTAGGGCACGTAGGATTTTTCACCGTCAAGTACATAGTCCTCGCCATCAAGCTTGGCAACCGTACTCAGGTCGTTGGGATCAAAATCGAAGCTCGGTTCCATCAGCGCCGCGGTGTAGGCCTTCCATTCCATCTCGATGACTGGCGGAATGAATTCCTGTTTCTGCTGGTCACTTCCTGCCAGCAAAATCGGCGTGGCAAAAAGTCCCGGAGTCATCACGGCCAACGCCCCAGACAGGTCGCCATAGGCCAGCTCTTCGGCAGCTAAAGCGCCACTGACTGCGGATCGTTCGCCAAAGCCGTCGAATTCTTCTGGGATCGAAGCCTGCAAATAGCCCAGCTCCCAGCCCTTTTCGACCAGGTCTAGGGGTAGGTGGCCTTCTTCGTCTGCATCGCGCGCGGCAGCCCGCAGATCGTCCATGGCGTATCGTTTTATGGCATCGACCAGCATTTGCTGCTCTTCAGAAGGCGAAAAAGAATACATAGTGACCTCCTTTTAAGAAAAGTGAATTGTGAATGATTTTTTTCTGTCTTTGCGAAGAGGACGTATCCGGCGAAGCAATCTTTATTACTCAATTTGAGATAGCTTCGCCTCCTACGGCGGCTCGCAATGGCTGAATTATTTTTGGAATTTGAAATCGAATCGGCGATTGCTCGTTGACCAGATCGCCCAGATTAGCAATTTCCAACTGTCCGCGTTGATACAAATATTCGACATGTGCGCCGGCCTCTTCCAGCGCCAGCAAGACGTTGTACCCATGTGTCTCGCCGAAATATTCATGCGTGATTTCTGAAATCGTTCGGGGGTGTTTGAATAATTCTAGCAAGTCTGCCAGTCGTTTCTGGTGTAGTATTTCGATTTCGTTGATGCGCGTTTTGAGATCGGTTATGGGTTCGTTGTGGCCTCCCAACGCGAAACGAATTCCCTGGGCCCACGTTTGGCAGGCTCGCAGGGATTGAAGGTAATGACTCAGCCCTGTGTTTAATGCCAGTTGTTCAGGAGCCTGGTGAGGGCTGATCTCGGCGAGAACATGATCGCCGCAAAAGAGCACATCGTGCAGGCGAATAACAACCTGGCCCGCGCAATGCCCTGGGACGTGCAACATTTCAAAAGGACCTAACTGCATCCCCAATGCCTCGTATGTGAAATCCACCGGCCCAGGCTGATAGGTCAATTTGGTCATTTTGTAAATATCGACCAACTCCTGGATTTTCTCGTGGCTCAATCCCGCCTCGAACAAAAAGTTCCTCAAACGGCGAGCCACCAGCGTCAGGCGCTCTTCCGTATGACTGATATTGGGCCGGTCGAGTTCATGAACTCCGATGCGGGCTGAAGTATGTTCCCGCAAAAACGGCAGCCCCCCAAAATGATCGATGTGCCCATGGGTGATTAAGATGTGAGTCAAATCCGCGAAATGTATTTCCTCCCCCAACATAGGTGCCGCCCTTTCAAATCCCACCTGAAGATATTCGTTACTGTTGTGAAATCCAGAACCTGAATCAATCAACACTCGATATTCATCCATCAGCACTAGATATGCATAAACCCAAAAGTCGGGGAAGGCATTCAAAGGTAGCTGAGCAATGCGGGCACCCTGATCGGTCTCAAATAGCTGGACGGTGTGATTTTGCTCCTTCTGCCGGACATGAACCGCAGAGCTATATTCCATTGTCTGTTCCCCGGTTGAGCAGTCCTAAAAGCAGCAGGTCGGCATATTGATCGGCAATTTCCGTGGGGGAGAATTTGCCTTTGGGGTTGTACCAGGTGATGGTCCAGTTCAGCATGCCCAACAACGCCCGTGCCGATTGGGCCGGATCGGAGCAGGTGAGCAGCCCTTCGTCAACACCGGCCTGGATCAAATCCCGCCACAAATTTTCGAAGCGATCCCTCCGGGCCATATGGTCTGAAGATTTTTCTGAGTCCAGCGAGCGATATTCCAGGAGCAACACTGCGGCAATATCTCTGTTTTTTGCCAGCGTGTTTAGATACGTTTCCATGGCGCGGCGCAATTTCTCCGGGATGGGAATATTTCCTGAAGTGGCCAGCTCAACTTCGTCGATGACCATGTCTAAAGCCTGGTCAAGGATGTCGATGAGCAGTTGTTGTTTATTCTTGATGTGGTAATAAAGGCTGGCTTTTTTGAGCTTGACGGCATCCGCGATATCCTGCATCGAGGTAGCGTGATAGCCCTTGATGCTGAAAATCTGCGCCGCTGCTTCGAGAATTTGTTGCTTTGACAAGGAATATTCCTGTTCTAAACTCGAAAAATTCTACCGACCGGTCGGTAGAATACAGTGTAGCATATATTGATATCCGGCGTCAAGCTTACGCGGGAATTC
>CAZVPR010000138.1:0-10654 GCA_964629085.1 uncultured Anaerolineales bacterium
ATCAGTAAAAATCATAGCGACGTGCATCCGGCCCCAACTTGAGGAGCCTCCACACGCCGCCAAATTCTTCACAAACTAGGGGATGATCGCTGCCATGACGCCTTTTTGGGCGTGCAGGCGGTTTTCAGCCTCATCGTAGCAAGCGTCGCCCCATTTGCCATCCAAGACAGCATCTGAGACTTCAGCCGCACGTTCGCAGGGCAAGCAGTGCATATATTGGGCATCCGACTTGGCCATATTCATGCGCTTTTCATCGGCAATCCAATCTTTGTATTTCCCAAAGAGCTTCATCATTTCGTCTTTCTGCGGCTCCGGGGTAACCGGGGGAAGCAGATCCAGGGCCACATAGTTTTTAGCATATACAATATCGGCGCCCTCACAGGCATGCTCCATTTTGTCGGATACCTGGTACGAGCCGCCGGCGGCTTCGGCGTTGGCTTTGACTTGGGCTTCGATCTCAGGATCGATACGCAATTCAGGCGGGCGCGAGAAAACCACATCGGCACCAAAAAGGCTGGCCATATACATGAAGTCATGATGCGGGGCAATTGGTTTCTTAGGGCTGGAGCCGTAAGTCCAGGAGACACCGATCTTGCGGCCGTTCAGGTTTTTGCCGAACATTTCCCATAAGGTCATGGCATCAGCCATGCCCTGGCAGGGGTGATAGACATTGTCTTCCATGTTAATAATGGGGATTTGAGAACCGCGGGCAAATTCCTTGATGATGCGGTAGCCTTTATCGTATTCCCAGCCAACCACATCGCCCAAAATGCGTACAGAGAGAGCATCACCCATGCGAGAGAGCACACGGGCCATATCGACGATTCGTTCTGAGGCATAACCCAGGTCTTCACCTTCGAGCGTGGGTAGACGGGTTGACGATGGCTCTAAGAAATGAGCGTGTCCGCCCAATTGGTAGATACCGGCTTCAAAGCTGTTGCGGGTACGCAAGCTGGGGTTGAAAAACATCATAAATAACGTGCGGCGTGGCAGCAAGTCATCATGTCGGCGCCGTAACGTTGTATCTGCTTTGAGTTGGAGTCCCAACTCCAACATCGATTCGAGCTCAGCCTTGCTGAAATCTTGTAAGCGAATAAAATCTCGTCCTTTTAGTCCTTCAGTGATCATTTTTATCTCCTAAAAATCTAAAAATTTTGCGACAGCAAACATGCTGTCATACTTACTAAATAGTTAGCCTTCTCCAAATAACTTGCGCCATTCTTTACCAACAATTTCCATTTGAGACTCCCTCCCTGAGCGACGCATCCGGTGAAGATGCGGCATTCCCAACTGCCATTCTTGCATCCAATTGGCGGCAAAATCCCCCTGGGAAGTTTCTTGAAAAATCTTACTGATCTCTTGTCTGTTTATTGCCCGTGGTCCACTCATACGCACCGCAAATTCCATAGTACGGCTGCCTCGTTTGGAAATATATTCTTCAATCCCTACCTGATCCATGACATCAACAACCGAACGCAAGGAGCGGATGCACTTGGCATAGGCAAAAAATGGTGGATAGCCATGCTCGACCATTTCTTCGAAGACGGCGCGCATCAAGGCGATTGTGCCGCCATAAAGGCATTGTTCTTCAAAATTATCCCCTTCTGTTTCAGCAACAAAATCTACCTCAACGGTACCAACCCGCGTGCTGCCCACTGCTTTGGCAATGGCCAATACAATTTCCTTGGCATCACCCGTGACATCCTGATCTACAGCAATAGCACCATAAATACCAGAGCCTTCTATAAACTTCTCCCGCACGAGATGCCCCGGCGAATTCGGAACGAATAGAACAACATTTACATTATCGGGCGGACTAATGGCACCATAAAGAACATTGAAGCCATGGCAAAAACTTAAGGTGCTATTTGGCTTCAGATTATTGCGGATTGACTCTTGGTATATGGCAGGCTGGGCTGGGTCGGCCAATAATATGTGCACAACATCCGCTCTGCGGGTTGCTTCTGCAAAATCAAAAACTTCGAAGCCATCCTTTTCCGCTTTATCCCAATCTGAAAATTGATCGCGCGGGCCAGCGCCAACAATCACATGGATACCGCTATCTCGCATGCAAAGCGCTTGAGGGCCTCCTTGAATTCCATAACCAAGTACAGCGACGACTTTACCCTTCAACGGATCAAGGCTTACATCTTCATCACGATAAACTTGATTTAACATTGGCAGTCTCCTCAATAAAGCGAAATCATTAAATATCTTGGGTGTAATCCCGGTTGACATCTTTGTACAGCAAATAGGCCGATTTATCCCATCCGGTCGAATAGAAAAACTGCGGGCAATAAGGCGCCATATAAATGAAATCATCCTTCTGAACTTCAATATAGTCCCTGTTCAGCCAATAAATTCCCCGCCCATAAAGCATATAAAGACCGTGTTCCATGACGTGCGACTCTACAAAACTAAAATAAACGCCAGGGTCAAATACCTGCAGGTTTATACCCATATCGAACCCCAACTGCTCATAAGGAGTTAGGTGTTGCTCCATATACGTATCAACAGGCTCAGCCGGCACATCTTTTTCGTTGGCTACAATGGGCGCTGGTATGGCGATACCATCCACTTCCTCGTAACGACGGCGTATCCAGATTACACGGCTCAAAGAGTCTTGCTTGTTTTTAATGTGATAAACCGCGTGAGGCGGCAGCCACGCAAAACCACCTTCCGAGAGATTGTGATTTTTGCCTTCCAGGGAAAAATCAATGTCGCCCTCTAACACAAAAAAGAATTGTTCAAGATCGTCAACTATTGGTTTGGATGTGCAACCATTAGGATGCACCAACAGCTCATGCTGGACAAATTTTGCGCCCAACTGTGGGGTAGCCAATACCTGGACATCGACACCCAGAAAATTGGGCAATTGATGTTCCACACGATTGGCGCGAGGAAAAATCATATAGCTGCCTTGTTTGTTGATACAGCGACACCGAGAAGTAATATCAGCATCGCTAACAATTAACATTTCGTTTTGCACTGGTTTTTCTCCAATCTTGAATAGTTTTGACTGCAAAAATTTCAACGTGTCAGATATTTTTAGAAGCGATTTCCCTCTATTCGGGAGTTTTTGTCCAAATCACCAAATCTCATTTATGGGGAACTTGTGTGGGACAAAAATCCAGGCTGAATTTCAATCCCACACGAACAATCAGTTCCCGTTCGGAGGAGAACAAGAATGAAGATGGATATCTAAGGCAAAATGCTCGTCCCGGTCTCGCCTGCTAACGCGCGCCCAATATTTTCAGGGTTTGTAATGATGGCTTGTTTGCCGCCTTGTTCGATAAAACTGATGCAGGCTTGAACCTTTGGCGCCATACTTCCTTTCGCGAAATGAACGCCTTCAGCCACATAGCCTTTCGCTTCAGCAATTGTCATTTTGTCAAGCCATTCTTCATTTGGTTTGCCAAAATTTAGGGCAACTTTCTCAACGGCTGTGCTAATCAGCAGCAATTTTGCACCAATAGAATTTGCCAATAGCGCTGAAGCAAAATCTTTATCTATCACCGCTGCAATTCCAGATAACTTTCCAGTATCATCTGCAACCACTGGAATGCCGCCTCCACCAACAGTGATCACACAAATTCCGGCATCCATAAGCTGTGCAATCGAGGCTTCTTCAACGACTCGTTTGGGCAAAGGGGATGGCACGACACGCCGCCAACCACGGCCAGCGTCTTCCACTACTGACCAGCCATCTCTCTCTTTCTTTTCCAATGCTTCTGCCTCTTCCATAAATGAGCCAATCGGTTTGGATGGATTTTGGAAAGCAGGATCCGCTTGATCAACTTCAACCTGTGTGACGACCGTGGCTACATTATTGGAAATCCCCCGCTCTAAAAATTCGTTATACAAATTTTGCTGCAACATATAGCCGGTCGCCCCTTGCGTATCTGCACCACAATACTCCAAAGGCACTTCAGGAATACCTTCCGTTTTGAAGGCCACTTCTGATCGACGTAAAACAAAACCAACCTGAGGTCCATTTCCATGGCCAATGGCAACTGTCCATCCTTGCTGGATCATCCCGGCAATATGTTTGGTCGTTTCGGTTACAGCCTTATATTGGTCTGCTATCGCCTGGTGCGCTTTGTCTTTGACAAGAGAATTTCCACCGATGGCCACAACTGCTTTTTTCTGCGACATAGTAATGTTTTCTCCAATAACGCGCCCAAATATTATTACAATCCCAAAACACTCAAAACAATCGCCATGCGGATCGAGACGCTATAAGCAATGGCCTCAAAGTATTGCTGGTGAGGCGATGTGTCAATTTTCAGGTCCATTTCGCCAGCCCGGCGGGGCAGTGTATGGGTGACACGCACGATTCTCCCCTCTTTTTTGTAGGCTTTATCTAAAGCTTCAAAGCGTACATAATACGCATCCATAATTTCTTTGAAGGCGTCAGACTCCGCCCCTTTTGGAGCGCTGCAACCGGGTAAATAAACCAGATCCATACCGCCAATTAATTCATTAAATTGATCCTGATTGAGATCAAAGACTTCGGTTACATTTCCATTCGATTTCGCGATCTTCTCCATTACATATTCAGGCGTGCGGTTCTGCTTTGGAGAGGCCAGGGTAACGTTAGCGCCTAACCGAGCTAAACCGGCAGCCATGGAATGTCCCGTACGAGCCGCGATCAAATCGGCACTGGCCACACAAACGCTAAGACCCTCGACACAACCGTGTGTCCGCCACAGCGTATACAAATCTAATAACGCCTGGGTTGGGTGTTCCCAATGGCCAAAACCGCCATTAATGACCGGCGCTTCGGAATATGTGGCCCCATCGCGGGCTTCTTCATCATCAGGATGCCGCAACACAATCACATTGGCGTATTTCGACATAACCTTCATCATGTCAGCCAGGCTTTCTTCCTTGGCTGCGGAAGAAGATACCATCGGATTTGCTTCGGTGATCACGTCCCCGCCCAGTCGGTGCATTGCCGTTTCGAAACTCATCCGTGTCCTGGTGCTGGGTTGGAAGAAGAGCGCTGCCAGGACATTGCCAGGCAACAAATCCACTTTTGAGCGATTCCATGGCTCTAACGATTTTGCCAACTCGAAGAGGCCATAGATTTGGTCATTTGACAGGTCGTTAATTGAAAGCAAATTTTGACCTTCAAAATTGATCTCATGAACGATAGATTTGAGAGTCTTTATTTTGTTTTGCTGGTTGGTCATTTTCTCTCCTACTATTTTGGTATCCGAAAAAATTAGATCAATCCAATTGTATGGATTTCAAATAAGGTTTGAATAATGGAGGCGTAAGGATTCTGTTAAGATGTTTAGGCTGATCTTTATGCCTGGCTATTGGTTTGATGGCGCGGATATATCCCCACAAAAGTAATAAAAATTACAAAATGGTCGCTGGTTCCGTGGATGAGTTCTATCCACTATCTATTTTTCTGTAGCGCCAGGGTCACCCTTTAAATACAAAATTCCCCCACCATCCAATTCAACAAAAGAATATGACGAGAATAATATTTCAATGTTGAGAAACTGTCAATTTTCGATAGTAAAGCGATACCCAATTCTGGGCTCGGTCAAAATGTAGACTGGACGCGCGGGATCTGGTTCCAATTTCTTTCGAATTTGAGAAACAAACACTCGCAAATACTCTCGTTCGTCGCCATATTCTGGTCCCCAAATCTTGCGCAATAATTCCCGGTGTGTAATCACCCTGCCTTGATTTATTGCCAAATAATGAAGCAAATTAAATTCTAAGGGTGTCAGATGGATAGTTTCGCCATTGATTTTTACAATCCGGGCATCCACATTGATCACCAAATCTCCAAGAACCATGATCTTCGATTGGTTTGTTTCGACTGATGGATGTGATGACCAACGACGAATAGCGGCACGGGTTCTAGCCAAAAACTCTCCCATGCCAAATGGAGTCACCAGATAATCATCTGCGCCCAAATCCAGAGCCTGGATTTTTAAATTCTCGGACCCTACAGCTGACAAGACAATGATCGGAGCGCTGCTATTTTCCCGAATATCGCGTATGATTTCCAACCCATCGATATCAAGGGTTTCAAAATCAAGATTGACCACGAAGAGACACGGTTCTGGTTTGGCAATAAAGTGAGATACTTCTTTATCATCCAAAGCAATGGATACATCATAGCCTCTACTGATCAGAGTGCTGCGCAATGACCGCAACAAATTAATCTCATCGCTGATTAGAAGAATGTGCTTTTCCGTCATAAATATAAATCACAAAGTAAAGAAATATTCCACTTACGTGGACGATTTATCATTCTTTACAATTGGGATCATCAGTCGAATACCGGAATCTTCTTCCGAATTCAAAGGCAAAATAAAATCAATTGAAAGCAAATCAAAGATCTTACGAACCACGAAGAACTTGAGTTTACTGATCGGCAACATATCAAAATCCAGGAACAAGTCGTTCGCATCATAATGAGAAATTCGAGAAAAAATTTCAAATATTTCATTATTGATTACTTCGAAATCAACAAACCAACAATCATTGGTCTCCATCGTGGAAATTTCTAAGATAGGATTCGACTTCTGGTTTTCAATGATGAGCTCAGACACCATTACGATTGCAATGGACAAATAATCATAATCAATACATGCCGGGTTACCGGGAGAAAGGTTTTTCAACTTAACGTCAACATTTGGATAATTTTTTATGACGGTTTCCTTTGCTGATGTAAGCACCTCAGGAATTTCAATCGGCTCGGTACTGAGAGAAAATGTATTCGATTCGATTTTTGAAACCAAGGTCAACAACATCACAATTCTGGATACTTGATCCGTACTATTCTCTATAATTTCAAGAAGTTCGTGTTGAGTTGACGCATCCAAAATGATTTCATAGTCCAATAAACTGGTTACCGAAGCTTTAATTGCCGCGGTGGTGCCTTGCATTTTTCTGGTGACATCCACAAGTAATGACCACAAAACTTGATTCGATTTGCGCAATTCAGCAATTTCTTTCTTCAATAACTTGTCTGCCATATTCATAGTTCAATCTTCAGGGATTTAGTCTCACAATAAGGGCTATGCAAAAGCTTATAAATTTAATTGTTCCAGCAAATCCACTGTTGGATTCGCATCTCCAATCCACAAGCCGCTTTCCTTTTGGAGGGTGGCCTTTAATTTTTCTAGCGTCGTAATGATTACTTGAGCCCCGCCTTGCTCAAGATACTCATTTGCCGACAGTAATTTCCGTCCCACCATATTGGATGAAATTTCTTTATTGTCCAATATGTTTACCAATTCTTCTCGAGACAACGAATTATTTTGATTGATATCAAACCCGGATTGAATAATTTTCGAATCATTTTCGACAATCATCAGCAATATCTTTGCATCCAACTTGTGGGCCAACATGCTGGCGACCCGATCCGTGTCGACAGCGGCTTCAACACCTTCCAACAATCCCATGTCATTCTCGATAACAGGAACGCCTCCCCCACCTGCTGTAATTACGATCATGCCAGATTCCACCAACTGCTGAATACCTTCAATTTCAACGATTTCCTTCGGAGGAGGCGAAGCAACCACACGGCGATATCCATACCCCGGCTCGTCAACGATGTTCCAGCCATACATTTGCCGCCTTTGCTCTGCTTTATTGCGATCCAGCCAGGGACCAATTTGAATATTGTGGTCTTCATAATATTCACTGTCAGAACTGATGATTGTCTGGGTCACAATCGGCATGACTCGACGCTTATTATCCGCCCGTCGCAGCACATTCGAGATCGACTGGCTCAACATGTAACCAGTCGCGCCTTGAGTATCTGCACCACATACGTCTAGGGGAATTTGGTGAAGCACATGACTGGCCAATTCGGATCGAAATAATACATAGCCAACTTGGGGTTTGTTGCCATGCATGATGGCCACTTTCAAATGACTAGAAAATACCGGCAATAAACCCTCAGCCAGCAACGCTGCACGACTTTTTTGATCAATGATTTTCGATTCATAACTCCCAGCAAGTACTTCCCCATTGATTAGAATTACAACTGCTTCACTCATTTGTTTTACTCCGATAGAAGAATACTCCCAATCAATTTCGGAGTATTCGGGGCATTAAATTTTGCCATATCGACAAAGGGACAACAATTCTGGCAGGAGCCAATCAGAAATATTTTTGCGCTACTTTGCCCACAATCAAGAAATGCGGAGTGATTTATGACAAAATCAATTCGGATTCCAAAGGCATTTTCTCTGGATTTCATCGTAATCCAAAACCGAATCGAATAGAGTTAATTCGAACGATTTGATATTTTGCTTTATCCATGAATTTAATGACGGAATATCCACGTGAAATTGATTGACGATGAGAATACGGGCGAGCGAACGGGAAAAATTATACCATTGCCGATGATTGGTAAGGGGGGGTATTGAGCCATGGCGTGGTGATTTTCGTGGCGCTAGCAATGCATCCCGATTGTACCGACGAGCCCGCTTCTGTGGTGTGGCGGGGCCGGCGCGCACCGAAGATGGCCCTACAGCCAGCGAGGCACACCTTCGGTTGGCGTGCAAAGCAAGCACGGTTCGAGGGGCCTGTCCTGACGCTAGACTGATTTACCGTGCCTCTGTACAGCTTGACAAGCTGCTTGATGTGGTTGCGGGAATCCAGGATCACAATCCAGAATTCTTCGCGTGAAGCGGTGGCCATGAAGTTGAGGGTGAAGGGGGACGCCGAAGGCGGAGCAACAGCTTTAAATCAAAACAGTACAGATTGCCAGTTGCGAAACCGGCGAAGCCGCCCCCAAACCCGACCACAGCGTGCCTACAGCTTGAGACTTGCGTGGAGCAGACGCAATGCTACACCATCGCCACAGCGATTTGCCGGGTCCCTGGAGTAAACACGGGGTAGTAATTACGGATAGTGTTTAGGAGAGGCGGCAAACAGAGTGGATACTCCGAATTTACCCCCGATATGGATTTCGAGATTATCACCCAAATTCGAGTATGATGGTATAAAATAAGTGAAGTACTGAATTGGAGTTGTATTATGGAGATAACTTTTTCACTTCCCAAAAACCAATTTGTGACTGAATCCCCTGATGAAGTCGCTGCCAAAGTGCGATTGTATGCTGCACTAGGGATGTACCAGGCCGGTGAGCTTTCTATCGGTGCAGCCTGTGAATTGGCAGGGGTAGATCGGTACGTCTTTCTCGATTTCTGCAAGCGCGAAGGGGTAATTCTGCAAACTCAAACCCCGGAAGAGTTGGAATCTGATTTCGAGCAGTTTTCAGTTGGGGGCTAAAATATATGCTGGTTATCGCGGATAGTTCGGCCTTGGTCGCCCTGACAACCTGTGAATCACTTGATATTGTGCTGCAGATTTACGATGACATCAAGGTTCCACGGGCTGTTTTTGACGAAGTTGTCGAACCTGGTAAATCACAAGCTTCAACGCTAGAGAAGTACTTAAAGGATCGCGTCGTATCTGTTGACTCGTCGCGTTTTGTCTTTACCGCGGGTGGACTTGGTCAGGGCGAAATCGAAGCGATGGCCTTATAAAAGCAACTCTCCGCGGATCAACTGCTGATTGATGACCGACGAGCCAGGGTGATTGCTGAACATAACAACATTCATTGTATTGGGGCGTTGGGGGTCTTGTTGCTGGCGAAACAAAAGGGAATTCTAAAGCAAGTTGCCCCCAAAATTGATGAACTTCGCAGTTCATCAATTCATTATGGCGAAAATCTTCTAAACAAGGTCTTACAGCTTGCGGGGGAATAGGAGTTGGCAATAGTCAACGTCCCATTTTTCACACCACGGGAAAGTGGAAAAATCAGGCATTTTGGGCAGCAAATTGATAGGGTGATAGGTTCCCCAAAGCTTCATGGGGACGGATAGCATTATATTCTTCGATCCACTCATCGGTGATATCTCTAGCTTCTTGCAGCGAGCTGAATAAGTAAGCATCAAGCACATCTTCTCGAAAAGTTCGGTTGAAGCGTTCAGCATAGGCATTCTGAGAAGGTTTACCTGGCTGAATAAAAGCGAGTTCAACATCATGAGCTTCAGCCCAATGAGCCAGTTTCTGGGAGATCAGTTCTGGGCCATTGTCCATGCGGATTTGTATGGGATACCCACGCCAAGAAGCGATCATCTCTAGCGTGCAGATCAAGACCCGGCAGCGATGGGCTGTATCTGGTCGTGGATGGCGTCAAGATCAACGACCATTTCAAGAAGCAGCGCTCGAAACGATAGTGTGTTTCTGCACGCCTTTGGCGAGCCGGCGCGCAGCCCTACAATCAGCGAGGCACACCTTTGGTTGGCGTGCAAAGCAAGCACGCTAGAGGGGCCTGTCCTGACGCCTTTTGGGCGAGTCGAAGCAGGCAACAACCCCCAGAAGGCAGGCGATTTTTCTTTCAGCTATGTGGACATCCTGGAGTCTAATGTTTTTGGCTTGATTTTTGAACCCAAATACACACCCCAAATATAGCTATTTCGTTGACGAAAAGGCTGTAAAGGGTATAATTGCGGCATTGCACCCGTAGCTCAATGGATAGAGCGCCTGACTTCGAATCAGTAGGTTGGGGGTTCGAGTCCCTCCGGGTGCGCAAATCAGCACCCTGCGGGATCCGGGTGCGCAAATCAGCACCCTGCGGGATCCGGGTGCGCAAATCAGCACCCTG
>CAZVPR010000139.1:0-10663 GCA_964629085.1 uncultured Anaerolineales bacterium
TCCTCGGTAGCTCAATGGCAGAGCGGGCGGCTGTTAACCGCTAGGTTGTAGGTTCAAATCCTACCCGAGGAGCCTTCAAACAAAAACGACCTACGATCAGGTAGGTCGTTTTCAATTTCGTTATTTCGAAGAAGGAAGGGGTTCAATTTCCTTCCGCATATTTTTCTTTGACCTCTACAATCTCTGGTAAAACCCCACAGAAGGCTTTGGTTAGTTTCGGATCAAAATGTTTTCTGGCCTCGTTGTCGATCAGATCGCATGCGTCTTCGATGCTCCAGGCACTTTTATACGGGCGCTCGTTGGTTAAGGCGTCGAAAACATCGGCGATGGCGACGATGCGCCCCTCAATGGGAATATCCTCACCGCTTATGCCTTCAGGATAACCCTGACCGTTCCACTTCTCGTGGTGCGTCAAAGCGATCAGGCGCGCCAGTTGCAGCAGTTCTGAGCCATGATTGCCGATGATCTCTGCCCCGATGGTGGTGTGCTGCTTCATGATCTCCCATTCATCGGCATCCAGCTTGCCGGGTTTTAACAAGATCTTATCTGGAATGCCGATCTTGCCAACATCGTGCATGGGAGCGGCGTTAAAGAGTATATCGACGTGGTCTTCACTGAGGCCTGCGGATTGAGCGATCAGGTGGGTGTAGTAGCTCATGCGGATGATATGCAACCCTGTCTCGTTATCTTTGAATTCAGCAGCACGACCCAGGCGTTGGATGATCTGAAGCCGGGTCTCGTTTAATTCAGCCGTCCGGTCTTGAACCTTGCGTTCCAGTTCCCGGTTCTGGTCGAAAAGGGCCAGATGGGTTTCAACACGCGCTTTTACGATAGGTGGGCTGACAGGTTTGGTGATGTAATCGATGGCGCCCAGTCCAAAACCTTTGGTTTCATCCTCGACTTCCCCTTTCGCTGTTACGAAAACTACAGGGATCTTACGTGTTGAAAGGTTAGATTTCAATTGGCGGCAGACTTCATAGCCATCCATCCCGGGCATCATGATGTCTAGGAGGATCAGGTCGGGAGGGGAGTCGCTGTTCGCTATTTTGAGCGTTCGCTCTCCGTTGAGTGCGACTTTTACCTGATAATCATCTTTCAATATGCTGTTGAGTACATCGATGTTTTCGGGGACATCGTCAACTATTAAGATGGTTGGCTTAAATTTTGTCTGTGTCATTGTCGTTTGCCTCCATGCTGATGCCAATTTCGTCAGCGAGTTGGATAAGTTGGCTTTGGCCCTCTTCGAATTCATAGAGTGTTATTAATCGCTCAAGTTGTTTTAATTCAGGCTGCAGTTTCGGCGAAGAGATTTTCTTGCGCAGATCATTTATGATACTCACCGCCTGGGTGTCGTATTCAGCTAAACTATGGTGTAAATCTTGGAATAGAGGTGTTAACACTTCCAGATCTAGAGATGAGCCTTTCATCTCAGCGTTGGAAACAGTAACCTGCTCGAGTGTGTCAGGATCCAACTCAGTGCCAGATTTTAGATCCCCATATTCATCGGAAACAGTCAAAAAATCTAACACGAAGGAGAACACGCTGCCTTTGCCTGGTTGACTTTCAACAGAAATTTCTCCGCCCATTTTCCTAACAATTTGCTTGCTGAGAATCAATCCCATCCCCAGTCCACCATAGCGGCGAGTCGATGACCCATCTAATTGGGTGAAGGGTTGGAATAATTCAAAGATTTGATCTTCCGTCATCCCAATACCTGTATCATGAATTGAGAAATCCAAAGTTACTTGTTCATCATGCGCATCGGCTAGCTCGATAAGCACTTCGATTTCTCCTACTTCGGTGAATTTGATGGCGTTTTCGGTGAGATGTGCTAAAACTTGATCCAGCCGGTCGGGATCTCCGACCAAATTAGGGGGCACATTTGTTGCGATGTTGAAAGTGTACCCTAACCCTTTTTCGTAGGCTTTGGGTGCACATACGTCCGAGAGTATATGGAGCAAACTGTGGATATTGAATGGGGTGGCAACAATTTCCAGCTCACCCTCGCGCAGGCTGCTGAAATCCAAGATAGTATCAATAATGGATTTGAGCCTGCCTGTAGTTGATTTTAGTTTATCAAGCAACTCGTTTTGGAAGGGGGAGAGCTCTGATTCCTCAGCCAGGTAAGCAACGCCCATAAGTGAATTCAAGGGTGTGCGCAGTTCATGGCTGACATTGGATAAAAACTCGGTCTTGGTCAGGCTGGCCTTTTCGGCGGCCTCACGCGCCGTTTGAATGGCCTGTTCTGCTTCTTTTTCCAGACTAATATCACGCATCACACTGGTGAAATAGCGCTCACCATCGGCATAGAATTCACTAACTCCTTTGTTCATAGGAAATTGGCTGCCATCTTTGCGCAACCCGGATACCTCACAGCCAATACCAATGACTTTGGGATTGCCGCTGTTTATGTAATTCTCAACGTAGCCTTCGTGTTCACTATGGTCAGGTTCGGGCATCAATACGTGCACATTATTACCGAGAACCTCTTCGGCATTGTAGCCAAACATCCTTTCTGCTGCTCGATTGAAAGAAGTGATCAGGTTATTCTCATCAATGCTGATGATAGCGTCTATTGTGTTTTCGAGGATGGAACGGTTTTGCTGTTCACTCTTTTGCAGGGCTTGATAGGCGATCTTGAGATCCCTGTCGCGGCGCCAGCGTACGTAAAGTAAGCCAATAGCCAAGAGTATAGATACAAATAGTGTAGTATTCATCAAATTAAGCATGCTTCGGCGCGTTCGATAATAAGGGGCCAGGGCTTCTTCTGCATCAATTTCTGTGGCCAGGCCTACACCCAATATTTCATCCCACAGCCAGGCGCCATAGACCTCAACGCCGCGGTAATCCAGATATCCATCAACATTCGTTCCCTGGATTCCCATTAACGCGCTTTGAGCCATGGTTGTCAGCGGATACTCTGTTGACTCAATGTCCGGCGATTCACCGAGAAGGAGATTGACACCTGGATTAGCAATGCGAATACGGTTGATGCTAATTTCCTCCAATTCTAGCAATCCGATCTCTATGAGCTGATCTGTAAAGCGGCTCTCCGTCATTAAGATGCCATTTTTGTCAAATGCGTAGGTTTCTCCAGTCTCTCCTAGGTTGCCAAGTTGGGCGATACGAGAGAAATCACTGCTTGGATCAATGCGGAAGGTCAGAACGGCAATGATTTGACCTTCATCGCCGCGGATGGGAGTGGCGATGAACATGGTGGGGAGTTTGTTTTTCTTATAGGTCCCAGAAACATCTGGGAGCGGCACATCAGATTGCACTGGGGGAATCAGCAGAGTTTCTCCTTGAAAAACTCGCTCCAGTAGATCAGGTCGCTGTTCGGCAATCAGGTTGGCCGTGCCCACATTTTCATCGCGCATGGAGGCCAGGCTGATGTAATCAGGAGCAATCACAAAGATCCCCAGATCGCCAGATTGACCTAGAATAGGTTCGAAATGGGCTCGCAGATCAGCCTGGGCATGATGGCGGGTCAGAAATCTTGGGTCACGCTCAGTTTCCAAAAGTTGTTGAGTAGCATCGATGACAATTTGGCGTTCTGCCTCTCGACCAATTTGTTCTCGCTGTTGGAACAACCAGAATTCTAATGCCTCATCTGTAGTTTGTAATACAATATTTAAGGAATTTTCTGTTTCGATTTTAGTTGCCTTTTTGGCTTGGTCAATAGTCCAAAAGGTCATAATCAGAACCCCGGCAACATACAGAATCATAACCACCCGGATAATGTTAACTATGGGTCTTTGATTGAAAATAAAATCATCTGGTGAGTGCTTTTCTTTTGTCACCATTTTCGTCACTCCAAATCGATTTCCATTTGCTCTGACAATGTCGAGAGAGATTCCAGGGCGACATCGAAGTTGTAATCTTCGATAACCCCTTCGAGCGCTTCAATCCCGAGAGCAATATCTTGGCTCAGTTCGCTGGTTTGATTTCTCAATCGTCCATAGATCTCCAGGGCGCTTGTATCGCCTTCCCTGAGGGCTTGCGCCAGTTTCCTCAAGGTAGAAGATAAATTACCAAATTCAATTGATTGGGTTTTTGAGGGTTGTTTTGAAAGCCCTTCAGGGAGTTCATCTTTAAAGGTTTGGATGGATGCGAGGACTTCTTGTAGAGATTCTTTGACGGCGGATAAACGCTGATCGATGAGTTTTTCTTGGGAATCCTTTATGGCGGCTTCGAGTATTTGAACATCTTCTTGCACCTGAAGCGCACTGATGTTCCCGGCGACTCCCCTGAGGGTGTGTGCCAGTGTTATGGCCGATTCCATATCTCCGGCATCCAGGGCGTTTTCGATCTTCTCAACGCTATCCGCGTGATTGGCCAAAAATCGCAGCAGCAGTTTCTGATATCGTTCCTGATCCCCAGCCATGCGTTGTAATCCTGCATTCGTGTCGATTCCATCAAGTTTTTGGAAACTATTGTCGAGTTGAGATGAAGACTTAGATTTTTGAAGACCGAAACTTGAAGGCTCAATCCACTTGAGCAAGGTGGCATACAAAACCTGAGGATCGATGGGCTTGGTGATATGGTCGTTCATCCCGGCTTTTTCGCTCTTTTCGAAATCTTCTTTCAACGCCTGGGCGGTCATAGCGATAATCACTGTATCGAGATATTTGGCGCGCGATTTTCTTATTTTGCGGGTAGCTTCCAGGCCATCCATCACCGGCATCTGGATATCCATGAAAACCATATCGTAAGCCCGTTTACGCAGGGCATCCATGGCTTCCTCTCCATTGGATGCCAGGTGGACGGTAGCACCTGTTATTGCCAATAGGCCTTGAGCGACTTCCTGATTGATCTCATTATCTTCAACTACTAGTAATGTTGAACCATCCAAAGCTGGAATTGCTTCAGGTTGATAGGCTTGATCAACTTTGTCTTTGAGTTCGACTGCAATATCTTTGCTTATCGCAGTGATGATGGCATCATACAAGGTGGATTGGCTGATCGGTTTTACCAGGAATCCATCCAAATCCAAATCATGGGCCAGCTCTTTGACCTCCTCGCGACCGAAGGCTGTGACCATGATTATGATCGGAGCCTGGAATTTTTCTGGATGTTCTTTGATTCGTCTGGCAAACTCAATTCCATCCATGCCAGGTAGTTTCCAATCTAAGATGATTAGATCTTTAGGCGTTTGGGAACTGGATTCTTCAAGTAGCTGTAATCCCTCTTCTCCCGATGATGCTAAAGTTACCTGGCAATCGAAACATCCCAAATAGCTTTTTAGCGTATCCAAAGCTGTGGGATTATCATCAACTACCATGATATTCAGATCTTGCATTTGCTCTAACGTGATCAGGTGCGGCTCTTCAATTTCACTTTGGAGTTCGAATTCTGCTGTAAAAATGAATGTGGAGCCCTCTCCTGGTTTGCTCTCGACCCAAATTTCCCCGCCCATCATTTCAACTAACTGCTTGCTGATCACCAATCCCAGACCAGAGCCACCATATTTGCGAGTTGTGGATGAATCCGCTTGCGAAAAGGCCTCGAATAAGCGTGAAAGTTGTTCCTGACTAATCCCTATGCCAGTGTCTCGCACTGAGAATTGCAAAGTAACCTGGCCCTCATGCTGCCGTAAAATTTCTGAAGAAATGACGACCTCGCCAACTTCTGTAAACTTAACCGCATTGCTGCTTAGATTCAACAAGACTTGCTCGAGCCTGGTGGGATCACCAATTAATTGTGTTGGAACCTCAGGCGGAATAGCATAAATCACTTCCAGATCTTTTTCCTCGGCGCGCACATTGACCAATGTGGCCAAATCGTTGAGCACAGTTTCCAGGCTGAATGGAATGGTTTCCATATCCATGCGCCCGGCCTCGATCTTGGAGAAATCGAGGATATCGTTGATTAGGCCCAATAAGTTCTGTCCGGCACTTTGGATCTTGCGAACATAATCAGCCTGTTGGATATTGAGATCACTTTGCAGTGCCAAATGGGCCATGCCGATCACGGCATTCATCGGTGTGCGAATTTCATGACTCATGTTGGCCAGGAAATCACTTTTGGCCTGGTTGGCTTCTTCGGCGGCTTCTCTGGCGTCTCGAAGATCCTCTTCAGCTTGTTTGCGTTGGGAAATATCCTGTTTGATGGCAATGAAACGGAGAATTTCCCCAAGTTCATCTCGCACAGGCGTGATGGTCATCTCCTCAGAATACAATTCGCCATCTTTGTGTTTGTTGATAATCTCGCCCCGCCAAACCTTGCCCGCTTTGATGGTGTCCCACATCTCTTTGTAAAACGAATCATCGTGTTTTCCCGATTTTAGAACGCTGGGTTTATTCCCCACTACTTCATCATATGAAAATCCCGTAAGACGCGTAAAAGACGGGTTGACCCAGGTGATCTCTCCTTCGGCATCTGTGATCGAAATCGCATTGGCGGCAGCTTCCAGGGCAGCATTTTGGAGATATATATCACGTTCGGCAAGTTTGCGTTCGGTGATATTCCTGCCAACGGCCTGAACTTCTATTAACTCCCCGCTATCGTCGAAGATACCGCGATCTGTCCAACGTTCCCAAACCTCTACTCCCGATCGCTTTACTCGTTTGACTTCTTCGGTAGAGACTGGATTTTCAGGAGTTAACGAGGTAATTTTTGATTTTAGATCGGCCTGAAGATCTTTGGCGATATAGTCAATCATCTTGGTTCCAACCAGTTCATCGATGGGTTTATTAAGATATTGGCAGTATGCCTTATTGACGAAAGTGCGGGTGGTATCAGGCAAATAACGTACTAGAAATTCAGTTTGGTCTTGCACAATGGCGCGGAATTTTTCCTCGCTTTGTTTTAAGGCTACCTCGGCCTCTTTGCGTTCTGTGATATCTCGATCGATACCTCTATAACCTCGAAAATTTCCATTGATGTCGATGATAGGTACGCCGCTGGTATCCAGGATTACAGTATGCCCATCTTTATGAATATTGGCGTTTTCCAGGTTGGAAAAAGGTTTTTGTTCGATAATGATCTCACCAAAAATCTCTCCAACACGTTGAGCTTCTTCAGGGGGCATGAAATCAAAGGGTGTTTTACCCAAAACTTCTTCGGGTTCATGACCGAGCAGCTCGACAACTCGTGGACTGGCGTACGTGTAGATACCATTTTCATCGACTTCCCAAATCCATTCGCTGGTTGTCTCTACCAGGGAGCGGAATTTGCTTTCGCTAAACTTAAGTTCTGCAGTACGGTCTTCTACTAACTCAGCCAGGTGGTCACGATGGGCCTCTAGTTCTCCTTCGGCTTCTTTCTCATTGGTAATATCCCAGTTGACGCCGACCATGCGCAAAGGATTGCCATTATCATCTCGATAAACATCAGCAATGCCTTTGATGTGGTGGATGGAATTGTCTGGCCAAACCACGCGAAATTCAGTCTCAAAGTTCTTTTGGCCGCTTAATGCGGCTTGCACGTCAGCATCAGATTGAGTCACATCATCGGGGTGGAGTCCATTGGACCAGGCTTTGTTTGCGCCGCTAAAATCGTCCTTAGAAATGCCATAAAGGTCATACATTGTATCGTCCCAAATCAACACATTGTTGACCAAATCCCAATCCCAAATGCCGATCTTGGCTGCGCCGGTCGCCAATGCAAGACGCTCACTGAGTTCTTCCACTTTCTCTTGCTGCTGCTTGTTTTCCGTAACATCTGCCATGGAGACAAAAATCTTTGACCAATCATCTTCGTGCCCTGGAGCAATAGATGCCTGTAAGGAAATAAATTTTGTTTCCCCTGCTACAGTCTTGAGACTGATATCCCTTTGATACTGGGTTTTGCCGCTGAGAAGCGTTTCAATTTCATTAACAAATGCCAACCGGTTCTTTGCTGTTTGAATACTGGGGAAATTCTCTTTTAGATCTTTGATATTTCGGAGGCCGAAAAGATCTAGGGTGGCTGGGTTTACATCGATGACTTTGATAAGCGATAAAAAATCAATGGATACTGAAGGATTTTTTTCTACATAGGCATTGAGTTCTTTGATATTGGATATTTTTAATTCGCCTAGATATGATTTAACTTCTGAAAAATCCTCCTCCCACAATGAAATGGGCGATTCTTCAAATATGCTGCGGAAGCGAGACTCACTACTTATCAGGGCTTCGCTGGTTTGAATGCGGTAAATGGCCAGCGCGACCTGAGAACCAATTCGGTCGAGACGATTTAGTTCTTGAGCAGAAAGAGCATGGTCAGAATTGAATGTCACCAATCCAAGGGGACCTTCACTGGTTGCCAATGGTATTGCCCCAGAATGTTTTACTCTGAGCATGCGAACGACCGCTCTCGAATATTTTTGAACTTCAGGGTCATTGGTGAATTCATTATATAAGTCTGCAATTTGATTTTGATCTGTAAGCACAAAACTCTTGCGTTCTTCAATGGCTTGACAGTATCGATTGCCTTTCTTGAGAATGGGTGCTGATTTGGTTAGATCTGTATCTGTTTTAGCAATAAACGCCTCAACGAATTTGCGGTTGATAAATGTGTCAGTATGGTAATCAAGTTCCTGAGTTTCTTTATTGTAAAGAAAGAACATCAATTCTTTGGTCTGGCATACATCCATGAATATTTCAAGTGATTTTTCCACAACAATATCTAGCGATTGGTCTTGGAGTGCTGTTGTGTTGATTTCCTGGATCATAGCCATTTCATAATTCGATTCAGCCAATGCTGTTTCAGTTTCTCTGCGCTGCAAAGCATTTACAAAAATTTTCCCAACTATCTGCAACAAGTCAACTGTTTCTTTTGATGAAGTGGTTTCAGTTTCCGCAAGATATATTGAGATAAAGCCAAGCACCTCATCGCCATACTGCAATGGGATTCCCAGCGCTGACGTTGCATTGATCGAGTTTAAAATGGGAATCAAGGAGTCGTTTTCAGCGTCGATCTCAGAAATGTCGGATAAGATAAAATTTTCTCCTTGTAAGGCCCCATTTTCAATCCAGCCAAATCCAGAAACCAGAATGTTTTGAAAGTTCCCTTTTGTAGGTTCCAAGCCGTCCGGAATCCACTCGTAAACCCTGCTGAATCGAGTTTTGTCCTCAGAAAAAACGTTGATGCTGAACTGTCGTGCCCTGACAAAATTTCCGACGGCACCTAAAGCCAAATGGATAGCAGAATCAATTTCTTCTGTAGGAATAGATATAAAATCCGATGAGAGCCTCGTTAGCAATTCTTGAAAATTCGCTGACCTTGCAAGTTGGATATTGCTTGCTTGCAATTCCTGTGTACGATCTTCAACTTGTTTTTCGAGGTTGATTTGTAGCTGCCTGAGAGACAAATGGGTTTCGATGCGCGCCAACAATTCTTCGCGGATAAAAGGTTTTGGAACGAAATCAACGCCCCCGGCTTCGAATGCCTCCACTTTGTCGAATGAATCTTCCACGGCGCTGAGGAAGATCACGGGCACATCATGGCTTTCAGGGTTTGCTTTCAACCGGCGGCAGACTTCATAGCCGTCCAAGTCGGGCATGCGAATATCTAAAAGAACCAGGTCTGGGATGGTGTGCTCGATGAACTGCAAGGCCATCTTGCCATTAGGCGCTGGCCGGGCTGAATAGCCCTGTTCGCTCAATACCTGAACAAGCAGGTGTAAGTTGGCAGGGATGTCGTCTACAACTAAGATAGATGCTTTGTCTTTCATTGATCACCTTTTTCGGTGTTTTCTGATCGTGTTTCGGCGATGAGCTTGCTCAATTGATCATAATCGAATTCATTAGCCAATTTCTTGATCCGTGATGCCAGCAAAGGATTAATAGAATTAACATCATCAATTGCCGCCTGAATTTGGTCCAGATCAAGACTGGTGATTGCTTGGCCTAGATTTTCTAATAGATTAATGGGTAACTTAGCCATTTGATCGGGGAATGGCTTCACCAAATTTCTCCAATTTTTCAAAGACATCCGCCTCTGTAAATAGGCTTTCAGCAATCCCTTTGGGACAATCACTGGCCAAGGCCAGTCGGTGGGCCTCGCGGGTAAGGGCCAGAGCGCGTTCTGAATCTGAATGGCGCAATTGAATGGCCAATTCATTCATCAATTCCACGCGCTGGCGTGGATCTTCGGCTTGGCCTAATTTAGCTTCAAGTTCTTGAACGCTGTCCATCGTAAACTCCAAACGTTACGATTCGGGTTGGTATGTTTCTTGGGAATCTCAACCAACTGACGTTTTCGCATTAGAAAAACTTTCTCAGGGCTGGGATTTATAATCCGTAATGATTTGTTCGATGAGATCGAACTCAAAATAATCTGCTTTTCTGCTTAGTTTACTGGCCATGTTATATAAAGGTGCGCAATAGATCTCAGGACAGTCTCAATTTTTCAGTGTCCAACATGGTGATCGCGGTGAGCATATTATCAAACATCTCAGTTGGTGGCTGGGGAATTCTGTCGTGGAGATGTTCGATTCGAGATCTGCTGGAAATGCAAAATCCTTCAATGCAATTTTAAATGAATAATCGCACTTTTCGATATTGGACTTTGGTCCAATCCGTATTGTTCGGATGCCCCTAAATAGGTAACTCCTTTGGGTAAGTTATGCAGGCAAATATTGAAGAAGTGAGATTCGATGGCAATCAATAAACCGAACTTAACTCTGAACGAATTAAATTAAAAATACCTGGCCTTTGTCAATCTTCGAAAAACAAGGCCG
>CAZVPR010000140.1:0-10653 GCA_964629085.1 uncultured Anaerolineales bacterium
GCCTATATTCTCTTGAGCACCTCGATTTACATGTGAAAATTTTAGAGTCTCTACATCAAACATATAAATCTCGTTCAGAGAGTTTTCTAAAATTCTCCCCAAACGAGAATTGTCTAACTCTGCCGCCCGTCGATTGAGCGTGCTGACCAGGATGTCGCCTACCAAATTCAGAAGGCGAATAAATATTTCTGACCAATCAATTTCTTTTCCAATTTCCCCGTAAATACCCAATGTGCCAAATAATTTTCCCTGCCATAATAATGGTACAAATAACAGCGATCGGAAGCCGTTCTGTTCGACCCACTCTCTTTCTCCGATAGCATCTTCAGGGTAATCATCGATCGTTGATATGGAAATCGATTTATGTCGCTTGAGTGATACAGCATGGGCACCAAAAGTATCAAAAGGTATCCCTTGCAATAAATCGATCTGGGAATCATCTGGAGATTCACACCACTCATGGGTGTTAGTTATAGTAGAAAGATCTTGGGAAACAAGAAAAAGTGAACTACGGTTAGCCCCTACAAAGGTAGCCAATGCTTCTAAAACCGTGTTGATCCCTGCATCGATTTGATCATTGGGCAGGTTATGAAAATCACCGGAAATCTTATAAGTTAACTGGATTACATCATAGCGTTGCTTCAAATCCGCTTCAACAGCCATTCGCTCTGTGATCATTTCACGAAAGTCATCGACCATCAGATTCAGTCCAACCAAGAGTTCTGTGAATTCATCCTCTTTTTCGGGAACCGGAAGTGTCTGAGTAAAATCCCCCATAGCATATTGCTGTAAAAAGGGCGTTAATTCCTGCAATCGATGAACTACAAAACGCTGGTAATGTTTTAACTCAGTTTTGGTCATCTCTCAGTCCTTCTCCATCCATTGAAGTGCTTCACGTTCAGTAGCGAAATGGCGAACCTTCTTTTGACCGGACGCAGTAGAAATAAAGTTGGATACAGTTCGAATAAAAACCGAAGCCCCAACGAGCGCAAATTTACGAATGCTGGGATGTCCGGTTGTTTGAGCAAACATTTTTCTGGCCTTTGAAGATACACCGTTAACTTCAGTCAGGTCAATCATCCAGTCAATTTCGCCATCTTGCTGTTGGGCGATCCTTTCGCGTTCTTGTGTAACAATTAATGCAGCAGCTTCATCGATTTCCGCTACAGCTTTGCCGCGAGCAAGCTTGTTCTCATCATCCCACCATATTTCAGGACATAAATTTTTATTCATCATTGATAATATTCAATCCTCTAAGATCCAATTCAAAGCTTCTTCAGCAGTGGCAAAATGGCGGGCGTGCTTTTGACCCGCAGCCGCGGCCACAAAATTGGCGATCGTTCGGATAAATATTGATGCACCCACAAGAGCATATTTTCGGATGCTGGGATGTCCAGAGGCTTCGGCTAATATTTTCCTTGCTTTGGAGGTGACACCTGTCATTTCACTTAAATCTATAATCCAGTCAACTTTCTCCCCATAATGTTGAGCGATTCGATTTGTTTCAAGTAACACAAAATTTGCCACTTCTTCATCCATATCGCCACACGCTTTCGCGCGCGCAATTCCAAGTTCACTATCCCACCATATTCTATGCTCCATTAATTCTCGCATATTATTCCTTTAGCCATTTCAGGGCAGCTTCCTTTGTTGGGAAATGGCGTTGGTTCGATTGACCGGCAGCAGCAGTGATAAAATTTGCTACCGTGCGAATAAAGGTTGAAGCTCCAAAAAGGGCCAGTTTCTCCACGCTGGGATGTCGGGAGCCCTCTACTAATATCTTTCTGGCGCCAGACGAGATGTTCTTCATTTGGCTGAGATCCAATAACCATTCCAAATCGGATCCATGCAAAGCTTCCATTTCATTCATGCATTCAAGAAACCAGTTGGCAGATTCTTCATCAATTTGACCAATCCCGTTGGCACTAACATACTTACCACGCTCATGCCAAATTACACTATGACCTTTTTTATGTTTCATTTATCACTCATCTAGATATGACAAGCGGTACTCGGGTTCCTGACCAAGTTCTCCTAATAGATTATTTACCCGTTGTTTTAGGGCAATTACACGCTGTTCCCGCCCAACTGCCAGACGGTTGAAACGTTCTAAATCTTCCATTTGTATGGTCAACTCGGCCTCGGCTGCTCTGCGCTGGGAAATATCGCGATTTACAGCCACAATTACAGTGTTTTTTCCATGATGATCTTTAATTTCATTTACGACACTATGCACGTAAAAGGGAGTGCCATCTTTGCGATGGTGAAGTACTTCACCCTCATATCTCCCAAATTTTTCAAAATCCGCTACTATCTGGTCTCTTGAAATATCACCATAATCCGGCTGGACAATATCCTGGAAATATTTTCCAATGACCTGATCTGCACGCCAGCCATAGATCTTTTCGGCCGAATTATTCCAGCTCAGAATAACATAATTTTCATCAGCAGAGATGATCGCATCCGAAACCCCTCGCAAAATTTCAGCCTGGAAGCGGATGTGCTCTTCGATTTCTTTGCGTTCACTGATATCTCTCAAGAACACCAAATCCGCCTTGCCCCCCTCATAAGGCACTAGACCAGCATTGACCTCGATTGGAAAATGGCTTCCATCTTTTCTTAGAGCTGTCATTTCGTACATCGCCTGAATTTCTTCACCAGCCATGCGCTTTTCATAACGCTCCAAAACTGACTGGCGCGATTCCTCGGGGACAATATCCAGGAAATTTTTTCCAATAATTTCACCAATTTCATATCCATGCATTTCGGCAAATCGTTGGTTCGCATACTTCATGACTCCATCTTGAGCAATGACGATACCATCGATGGCCCGCTCAACCAAAATTCGATATTTTTCCTCACTATCAGTCAATTCATTAGTCCGTTCCGTGACAATATGCTCCAATTGTTTAGCTTTGGTTTCGAGTTCCAAATACAATTGGGTATTCTCTAGAGCAATTGAAGCCTGATTAGCAAATGTTGACATCGAAGGCACTTCGTCGGGGCACAAATCTTTACCAGTTACGACCAGTAAACCAATTACATCCTCATGGACCGTAATTGGCGCAAAGATGGCATTTTCTACATTCAACATGCCAGCTATTTGAACGACCAGGGGGCGGACAGCCTTTGGAAATGCATCTTTCATTGGTGCGATGGGTTCGTCACTATAGACTGTTTGTTTATTCTCAATAAACTGCTCATACATGGTTCCAGAAATTGGGAACGAGTGTCCAACTGCCTTCAATCCCACCAACTGCTCCGCAGCTTGCAACACCTTAGGCGAGTGGGTTGAATGGACAATTTCCAAGGATTGCTTATCTTCAGTCAGAATAAAAAATAACGTATCCAAATCAAGGTTTTTCAACTCGATGCCAACGGTCTGATAGACCTCCTCCGGGGTCTGTGCCCGCTGAACATTTTGTGATGCCTGACTGAGAGAACTTAACAAATTCTGATTCTGCTCAATTTTTTCAAGAGCCTGGCGCAGCTCTCGCTCAGACTTCACACTATTCGAAATGTCAGTAAGGACATCAGCGATAAATTGTGGTTGACCATCTTCATTACGAATCAAAAAGTAGTTTTCAAGAACATCTATTCGTTTACCGGCCCGAGATTTCAAAACAGTTTCGCCCGACCACTTGCCATTTTCCATTATGGCTGGAATCACCTCTTGGCTCATTTTTTGTTGGTACTCTTTGGGGTAGTAATCGATAATCGGGTTTCCTGCCACAGATTCCAAGTCCACTTCTGCGATCAAATCGAGCAATGCCGCATTGGCATAGCGGATCTTCCCATCCAAACTGGCCATCCCAAATCCTTGGTTTGATGCCTCGATAAACCGAGAAAAGATTTGTAATTGCTCCTGGTACTGGGCCCTTTCGGTGATATCTCGAACTACAATTTGCAGTGCCGGTTGATCGTCAAACTCAATTTGGCGTAAGGTCACATGAATCTGCATCGGCTTTCCAGATTTGTGAATGGCAGGGATCTCGACATGGGCAGGAATTTGATCCCCGCCCGCCCGTTTTTGAGCATGTTCTTCGAAAAGTTCCAACCCCGCGGGTGCCACGACCAACTCGGGGCCTTTGCCTAACATTTCAGCAGGTTTATAACCAAACATTTTTGCAAAGGCCGGGTTGACCCAATAATTCCGGTTATCCACCGTTACGGCCACACCATCCTCAATATTTTCACTGACCTGCCGAAATTTCAACTCACTTTTCCGCACTTCAGTTATTAATCTCACATTTTCTAACGCGCTGGCAATCTGGTTAGCAAAAACCGTAATAGCGGTGACATCCTCAGGACAAAGATTATCCCCCATAATTAACAATATTCCTTCGCACTTTTCCTCAATAGCCAAAGGAGCATAAATGGCCTGTTTCAATCCCAATATTTTCAGAATTTGAATAGCGACAGCCTCACCTCCCATTGGCAATGTTTCTGCCAATGGTTCTATGATGCTCTCTAAATAAATTGGCCGATTTTCAAAGACAACTTGGTGATAAGCACTACCCTCTTTCAAAGGAATACGATGATCTTTAGAAGATACTCCTGCTAGTTTCTCAACCGCCTTCAACACATTTGAATCAAAGGTTAGAAACGGGATCGTGAGACATGTATTGTCTTGTGGAAGGCGGAATATCACGGCCTGATGTCCAAGTGCTACCACCTCATCCCCAATAGCCTGATAAACCTCTTCGGAGGTCGTAGCACGCAGAACGTTTTGCCCTGCCAGGCTCAAAGCTAATAAAAAACGCTGGCTAGGATCTTGAGTAGATACTGGGGATTTTGAATTTTGAGCCACTTTATCTCCATTGTGAATTAAACGGCACCTGTTTCACACACATGGAACTTAGGTTAAAGTTTAAAATTAACGTCTTGTACAATTTCTAAAAAGGCGTCGACAACTTGGGGGTCAAAATGATGACCTTTTTGGTCCTGAACAAACTTAATTGTTTTCTTCAGTGACCAGGCTTTTCGATAAGGACGATCTGATCGAAGGGCATCCCAAACATCAATTATGGCAAAAATTCGCGCCGCAATAGGAATTTCTTCGCCTTTTAAACCTTCTGGATAGCCACTGCCGTCCCATTTTTCATGATGGTAATGGGGAATATCCAGTGCAGGTTTCAGGTATTTTGTCGATTGAAGCCATTCGTAAGCGAAAACTGGGTGTTTGCGCATGATCTCCCATTCATTATCATCGAGTGGACCGGCTTTTTGTAAGATACTATCGGGCACACCCATCTTTCCAATATCGTGCAACAATGCTCCTCGACGAATATTTACGAGGTCAGTACCATTGATCCCCAATTTTTGAGAAAGCTCAATTGCCATTTCCACTACACGGCGGGAGTGCCCCTCCGTCTCATGATCTCGCAGTTCCAATGCTTTGGCCCACCCTTCTAAAGTAGTGTCATATGCAAGCGAGAGATCCATATTAGAACGCTCTAAATCCTGGAACAACAACGCATTATCAATGGCAATTGCAGCCTGGGTTGCTACAGTCTCAGAAAAATTCTTCCACTGTAAATCTGGCTCAAAATCCCCTCGATGGAATAATTCAAGGACACCCTTAACCTGGCCCTTCGACACCAAGGGAATACCATAATAGGAAGAAAATCCTTCACTCTTGAAAATCTCCAGCCGAACACTATCATGGCGTCTCTCGTCAGTGAATTGCATGCGTACAACCTGTCCTTTTTGAGCTGCTTCCCCACCCAAGCCTTCTCCTAGCCTCAAACCTAATCTGTGTTTTCCAGGAGTCAGAAACCCATTTTGGACAACGACATCGAGGGTCAATGTATGGATGTCCAAAACTAAAAAGGATAGTGCGTCCACTTGTAATTGCGACATAACTTGCCTGGCAATTACATCCAGAGTTACATTCAGATTCATGCTGCTGGTAATCGCCAGGTCTATTTGATGGAGGGACTCCAAGAATGCCAACTGGCGTTCCTGACGTTGATAAAGACGTGTGTTTTCGATGAAGAGTGCGGCGCGTTCAGCAAATACCGATACTAATCGCTCATCATTCTCGCCAAAAGCATTTTTCTGGGCACTTTGAATATCGATAACCCCAATGACCTGCTCGCCAACGATAAGTGGAACGGCCAATTCGGACATAGCATCTTCCCAATTTGGAATATAGTCCTCACGCTTGCTTACATCAGGAACATTAATTATTTTCCTCTTCCTAAATGCTGAAGGCGCAATTCCAGGCCCATCCAATAGTAATGGTTGCCCTTCAAAAATAATTTTGGAATACAAACCTGCTGCCGCTATGCGTTCTAAATGAGAATTGTTTTCCCCAACGAGCAGCAAGCTGCAATTCGTTTGCCCAAATTCAGAGCGCAGGGTATCGACAATCGCCTGTCCAGATTGGCGCATGTCAGTGGACGTTAGTGCCAATAGGACACCAGATGCATTATACAAACGAGATAATTCAGCAGCTCTCAATTCGGTTTCTTCGTAAAGTCTGGCGTTTTCTAAAGCAGTTGACAGTTGATTGGCCAAAGCATTTAAGGCCTTGGCGTGATTTTCTGTAAAGAATTCCCTCTGGCTGTGATCTAAATTGAGAAATCCTATTGTTTTGCCATCTTTTTGAATGGGCACACCCAAATATGATCGAATCCAAGATGAATATGAAACATTTGACCAGGCTGGATCATTACTTAAATCTCCAAGGACCAATGGCTCTCCAGTTTCAATCATCGTTTTGAGGTTTCCATTATTATCGATATCAAAAACTAGTCCATCTATTGCTTCTGCAAATCCTCGCTCCTCAAACCCTATATGTCGGATAATCGTTGAGCTACCATTATCATTCAACATTAAGCTAGCAGTTTCATAAGGAACAATGCGGAGAATGTTATCCAATATTTGGTCCAGAATCTGATTAAATTCCAAACTGCTATTTAAAGTTAGAGCAGTATCGCTGATCGCTTCTGCTCGTATCCTTTGTTCTCGCTCAGCTTTTTGTTGACGAATTTTTTCAATAGCCGTCGCTAATTGTCCTGCAATAGTTACTAACAATCGTTCATCATCAGAAGAAAATGCATCTAAATCTTTGCTTTCAGTATGAATTACGCCAATTACTCGATCCCCAACCTTTACGGGGACGCTCAAAGCAGAATTCATTCCTTCGGTTGCCTTTATGTATTCAGGCGTTTGGTTTACATCAGCAATTCTGCGGCTCTTTCCACTGGAAGCTACTGAACCAACAATTCCTTCGTTAAGAGTCAATTTCGTATTTACAAATTTCTCAGGTAAACCTCGGAAAGATTTATGGTTTCTCAGAATGTTTTCATCTTCATCCAAGAGAAGAACACCAAAATGTTCTGGATAAAGAGTGCCCGAACATAAATCGGTCACTTTCTCAATCAGAAGATCTTCTCCATCTTCTTCTACACATACCACCGCAACAGAGTGGAGAATCGCCAATTCATCTAATTGACGTTGTAATAGTTTTTCTGCCGACTTCCTTGAAGTAATATCCTGTTTTATGGCAATAAAATGCGATACTTCTCCTGTGTCATTGGTCAGTGGCGCGATGGTCATTTCTTCATGATATAACTCCCCTGTTTTCCGTTTATTGACCATTTCACCAAACCAGGTATGACCATTCAGAATCGTATTCCATAACTGTTGGTAAAAGGAAACGTCATGATTGCCAGAATTGAGAATTCGGGGATTTTTCCCCACTACATCATCCGGAGAATAACCCGTAAGATTAGTAAAGGCTGGATTCGACCAGCTAATATTTCCAGAACGATCGGTAATCAAAATCGCGTTTGCTGCCGAATCCAGGGCTGCAGATTGCAACCGCATGCGTTCCTCGGAAATTTTTCGGCTTATGGCCATGCTTATTTGCTTAGCAATTGTCGCCACACGCCATAAATCTGACCTGGTGAAACTATCGGTCGTTGAAATTTCCAACAAGCCAAATACCTCTCCATCAGCAACCAATGGTGCAATTATCATGGCTTCAACGCCAACAATTTCTTGAATATCGGGAAAAGAATCTTGGATTTGAGTAATTATATCTTCAGAAAAGTCAGAGAGTTGAATAAAATCTAGCATCCAACGCTTTATATCGTCATTGTCATCAACCAGAACCGGGTCTTCGCTTTCCAGGAATTCTAATGTCAGACTCCCAGGAAGGATTGGAATTTGAATTCCGGGAATAGAAACCCCAATATAACTTTCAACATCCCTAAATATAGTTTCTAAATGATCAAGATTAACTGGCGAGAGATACTTCCTTTCGGAATCCATCAAGTATATGGTTGCTTTGTGAGCTGATAGCACCCGCTTGGTGCCTTCTTGTAGAATTTTGACCACTTCTTCAAGATCAACACCATGGTTTAGAGCATCATTTATGGTGTTGATCAATCCTAAATCTTCTGCCTGGCGGCTAATTGCTTCCTGGGCCATCACCAATGTGGTTACATCTCTGACTGAGGTCAGAAATGCACTGGTTCCTTGCCAAGGAATCTTCGCCTGCCGAATTTCAAGGTGAATTGGTGCTCGTTTATCGCCAAATAATTTAACCTGGTGCGGATCTCTAATCCCAACAGGTATATCAACAATTTGTCCCACCAGGTTTTTTTCAAATTGTTGTTCAAATAGAAGTTCTGCCGCAGGATTGCTAAACAGCACTCTCTGCTCTGAATCGAGGATCAAAATGCCATCTACATTTTCATCACTTATGCGGCGGAAACGCGACTCGCTCAGTTTTAATTCCCGTGAATATTGCAAATTCTGCATATGCAGGTGATGACGTTCAATGGCATATTGTATTGACCTTTCTAATAAGCCTTCGTCATAACTCCCCTTCGTGAGATAATCTTGGGCACCCTTTTTTAAAGCCAATGTGGCCAACTCACGATCATCTGTTCCAGTCATCACTATGATGGGAATATTAGGCGCAATTTCCAACATGGTATCCAAACTCTGGATACCATGGCTATCCGGCAATGACAAATCCAACAGAATCACATCAAACGTATTCTCTGATATTTTCTGAAGAGCATCTGAGATGAGAGTGACATGTTCTAGGCAATGGCCTGTCTCACAATCTTTCAGAAATTCTTGTACCAACCTTGCATCTGCAGGATTATCTTCTATCAGGAGCAAATTTTTGATGATTGAATCTTTAGATTGGTCAATTTCTTGATCAGAGTCAAGAGCTTCAAAATGCATGTATTCATCAACAAAGCTATGCACTTCCAATTTTCTATTTTGATCCGCTGTGCGATCATACATAGCAGCATCGGCCTCGTTCATCAGAATACTCAAATCTTTTGAACATTCTGGTTGCCATTCCGATATACCGACACTAAAGAGCAATTCGTAATCTTCGTTGATATTGTTTAAGAATTGTTTTCGCTTTTGATCAAGTCTAAGCCTAATTGTTTTTAGATTGTGTTCTTTGGATGAAACTGCCATGACCGCAAACTCATCACCCCCTATGCGCGCGATAATATCCGAGGCGCGAAATGTATTTCGCAAGATTTCAGCTGTCGCGACAAGTGTTCGATCTCCTACCTGATGCCCAAAACGATCGTTTATCTCCTTTATTCCATCGACATCAATAAATAGAACCAGTAAGTTGGTGCCAGTACGTCTCGCTGAATTGATTTGTTGTTCGGCAAGTGTGATAAATCCACGGCGATTATGCAAACCCGTAAGGTCATCTGTTATCGAAATCCGCATCAAACTTTTTCTCAAACGAAAACGCTCAATGGAGTAATTTATTGACCGACTCAACAATTTGCCATCAAATTCACCCTTTACTAAATAATCTTGCGCTCCAGATTGTAATGCCAACCGCGCCAATTTTTCATCTTCCAAACCCGTCAGAACCACAATTGGAATTTCGAACTCGCAATCAAGAATAGAATTGAAAGTACTTAATCCATCACTATCGGGCAGAAATAGATCCAACAACAAGATGTCATATTGTTTTTCAGAAAGGTTTTTAACTCCCTCTGCTAAATTCCGAAAATGGGAAATTGAAAATTTCCCACCACTGCCATTCCCCAAAATTTCCTGCACCAGTCGATAATCCCCCTTGCTGTCATCGATCAAACATACTTTTGTTGCATTTTCTTCCATTTGTGTTCCTAGAAAGCAAACAAGTCGCACCTAGAATCTACACATATTTAACCGGCCAGGTGGTTAATTTCAACGTTTGGCGAAATTCCATTTATTGAGCGAATCAGAGGAATAAGGTTGGAGTACATATTCCTCTTAATTACATAGGCATCTGCTCCAGCCTCATCGGCTTTGGAACGGTAACGTTTGTCTTCCTGAACGGTAAGCACTATTACACGTGTATTTGGAAAATTGATTTTTATTTTTTTGACGGCTTCAATACCACTAATTCCAGGCAAATGGATATCCATAAGAACAATATTGGGCTGATATTTTTCAATTGTCTCAAGTGCCTCTTCGCCACTTCCAGCTTCGAAAATTTTTTTCAATGGGAAATTATCAGATAACCATTCTTTCAGAGTGCGTCTCATCAGATGATGGTCATCAACAATCAGTATGGATGAAGGATCAGCTTCGAAAATTTTGTTTTCCATTGAAGACTCTACTGCAGTAACTCAGGCAAAACAGAAGCGTTGAGCAACAAAAAAG
>CAZVPR010000141.1:0-10585 GCA_964629085.1 uncultured Anaerolineales bacterium
GTTTGATGTCCATTCCGTCTTTACCAAGAACGGCAAGGTCGCATCCGGCCTGCCGATCTGCATTGGCCTGACCACCCACGAAGGCAAAGCCGAAACCTTTTCAAGTGAAGAGCAGGGCTGGATCGCCTGCTGGGAAAAGATCGCCGGCAGCGAAGTCGGCACCGGTGCTAAGGCCGACCCGAAACGGATTGATGAAATAAAAGAGGTCAAGTCAGCAAAAAGAGACGAAAGCCACCTCTTCATCCTCATGAAAACCGACCGCAAGGGCGCCATCGACTATCAGGCCGGCTACGGCTGGAAAAAAGCCGGCGAAATCAGAAGTTCCATGGATTGGAAAAACTATATGAACAGAACGGAGAAATAGATGCACAAGATCTTAGCATCATGCATCTTACTGGCAGGCTGTTTTACAGGCTATGCTCAAACTGGAACCATCAAAGCAAGCAGCCAGACTGAGTACGGAGCAGAACGGGCAACGGATATGTCGAAAGTCGAGTTGTCGATGGAAGAGCCCCTTGTGGTTGGCAAAGCGTGGATGGCACACGGTGGGCGTTTTGCGCTTTGGACCGAAGGCAAACGTCAGTATGTGGTGTATTACAATTCAGACCGACGTACGGTCGCGGCACAGCGCTTGCTGTCGGAAAACAAATGGACGGAAATTGTTTTGCCCTCAAAAGTGGATCATGCACCTCGGTGTGGTAAGGATGTGTCGAGTACCATCGCCAGTTTTGACGCACATAATTCGATCGCAATGGCCGTCGATTCAGCTGGATACATTCACGTCACGTTGAATCATCATGTGAATCGCCTGACCTATTTCCGCTCGACCAAAGCGTATGATATCACGACGCTGGTTCAGGTCGATGCCATGGTCGGCGACGGCTCTCAGCAGGAGGACCGGGTGACCTACCCGAAATTTATGACGGCACCCTCCGGCGAATTACTGGTTCATTACCGACACGGCAGCAGTGGCTCCGGATATGAGGTTTATAACATTTATAATGTAACCAACCGAACCTGGACACGTTTTTTGGATGAACCGCTGATCTCCGGCGAGGGACGCCGAAATGCTTATCAGGTCGGCCCGACCCTTGGGCCCGACGGTTGGTATCATATGGGGTGGGTATGGCGCGATACCGGTAAGGCGGAAACCTCTCACAGTCCGTCGTATGCGCGGAGTAAGGATTTAATCAATTGGGAAACTGCGGCAGGCGATCCACTCACCTTACCGATCAAATTCGGCGATATGGGAACGCGGATCGACCCTATTCCAATCAAAAGCGGAATTATTAACGGCGGGTTGCAGCTTGGGTTCGACAGCAAAAATGGTCTTGTGGCGACTTATCACAAATTTGACGAGGATGGCATGACAGAAGTCTATGCCGCGCGGTTCAAGGATGGTGCGTGGGATCGGCGTAAGATTTCCGACTGGAACTACCGCTGGGATTTCAAAGGCGCTGGAACCTTGACCTTTATGCTTGGTATAAAATCCGCCCGCCCGTATGGGAACGGCGAATTGGCGATGAACTATGTTCACAAAAAGCTCGGGGACGGCATTCTTGTTTTTGACGAGTCGACTTTCGAGCTGATTCGAACCGAAGCGCCGGTGCCAAGTCATCCGTCTGAACTGGATGTGGTGCAGTCGGATTTCCCGGGGATGGCGGTCTATTTTGTCGGAGACTCCGGGGCCCCTTCTTCGGGGTATAAACTTCGGTGGGAATGTTTGGCGCATGGAAATGATCGTAGACGTCCGGTCACCGATAAGCCGAGCGACTTGACGCTCTATAAAATCAAGCGAGTTAAGACACAACCTTCTGGATCAAAACATCCAGGTAAAAAAGATACTGTGGTTTCGCTCGAAACAACCAAAGAGTGTATGCGTGCCGCGGCCGATTACCAGATTTCGGTTATCGTGCCGGAAGATGAGATCCGCCGGCGGGATAAGCCGGGGTATAGATGGCTTGGGCACAATATTGGTGGTTGGCGGTCCGGGACGCTCCACCTTGGATTGTTCAAGCTCTGGGAGCTGACGAAGGATCCGAAATACATGGATCAGATGATGGCAGTCGGAAAGCTTCGTGGCTTTAAACCGCATCCCCGGATGACGGGGGCCGATGATTTATGTATTGGTCAAATGTATCTGCGTTTGTACGAAGTGTATCAAGAACCGCGTATGCTCGAACAAATGAAGGAAGCCGCAAAGCTTACCGCGGAAAAAACGGCTGAACGTGAAAAAACACGTGATCCTTCCAAGCTCAAACACGGCGGACCAGGCGGTGGCGATGTATGGTCGTTTGCCGACGCCTTATTTATGGCACCTCCTAATTGGGCGTTGCTCATTAAAATCACGGGAGACCCGGATGGAAAATATGCCGATTATCTTGAGAAAATTTTCAAACGGAACTGGGACTTTCTCTTCGATGCAAGGTATCAACTATATTACCGCGACACCCATCGCATCGGGAAAAACCCGCCGGAATTTTGGGGGCGTGGGAATGGCTGGGTGATGGGTTCGCTCGCACTGGTGCTGGAAAAACTTCCGAAAGATCACGCGCTGTGGCCGGTGTTTGCCGAACGCCTGCGGCTTCTTTCCGAAGGCATCGCAAAATGTGAACTGCCTGATGGCGGGTTTGGGATCAGCCTGATGAACAACGGGGAATTTCCCGAAGTGGAATTAAGCGCCACCTCGCTGATTTCTTTCGGGATGACCTTCGGTCTGAACAACGGAATTCTGCCGAAAGAAAAATATGAGCCCATCGTTCGACGCGCATGGGAAAAAGTTTCAGCCATGCAGAGCCCCGACGGTGCGATGCGCCAATGTCAACAGGGTGGAGTGGATCCGCGACGGTTCGATCCGCAAAACAATGAAAACTATGGAACCGGTGCGTTCCTGCTGTTTGCTTCCGAATATTTAAAAATGGATTAAAAAACAAGCACAATTAACCCGATCATTAAAAATCAATGGAAAAAATAATGCGCACTAGTAACATGATTAATAGCCATACTTTCAAAAAGCATTCTGCATTCATGCTGAGGAATATGCTGCCGACGATGTTCGTCGCGGTGGTTTTAACTCTGAATAATGCGGCGGCCGAAACGAACAAAGCAGAGGTCTCCATGCTTGAAAAAAAGATAAACTGGGAGGCCTTTCTTCAAAAACAAGACCCCGTATGGGAACGGCTGCCGCAGCGATGGACAGAAGGTGCATTTATCGGCAATGGCCGTCTGGGAGCGATGATCTATAAAGGGGAGGGCGAAGCGCAACCCGGCGCCAAGGTGCTGGCCTGGACGATCAGCCGCAGCGACCTGTACGATGAACGTGAACCGTCTTACGCGACACTCAACAACTGGACCGCTCACAGCCGGCTTCCCGTTGGGCGAATGCACCTTGTTCCTGCCGGCGAAGTGACCTCCGGCACCGCGCGCATCGATCTGTGGAACGGCGAGGCAAAGGGGGCCATTGAAACGAAAAAAGGAACGATCACGTGGCGAAGCTGGGTCCAGCCGGGGGATGCTGAAGCCGGGGTCATTGTGATTGTTCTGGATACGGACGACGGAGAAGCTGGCACGAGCATCAACTGGCAGCCATTCCAATCGACCTGCCCCCGCTTTATGCGCCCCAGCTTTTTAGAGCGTCACCAGCGTAGTGGAGCAGAGTACAAGGAAAACCCGCCGGGACGGCAGGAAGCCCGGGGCGACACACAGGTCTGGATTCAGCCTCTGCTTGCCGGCGGCGACTATTCCACCGCCTGGCGGACGGTGAGGCTCGGAAAAAACAGGCGGGCCGTCTTCATCGCCATCGGGGATGGGATTTTCAAAGGGGGTTCCGCCGACTCGGCCGTGGCCGCGGTTGATGCCGCCGCCGCGCGGGAGCTTGCCGCGCTGGCGAAGGAGAACCGCGCTTTCTGGCATCGCTATTACTCCAGGAGTTTTGTGAGCATCCCGGATGCGCGCATCGAAAGCCATTACTGGATCCAGATGTATAAAATCGCAGCGGCCACCCGGTCGGGAGGTGTCATTGCCGATCTCAACGGCCCCTGGCTCAAGGTGGATACCATATGGCCGGCCTGCTGGTGGAACCTGAATGCTCAACTTACGTACTACCCGGTTCCGGTCGCCAACCACCAGGATCTCTACGAGCCTCTCATTCGTCTTTTCAAACAGGAGCTTGAAAATGGCAACCTCATCAAAAATGCTCCGCAGGAAATGCAGGCAGACTCCGCGTATTTCGGAAATCCGACGACAACGAAGAACCTGATCAATCGGGATGTCTATTGGCGCGGTCGCAATTTAACCGGAAGAACCCGCCCGGCGGCCCGGCTGAACCAGCTGCCTTGGATGTGTCATACCTTTTGGGAATATTATCGCCGTAATATGGACGACACCTTCCTTCGCGATTTCCTTTTCCCGCTAACACGCCGAGGCTACAACTTCATCTTTCATTTCATTGAGGAAGGCGAGGACGGCCGCCTTCATATCAAGGATACCTACAGCTCGGAATATGGTGCTGCCGACGACGCCAATGAGGCGTTGGCCATGGCCCGGTGGGGTTGCCAGGCATTGCTGTGGATGGCCGATCGTCTCAACATAGACGATCCCGACATCCCTCGCTGGAAAGACATCCTGGAGCGTCTTGCTGATCCGCCTGTAGACCAATACGGCCTCATGATCGGGTCGGATGTGTCGTTTGAACGTCCGCACCGGCATTATTCCCATCTCATGGCCTTGGTGCCGTTCCGAATCTGGGACACGGAAGATCCAGCATCGAGAGAACTGGCCTTTAAGTCTCTGGCTCATTTTCTGCGTACCACCAAAGGCCTGCAGGGCTATAGCTATACCGGAGGGTCCTCCATGTATTCCCTGCTAGGGGATGGCGATAACGCTCTCAAAATGCTGGACAGATATCTCAAGACATACGACAGACCGAACACCATGTATACTGAAGTGGATAGTCCGGTTATGGAAACGCCCTTGTCGGCATCCCGCTGCGTGCAGGATATGCTGCTGCAAAGTCACGACGTCATCCGGGTTTTCCCGGCCATGCCCTCCAGATGGCAGGATGCGGCATACGACAAACTGCTGGCCGAGGGTGCATTTGAAGTCAGTGCGGTCCGCAAGGGCGGAAAAACACAATTTGTCCGCATCAAAAGTCTGGCCGGAGAGCCGTGCCGGGTAAAGCCGGGATTGGAGCAGCCCTGCTTGTTGACCTCTCGTGGGAGAATCGCGTTAAAGACGGATGCCAAGGGTGTTGTCACACTCAACCTGCGCAAGGGGCAGGAGGCCGTGCTGGTGGAAAAGGATTACGCCGGGAATCTGGAAATATCCCCGGTTGAAAACCGAAGCCCTGACGACACGGTGCATCCCTACGGACTCCACAATCCTGGAACCATCAAAGCAAGCGGTCAACAGGGCACCTTTTCAGACAAGGGACATGGCTTTCGCTATCCAACCACGTTCAACAATATCACCAGCACACACAACAGGCCGGGATACAAGCCCGCGCCGTTGCTGTCCGGCGAAGACTTCTACGGCAAATGGGATGATGCGGCGAAGACGTGGATCAAACCAGGCCTGTTTGATTACGCTGAGCATCCTGCTCTGAAGGCTGTCTCAGAGGCAGCCAAGACGGGCGACTACAAAGCAGCCGGCAAAGCGCTCCTGGACTACTATCGTAAACGTGACCACATCGACATGCCGGAGCTTCCTGACGCGCACACACCGCGAACAAAGCTCAAGGCAGAGCTATTCATGGATCAGGTGTATTTTCGCCATGGTCAGGAGCCCTTCCATCAGTTTGAGGTATCGCCAGAGAACCGCGAATATGTCTTTGATGTGACGACCTACGCAAAAGAGGGCAAACGCAGTTTTCTGCTGATAGCCCGCAAGAAAGGTGCTCCCGCCGCCATTTTCAACAGTCGGGAGGCAAAGGCGAATCGGCCGCAACTGCGTCTGACCGTCGGCGGCAAGCAGAGCGTCCTCGAACCCGAAGCGGACACCACCGTACAGTTCGAGGGTAAGCCAAGAGGCGGAGATCCTATTCTCGAAGTTCGTGGCTCCAAGCCAGGAGAAGTGGTCGACAAGGAGACCTGCCGGGCGTTGGTGAAGTTTGACCTTGGCGATATCGTCCCAGCTACGATTGAGAAAGCTGAACTTGTGTTGCACGGCAAGAGCAACGCCGACGGGAAGAGCGTGCCGGTTCTGCTCAGTCTTGACTTTGACGCCCCCTTCAGTGCTCGCAACGAGGCCAACTTCTCCTGGAACAACATGGCGGGGAATCAGTTTTCTTACGAAGGCCTTTCGGGATTGAAGGCCTGGCGCAACCCGAAGAAGGGCAGTCCACATACGTGGTTTTTCATTACTGGCATCGTGCGTTTTTCCTCGTATCCATCTATCGTTGCCATGTATCAGAAGACCGGCGATGAGCGGTATGCGAAACGTGCTATCCAGATCTATCTGGACTATGTTGAATACCAGATGTTCAATCGGCTGGACGACGGATCACGTGCAAGTAACCTAGTGCGCCCAAGCCAAGTCCTTTACAAAAGCCCTTCAATGACGCCGCAGGCATTGAAGATTATGATTGAGCACGCCTGGCGTGTCGGCAATTGGTATGCCGGCCAGAAGAACTGGCATGCAAACCACAACTTCGGTTCCTCCTACATTTCCGGCGGCGCCACATTGGCATACCCCTTCCCGGAGCTGCGGGATGTGCAAATGTGGTGGCGGGTCACCAACGAACGTGCGTTGCATTACACATCCAAGAGCGTGTTCGGGAATGACCACTCCTTCAGAGAGCCGAATACGGCATATGCCTGCATGGTCCTTAACGCGCTCAACGAGTATCGGACCCTTGTTGTCAAGAGCGGGGCGACGTTGGAACCAAGGCTTGCCGCGAACTTCCGCGGCATGGCCCGATACGCCATGGACGTCTCTGATCCATCCGGGACTGTTTATCCGTATGGTGACACGGGGTCTCCCCATCGATTCTCGAAAGATATGATCAAGACGATCGCCATCGATCATAACGATCCAGAACTGCTCTTTATCGCTACGGATGGCAAAGAAGGCCTACGACCACGCAAAACGTCTGCCTGGTACCCCGATACAAAACTTGGCAGTATGCGCACGGCATGGGCCGACAAAGACGCCCTCGGCCTCTTCGTAAACGCCCGGCCCAACGGCGGTAGCCATTGGCAGCCTAACGCCCTATCGGTGTGTGTCTACGCCTATGGCCAGCAGCTGATTGATGATACCTATCATTACCCTGGATTCAACCGCCTCCGTAGAGGGGTGAAGACCCGAGAGCACAACACGATCGAAATCAATGGGAAATCCCAGGGCGGGAAAGACGCGGCCGACGGCACCATGCTCATGAATCCACAGTTTGACCTTTTTGGCGGCTATACCAAGTCCAAAAATGAGGGCGAAAATGAGGATGAAAATGGCTTTACTCATCAACGTCGGGTCTTGCTGGTCAAGCCATCCAAATTCTGGATCGTGTCTGATCACCTGACAGCCTCTGTCGATGCCGTTCACAGCTACAACCAGACCTGGCACCCTCGACCCGACTCAAAGGTAGCGATTGATGAAAAGCCCCGTCTCGCTGTAACCGATTACCCAAGCAAGAGCAATATCAGAATCGTCCCGGCGGATCCACAACTGGTCAAAGCCAGCCTGGTCGATGGATGGTGGGGGCGCGAGCAGAACAAGAGCGTGTCATACGTCAAGAGAGTCAAGGGCAGTACCACCTTCGATACAGTGCTTTTCCCCATGTCCAAGGGGACGAATACCGATGTCAGTGTTTCCAGGCTGGAGCTGGATGTTCCGCCGACCGTGGCCACGGCTCTGACTATCACTATCGACAAGCGTTTGGGACGCTACTATCTCTCCTACGAAGAAAAACCAGCGGAACGCTCCTTCGGAGACCTGCACACTGACGCCCGCATGGTATATCTTGAGCGAGATGCGTCCGGGCAACCCACGGTGTTGACCATGGAGGGAGGCATCATGGTCCGAGACAATAAACAGACTTGGGTGCAATGCACGAAGCCGATTTCCGATCTGGCCGTGGAATGGGACGTGCCAAAGAAAGAGCTTCGACTGTCCACGGCAGCAGGGACACTACCGGGAGACCTGGAGATCCACTGCCCGTTCAATGCAACGAGCGTTCAACTCAATGACAAGTCCGTAGACTTCAGCCTGAAAGAACGCGTGATAACCGTAAAGAAGACGCGAGAGCCAGGCCGGCGAAATTAGAACGTCCAATGATTGGAAGAAATATCTAAATGAATATAAGCAAATTAGAGATCTGAAATGAAAAAAATACTAGCATCATGCATCTTAGTGGCAGCCTGTTTTACAGGCTATGCTCAAACTGGAACCATCAAAGCAAGCGGTCAACACAGTTCCTATGCTGCCAAGTTGGCATACGATGGGGACGCAAAAACGTTTTGGGTGTCTGGAAATAAACCATCAAAAGAAAATCCGGCTTGGCTCGAACTCGTATTCGATGCCCCGGTAAAGATTGAAAATCTGCAAATGTTAGGTCGTACGAAGTACGGTCCCCATAAAGGGGAGGTTCAGGTTTCTTCGGACGGTGCAAACTGGGAATCAGCCGCTACGTTCACGATGAACGATGGCAAGGCGTATGTGGCGAAGGTGGATAAAACGGCAAAACAGATTCGGGTTCTCTTTTATTCGGCGTATGACAGAGGGGAATTACCTGCTCAAGCGCGAAGTGTTCACGTTGCGGAGCTGAAGTTGAATTATAACGCCGATGCTGAGTTCTTTGCATCAGTTGATCTCACCCCAAAAGAGCTGGCTGAGGTCGCTAGGGCCGTCAAAAAGAAAGATTGGGAAGCGGCCAATAAGGCCTGGGATGAACATCAGGCCGAACAACAGAATGCTAAGTTCTTTGCATCACTTGATCTCACCCGCAAAGAGCTGTCTGGAGTCGCTGAGGCCGTCAAAAGTAAAGACTGGAAAGCGGCCAAGGAGGCCTGGGCCAAACATCTGGAGCAACGCACGTCTCCACATTGGCTCTGGTCCCACCGTGACCGGAAGGCGATACAGGATTTCTTGCGCACACACGGCGATGACCTGACGAGGTCCGTCGAACGCGCTGACAAGGTCATGAGGCGTGAATTCTCATGGGAAAGTGCCAAGCGTACGCTGCCGAAGGACATAGACTGGGGATCGAGGAGCTATGGTTACGAATGGGGCAACGTTCTGAACAGGCATCATTACTGGAAACAGCTCGGATTGGCCTGGTGGAAGACGGGTGATCCTAAATACGCACAGGATTGGGTCGACATGATGTGTGACTGGGTTCAGGACAATCCTCCCGCACAAGTCAAGCGCGGGCCGTGGCGCAGTCTGGAAGCGGGTACGCGCCCTGGTAATTGGATTGACCTCATGAACATGTTTATGGATGCGCCGGCCTTTGATGCCGAAGCGAAATATCTGTTCACACGATCACTTCGGGATCACGCGGATGTGCTTTACGAGAAGAACAAGACGGCACTCCGATATGGGAACTGGGGGCAGACAGAGGCGTCCGGGTTATTCAATGTCAGTATGATGTTTCCAGAATTTAAGCAGGCGCCAATCTGGCGTGAGCGCGCGTTGTACCTTCTCGGTCATCACATGAGGCGTTCGGTTTTCCCTGACGGCGCTTATTGCGAGCTGACTCCCGGGTACCACTATTGGATGACGATAGCATTCATGAAGGTTCAGACCCTGGCGAAGAAGAACGGCGAGGCGATCCCGAGCTTCAATGAGCGCCACGAAAAGATGTTTGAATTTCTGATGCAGGTTTCCGCGCCCGACCGATGGGTGGTGCCATTGGGGGACGCTGGCTCCGGCAAGAATATTGGAATGATCATGGGAATGGGCGCGCTGCTCTACAATCGAGCAGACATGCGCTACCTGGCGATTGATGAGGTGGATTCAAACTGGATCTGGATGTTTCCCCCTGAACAACTCGCCAAGTACAACAAGATGGAGAAGCAAGTACCTTCACTAAGCTCTCATATCATGCCGCATGCAAAGTACGGCGTGATGCGAACGGGGTGGAAAACGGATGACCGCTACCTGCTATTTGACTGCGCCCAATGGGGCGGCGGACACAGCCATCAGGACCGTCTGCAGGTTACGCTATATTCCGGGAGAGAGCTCCTGGTCGATAGTGGACAGAGTCACTATGGCAACCCCTTAGCCCAACATTACTTCCGGAAATCAAAGGCGCATAGCGTGTTGATGATTGACGGGAAGGAGCAACCCGACAGTGATCCCAAGGTGCTGTCCTGGAACGTCAAGGATCGTCTGGAGTTCGCTTCGGGAAGCATCGCGAATAAGGAGTTTACTCACCAGCGCAGCGTGCTCTTCGTCAAGCCCGACTATTGGGTGGTGGTTGATCACGTCACAGGCAAAGGTGAGCAAAACGCTGAGCATTCACTGACCCGACTTTTTCAGCTGCCTGACGTCGATGTCAGCAAGACCGCTAACTCCGTTCAAACCAACTATGAAGAGGGTGATAACCTGTGGATAGGTTGCGTTGATGACGCCACCCTCGACATGCGAAAGG
>CAZVPR010000142.1:0-10484 GCA_964629085.1 uncultured Anaerolineales bacterium
ATTGGAGCGGCTTACATTGCTCTTGAAGATTTTTCCAGTGCCTTGACGAATTACGAGACTGCCTTGTTGCTAGAGCCAGATTCTGCTTTCCTTTTCCAAAAAATCGGCGAAATTCATGTTCAGAACCAGGATTTCGAGCAGGCTATTGATGCTTATTCCCAAGCTGTTGATTTAGACCCAACCAATGTTATAAATTTGGTCAGCCTCGGAGTAGCCAATTTTCAATTAGAACAATACGATGCCGCGATAGCTAATTTTCGAGCAGCTATTGCTTTGGATAATGCCAACTTTATCGCCCATATCCGTTTAGCTGACGTATATTTCTCAACCGAAGAGTATTCTTACGCAGTCGAAGAGTACCTTCGTGCGATAGAAATCAGGCCAAATGAATTTAACCCACATTACAATCTTGCTTTGACATATTCAAAATTAGAAGAATATGATATGGCAAGGGAATCATTCAAAATTGCCGTTAAACTCGATCCAGAATCTACGCAGGGAGTAAACGGAATTGCAGAAATGTCATTGCGTTTAGGAGAATTCGATGCGGCGATTCAAGGGTACTCGCAACTTATTGAAATGGCCCCAGAAAATCCACTGGCATACTATAATCGAGGTCTTGTATTTTACAACCTGGAGAAATTTGAGGAAGCGGTTTCTGATTTCACTAAGGCGCTAGAAATTCAACCGGATTTTGTTGATGCCAGTTTTCAGCGGGGTGTGGCAGAATTTCAAAATGGGAATTTTGAGACAGCCATTGCCGATTGGAGTCAGGTCATCGAGCAGGTGCCTGATGATCCCCAACCCTATTATTATCGTGGTCTGGCCAATTCCAACATAGATGCCATTGAAGCTGCTTATGCTGATTTCAATAGTGCCCTCGAATTACAGCCTGAATATTGGGATGCTTATTACCAGCGAGGATTGGTTCAGTTTCGCAGTAGGAATTATGTGGCTGCGATTGCAGATTGGGATATTGTCATCAAGGCCGTACCCGATTATGCTCAGGTTTATTACAATCGTGGCCTGGCTCACTTGAGCACGAATTCCACTGTGGCAGCTTCGGTTGATTTTACCAAAGTGCTGGAATTACAACCTGATTTCCTGGACGCTTATTACCAGCGCGGGCAGGCGAAGTTTCAAAGAGATGATTACGAAGGCGCTATCGAAGATTGGCAATATATAATCGATCAAATCCCCGAGTATACTCAGGCTTATTACACAACGGGACTTGCGCACTATTTTTTGGAAGATTACGAAAAAGCAATCGAATATTTCGACCAGGTAATTGAGATGGATGCGGAATATGGCTATGCATATTATTTTCGGGCAAATACCTATCTAACTCTCTCGGATTTTGTTCAGGCCATCGAAGATTACTCCTTAGCCATTGATTTAGAAGTTGAGCTGGGCCAGTCTCATTTTAATCGCGCAGTCGCTCAATTCAATCATGGTTATCAGAGCAAAGCGATACTAGATTTCCAAATGGTTTTGGAAGTCAGCCAGGACCCACAATTAATAGAGCGTACCAATGAGATATTGGCTTCGTTTGGAATTTATCCATCCGAGTAGAAAAATCGTGTTATTTTGAGCGCGTAATATTAGATTTATATAATAGTTTTTTGCAAAGTTTCTACTCAATCGAAAAGTGATATAATTATGTACACGCAATTTGCGTGTATTTTTATTATTGGAAAGAATATCGTACTCTGTAAAGTTGATCGTTGCTAATTTTCCCTCACCCCATCTTCGCTTTGCTGCGATATCCCCTTTCCCTGCCAGGGGCGCGGGAGCGGGGTCGCCGAAGGCGGTGAGGGCAAGATAAATTGGAAAACTTGCGATAAGCTCATTTTTCCAAAATATGGCTAAACAATGCAATAGCATTTAGTCACCAGAAAATAGACATAAATCTGGTAATTTGATTTGTATAAGAAAAAATCCTATTGAAGCTCAACTGAATTCAGTTGATAATGGTGGGGTGAAAAACACATTGATCGAGGAGATAACACTTGGTAATTGAACGGGAAGGTTTAATCCAATTTGGTGGTAAAAATGCCACTGTAATTGGTCCTGATTTGGAAGTTGGGGATAAAGCACTTGATTTCACCGTCCATAAACTTGATTGGTCAATCTATCACGGTCTGCAAAATAGCCGGGGCAAAGTACGCATTATTGCTGCTGTGCCTTCATTGGAGACTGAAGTTTGTGATCGGGAAACTAGACGGTTCAATCAAGAAGCGGCTGCTTTAGGTGAGGACATTCTCATTTTGGTGATCAGCGCCGATTTGCCTTTTACGCAAAAACGCTGGTGTGGCGCGGCGGGTATCGATCAGGTTGAAGTTCTTTCGGATCATAAAGATACTGACTTTGGTGCCAAATATGGATGTTTACTCAAAGATCAGCGCATCTTGCGCCGTGCAGTTTTTGTTGTCGACCGAAACGATATGATTGTTTATGTTGAATATATGCCAGCATTGGGTGATGAGCCTGATTATGAACAAGTAATCCGAGCTGCGCAAGCCGCGTTATGAAGGTAACGCGGTTTGGAGTTGCTTTATGAATGAATTGGAATTAAAGACAAATCGCCGGTTGCCCAATTGGCTGGCTTCCCAACAATCCGAAAGTGGGACGGGCCATTTTCATTTGAGAGTAGGATCTCGCTCGAGAGTGTGGAGCCCCCCAACAGACGTTTTTGAGACAGAAGATGCCGTGGTTGTCAGGGTCGAAGTAGCTGGCATGAAAAATGCTGAATTCTCCGTTTCACTCGATGATGATATCTTGACCATTCAGGGAGTGAGGCCTGATCAACCCGAGAGGCGGGCCTATCATCAATTGGAAATCCATTTCGGAGAGTTTCGATCACAGATTGGGTTGCATTGGATTGTTGATCCGGATGGCATTGAAGCTGAATATGATGACGGATTTCTGCGCCTGGTATTGCCGAAAGCAAGGCCTCAAAAAATTGATATTGGAGATTAACGGATGCCAGCATCACGATGGAATACAGATTTGATGGAATTATTGGCCTGGGTAGATGAGGACGAATTTTCGATAAATGATTTCTTTTTTCATCCAATCTTGACCCGCGTGGGAGGAGAGGATGGTGAAGATGCGGAAGTAAAAATCAAAGACACACAAGACAGTGAACAAATTCCCGACATTTTACCGATTTTGCCGTTGCGTGGCCTGGTTGTTTATCCAGAAACTGCGGTTCCACTGACCATTGGCCAGCCGCGTTCAATTCGATTGGTAGATGATGTCGTTGGGGGTGATAGCCGTTTGATCGGTTTAATCGCCTCACGCCAACCTGACTTAGAGACACCTGGGCCGGCTGATCTCTTTACGGTTGGCACCGTAGCGACAGTCCATCGCATGCTGCGTGCTCCTGATGGAACCATTCGATTGTTGGTGCAAGGCTTAGCTCGGTTTAAAGTCGAAGAATATGCCGAGGAAGAACCATACCTGAAAGCCAAAATCCTCCTGACACCAGAAATAGAAGAGGAAGATATTGAAGTTGAAGCACTGGCTCGAAATGCCCGTGATCAGTTTGAGCGCATTGCCAACATGATCCCTTCTTTACCGCGCGAACTAACTGAGTCAGTATTGCTGCTCGAGGATCCGCTTCAAATTGTGTACACCATTGCCAATTTCCAGCGCATTGAACTGGATGATGCCCAGGAGCTATTAGAACTCGATTCGGTTTCAGATAAACTGCATAAATTGGTTGCGCTTCTGGCGCGGGAAGCGGAAGTTCTGGAGATTGGTCAAAAAATTCAAAACGAAGCTCGAACTGAAATTGAAAAGGTCCAACGAGAGTATTTCTTGCGGGAGCAGCTCAAGGCTATTCAGAAAGAACTGGGTGAAGGGGACGAACAAACCGCGGAAGTGGATGAATTCCGCCAGAAAATCGACGACGCCCAAATGCCGGAAGAAGCGGACAAGCAGGCTCGGCGTGAATTGGATCGCATGTCTCGCCTCCCTTCGGCCGCTGCAGAATATGGTGTGATCCGAACCTATCTAGATTGGTTGGTCACCCTGCCATGGTCACAATCTACAGAGGACAACCTGGAAATTGCTCACGCGCGTGAAGTGTTGGATGACGACCATTTTGGCCTCGAAGATGTCAAAGAGCGCATTTTGGAATTTTTGGCTGTGCGCAAGCTGCGAATGGAACGTTTCGAGGAATTTGGAACCGAAGCGGATGAATACGGTGATGAAATTCGCAAACTGCGTGAGGGCGTGATTCTATGTTTTGTGGGACCGCCTGGAGTTGGAAAAACATCGTTAGGCCGCTCGATTGCGCGCTCCTTAGAGCGTAAATTTATCCGCATCTCGTTAGGTGGCGTGCGGGATGAGGCCGAAATTCGCGGTCATCGCCGCACATATATTGGCGCTCTGCCTGGGCGGATTTTGCAGGCTCTCCGGCGAGTGGAATCGCATAACCCAGTCTTCATGCTTGATGAGATCGATAAGCTCAGCCAGGGTTTCCAGGGTGATCCTGCTTCGGCCTTGCTGGAGGTCTTAGACCCCGAGCAGAATTCTGAATTTCGGGATCATTATTTGGAAGTCGCTTTCGATCTTTCCGAAGTAATGTTCATTACAACGGCCAACCGCCTCGATACCATCCCCCGGCCGTTGTTAGATCGCATGGAGGTCATTCAGCTCTCTGGGTATACCGATGGCGAAAAGACAGAAATTGCCAAGGGCTATTTGATCCCGCGCCAACTGCGCGAGAACAGCCTTCGTAAGAATGAGGCCAGCTTCACGGATGAAAGTATCCAACAAATCATCCGATTTTATACTCGTGAAGCTGGCGTGCGAAATCTCGAGCGTGAGATTGGCGCTGTATGTCGTAAACTGGTGACGCGCATCGCTGAGGCAGAAGGCGATGTTACTTATGAGATCACCCCTGAGCTTGTCGAAGAACTTCTTGGTCGCCCTAAATTCAGGGACATGGAAGAAATTGCCGACCGAACCTCACTGCCGGGTGTAGCCACGGGCCTGGCCTGGACCCCGACCGGTGGCGATGTACTCTTTATCGAGGCGACGCGCATGCCCGGTGCCAAGGGTTTCCAGCTTACTGGCTCATTGGGCAATGTAATGAAAGAGTCAGCCAGGGCGGCTCTTTCATACGTGCGCTCTCAGGCGGAGCATCTAGGAATAGAGGAAGATTTCTATGCCAATGCTGATTTTCATCTCCACATCCCAGCAGGAGCTCAACCCAAAGATGGGCCTTCAGCGGGCGTAACGATGGCAACGGCGTTAGTGTCACTTGTTTCCGGTAGGCCGGTGCGCGCCGATGTCGGCATGACTGGCGAGATTACATTGCGAGGCAAAGTGATGCCCGTTGGCGGCATCAAAGAGAAGGTATTAGCAGCTCACCGTGCTGGATTGAAAACAATCTTGCTTCCCAAACGCAACGAAACTGATCTGGAAGACTTGCCCGATGAAGTTCGGGAAGTGACTGAATTTGTTTTTCTCGATTGTGTTGATGACGCTATTCAGGTTGCACTAGAACCGGCCCCTAAACCGAAACGAAAAAAACGAACCAAAAAGACTAAAAAGGAAGAAGAAGTTTTAGTTGAACCGTGAGCATAATGCTCGCATCATGATGGAGAATGTATGGTACAAGTGATGCTCATCGATGATGATGTCGTCGTTGTTGACCTCCTTTCGACACTATTGAAAATGGAGGGTTTTGAAGTCATCACATGTTTGGGACTTGGCGATGTTATTTCTGAAATTCGTCAAGTGAACCCTGACGTTATTCTGATGGATGTTTACCTAAAATCATCAGAGAATAGTTCTGAACCGGATGGATTGAATATATTAAAAGAATTGCGCCAGCAACCCGAGTTGAAGGCTGCAAAAGTAATTATGTCTTCTGGTATCGATTTCCAAATTGAAAGCGAAAAACTGGGCGCGGATACATTCTTACACAAGCCCTACATGCCAGAAGAATTGATTGAGGTAATTAACAAAGTATTGTCATGATTGACATACTTACTTGAGATTGAGGGTGATAAGTGGCAAAAAGACGTTCTCGTACCACAATGAAGTGGTACACCATGGATTTACATTTACACACGCCGGCTTCTAGCGATTATCAGCAGCCGGACGTCGATTATTTAGATATCTTGCAAAAAGCTGAAGTACAGGGGTTGGATATTATCGCGATTACTGACCACAACACAGTGGCTGGGTATCGCCGCATGCAAGAAGAAATCAAACAGTTGGAGATGCTCAAAGACTTGAATCGTCTGCTTCCTGAGGAAAAAACCCGCTTGAATGAATACCAACGTTTGCTAAAACGCATTTTGGTATTGCCGGGCTTTGAATTCACAGCAACCTTTGGGTTCCATGTCCTGGCAGTTTTCTCACCGGATAAACCGCTGCGCGAGATCGAGCATATATTGCTTGACCTCAATATTCCTTCGGAACAACTCGATGAAGGCTCAGTAACCGTGGGGGCCAGCGCAGATGTATTGGCAGCATACCAAAAGATCAACGAAGCCGGAGGCCTGGCAATTGCCGCACACGCAAACTCCAACAACGGCGTAGCCATGCGTGGCTTCCGTTTTGGCGGACAAACCAAAATTGCTTATACTCAAGATGGCAATTTACACGCCTTAGAGGTGACCGATCTGGAACGGAAGGGTCGTCATTCAACGGCAGCCTTTTTCAGTGGCAGGAAACCCGAATACCCCCGCCGAATGCACTGTATTCAGGGGTCAGATGCCCACCGTCTAGGAAACGATTCGGATAGGAGAAAGAATTTAGGTGTCGGTGATCGCGCCACAGATGTGCGCTTACCCAAAATCTCTTTCGACGCCCTGAAAGATCTCTTCGAGGGCAATGATTTCGCTCGTACACGTCCGCACCGTCATAAAGCTGAACCGGCCTTTGACTTCATCCAGGCCGCCCGCGAAGAGGGCGCCAATATTGTGCAAGATTTTCATGAAACAATGACAGTTCGGGGTGGTAAGCTTTACGCTATCATCGCAGATATTTGTGCTTTTGCAAATACCAATGGAGGCACAGTTTATATTGGAATGAGTCGGACCCAAACACGAGGTGTAGTGGGTGTTGCCTCCGCCGAACAGGAATTGGCCCGACTTGAAAAAGAGATCAGCGACCGCATCAGTCCACCGCTGAATTGCAGCCTGGACGCCCACAAATTAAAGAGCAAGAGCATTATCCGCATTTTGGTCCCACGAGGTGATGACCCGCCTTATGCTGTGGATGACAGCAAGATTTATCTGCGTTCCGAGTCAGAGACGGGCATGGCGGTTCGAGACGAAATCGTCGAAATGGTTCTGCGAGGTAAAGGGGATCCAATTGTTGCCAAACCTGTTGGCGTGACCGAATTACCCAGCGAAACCAACGGGCAAAAACCAGAAGCTCCCCCTCGTACTGGGGTTGAAGTGGTCTCGGTCGAAGAGCGCCAGGGCGTGCGTTATTACACTGTGCGAGATCTGCGTAACAACAACACCGTCAAGAACGTAACCCGTAAATCGGCTCGTAAGCTGTGGCATTATGCCGTCACGCAGTACGATAAAGTTTCCAGTGACCCCTCCCAAAAAGGAGTCAAATGGCAGGGCGACTTAGGAATGCTAAACCATCAAAAAATGGGCAATTTCAACCGCTATGATTTGATTCAACGCCAGGGCAAAAACAAATTCCGGTTCTATTTCGGAGTTACCGAGGATGGAATTGGAAATGCCTGGCAGGCTGTGGTGGGGATAAGCGACGATTGATGGTGCGTGTTGGCATTCTTACAATCTCGGACCGGTCGTCAAGGGGTGAGCGAGAGGATCGATCTGGGCCGGCGTTGAGGGAAAAGGTTATTGCAATGGGATGGTTGGTCGAGGAGCAGGATATCATCCCCGATGAAATTGCCGGTATAAAAGAGACTCTGACCCGGTGGGCAGATTCAGGACGTTTAGACGTGGTCCTGACATCCGGGGGCACGGGCTTCGCTTCCAGGGACGTCACACCCGAAGCCACCAACGAAAGTATCGAGCGCAATGCGCCCGGGCTGGCTGAAGCCATGCGCGCAGCCAGCCTGAAAATCACCCCCCATGCCATGCTGTCGCGCGCGGTTACCGGGATTCGCGGCAATACCCTGATCGTCAATCTGCCTGGCAGCCCAAAGGCTGCCCTGGAAAACCTGGAGGCCATCCTGCCGGTTTTGCCCCACGCCGTGCAATTGTTGCAGGAAGATGCAGGAGCAGAAGCGGGTCACCAGCTCTAAACCCCATAACCCACTTTATTATTTAATTACGTCAGCCCCCATGTTGTCCGGATGGGGGCTGACGCGTACCAAGAGGAGAAAAGGAAGAAAGGCTGATACATTAGAAGTTCAACTTACGCAAAAGTTGAACTTCTGTTTTTTCTAAAGCTGCACATCAGGAAGCTGTTCCAATGCGGCCTGGATATCTTCTTCGGGATATTCATAATCGACCAGTTCGCCGGCAAGATATGCCTGATAAGCCGATAGGTCAAAGTGGCCGTGGCCGGACAGGTTAAACAGGATGACGCGTTTTTCGCCTTTTGCTTTGGCGTCCAGTGCCTCATCGATAGCCACGCGCACGGCGTGGGCAGTTTCTGGAGCGGGGACGATTCCTTCGGTCTTCGCGAAGGTAACCGCAGCCTCAAATGTAGCCAATTGCGGGGTAGAGACGGCCTCGATGTGGCCGGCGTCATGCAAGGCGCATATGCTTGGTGCCATGCCGTGGTAACGCAATCCGCCAGCGTGAATGGGTGGCGGCACAAAATTATGGCCCAGCGTGAACATCTTGACGATCGGTGCCATTTTGGCGGTGTCACCGTAATCGAAGGCGTATGGCCCGCGGGTTAGGGTGGGTGTGGCGAAGGGCTCTACTGCCACCAGGCGTGTCTTCTGGTCATTGCGAATGTTCTCCCGCAAAAAGGGATAAGCTATGCCGGCGAAGTTTGATCCGCCGCCGACGCAGCCGATGACCACATCGGGATACTCATCTGCCAGGTCCATCTGCTTGAGGGCTTCTTCGCCGATGATGCTCTGGTGCGTGAGTACGTGATTGAGCACCGAGCCCAAACTGTATTTCTTGGCGCCCTCGGATGTTGCGGCAACTTCCACGGCCTCGGAAATGGCAATACCCAATGAGCCGGGACTTTCGGGGTTGTCTGCCAGCACGGATTGGCCGAATTGTGTGCGGTCGGTTGGGCTGGCGAAGACTTCGGCTCCATAAGTTTCCATGAGAATTCTGCGGTATGGCTTCTGTTGGTAGGATACTTTGACCATGTATACTTCCAACGGCAGGTCGAAGAAATGACACGAGAATGACAGCGCAGAACCCCACTGACCGGCGCCGGTTTCGGTAGTCAAGGCACGCGTACCTTCGATTTTATTGTAGAAAGCCTGGGGCACGGCTGTGTTTGGTTTATGGCTGCCTGAAGGTGAGACTCCTTCATGCTTGAAATAAATGTGTGCCGGTGTATCCAGAACTTTTTCCAGGCGGCGGGCGCGGATTAGCGGAGTTGGTCGCCAGAGTTTGTAGATTTCCAGCACTTCTTCGGGGATATCGATAAAGGCCTCGGTGCTGATTTCTTGCATGATCAGTTCCATGGGGAACAGGACCGAAAGGAAATCCGGGGTGACCGGTTCTTTGGTGCCGGGGTGAAGTACGGGGGTCGGTGGTACGGGAGAATCGGCATTGATGTTGTACCAGGCTTTTGGTAGATCGCTTTCGTTGAGTAAATATCTAGTTTGGGACATTTCTGGCCTCCTTCAAGGTTTGAAATTGATTAAATAAGTGCCAACCCGCGCAGGGCTTTGGCGACTGACGAAGAATTCGCACAGTCAGAATGAAATATATTCGTCGGTTTTGCAATTTCTAGTTGTTTCGATTTGGTTGGTGTGCCTGGATCCAGGACCATGTCCATTGGATCAGAATCACGCCTGAACTGAGTCTGCTCACGTTGCTTTAATTCGATATTTTTCTCTATCATGACTGCTCCTTCATAAAATCAAACCAAATAAAAAAACAAAAAAGCCCTCATCCACAAAGGGACGAGGGCCAGGGCTCCCGCGGTACCACCCAACTTAGGCTGCCAAAAGTTTGGATTTTAACCAAAAAATCCCGTTGGTGATGCAACGGGATATGCTCGAAATAAAAAGCCCAAAGGCCAGCCTCACTTATTTGGTTCTCCGGTCGATGACCTTTCAAACCAATTGTCTGCTAACGGTGACAATTCCGGCTCGGGCTACTTATCTGATGATGTTCACCCTGCAACTCTGAGGCCCATTCAGCGCCGGCGTGTGGGTCAGGATCACACTGTTCCCTGACTCTCTGAGCCGTCGTTTCGACGCCTACTTTTCCTCTTCACAGTCTTTGCATTTTTGTTTGTTAGGCAAGTTTATACCTTAGGTAAGCGGATTTTGTCAAGGATTTCGGTCGAATTGAAGTGCGATTATGCTACAATAGGTGTACCGGGGCACC
>CAZVPR010000143.1:0-10439 GCA_964629085.1 uncultured Anaerolineales bacterium
AGACCGAAATATATTTTGTCTCCCGTTCAGCCATTTTTTCTTTGTATTTCTTTTGTTGAAATTTATTGCTAATAATATTTGCTATAGGATATCCCAGACTCATTAGAGCCATTGGAAGCATCATTGTCAGGCTTATTTGACGGACAAATCTCGAAACAATTAGAGATACTGTTATTAACAACAACGGGGGGAGTGTCAGCGTGAGCAGGTTTAATTGAGATGGTGTTTGCGGCATTGCATCAGGAGATGGTAGTTGTATTTCTCCATCAGGCAAATGCCAGGGTTTTCTCATAGCAATAACATATTCTCTTTTGCCCTGGTGGATTTTGCTAAGTGCTGATCCTGATTTTCGCGCCATAAAATCTCAACTTTGGAATATATGAAGAAGCTATCGCCTATTTGAGCAAGCGATAGCTAATTTGATTTATGAAAAATGTTTATTGGCCACAAAATGAACTATTTAGCCCATTCTCGAGGCCATATCCTCCCACTGGGCAATTTCAGAATTGAGAGCATTGGCCAATTCTTGCAGCCTTTCCAAGTTTTGGGTTATTGTGTTGCGAAGTTCATCATACTGCTGTTGGAATTCAGATGCCGAATTGCCAACCCATGCGCTACCTACAGTTGAAGAGACGGAACTGGTCAACGTACCTAACGAGCTGGACATATTGGAATACTCTTGCGTGATCTTGTTCTGAGTCCCACGAACAGATTCGACTTCCATATGAAGAGTTGCCATAATTTACCTCCTGTATGTAATTGTGGCGTTTATACCCATGCAACTTTACCTGCACTTATTGTATAATATAAATCATTCCTGTCAACCAAATCTCAAAGAGTTTTAGAATATTATCATGACAAGTTGAGTGCCTGGCATAGGTACGAAAGAAGAGGGAAACAAATGGACGCTGGGATGAGTGGGATAACAATTGGTCGCTACCATATCCTTGAACAGATCGGTGAAGGGGGTATGGCTACAGTCTATAAGGCTTTTGATACACGGTTGGAACGGGATGTCGCTGTGAAAGTGATCCATCCAGTACGCCAGCATACAGCCAAATTTCTAAAACGTTTTGAGCGTGAAGCTAAAGCACTTGCACAACTTTCACACCCAAATATCGTTAAAATATTGGATTATGGGGAATACGAAGGCCAGCCCTACTTAGTAATGGAGTATATCCCAGGAGGAACGCTGAAGCAGAAAATGGGCATACCTATGGCTTGGGAACAGGCAGCAGAATTGCTGATTCCCATTGCAGATGCGTTGTCATACGCACACATGCAAAAGATTGTCCATCGGGATGTCAAACCAGCCAATATCCTAATCACAGCCTCTGGCCAGCCAATGCTCTCTGATTTTGGCATTGCCAAAGTACTACAATTAGAGGAAACAATCGATCTAACCGGAACAGGTGTGGGGGTAGGAACGCCTGAATATATGTCGCCAGAACAGGGTTTAGGGGAAGCAACCGATCATCGTGCTGACATTTACTCCTTGGGGGTTGTATTCTACGAATTGGTTACAGGGCGGAAACCCTTTCGAGCTGATACGCCCATGGCTGTGGTGGTCAAGCAAATCCATGATCCGTTGCCTCACCCAAAAACGTTTGTAAAAGGTATACCAACATCGGTTGAGAGAGTTCTCTTTTCCGCATTAGTAAAGGACCCATCACATCGTTTCCAGGAAATGGAATCCTTTATGCAGGCACTGAAGTCTCTGGCACGAGGAGGAAAAGTTTCCGCCCCAAGATCAGGGATGAAAAGGAAAGGTTTGATCATTGGCGGTTTGAGTGTCACAATAGTAATTATTGTTGTTTTTGGAATTTTATGGGGCCAAGGCATATTTACATCTTCAAAACAAGCTGATATGAGTGAAGTTTCATCTGCCAAACCTTCAACAACTTCAATAGCAAGTAGTACCAACACCCAAGAATCGCCAAGTGCTACTCAACAGCCAACCGAAACTCCTACGTTTACCCTTGAGCCTTCAGCAACTGTAATAGCACCGACAGCCCACCCTATAGAGGGCGGTCATAGATGGATTGGAAAAGACATTTCAGGAGATGTAGATTCTCCAATTGGAGATATCGTCCGTGCTGAAGCAACTTATGATCGTATTAATATTTCAGTCGTTATCCAACTCGAAGATATCCCTGATAACTTAGTGATTGATAAAGGGGGAGATGACTCCGGTCATCTTGAATTTGTGTGGGCTGTTATCCTTGATACTGACAACAATGTCGACACCGGGGGTGATGAGTGGGACGCTTCTACAGGTAAAATATATTCTGGGTGGGAAAAAGGTGCCTGGGTTGCTAATGCACTTTGGGGCGATGATGAAAGCACTATTGACGTAAATACATATCGGAGTTGGGATATTCATAACTTGATGATAGACGAAGACGAGATGTGGGAATATGGCGATGAAATAGATTACCAATTCAACTCACAAGATGACACTTTGACACTTATAATTCCACTTCCTGAGATAGATAGCAACTTTCGAATCGCAGTAAAAACAGATGTTGAAAACTCGCATGGCGAGCTAGTGTTTCTAGAATATGTCGGTACTGATGATAACTCAGTAGAGCAAGAAACAGAATCAACAGTGGTGACGCAGATCCCCGTAGAAGCAGATTCAATTTGGGGGCTTCAAGATGTAATTGGTAATGCAGAAAGCCCGCTTGCTGATGTTGTTAAAGCCCGGGCCATCTTACATGGAGAAACTCTAGATATCGTTATCGAGTTAGCGGAAGTCCCGGAATCGCTCCCCATAAACCAATTACACATACCCGAAAACGGGCTCGAATACTATTGGGGAGTAAATATTGATGTTGATATAGATGGTACACCAGATCATTGCATAATGGTGAGCAATTTTGACGATCCCAATGAATCTCCCGAAAATGTGAATTTATCTGATGACATCAGCTCTTGGGCCTGGGTAGATATTTCTAATTGGGCTGGTTCTGGAGGTTGCTACCTTGATAAAGGAGGCGCAGAAGCATGGTTTGATATCGATGCAAATGAATTGTATTTGCAGGCAAGCCACTCAGATTTCCATTCGGGAATGCAAATCGAGTTAGTCACTCAAATTGATATTGGAAATCTTAATTACGCTATAGAAACTATCCATTTTTCTTGGGATCTTAATGAAGGGGCTAACGAATCTTTGCCCACAATAACTCCATCGCCGACACATACTAAAACTCTTACCCATACTCCTCAAATCCCATCTTCAACTCCAACTGCAACTGCAACATCTGCCACCAATTCGCCAGGAACGATCCTATTCGAAGATGATTTTTCTGATCCTCAAAGTGGTTGGAGTCAATATGACACTGAAGAATACCTGATGCACTACAATGAAGGGGCTTATCAAATTCATCTAAAAACAAATGAAATATTCATTCTTGCCAGGCCAGGATTGAATTTTACAGATGTTGTCATTGATGTCCATACAAGTAAACTGGATGGTCCGAATGATGATACCCAAGGGGTTATTTGTAGACACCAAGACAAAGATAATTTCTACCTACTCGAAATATCCAGTGATGGATATTTCGAAATCATGAAAATGAAAAACAATACCTGGTATACGCTATTCGACTGGACAGAGGCACCTTTAGGTGTGATAAATCAAGGGAATGTGACCAACAAATTTCGCGTATCCTGCATTGGCAATACCCTGACACTCTACATAAATGACGAAATGCTAGCACAAGTTGAAGATTCGGATTTTGCATCCGGCGATGTTGGTTTTGGAGTGAGCACTTATGAATTTTCCGGTACTGATATTCTTTTTGATGATTTTATTGTAACGGGGCCATAACCGATAATAAAAGGCCAGCAGAATTTATGATAGGTCAATCCATTGGTCGTTACCACATCCTTGAGCAAATTGGCGAAGGCGGCATGGCCATCGTCTATAAAGCCTTTGACACGCACACTGAAAGCGAAGTTGCTGTCAAAGTTATCCGCACAGAAAAGTTCACGCCTGAATCGTTGGGGCGGGCTTTGAAGCGATTCGAGCGCGAAGCACGCGCACTGGCCCATTTAACACACAGTAATATCGTTAAGGTCACCGACTACGGACAACACGATAACCAACCCTACCTGGTAATGCCCTATGTACCAGAAGGGACTCTCAAAGCGCGGTTGCAGTCTGGGCAGCTTCAATGGCAACAGGCCGCGCAATTGCTGTTGCCCATTGCACGCGCCCTGGTATTTGCCCACCAACAGGGAATGATCCACCGAGATGTCAAGCCTGCTAACATCCTGATTACATCAGCTGGCGATCCACTGCTGACTGATTTCGGAATCGCCAAGATTCTCGAGTATGAGGAAACAGTAGACTTAACTGCCACAGCCATGACAGTGGGCACTCCCGAATACATGGCTCCCGAACAAGCCAGCAGCAAAACCATAGATCTTCGAGTTGATGTCTACGCTCTTGGGATCGTGTACTATGAGATGATCACGGGGCGACGACCCTTTCAGGCAGATACTCCTCTGGCAGTGATCATAAAACACTCCACGGATCCCCTTCCCCGCCCAGGAAAATTCGTTCAGGGATTACCTAAGCGGGTTGAACAGGTGCTTTTCAAAGCTTTGGCCAAGCAGCCTGAGCATCGATATCCCACAATGTCTGAATTTGCTGCTGCATTGGAACAATTAGCCGCAGGCAATCTACCAAAAACGGTGGGGATTCCAGGTCAGGGCATTGGTTTGAATCGAAACCTGATTATTGGTGGTTCTCTTGTGATTGGCGTCGTTTTAATTCTGGGAATGGTTTTTGGTTTACGAGGTTTGTTCACAGATTCATCCCAGGATGCGGCCATGGTTCCCCAGGATGCAAGTTCTACCACCACATTGGCAAGCAACCAACCCGTAGAAATTGATAAAGTCTCAACTCAAACTTTAGTTCCTTCGCTAACCCCAAGCATAACTATTCAACCATCGTCAACTGCTACCGTCACCCAATCACCAACAGCCACATTGACATCTAGTCCAAAACCAACTGCAACCGCTACCAACACTACATCACCTGCAGAAGATGTAGGACTAGTTATCATCCCCGCTGGGGAATTCACCATGGGCAGCAATTCCGATGAACCTTATTTCTGGGGCGCAGAGGCATCCCGGCACACAGTATATCTGGATGATTTCTCGATCTATCGCACCGAAGTGACCAATTCCATGTACAGCGCCTGTGTTGTAGAGAAGGCCTGCCCGCGCCCGGTGCAAAGCTACTCGCGCTCACATCCTGATTATTATACCAATCCTGCTTACGCAGATTATCCCGTAATTTATGTAACCTACACTGGGGCGCTGGCCTACTGCCGTTGGGCAGGTGCTCGCCTTCCCACCGAGGCGGAATGGGAGAAAGCGGCCCGAGGCACCGATGGACGTCTCTTCCCTTGGGGGAATAGCTCCCTGTCCCAAAACCTGGCCAATTTCTGTGATATAGGCTGCCCAAACCCTACCTCTGGGGAGGTTGAATCGGCATTTGATGATGGTTATCATGATACTGCCCCCGTGGGAAGTTTCCCTGCTGGCGCCAGCCCGTATGGTGTGCTCGATATGGCAGGCAACGTTTTGGAATGGGTATCTGACTGGTATTCAGCAGGCTATTATTCACAATCTCCCTATGAAAATCCTTTGGGACCAGGGAGCGGAAGTAAACATCCTATTCGGGGTGGATCCTGGTACAGCGGCAGAGCGGGTTTGAGAACTTCGGCGCGCGCCAGCTTGAGCCCTGAGAGAACTTATGACACCCTGGGCTTTCGCTGCGTTGTATCTCCGTGACAATCTCTAGGGGGATACTAGAAACAATTTGAGTAAGAAGGAGTTGAAAATGAAATTAAAAGCCAAGCTGATTTTATTGACCAGTATATTGTTAGCGTTTGTATTTACAGCGTGTAAGGAGCCTGCCGCTCCCATCGAAAACACAGAGCCGGTGCCTACAACCACCGATACGCCAATTCCAACCGAAATTCCAGACACACCAACGCTGGAGCCAACTGCCACAGCGACCTTAACGGCAACACCGGAACCAACGGAAACCTCGATCACTGGTTCGCCTACGGGCTTGATCGCATTTATCGCGCCAGCATCAGACAATACCACAAAAGAATCCATCTGGCTGCTGGATGCAGAGACGGATGAAATTACTTCTACTTCTGTGCGGGAAGATATGATCCAAAATCTAGCCTGGTCGCCAGATGGCAAAACCCTAGCCTACATCTATGTTCCCGATAGTGGAATGTATAGGTTGAGAATTTACTTTGTCGATGATGACAGCATTCTTGATGTAAGTGCGATCCCCGAAAGCATTTACCAATTAATAGTCTGGTCAGCCGACAGCCAACGCTTGATGTTATGGGGCAGTACGGGGGCTGGCGCAGCGTACCGTGTAGCTGAACCCTTTGCGAATCGGGAAATTACCTCTTTTTCAGCAGACAATTACATGGGGGCAGCCTTTTTGCCAGATAGCACGCAGGTAGTTTTTGGAACAGGCATGGACCATCGTTTCATGGGCCAGGATGCTGATGTCCTTATTCAGGTGATCGACCTGGATACTGGCGGGCAGCAGATAATCCTGCAATCAGATAAATTAGAAGATCGCTGTGAGGTACTCGATTGGCTACCCGACGGACGTATTCTTTATTTACAGCAATCCGGTCCGGCAGGTACTGTATCATTGTGGACCCTTCGCCCTGGGGATGAACCTCAGCCACTCCAAAATGATTTGGCAGAACAATCTATCAGGAGCTTGTTTTTCCGAAGTGAGCAGTTCCCTAATGGGGTTACTGGCTGGAATTCATCCCCCTCACCCGACCTGGTATGGCTATCTTATGAGATGGAAGGCCAAATCTACTTGATGAATTTGGACAATAGGGAAATGATTGGCCCTCTGGTTCAAGGTTGGGAGCCAGCATGGAAACCTGTTCCGTAATTGCAGTTGATTCACTATTTTTGATGAGCTAATTCTCCATGATAAAATTCTCATAGAATTGGGTTAGTTATAAGTTGCTTCTCTACTCGCAACCACTAGGTTGGTGAGTGCCATTGAGGAGGTTGGTTAGATGAGTTTGATTGGCCAGACACTTGACCGTTATCACATTCTCGATCAACTCGGTGAAGGGGGCATGGCCACGGTTTATAAAGCCCTGGACACACGCCTTGATTCAGAAGTCGCTGTCAAAGTGATCCGCATCGAACGCCTGTCGCCAGATGTTTTGGAGCGCGCAATGGCGCGCTTCGAGCGTGAGGCCAAAGCCCAGGCGAAGCTCACTCACCCCAACATCGTCAAGGTGACGGACTATGGCGAATACCAGGGACGGCTGTACCTGGTGATGCCTTTCCTGCCCGGCGGTACGCTCAAGCACCGGCTGGGCAAACTCATTCCCTGGCAAAAGGCTGCACGCTTGCTGATCCCCATCGCACGCGCCTTGGCAACCGCTCACGGTCTGGGTATGATCCACCGCGATGTCAAGCCCGCCAATATCCTAATCACCGAAGATAGCCAGCCCATGATCTCAGATTTTGGGGTCGCCAAGGTTATGGATGTCCAGGAAACGGTAGATCTGACCAGCACGGGCATGGGGGTTGGTACGCCTGAATATATGGCTCCCGAACAATTCAAGGGACAGGTTGATGATCGCTCCGATATCTACGCCTTAGGAGTGGTGTTCTACGAGATGGTCACTGGAGGCAAGCCTTACACAGCAGATACTCCTGCTGCACTGATCATCAAGCAAGCTACTGATCCTCTCCCGCGACCCATGGCTACTGTTCCTTCATTGCCATCTTCAGTAGAGCAAGTACTACTCAAAGCGTTGGCGAAAGACCCAACCAACCGCTACCAGAATATGCTCGATTTCGCTACTGAAATGGAAAGATTGATGTCCAACAGGAGGAGAAGCTCATCTACTCTAGATATCACAAAGTCCAAAAGAGGGCATAAATTCTCCCTTTTTTCCCATTTACCTCAGATTACTATAACTTCATCTATTGTTCTAAGTGCAATATTCTTGGCTCTTGTTATTGTAGTATTTTTTGGGGTACGTGCTTTGGTTTCTGAACCATTTATACCAACTGCTATTCCCGATTTTGCGTATATTGCTAATGTAAGTGGTATAACAGAAAATCAGATGCGTGGTAAAAACTCTTATAAACCAATCTACACAGGTGATTATGTAGTATTTGGGCAGGGGTCACTGGTCCGTGTTAGCACTGGTGTAGCTGAGTTTTCTTTACCTGACCTCTTTAGGGTTTACGCTATTGGGAATGAAAACAATCCAACTATCATTGAATTTTTTAAAAGTGGTGATTTACTCCTCGAGAACGATGTAACAATAATTCGCTTGCTCAGCGGCACAATTATTGTTACAAAGACGGAGGCTTCGGCTTCTAACATAAGACTCATCGTTGAGACGAACTCGGGTGATGCTAAAATTTCAGGGGCGGTTATGGGAATCCGGTATAATTTTTTGGAACAAATTTTCGATGTGGATTGTTTCGTTGGGAAATGCCTGGTTCTATCAGAGAATCAATCCTACAATCTTATAGGTGGAGAGCACTCCTGGGTAGATGCTAGCGGGAACATCAATATGCCAAACAAACTTAATTATGATGACTATAATCCACTAGCCGAAGTTTTATTTACGCCAACAGAAACATTCACTCCAGTTCCAGATAACACACCACATTCCACAATTTTTGGCACATATACACCCTGGCCTACGAGTACCTATGCAGTCCCAACTATCGATCCAACGACTAGTTTTATTTCTGATCAGCGCGATGTTCAACTCACTGCCACTATGGGAGCCTTGTTCACACAGCAGGCGTCGAATTTACTCACCGTGACCCCGATAACCACACAACTACCTTCAGCTAGCTTCGCTGATGATGTGGGATTGCCTGGGTTATTGGCATTGGCAGGTGCGATGATATTAATGATATTTTTAGCTAGACGTTTGAGGAGAACTAGTTAATATTCATTTTTGCTCTTCCGGAAAAATACAGTGGGTATATCGGTTACCGATGGTTCGCCCAGTCTGAAATTATAAGTGAGGAGAACGCCACCATGAGCCTGATAGGCAAATCCATCGGACGCTACCACATCCTTGAGCAAATCGGCGAGGGCGGTATGGCCACGGTCTATAAAGCTTTCGACACGCGCCTGGAGCGTGAGGTGGCCGTCAAGGTGTTGCGCGCGGGACTATTTGGCGTAGAAGTGCTAGAACGGGTACATAAGCGCTTCGAGCGCGAGGCCAAAGCCGTTGCCAAGCTGGCCCACCCTAATATCGTAAGGGTTCATGATTACGGTGAGCACCAAGGCCAACCCTACCTGGTGATGGAATATCTTTCAGGGGGCACGCTCAAAGCTCTGCTCGGTAAACCCACTCACTGGCGTGAAGCTGTTGAGTTGCTCATCCCAGTGGCGCAGGCATTGGAGTACGCCCACGAGCACAGGGTCGTCCACCGCGATATCAAGCCGTCTAATATTTTGCTGACCGCCAAAGGCCAGCCCATGCTTACCGACTTCGGCATTGCAAAAATCCTGGATTTGGAAGACGGCCAGACGCTGACTGCTGCCGGGGTGGGCGTGGGCACGCCGGAATACATGGCCCCCGAGCAAGGCTTGGGGAAAGATGTTGATGGACGGGCTGATATTTACTCCTTGGGGGTGGTGCTGTATGAAATGATCACTGGCCGTAAGCCCTACCAGGCCGACACTCCCATGGCCGTAGTGCTCAAGCAAATGACCGACCCCTTGCCGCGGCCATCGAGCTATGTGCCCGGGCTGCCAGCCCCGGTAGAGCAGCTGCTCTTCAAGGCTATGACCAAGGAGCCAAAGAACCGTTATGAAACCATGATGGCATTGGCAGTTGCCCTGAGTAAATTACTGCGCGGTCAAGCTGAACAACCGGGCATATTCAATGTTGTTGATGCCAATCACACGCGCGACGAACTTGAGGTTCTCATACCCAAGAAAAATAAGCAGCCTCGCGATGGTGCTGCATTCAGTAAATTTTTCAAGAAACTCCCCCGCTGGGCTTTTGGGGTCGCGATCGTCATCGTTCTGATCATTGGCGGGGTGTGGATCGGCCGCGGGTCGGATGGCGCCGGCCCACTAGTCTGGATGGCGACGGAAACTGCCACCGCAACACCGACTTCAACGGCAACACTCACACCAACGAGTACCAGCACTCCGACAAAGACACACACCCCCAGCGCCACGCCAACTCCAACCCTTGGCGTAGGATCAACGCAAAAATCAGAAGTAGACGGCATGGTGCAGGTGTATATCCTCGCGGGAGAATTTCAGATGGGCAGCCAGAACGGGGGCAGCAACGAAGAGCCCGTTCACGATGTCTACCTGGACGCCTTCTGGATGGACCAGACCGAAGTAACCAACCTGATGTACG
>CAZVPR010000144.1:0-10390 GCA_964629085.1 uncultured Anaerolineales bacterium
TAATGACAAGCGTTTGTGATACCTCGTCGCTCCAGATTCCTTCATTGTCCTGAACTTTGAAGTAGATGGTGTGTGTTCCATTGGAAAGATTATCGTAATAGAAATCCGAGACAGTACCATTGAAAAATTCATTATCACGATTTGACCGCCAGATGTACCGGATTATTGAACCGTCCTCTTCAAAATTTCCAGCGAAATGAACTTCATCGGTATTCAATGCAGGATTTGGAGATATAGTGCCTATCTTTGCTCGCGGCTTCCCATTGATGACAAGCGTTTGTGATACCTCATCACTCCAGATTCCTTCATTGTCCTGAACCTTAAAATAGATGGTATGTGTACCATTGGACAGATTATTGTAATATAACTCTAATTCTGTACCATTGAAAAACTCATTATCTCGACTCGAACGCCAGACATACCGGATTATCCAACCGTCCTCATCGTATCTTCCGATCAGTTGAATTTCATCGGAATCCAATGCAGCACCTGGTGATAAGGCATCGATTATCGCTCGCGGTTTCCCGTTAATAAAGAGCGCTTGTGATACCTCATCACTCCAAACCCCATCATTGTCCTGAACCTTGAAGTAAATAGTATGTGTACCATTGGACAGATTATCGTCATAGAAATCAGATTCTGTACCGTTGTACAACTCATTATCCCGATTTGAACGCCAGACATATCGGATTATTGAACTGTCCTCATCATAAGCCCCAATGAAATGAACATCATCTGTATCAAGGGGAAATTCTGGATTGATTGAATAGATTATTGACCGTGGTTTCCCATTGATGATGATGATCTGCGATACCTCATCACTCCAGATCCCATCATTGTCCTGAACCTTGAAGTAAATAGTATGCGTTCCGTTTGACAGATCGTTGTAATAAAAATCAGATTCTGAGCTGTTAAAAAATTCATTATCACGACTTGATCGCCAGGCATATTGAATTATTGAACCGTCCTCATCATATTTGCCAACGAAATGAACATCATCCGTATCAACTATCTGGCTTGGTGATATTGAGTCGATCAATGCACGCGGTTTTCCGTTAATGACAAGTGTTTGTGATACCTCGTCACTCCAGACCCCATCATTATCCTGAACCTTGAAGTATAACAAATGGGTTCCATTTAACAGATCATTCAAGGAGAAATCAGGTTCGGTGTCATTATATATTTCATCATCAAGACTCGAACGCCAGACATACCGGATTATTGAACCGTCCTCATCGAAATTGCCCACGAAATGAACTTCATCTATGTCAAGGGCTGGGCTTGGATCAATTGAGTCTATCAGTGCTCGTGGTATCCCATTAATGACGATCGTTTCAGATACTTCGTTGCTCCATGCGCCATAATTATCCTTTACTTTGAAATATATCGTGTGCGTACCATTTGAGAGATCGTTTATAATAAAATCGGAAGAGGTGCTGTTGTGGAGTTCGCCATCAATGTTACTTCGCCAGGCATATTGCTTGATTGGACTTTCATCAGTACCATGACCTTCAACAATTACTGACTCATTTTCGACGGCGGAATTTGGTGATACTCTGTCAATCCATGCTATTGGTGCAAGTTCGATTATCACCAGACCATAAGTATAATCGGCAATATACACATGGTTGCTCTTCAAGGCTACTCCCCCCGATATCCATCCATTGTCGTATCCACCTGCATCTTGCGGATCCGTGGGGTCGCTGACATCCAGCACCACGAATCCTTCTCGGGAAGCAGTCATAAATATATGGTCACCGTTCTTGGCTAGACCTTCCGCATAGTTCGCCGTGTCGTATTCTCCTGAGTACTGAGGATCCGTTGGATCGTGAACATCCAGGACCACCAGCCCTTCCCAATTGGCAATGTATGCATATCCCGAACTCACCATCACGCCACGCGCATTGCCTGAGAGGTTGTAATCTCCTACAAACTGCGGATCTGTTGGGTCACGAACATCCACGATTACCAGACCATAATCAAAATCAGCAATATAGGCATAGATACTGCTCACCGCAACATCCCATGCTTCGCCCACACTGCTATATCCTCCTACATATTGGGGGTCCGTTGGATCGTTGACATCCACGATTACCAGTCCGTTATGGTCATCAGCAATATACGCATAGCCGTTTATTACGAATACGCTGTGCGCATAGCCCGCAGTTTCGTATCCTCCCGTGTACTGTGGATCCGTTGGGTCGCTAACATCCAGCACCACTAGCCCATAGAAATCGGCAATATACACATAGCTTCCTCTCACTACCACGTCTGACGCATAGCCTGCTGTGTCGAATCCTCCCGTGTACTGTGGATCCGTTGGGTCGCTAACATCCACGATTACCAGACCATAATCAAAATCAGCAATATAGGCATACCCATTACTCACCACAACGTCTCTCGCATGGCCTGCTGAATCGTATCCTCCCATGTGCAGCGGATCCGTTGGGTCGCCAACGTCTACTACAACTAATCCTTTATTGCCATCTGCAACATACGCATACCCACCGCTCACCGCTACGTCATTAGCAGATCCATTGGTATCGTACTCACCCGAATACTGCGGATCCTTTGGGTCGCTAACATCCACAACCACCAGCCCGTCATAGGAATAACCAATAAAAGCATAGTTACCGCTCACCGTAATGCCTCGGGGACCTCCATAAGTATCGAACCCACCTGCATACTGCGGATTTGTCGGATTGCTAATATCAACCACCACCATTCCTTCGTTCCTATCCCCAACAAACGCATACCCGCCGCTCACGTCTAAGCTTGACGCAATGCTTTCGGTGTCATATCCTCCCGCATACTGTGGATCCGTTGGATCGCTGACATCTACCACCACCAGTCCATCCAAGGCATCGACAATATACGCATATTCGTTATTCACCACAACACCCAACGCATCGTCGGAGGTGTTGTCTCCTCCCGTGTACTGTGGGTCCATGGGATCGCTGACATCTACTACCACCAGCCCATTCTCCAAATCGGCAATATATGCATACCCACCGTTTATATTTACTCCATACGACTCTCCCGCAGTGTTATATCCTCCTGCGTACTGCGGATCAGTCGGGTCACTAATATCAACCACCACCAGCCCGTTCTCACCATTGGCAATATATGCATAATCCGATTCGATGATAACGTCTTTGACACCCCCCTCTAGACTGATGAATCCTACTTTTTCTGGCCCAGAGGGATCTGAAACATCAAAGATACTCAAACCTTGAAAATTGCCAACATAGACGTATTCGTTGTCGTAGGCAATGTCATAATATGAACCACCATAGCCTCCGATATTTCGGCAGTCGATCTGATCCTCTGCACTTGCTTTCCCATTGGCTGTAAGTATAGTGAGCAGTAGCACTGCAAATGTGATGAGCATAATCCAGATATTGGATTTGAATGATGGTTGTGTCATTCTATTACCTTCTTCCTTTAATCGTAATTTGTCTATTAAAATGTGCAAGGTCCTATTATAAATTTCGTCATTATCAATATCTGTCTCGCGGTAGGACCTAAAGAAATGAGTATTTCTCGCGGTCAACAATCGGCCCCTAAAATGACCGGTCTAATCCTGTATAAACCGGTCAAAAACTCGAGGACCCGTTTGTTGACTGATATACTTGATTCGTATTTTCATTGCCATTTTTTGCAATAGAAATCGGGGAGATCCCGTTCCATACAAAGGACGAGAACGTGGAGGTCATGGTTCCCTCGGCGGGACATATGGCAACCGTGAAGCTTGGGTTGCCCGTGGACTACAAGAACAATTTCGATGCAGTGATGTTGCTACGATTATGTAAAATCGACGACGTGGTTCGGGTCATACTGGAGAATAATGATTGGCGTGAGATGGTGCTCAGACGATTCCTGAAGCTGATCAGAAGGATCTCGGATAGAAATGGAGTGGCGCTTCTGCTGGCAGTGAATGCAGGGAGTTGACATCAAGGGTCATATTCGACGATGCGGGAGATGGAACGGCAGTTGAAGTCGATCTGAGATGCTAGTCAACGAGTCAATATACATGGGGAGCACTCCAATAATTCACGAATTTTTCTTGATATTCCATTGATCTATTATTGTTTCAACTGTCAATTTTTTATCAAACGGATGTGTTCTGAATCGCTTTTTCTCTCCATTCGTTAATAATATCACATGATCGGAAATCACTCCTCCCTCAATTACATCCGCAATTTCTCTAAAATTGAAAAATACCAAATTCGATTTATTTATGGGACGGCAAATATTATTAGGTATCTCAATTCCGTTTTCATAGATGATAACATAAGGGGGTTTCTCGGTATGGAGCCCTTTCAACATTATTTTTACAATGATAGCAACAATAAGCATAGATATTAGTAATAACATCAATCCGCTTTGCTTAAACAGTAAATAGCTAGCCATAATAAACCCAGACGCTGCTAATACCATCCCCACAATATAAACAGTTGTAGATACTATGTTTAAAATCTTATTGCGACTTCCAGTTACTATAATATTACCCTTGGTTGACGAACGAAATTTGTTAGTACAGGATTCAACTGAAAGCTGCATAGATTTCAAAATTGTTCACATCCTATTTATGAATTACTCATTATCCAACACTTGAGTATAATAATAAAGATATAATAAAAGGACACATAAATCAATGAACGCAAGCACAATAACTGTCGGGCATATTCCACTGACATATAGCGCATGTAGTGTATATATGTATAATGAAAGACTAATTAATGCCAAAGCGTCACCAACGAAATCCATTTTCTTTCCAAACACATTTGTTTGCTCTTCTTCTGCGATATTCGTTGCTTCAGTTGGTGTTACAATGAAAAGTGAAGCTGCTAATCCTACGGCTAAGGCTTTGGGGAATATTTTAATTGCTAGAGTGAAGATTTCGCTCCCAGAGAGGCTACTGTTATCACTTGAATTACTTACTTCTAAGCCACATATTAAGCTTATTCCAATATAAATGGCTCGATAATATTCCCTTGTTCTACTGAATGCCCATTGCTTAATGAAGTTTATTGCTGCTACAACACTATCTTTAATATCATTTAAAGAATCAGCAACATCTATCATCTTCCCTAATCCCCACTCTAAAGCAGCATTATAAAATGATGCAAGTGAATCAATTGCCGAATTGAATATATAAGCCAGATCGATTCCCGTTAAATCTTCAATTGCACCATTGATCTGTGTTCCAAGAGAGTACGCTGCTGATACGGCATTCGATGGTGAATACCATGGTGTGTCGTCATCCTCGGGTTCTTCTCCGGGCCCCGCCCATCTCGTGAATTCAACGAATCCCGCGGGAAGGAAATTCGTCACATGGTACGGTAATCCTACGGTGAAGATATCTTCTGTGATGTCTTCATACCAGCTCGTCTTGTTTCCAGAAGCATTGTGCAGGAAGTAGCTGAGTAACTCTGAAGCTTCCGTGGCAGTACATTCAAATGCGATGAGATAGGTGATTTGGCTAGTTATTTCACTTTCATTATACATCGTCCAGCTTGCATTTACCATGTAATCCGGGAGATCTGTCGTCACATTCTGCTGAGTCGTCGAGTTCGTCATGTTCCAGAATTGGGATCCAAAGAACACAGGAAGAGGAATAAGTATACTGTTGATTCCAGTGGTGAAATTCGAATCCCCGGAATCACTCACATTGACAAGAAGAACGGCAAAGGACATATCTGGAACCGTGAATCGTAACTTGTCATCTGTTGTATTTTCGGTGCCCTGAGTAGTATTCACTGAGCATGTATCGTTTGTCGGAAGAACGATTATCGTATTCTTCTTTAACACCACTTCTTTCGTCACATTGAACCAAAACCGAACTTGGGTTCCTGCCTGATCATCAGTGATAAATGATTGAGTTCCTCCCGTACTCAGGTTGTAATATATTGTGTACACACCGGCTCGATTGCTACTTGAGTTCAACAGATACTGGTCATCCTCACCCGAATCCTCGTCGTATGCTGCAAGATAGAACAATTTTTCATATGTGCTCACAATGAAATCGTCCGGTACATCAATCACGATCGTCCATTCATCTTCATTGCCTTGTGTGCATTCCTCGATTCCACCTCCAATAAGATCGGCAATTCGAAAAGCTTCTATATCATCCTTATAGGGAACGGTGAATCCAAGAGTTGAGGAGAAATCACTTCCGTAAAAATCGCATGCTATCACAGGGTAGATCTCATTCGATGCGTCATTGCCATCGGTGTCATTGACACCCTGCATGATTTCAACACGACTGAAATTGAAGATGAAATATGCGTTTCCCGTGGGATCAAGATCATAATAATCCCAGGTTCCATCAGCATCTGTATCGTTGGAACATGGATTCGAAGCTTTAAACGCAGATCCAGTTCCAGTTACTTCATCACAGTCACCAAGAAAATCGAGATCGGTATCCCAATCCCAGGGATTTGTTTTCCAACCATAATCTCCAAATGTTACCTCTTCCCAATCGGATAAACCATCTGAGTCACTGTCATTCGAGCTCGCGTTGGTCCTGAAATCGATGTGAAGTTCAAATCGCTCAATCGTACCAGGTTCTGATGAGTTCGCAGTAGATTCATCGCTTACCTTCACATACCAGGAACCCAAAGCTACCGGCCTCCATAACTCTTGGGGAGAGCTGATGCTCAGGACATCATCCCAGTTCTCGATGTAGTTCATCTTATCGAATAATGTGTAGGAAATGAAATAGGTAGAATTCCCTGGTCCCAGCGTATTTGTGATGGTCCAGTTGTCATCGTACGAATTTGTACCATTCTCCCACAAGCATCCGAGTGTAACACTGAGGTCATGGGAGTGATTGTAATTGATAGCAACCTCAAGCGTGACGTTCATGTTCCCGAGGTATCCATACCCTCCGTTGGCATCATCACGCGCATTCGTCGTATTGATGTAGGTGATGGATGCACCATTGCTCTCATTGATCGGAATGATCTTGGTGGATCTAAAAGACATACTGCCTTTTTCACCGCCTTCAAGATATCCATCGAGCAGGCCATCACCGTCGGTATCATTGTTCAGCGGGTCTGTATCGGGATAATTCGCAACATACGACTGCTCACCGATGTGAACCGTGGTGGTGCCATCCATGATCCGTTCTCCATCCCACAATCCATCACCATCGGTATCGGGGCTGTGGGGATTGAGATCTGAAGTAGAATTGCTCCCGTTGTATGGAATGTAGGTTGAAGCGGTCGAATTGTAATGGACCTCGATGTAATCCGACAAGCCATCATTATCGTGGTCACAATCGAGGGCATAGGTCCCGTATTTTTGGATTTCATCACCATCACTCAAATTGTCTCCATCGGAATCGCTGCAGAATGGATTGGTCCAGAATGTGAAGTTGACGATCTCATATTTCCCCCATTGTGTTGTCGGGAACGGCGATACTTCAGCATTCGATGTGCTATTTGCACTGAGATTGAACTTGATCGCTTGACCATCAGTAGCGTTCGTATCAATATAAATCGTTGTGTAATTGTATTGGTACACGTCGTGTGTAGCCTTCACGGTGTGTGTAGAATCCCAATAAATTGTTCGAGTGAATAACAATTCTCCCAGCTCAGAGGTGCTAGAAAAATTCGAAAATACACCAACATACCCATAGGGGGTCATAGAAGTATAATTTTCTGATATCGACTGCTGAATCGAAGAATTGTAATTCCCATAACCCGAGAATTGTGCCTTCCAGCCGGAGGACGAATAGAGAAGAGTGTCATTGTTGATCGCGATCCATGAATTGGAATTGTAGTTCCCTTCATTCGCGTTGGTTCTGAATTGAATCGCGACTTCTTCACCATCCGTCAATCCATCCGAATCAATATCAGATATTACTGGATTCAAGTACTGATTATTCCACTGTCCTGGAGAGTCCTTCATGCTGTAGGTCGTCCAGTATTCGGTTCCCCAAACGCTGTGCACATACTCAGAATGGTCCGAGATCCCATCTTCATCGGTGTCATTACAGAGTGGATCTGTACGGCTTCCCCCATCTGATACCATTTCAAACTCCTCACCGTCATACAATCCATCCGAGTCCATATCTTGTATGGATGAGTTGAGAATCACTTCTTTCGAGGAATACCCCAAAACAGACGATTTGTTGAACCGATACGATTCAGCTCCCGATTGTTTTTCGGTTTCATTGAATGACTGCTGAAAAGCAGAAGACGTAAACTTCCAGACATTGTAGTACTCATCATCCACTTTCTCCTCGATGTTTGGATTATTGTAAAAGATATATGCTAAGATGGGATAGGTCGATTTCGTTTTATCGGCGTATATGTTGTAACCTTCGACAGACACGCTTACTAATTTGAAAGTATCGTCAAACTCACCAGACCAGTTTGTTGTCGTGGATGAAGAATACTCGAAATTGTGAAGCAGGAACTCATCCTGAGAAACACCGCCGATAGTTGATCGTGGCCGGTTTGTTGAGATCCAGATGTTGGCAACGTCATAATCCAGTTCTCCATCTTGGTTGATATCTGCAGCATTTGTCCGGAAGATAACAAGTTCTTGATTGTCATCGAGGCCGTCACCATCGGTATCTGAATCATTGGGGTTAGTTTTGTGTATGTACTCTTGATAATCGTCATAGAGTCCTTCCCCGCTTGTCCATCGATCTGTGGGATCTGAATTCACACTATCTGGTACGCCATCAACTGTTATCGTCCACCCGGTTTCATATTCGAAATAATCTGATAAAGTATCACCGTCTGTATCAACCAAAGAACGGTTTGTCCCAATCGATGCTTCCAATGGATCGATTAATCCGTCACCATCGGTATCCTCTGTAGCATTCAATGGGTTCGTATTATACGTTAATACTTCCAATCCATCAGAATACCCGTCTCCATCGGTATCATCGTCATTTGGGTCCGTTGAATATGTGAACACCTCTGCATAATCAGACAGACTGTCGTCGTCACTGTCCGTGTCGTTCGGGTCGGTATAATAGGTCAATACCTCTGACCCGTCAAGAAGTCCATCACCATCTGTATCATCATCCACAGGATCGGTAGAATATACATTTACCTCATCATAATCCGAAAGATCATCGTCGTCAGAATCATCAGATAAGGGATCATATCCATTTATGACCTCGTAGTAATCGCTGAGTCCGTCGTCATCCGAGTCTTGACTTAGCGGATCGGTGTTATTATCGACCTCTGCACCATCATTCAACCCATCGCCATCGGTGTCGTACATGATTGGACTTGTCTCCCATTCATCGGTGTGTTGATTGAAATTTGAATCCTCAGTGCCATCGCTCAATCCATCATCATCTGTATCACTGTCATTCCAGTGAGAATTCGATTCCATCAGGAAATAATCGATAGAAAATTCAAGATTCGAGTTCAATCGGACTACTGTAGCGGCAGGTGTAAGATTGAAGGATGTGGGTATCAAGAAGGTGGATATTTCACCTGTTTGATCAATCGTCATTGAATAATTCATTTGCTCGTTTCCCTCTTCTCCAACGAGAATACAAAGGGAGCCAGTATTGTTTCTCTCGGTTACATTGACTGTAAAGCGATATTTGGGCCGAATGATGTTCATCTGGAAATCATAATGCGTCCAACCATTACCCTGCTGGGATCCTTGATCACCGTTGAACTCCCTTAGGGTATCATCCTCGAAGTATCTGTAGTAACTTGTGTTTTCCAGTTCGTCCTCAATTCCATCCTGGTCAGTATCTCCCGATGCGAATTCAATGATTGGTACGATCTGATTGTATTGAACGGCCACAAGAATGAAGACACAAAAGAGAGCTGAAAGTCCAACACGTTTTGAGAAATTGATTTTTTTTCTGAGATTATTTCGACAAGTCTGCATGGATGACACCTTGAATGATATCTTGTCACTATCACCAGGTTTTGAGTATATATAGTTTATTAGATAACTTTTACAACTTCGATGAATTCTTATAAACAATTTTAGGGATGAAAACAAAGAAGCACCCCTATTCATGAATTTATTGAGACCTTCCTGATAGATGGGAGATAAGTAGAGCAATTGCAGATTACTTCAATACATTAGTCAACAAACGGGTCCCCGAATTATTGACCGATTTTCTCGGGATCTTCCCGGTCATTTTACCGGCTGATTGTTGACCATATTTACAGTCATAATCTCTACCAATGATAATGTGAACCATGATAATTATTATGAAATAAATAGAAATTAGTAAAAATTTTAATCTGTGTATTCAATCACACATCTTTATAGAAGTTACAAATTTAAAAAAATCATCAATTATTCCCTACTTCAATAATAATTCAGAATATTTTCAATATTATAGAAATTATCACAGATTACATTATATTTTTCTAAGAAAACGCCTTATTTA
>CAZVPR010000145.1:0-10362 GCA_964629085.1 uncultured Anaerolineales bacterium
TTAATTATGGCAAGAAATTCCAGGGGTTGACTTTGGCCGTGCCGTACAATAACTCGAAGTGCAAGTGATCGCCCGCAGAGTTACCCGTATTGCCGACGGTCCCAATAACAGCACCCGAATAAATACTCTCCCCACAACCAACATAATAGCCATCAAGGTGGGCATAGAGCGATTGCCAATCATTGCCATGGTCGATGACAATCAGGTTTCCATAGCCACTGTAGCTCCAACCGGAGTAAACCACAACCCCGTCATCGACAGCATAAACCGGGTCGCCCGTATCGCCGGCAATATCGATAGCTGGGTGATTGGCTGATGGATTGAAATCATACCCCGAGAGATAATGTTCGTTGGCCGGCCACAGGAACACACCATCACCAACGATACCATCCGTTAGGGTGCCACAATGTCCTGGTCCATAAGTACGCGCAATGGCGGGATCATCGCGCGGGATGCGGGGTGGTCCATAGTTGATCATTCCCCGCCGGCCCCCAGGGACAATCAATAAGGTACCCGGTTCGATCGAAACATTATCGGCCGTGACTTCATAAAAGTTGAAATTGTTTCCAGGCCACTCCAGAATTGCTGGGGCAGCGACCCCGTAATATTCGGCAACTTTAAGTAAGTTTTCGCCCTGGCTCCATTTATGCAAAGTGCCATCAACGGGCATGATATTCAATTCTTGGCCCACCTGGAGCTTGTGAGGATTGTCTTGCAAGGTGTTGGTGTTTGACCAAAGAACCGTTTCAGCTCTAATGCTAAATTTTTCGGCGATGCCAAATACCGAATCGCCTTCCTCAACGGTGTATGTCATTAATTCGACGCGTGCTCGAGTAGGGATGGTCGTGTAAATCCATGGCCGGCGTGAAACTCCGACAGCATCTTCTCCTGGTGATGAGATCAGATCAGGAACATACGAAACTTGATTGGTCGATTCTTCGAATAGCAACGGGGCGGCTTGCACATCGGCGGCGGGCTCATCAAAAGATTCCAGGACCCGCTCCAGGTAAAATGAACGCATTACCCATACAACAATGAGCACGAACACCATCGATAAGATCAGCGTTCCGGCGCGCAAAGCTGGTTCTACCAGACCTGCGTGGGTAATCTGTTCCCAAAATTGTTCGAATTGAGTTACTGCGTCTCGAGACTCCTCCCCCTGAGCAGTTTCTTCTTTACGAGGTTCGATTGGTAAAAGTGGATCTGCCGTGAGAAGAGAATCGTCTTTTAGCGGATCGTAAGACATAAGATTGCCTCTGCGATGGCATCATATCACCTTCACAAATGAGCGTCAAGCAGGCTGAAATAGGGCTTAAATCCCTTGAAAGAGATCTTTTTCGACTACCCTTTCCTTTGGGGGTGGGTAGGCCTTCATGAAGAGATCCTTGCTTCCAAAGCCCAACAAACGAAATAGCCATCGAAACGGTCCCCCAGTGATGGACGGGCCAATCTGACTGGCATGACAGAATGAGGCTGTTTCTTTGCGCTTCTCGACTGATTTATAGTTGATCTTGGCGTGAATGGGGAAATCCACCATTAATTGGGTCAGATCGATGTCCTCATTTCGGCCCCAGCGGCTGGGATCCTTACCGATCAGACGGATGAAGTTCACCGCAAAGCGGATGAATCGTTTTGAAATGGTGTGGTAGTAAAGTTTCTCCGGTTTGTATGGAGGCAGTACCCGCTCAAAAGCGGCATCCCCCGCCAAATCGAAGGCTAATTTTGTGGCCTTGTGGATGTGGATATGGTCGGGGTGACGATATCCACCAATAGGATCAAATGTCAAAACAATTTGCGGTTTTATTTCGCGGATTATATCTGCGACCTTGGCCGCGACCTCTTCTACTGGGGCCGCCACCAGTGCTTGGGGGTGATCGTTATCGGGTGAACCTACCATACCCGAATCACGGTAATTAAGGAAAAAAACCTCACTCAAACCGAGGTGTCCGGCTGCGCAGCGTAACTCAGATTCGCGCAAATCGGCGATGGAGGCGTAATCCTTCAAATATTCAGGCCCCACCTCACCAACTTCGCCGCGCGTAGCACAGGCCAGGTACACTTGCACGCCCCGCTCGGCATATAGGGCTAAGGTGCCACCCATGCCGAAGGATTCATCATCGGGGTGCGCCAAAACAGCTAAAATGGATTGCCTGGTTGAATTAGACATAAGAGGTGCGATTATAACATGCTATAAACGACAGAAAAATAATACCCGCATTAGAGATGCCCTGAGTAGTTGTCTTATTACTTTCGAACGTGAGCAACCTAGCCAAATTTCCAGGTACTGAACCAGCCTTTTTTCTGATGTGCTCGAGTGGGCTTTCATTTATATTTATGCTTGCATAATCCAGACACACAGACGTGTCGGGAGAAAGGAAAAAAGATGGCAGATGGAAAGAATCTATTTGTAGAAATATCTAAAGCGATGGCCGAAGCAGTATCGAGTGCTGAGGCCGCGACAGTGTTGGTCAAAGGCCGCCGCCGGATGCCCTCAAGTGGTGTTGCCTTCTCAGCGGATCTGGTTCTAACGGCTGATCATTCGGTGGAGCGTGATGAGAGCATCAGTGTGGTTTTATCTGATGGTGAAGAGATGGCGGCAGAAGTTGCTGGACGTGATCCGGGCAGCGATTTGGCGTTGCTGCGCCTGCCCGAAGGTAAGGCTACTCCCGCGACGGTTGCAACTGAAGAAGCGCAGGTGGGAGAGTTTGTTCTGGCCCTGGGACGCCCAAAAACCAGCGGAATTGAAGCCAGTTTGGGTGTGATCAGCGCTATCAACGGGCCGGTTCGAACTCGTCGTGGTGGCATGATCGAGAAATTTGTCCGTACGGATGCGATTCCCATGCCCGGTTTTTCTGGCGGACCGCTGGTCAATGCCGAAGGCAAGGTGCTGGGAATTAATACGTCAGGCTTGTCGCACAGCATGCTGCTTTCCATTCCGGTAGAATTTGCCTGGAGGACAGCTGAAACCTTAGCAGAGCACGGCAGCATCAAGCGCGGATATTTGGGCATTCAGAGCCAGTTGGTAGAAGTCCCGGCTGATTCTCAGGATGCCTTGGGCCGAAGCCAGGCATCAGGTTTGTTATTGACCCATATTGAAAAAGATTCCCCAGCGGCTGAAAGTGGCCTGATGCTTGGAGATATCATCGTGGGAATGGCTGGAACCCCAGTCAGGGATCATGATACACTTCTTGTAGCGATGAGCGGAGATGTTGTTGGAAAGCCGGCCCCGGTGGAAGTGATCCGCGGCGGTCAGAAGCAGATTGTCGATGTAACCATTGGAGAACGTGAACCCCATCAGCGAAAAGGACGCCATGGCCGTAGAAGCCATCGCAGGCACCACAAACGCTGATCGATAAAAAACCTTTACAATGATGAGTGATCAGACGATCCAGGTAGCGATACTTTCACCAACGTTGGCTGTACGAGTAGGTTTGCGAGCGTTGCTGGAAGTAGGGCCAGGGATCGAGATAGTGGCCGAATCTGCTGATTATTCATCTCTTTGGAACTTTGGCGGGGATTTTGATATCCTGGTCATGGTTCCGGGAACAAAGTCGTTGGATAATTGGAGTGGATCTCTTGAAGGATCCACTCCTGATTTTTCAGTGCTATTGCTCACAGATACTACGCGGGATGTTCAAATTTTAGTCGGGTTGCAATGGCCGCTCTGGGGTGTTTTGTCTATAGATGCAACTGAGGATGAATTGTTGACGGCGATTCGGGCATTGAGTTTTGGGCTGAATATTGCACCTGCCGAGTATCTTGAGCCGCTGTTGACGCCCTATTCCCTTACTGATGAAGATGAGTTAATCGATCCATTGACCCCGAGGGAAACGGAAGTGTTGGAATTATTAGCCCAGGGATTGGCAAATAAGCAGATTGCTTTATCATTGGATATAAGCGAACATACTGTTAAATTTCACATATCGGCGGTATATCGCAAACTAGGGGTCACCAATCGCACGGAAGCTGTGCGTATGGGCATGCGCCTGGGATTGGTGTTGTTGTAAATGCGCGCAAGAGCGAATTCCTTGCGTTGAGAAAAAGGTTGGGAAGCTTCAGGAGAAAAAATTTGGGATCATGAAAAAACAATCACTACGCGTAGTAGCCATTAGTGGGAGTTTACGCTCAAACGGGTACACATGTAAAGCGCTTAAATTTGCTTTAGAGGGGGCGCGTGAAGTTGGCGCACAAACTCAATTAATTACCTTGAATGATTACAACCTGGTTTTTGTTGATGGTCGCGACTCGAAAGATTATCCAGAGGGTGTTCATCGCCTACGAGCCGAGGTGAAATCTGCTCAGGGGATCATCTTGGGGACTCCGGAATATCATGGAAGCTTCAGCGGCGTACTGAAGAATGCCTTGGATTTGATGGGTTTCGATGAATTTGGCGGCAAAATGTGGGGGCTGGTCGGCGTCGCTGGTGGAACGTTAGGCGCGGTCAATGCGCTGAATAGTTTGCGAATGATTGGGCGCACATTACACGCCTGGGTCGTACCGGAGCAAGTCAGTATCTCTGAGGCCTGGAAAAAGTTTGATGAGGATGGCAATCCCAAAGACGAAAAACTCCGACAGCGCCTGATGGATGTTGGCCGACAAGTATCCAGGTTTGCCTATCTGCACACTTCCGAGCAAACTCAAGAATTCCTGCAGCTTTGGGAAGAAGCGCCAGAAAACCCTGGGGGAGCAATCTGAAATTTGAACCATAGGAACACCATAAAGGTAGATCAGCATATCAGTTTATCGGTAATTCTGGAGTTAAAACATGAATTCTATTAAACGCTGGTCATTCTGGATGTCATTATTAATTATGATATTAGCGAGCTGCAGCGGGTCTGCTGAAATACCTCCCACACCGCTGCCAACGGCTGTCCCACCGCCGGAGTTTAGTGCCGGGGATTGGGCGATTTCTTTCAGTCATGAATTTCCCGAGGACGCCTGGGCCGTTGGCGTTCACCGTTATCAGTTTTTTGCTCGCTGCCCGGTGATAACTCTGGAAGATGTCATCACCGATTGGGTGTTTTTCGATATTGTCGAAGATGAGCAATTATTTGATGACCCGATATACCTGCGGATCAATGGTCTTAGTTCGGGAGTTTTAGCTCCTGTAACAATTTCAACTGTGCACCCCCAGCAGAAGACCGTGGCTGTGATCACATTTTTGGGAGTGTCAGAACAAGTTGCTGAACTGGCGGCGGAAAATTGCGAAGTCCTAGTGCGCTGGGATGATAAAGGGCCTCACATACTCTCGATGGGGGAAGCCTTCTTGCCGTGAAGTTGAGCAAATCTTTCTAACGGAATATAAAATCTCCCAGGTTTCCGAAAATACTAGGTTTTTTTTTGAGTATTACTATTTTATTCCTCAGTTTCGACAACTTCAATTGAGTGCTCGAGCAGCCAGGTATAAAGTTCTGGATCTCGATATGCTCTCTGATATGTGCCCAGGTGGCCTTCATTCGGGTACAGTGTCCACCTGAGTTCGACGAGATTATCACATTCATTTTGCAATGAGGTGATATAAATCTTTGCTCCAATTGGATCGGAAATAACGTCCTTCTCCCCGTGGAAGGCCCAAATTGGGGTTTCCGCCACTTTGCAAAGCTGCTCCACAGTCGGGTTTACATTGCCATAGCCAGTCCCCGATGTGGATGCCATGGCTGCAAATCGTTCCCTGTAAGCTGCAGCCATCAACCAAGAGCCGTAACCTCCCATGCTTAGGCCCGTTAGATAGATGCGGGTTGAGTCAATCCGGTAAATTTCGATGGCTTCGTCCAGTAGAGCCATCAATATATCGGGCGTTGTGCCACCCCACCAGGGAACGCCAAAAAACGCCTGTGGGGAGACGACCACAAAGTGGAAATCTTCGGGTTGATCTCCAGCGTGGAGCACCTCCGGAAGTCCAGAACTCATCACAAAGGCAGAATCCGCTTCTTCGCTGCCCGATCCATGCAAAAAGAAGATTAGAGGCCATTTCTTTTCAGGATCATCATTGAAACCTTTGGGCAGCCAGACCAAATATTCCATAACCCTGGCTGGCGCTTCCGCGGCTAATTCCTTGGGGATATTGAATCTGCCTTGCAAGTGAACTTCGGTTAAATTGGGCTGAACGGTTGGCTGCGCCGCTGGCTCGCAGGAACTGAGCGTGATCACCAAGATAAGCAAGATTAGAGGCGTGTATTTCATCGTAATTCTCCGGTTGGCACGAATAATATAATCACAATACAATATTCCTCCAAATCAGGTTCAGATTGGTATAAAGTTGTTCCTACCTAAGGTGACAGTCAACTCCAAGATGGCTGTCATCTGGCTATCCCTAATATCTTGTCATTTTATGAATTATGAAAGTAATTCTTTTAATTCAGCTTTGGCCTGGTCCGGTTTTTTGAAGAGTATCCCCTGCATGCCAACTGCCTCAGCGCCGTCGATATTGTGTGCGAAATCATCGATGAAAACGGCCTCATCAGGCTCTACCCCTGCTCGTTCGATGGCGATTTGGTAGATTTTGGCATCGGGTTTCATCACCCCTTCTTCGGCAGAGATTGTAATTGAGTGAAACGCATCCCCGAATTTCCAACGTTCGGTGACAAGGTTGCGTAAATCTGCAAAGGCATTGCTGAGCAGGGCGGTCGTGAATTTTTGTTTTAAACTTCGAATATATTCGACCAATTCATAATCTACGACATCATCCCCAAAGAAGCGTCTGCGGAAATCCAGCAGTTCAGATTTGGCAAGCCCAAACCTTTCACGATTGTATTCCCAAAGAGATTCACTGCTGATTTCGCCGCGTTGTGCCTGGTGGCCCACCTCTCCCCCGAAGACACTGGTCTCAAGTTCATAGCGACTCACGCCCATTTCAGCTGCTAATGTTTCTCGGGATGTTGTATCTTCCGTGCGCACGATGACGCCGCCCAAATCCCAGATTATTGCTTTGATGGTCACATGATCCTCCAAAATTTGAATGGCATCCGTGGGCGGGGATATTGTGCAAGCCCACGAATGCCTGATGCCGGATACCTAATCACCTAAGGATTCTACACTGATTTCTTTCCCGGGTCGTAGTTCTTTTTCATAAAGATCGAATTGTCGATTTACGTGCATGCCGGCTTTTTTGTATAGGCGTAGGGCTCCTGAAAGATTCTCACCATCTACACCCAGCGAGACTTTCGTGTAACCCCGGCGATAGTATTCACCAAAAGCATGCCGAAGGAGCGCCAAGCCGATGCCCTTTTTGCGATAGGGTCTCAGCACTGCCAGACTATCCACATGCCCACAATTCTCGTCCTCAGAATCCTTGCGCAGACACAAGGCAATTCCGGCAATTTGATTTGTGTTTGTGTCTACAGCTAAGAACCACAGAGAAGGATCATTGTTGTCTTCATTGTCGAGAAACCAGTGGCTGAAATCAGCCAATCCTTCTTCGAAGGGTTCTTCCACATAGCCAAAGTGATCCTTGAAGGCCTCATTGTCGACTCTAAAGATATCCTCTATGTCCGTTTTTGGATCATCAGGCGTTTTCAAACTGATCCCCACCGGCCACTCAGCCGGAGCAGGAGGAGCATCCATTTCGATGAGCATGCGGAAGAAGTGACGGATGGGTTTCATGCCTTGGGCTTCGTATAACTTTTTGGGTGGATCAATTGTTGATGCGGATCCTGAACGATAGGCAATGCGCAGGTCATCAGCGCACATTTCAACCGCTTTTCGAGCGCGTTCTTCTCCCCAGTTGCTGAGAGCTGTGCCAATGCCCATTCTGTGGTAATCTGGGTGCACTCGTGCCCAAACCCAGGGATGGACTGGCGGAGAAGATGTTGTCCAAACTTCAATATAACCGACCAGTTTTTTATCCGGATCGAAAACCATGCAAATATCCGTTGCAGGGTTGAATTTTGGCTTGGTCCACTCGGTTTTCAGTAATTTTTCATTAACACCACGGATTCCAATGAAGTGGTCTGTATAGTTGTTGAAAAGCTCCACAGCCAGAGGGATATCCTCCAAGCGCCCTGGGCGTGCTGTGAAACCATTTGGTAATATTTCGTTCATGTTTTCTCCATTTATCTCGCAACGTGAAGATCATATATGTCGAAAGTCAAAGGTTTTCGATAGACGATGCCTTTGCGTTTAATTTCGTACCCGACGCTTTCATAAAGGTCGAGGGCATGATTCGGATTTTGCGTGTCGACGCCGAGGACAGTTTCCTCGAAACCCATTTCTCGGAACATCAAAATGCTCTGAACCAGCAGCGATTTTGCCAATCCACGCCGACGCCAGGGTTGCCGGACGGCAATAAATTCTGTATAACCACGTTTGCGGTCATATTCTTCATTCTCCTCCTGGTTGACGAAATTGAGTACCATCCCGGCGACCTGGTCACTCTCCCAGCCCACTTTCCATAAATGGGGAACGAAGGTGACTGGATCGGAAAGCCAACGTTGATACTCTTGCTCGGTGCCCTCACTGTGCCCCCAATGGTCACGGAAGGCTTCGTTTTGGGCTTCCCAGATCGCCCGGGAGTGATCATCGTTTACTGGGTGGACTTCAAGTCCTGTGGGCATCGGTGCCTCGGGAAGTGGGGCATCAATCGACCGTTGCATTTCATAACCCCAACGGACTTCTCGATAATCGTTTTCTTTCAAAAGGGCTGCCGCGCCGGTCATGGGTTCGTCGTGGTCATTCTGATAAAATTTTGGCTTCTCGGCAGGGTGGCTGGCAGCAACCCTGCGAATGCGTTTTTCATTCTGTTTCAAGATCGCCGTACCGATACCCTTGCGGCGCCATTCGGGCAATACCCATCCTAAAGAGTAATAGATGAAATTGCCTTCCCTTTCTTCATACCAGCCCACTCGCCCATAAGCGACAGGTTGATCCATTACCTGGACGAAGAACATGTCTTTGGTGGGATCGCAATTGACGATGTGCTCGAAGTGGTGAGCGACGCCCTCAAGTGTCATTGTATATTCGAAGCCATCCACGCCTTTGCAGGCATTGAAAACATCCATGATGACTGGATAATCCGCCTCGCCTCGAAAGGAATAAAACTTCAAACCTGGAATTTCAGGTGCTTCTGTTATGGTGAAGAAATTTTTGGTCTTCATGGTGATCTCCATTTTATTTTTCCGTTGCCATTTCTGCTGTTGCATGGTTTTCATTTGTTTCTGGAAGTTTGAACTTGAACCAGGCGGGAATCACTGTCACCAAGATGATACCGGCGGTAATTCTGAATGGAGTCTGTGGAGTGAAACGCTCCCACAGTTGAGCTCCGACCGCGGGCGCTGGGAGCGAGAAGAGTCCCAGGCTGCTGTGCAGCAACCCAAAGGCTGTTCCCCGCAATTTCTCAGGCACCGCTTTGCTGGTGAGCGATTGGTACGCAGGAGACATCAGTCCCTCACCGATACCGAAGAATCCCCATGCCACCGCGTATCCCACAAATGTGTTTACATTTAGGAAGATGATGATCCCGATAGCGTCTAACAAGAAGCCGCCGGCGATACCTACACGTTCGCCTTTGTCGTCGGCAAGTTTCCCAGCTGGGATCGTGGTGATCATATTGGTAATACCAAAGATCGAGGCCAGCAGGCCAATGGTGCGCATGTTCAATCCACCGATTTCCTTCAGGTAGAGTGACTCCAACGTGAAGGACATGGTATAGGCGATATCACGCACGCCATCGGTGATCAATACCCAGGTCATCACGCCGCCAGCCAGCATCAATCCGGTAATTGCTCCGAGTTTTCCTTTCAGATTACTGAAGGAAAGTTTTTCGGGATTGGATTCCGAACCTCGGGAGGCTGTGCGGGCCATGCCCAATCGAATTATGGTTGCGATGGAGTACAAGATTCCGGCGCAAATAAACATAAACCTGAATCCAAACTCATCGGCCAGCCAGCCCCCCAAAGGTGGGCCAATGATCAGCACCAACATGAAGATGCTGTCAGTGATGCCGAATACTTTGGCGCGGTTCTTCTCTGACGATTGTTCAGCGATGAAGGCGCTGAAGCTGGGTCCAACAAGAGAACGTGTCACAGCTCCCAAGCCTTCTCCCAGGAGGACCCATTGCCAGGTTGGTGCCAGGATCAAACCGATGTATGAAATCACGCCGGCCACACCGCCCATAGCGATGCTGCGCAGTCGTCCCAAGGTATCGGAGATCCATCCCCCCAGGATTTGCAAGATCAGGGGGATGATGCTGGAAAGCGTAAAGAACAGTCCAACCTGCAACACACTAGCATTAAGCTCTTTAAGGTAAAGTGGCAACAGTGAACCATACATGCTGCCGGCGATGTTAGCCAACACCATGGCGGTCATAAACAGTTTCAGGATATTGCTAAGTAATGGTTCATTCTTTGTCGTGTTCATGATCTTGTT
>CAZVPR010000146.1:0-10345 GCA_964629085.1 uncultured Anaerolineales bacterium
CAAACACACTACACCTTGCAATAACATCCAATCGTATTTTGCAGATGGAAACTACAGCCGCGTATCAGAAAAGGCGAATCCTGGCTGGGCTCGCTTTTATGCGCGGGTGTTGAATACCGGCCAAATTCACATCGGAGATAAAATCACCCTCATAAAGGAGTGACAACAAATGACGAATTCCGAGCGACAAAAGAAGATCGAATCTTACGGCCAGGCTTTCGAATTACTAGATGAAGCTGTGAAACGCATTCCAAAAGAAGCCTGGCATCACCGTCCAGCTCCAGGTCGCTGGACAATCCAGGAAATTATCATTCACATCACCGACAGCGAAGTCAATAGTTTTGTTCGCTGTCGTCGTTTTATTGCTGAACCGGGCAAAGACCTCATGGCGTATGATGAGAACCAATGGGCAAAAGCTCTCAATTACGCCGGCCAAAGCACAGAAATTGCTTTGGAATTATTCCGTTGGTTGCGATTGGCCTGTTACGAATTAATCCAAACGGTTCCCGAAGAAGTTTGGGGGCATGAGAATTATCATCCCGAAAACGGGCTCATGACCATGGATGAATGGTTAGACACCTACGAAAGTCATGTCCCTGATCACCTCGCACAAATGGAAGAAAACTACCTGCATTGGAAAACCCAACAGTAAAGAGGCAAAATCCGGAAAATTCAAAGCAAAAGCATGAAACTTTTTTTGGGATCAGACGTATTAGATACTATAAAATCTTTTTTCAATGTTATGTGGAGGTATACACATGAATAAAACAAAAAATAGTCGTATTCTACTGGCTCTTGCTCTCGTCCTGGTGATGGGATTTGGCATTGTTAGTACCGCCAGTGCTGTCGAAATCATCGAAAATAATGATTTGCCGGCTGGCGAAACTATCGACGACGACCTGTTCATTGCGGGCGAGTTCATAACCATTGATGGCACCGTCGAGGGCGATCTGTTCGCCTTTGGACAAAGTGTTACCGTCAATGGTACGGTCAATGGCAGTCTTTTCACTGGCGCACAATCCGTAATCATCAATGGCGATGTTGCCGGCAGTGTGTACAGTGGTTCTTCTTCCACTGTTGTTGGTGAATCTGCCAAGGTAGGCCGGAATATGTACTTTGGCGGATTTTCCTTGGAAATCGCCAATGGTGCAGAAATCACACGCGATCTTGTTATTGGTGGTTACCAGGCTATCATTGACGGCGAAATTGGCGATGACGTTGTTGCCGGCGCTGGAGCCTTAGAAATTAGCGGCTCGATCGGCGGCGATATCTTGGCCGAGGTAGGTGGCCCGGAAGACGGCGCCATGCCCTTCCAGTTTTTCCTGCCTCCTGGAGCGCCCACCGCTGTTCAACCCGGTTTACGTATTGCTGACAGCGCCGAGATTGGCGGCACGCTAAATTACACCAGTACCAGCGATCAATCTGGAAACATCGACGCAGCCCCTGATGGTGGCGTAGTCTTCAGCACCCCTCAACCAGATGATGTTGGCGTCGAGGCAGCCCCCGATTTTGGTCCAGGTAGTGATTTCGAAGGCGTAGGCTACGGTCTACAAGTCGCGAATTGGTTCTTGCAGCGGGCCCGCGAACTGATCACATTGCTGGCCTTAGGTGCTTTAGTTTTGTGGCAGTTGCCTGATTTGTTCAACAAAGTCATCAACAAAGCCACCACGGAGCCTCTGCCCTCCACAGGTTGGGGATTGGTAACCGTAGTTGGTGGTTATGTAGGCGCTGCAATTGCCGGTGGATTGGTTTTGGCTCTGGGAATCTTTTTTGGAGTAATCACCCTGGGCGGCCTTGGACGCACCATCTTCGGTGTCGGGTTCTCTAGCATTGGCCTCGCCATGGCTATCTTCGTACTGTTGGTAACCTATGGTTCTAAGCTGATCATCGCTTTCTGGGGCGGCAAATGGATCTTGGGCAAGATTTCTCCTCAGGCAGCCGAAACGAAAGCCTGGCCGTTGGTTGTCGGCGTGGTGATCTATGTTCTGTTACGAGCCATCCCCATCTTGGGCTGGGTCATTGGAGTAATCATCACATTGATCGGCATGGGTGCTATGTGGTTAGTCTTCCAGGATTGGCGCAAGCCAGCTACTCCTGTTGAAGCCGAAGCTGCTGTCTAAGTAATACCGAAGCGTGTTCGAATTACTGGACACGCTTCATCTTTCTACTTTGAGAGGTATTCAATGACCCCAAAATATAGAACACTTCGCCGCTCACGCCGTGACCGGGTTGTCGCTGGAGTTTGTGGAGGCCTGGCAGATTTCTTTGGGATTAGCACATTCTGGTTTCGCTTAGCCTTCCTGATTGCATTGATACCGGGCGGAATTCCAGGTTTATTGCCCTATGTTGTGCTCTGGATCGTAATCCCTTACGAGTAAACCTTAAGATATAAAATAATGGTAAGGATTGCAGTTCATGGTATCAGGAATTGCGTTCTTTTTGAACCATTGCCGGCGCAATTTCGCGCCGGTTTTTATTTTCCATCTTCCCACTGCTCAGCCATTCGGATGCGCTTCTTCAAGGCAGGATGCGAATGCAGCAGCCACTCCACCCAGGGTTCTGGATCGACATCCGACAGGTTCTGATTAGCCAGACGAGTAAAGGCGGCGATAAACGCATCCCTCAATCCAGTCGAATCCAGGGCATACTTGTCAGCCTTGGTCTCTCGCCAGCGACTCCAGGCATTTCCTAAAGGCATGGTAACCAAACTATAAGCACCAATGACCAGCCCAAACAACGGCAACGCGGCAATGTCGGCAGATGATGTGAAGCCGAAATAATCCACTCCCCACTTAAGGCCAAAAGAAGCCAGATACAACCCCAAAAGCGTGGTGCCACTGCTGACCAGTATCCCCAAGGGAATGTCATTGTGAACGTGGTGGGCAAGTTCGTGCGCCAAAACCACTTCTATTTCATCCGGCGTGAATTCATCCAGCATGGTATCCCCAAGGATAATGCGACGGCTGTTTCCAATGCCAGCCAGGGCTGCATTAGCGGCTTTGGTGCGTCGTGACATGTCGAATTTGTAAACACCGCGCACGCGTGCCCCAGCCTTTTCGGCCAGAGTTATCAACCGTTTGGCCAAATCAGCATGTTCATCTTCGAGCGTCTCAAATTTAAAAAAGATCGGGAAGAACAAGATCGGGGCCAGATTGGTGAGCACCACATTGAAGACCAGCAAAAAACCAGCCGCCCAAAGCCACCAGGTCGTTGGAAACACACGCAGGATGGCATAGATTACTTCCATCACCAACAATGCGATTGGGCCTCCAACCAGAATTCCCTTGAGCTGATCCCACAGCCAACCTTTGAGGGATTGGGTGGAAAGCTCATAGCGATGAGGCAGAATAAAGCCGGTGTAATAAGAAAGCGGAAAGGTCATAAGAGATAAAATTGCCGAGAATACCAATCCAAAGCCGGCTACCAAAAGCCACTCGTTGGTAGTCCATTGAAGCAAGAAAACCTTCAGGTCCAGTGACCACCCCAAAAGTAGCCAGGCTAAAAGGTAGCAAAGCCCAATGAGCAGATCGATCAACATGAATCGACGTTGTATACGAGCGTATTCCCTGGCCCGTTCCTGTCGTTGAGGGTCGAGAGTTACTTCATCCATAATTATGTTTACAACCTATAGGGGAGGAAATATAAATTCGTCGCTTTCACTACATGGCAATATGACGTAGAAACTACTTCCGGGATTACTGTTTTCATCATAACCGGGGCTTTCTGCCCAAACCCGCCCCCCGAGCGCTAAGACAATGCCCTGCACAATGGCCAATCCTAAACCCGGCCCGCCTCCTTTGAACTTCGTCTTGCCTGAAGAATGCAGATCAACATCACCTGTCTGGTAGAACTTCGTAAAGATCAAATCGATATAACGAGGGTCGATGCCAATGCCGGTATCTTTGACGACAATTTCAACACCACCCTTGAGAAATTTCGTATCACCCTCTGGAATTTCAGTACCTTCAATCCATATTTTGCCGCCATCAGGAGTATATTTAACGGCATTGTTTACCAAATGCCGAAACACCTTTTCCAAAGCTGTATAATCTCCCTCAACGCTGGGGAGCCGCTTTATTGAATCCGCGATTTCCAAAGTCAGTTTTCGCTTGTTAAGGGTGCTGGAAACTTCTCGCTTCGCCTTATTGACAACGTATTCCAACATTACCGGTTCTGATTCCAGCGCCAGGTCTTGCATATCGATTTTGGCGACATCCAGCATGCTATCGACAATCTCATGCAATCTTTGGGAACCCTCGAACACACCCTTAGTCGCATCTGCATAAACTGGGTTTTCTCGAAGATCTGGAGCCTCTATCAGCATTTGACTGTACCCACTGAGAATTGTCAGCGGTGTTCGCAATTCGTGAGAAGCAATGCTGATGAAATCGGATTTGGTACGGTCGATCTTCTGTAGTTTGGAGTGGGCATCATCCATCAGAGCATATGCCTTGCGAAATTCTGAATTTACGCGCATCAAGCTTTCGACCAAACGAGCATTTTGCATGGCCACAGCAGTCTGATCTGCCAACGTGTTCAACAGTTCAATATCGTCGGAATAATAGGAAGCGCCAGAAGATTTAGGCCCCAAGGCCAACAACCCCACCCACTCATCCTTGGCATGGATGGGCACGTAAACATCCATTTCGAGGCGATTCAGCCAACGCAGCGTACTCGATTTCAAACTGTTGAACAGGGGCAACATTTCGATCTCAGCTTGCGTCAGTGTTTGGCGTCGTTGATCCCAGGACTGAGCCAGGGGGGAATCTGACGGCAGAGTGGCAATATCTGAGTTGTCTTTCTTCTTGGGATCCTGTTTAAATTGGTATTGCTTCTTCCCATTAGGGCCGACTTCTAACTCAACAATGAACAATATCCCACGGTCAACATCCAACAAATCCTGCACCAGTTCTATTACTACAGCTGTCAACAATTCTAAATCCAGGATATTGCTGATCTTCTGACTGAATTCCCTCAAGATTGATGTCACGTCTTGTTGCTGACCAAAGAACAAACCATCTAGCCAATGCGCAGTTCTCCTCAGGAGTGGGTTTATTATCAATAACACAATCAGAGCAATAATCGCTGAAGATGCGACTGAATGAATATTTAATCCAGTTAATAGATAATATTGCACGCCATATATGATCAAGAACAACAGTGCAAATTCAACGCCAAAACCGATTACGCTATTAAAAACACGGCGGAAAATTGTGCCCATATGGGGCAGGCGTGGGGTTTGAATAATATAAGTTATTCCTAGCAACCCTACTGCGGCGAATATTCTCCCCGGCACAATTTGTAGGAAAAGCTCAAGCGTGTTCCCGAAGATCAGAATCGCGAGAGCCAGGTTCCACATGAAGATGCGGTTACGAAGGGTAGGAAAGCGGTATTGGCGATAATTGTTGATCAGAGAATAAACTGTCAATAGGATGAAAAAAATCCAACCTGCCACTAGGGTCCAGTAAACGGTTTGAAAAATCTGTAGCCCCCAACGATTTAGAACCGAAAGCAGAGACGCATTCATAGGGACAAAAATCAATCCCACGCACAGAACAAACCAAATGATTCCGAGCAGGTTCCAAGGGATAAAGCGAATCATCCTGCGAGACAGGCCATCACTTAAATTTCGGATGAAGACACTTCCCAAGAAAACCCCAAACAAAAACCAAGCTTTGATCAGATCTTCTGACAAAGAATTGACAAATTTTTCTGGGAAAAAGGAAACAAAATCCGTTACGGGGATCAATGCATAGATCACCAATAATCCATACAACCAGCGCGCCAATTCTGCGCGCATACCCCGCTTGATAAGGGTAATCCCCAACAATAACAGGGGCCACGCAATCCCTAATCCTCGCAGAAAAGTGGGAAAATCAAATCGCATTGTCGAAAATCTCAGTTCCAATAATTGTTATCATATGAATTGCCCCAAAGATTATATCAATAGTTGTACAATGGTGAAATGAAGAACCGGGCCCGTTTGAATTGTCGATCGTCCCAATTCTTTCAATCCGGGCATATCAGAAAAATCGCAACGCCCAATTCCCCGTAAAGCGCTGTTTTATTTTGGCATAACCCAGGCACAAAGGAAAAAGGATCAATACACCCAGAACCCAGATCGGATACATTTTTATGAGGTTGGTTCCACGGGCATAAAACAATTGACCTAACCACAGATAAAGATATAAGTGCAGAACATAAAAGAACAAAGGCTCTCGTCCAAATACTGACAGGAAACCCAAAATTCTAGCGGTTTTGTTTTCCACCCAGCCGAGCACACTCAATAGCAAAAGATTGACCCCCATCGTTAGCAATGTGAACGTCATACTCGGCGGGTATTTGACTACGTTGAAGTATCCTATCCATCCTCCACTCTCTATTGGCCGAATGTTGCCAAAGCCACCGATACTTCGCAGGAAAACAAAAGATGTCAGAAAAACTAAACCTAACCCAGCCGCGCCGAGTATCGCCTGAGACCTATTTCGTGAAATCCAGTGCCCGAAAAACATCCCAAAAAGCACCAGTTCCAGCCAGGGCAAGACAGGATAATTGGACCATAACGATAGATTGCCCCCGCTGTAAAAGCTAATTAAGCCCCACGGATTCGCTAATCCCCATTGTTCGGGCTGCGGATGAATTAATTCCATCCCAACGAAGAGAAGCAAAGACAGTGTAAGCCACCAGCCAGCGTTGAGAAGCAATGTAATACTCGCCAGGATCATTGTTCCCCCCAAAGCGATTAAAACACCAATATAGATTTCAGGGAAAGTACCCGGTCCCAATTTCCAGGCCGGGTTGACCACCCATAACTGCACAACGATCAACAACAAGCCTCGGATTGCAAAGTGACCGATTATTTTCCAATCATCCCAGCCCTTTTTTCTTCGCGAGCTTGCAAATAAGAACATCCCGACACCCATCAAAAAGAAAAATCCAGGAGCCGAGAGATGGGTTACCAAACGGGTCAAAAATGACAAAGCATCCTGATAATCAGGGAAATTTCCCCCCCAATGCTCTCCCGGCGGATGTTTTTGAGCCACAAAATAATTGGCATGATCCAGGGCCATCAACAGCATGATCAGGCCGCGCAAGGCATCAATAGATGGTAATCGCTTCGAAAACAAGTTGTTCATATGGGTAACTACAAGGTAATCTCGCCTACTATATTAAAACTGCGAAAGGTTCCTAGCGGACAACTTAATAAATATTTGGGATATCAATCAGTTCTATTACATTCTATGTACCCAAAAATTCACTCCAGGGTTCGATCACAAAATACCTAAGAATTCCCCCCAAGGCCCGACGCTATGACGATATTGCCGGGCCATGACTTGTGCGATTTGAGCCAGGTGATCCAGATCATGCACGACCCAGGTAGCCAGCAACTGTCCCAGGTTGACCGGGCCTAGTTCAGGGTGGATACCCGCTTTCAGGTAATCGTCTGCCTCCAAACCGAACGCGCCTAATTCAGCGATATTCTGTTGGCGCAGCGCTTCGAAAGTATCCAGCAATTCAGCCACAGTCTTGTCCTGGCTGTCTTTAAATTGCGCAAAACGGTCGAAGGTCTCGAAGGTTTTATCTTCGGCATCCGAAAGGATGATGCGCGCCCGGGGGATCCAATCAGTCCGCTCCCCATGGATGAAATGCCCAACGATATCAAAAGCACTCCAGGTCTCATCCCCCTCATTGACGAATAGCCAATCATCGGGCAGGCCCTCCAGCCAGGCCCGCACAATTTTCGGCGTTCGCTCCAGGATTGCGATCGCGTTTTCAAGGTCGAATGTCATAGGGTTATCTCACTTTCACAAAGATTATGAAGTTGTATTATAGATTAGCAATCCGAGCGACCAGGGGTCATCGGGGGGTGCGGCATGCGATTACTCTATTCTCAATCTTCTATCTCCATGGCAGCCAGCACTTCTTCCGCTGCGGCAATGCAACCCTCGCTGCCATTTCCAGGGACAATACGGAACAACTGGTCATAGATCACGAACTGCAATTGACCAGCGTCATCCCGAAATTCGGTCTTCGAAAACTGTTGACTCCCTAGCTGGAATTCTTCCGTTTGTAAGCGCCAATCCATTGGCACCCCGCCCCCAACATTGAGCGACAAATAGCACTCACCAATGTCCCGGTGTATGAGTACGGGTCCGCCTTCGTAAAAAAGTGGTTCAATCGCATCGAAGTGAGTAGACTCCCAAATCGAGTCATCAAATCTAAGGCGCATCTCCCCCGAGGGACGATCGACCTGCCATTGGTCATCGGAAACCATTACTGGGATTGGAAATTCGTGATATTGCACGGATGTGGGAGCAGTTTTAGGTGTTGGTGGTGCTAATGTGGGTGTGAGTTCAATTCCAACCTCAGCACAACTAACTGCCACCAGCATTGGGAGCAATAATCCTGTCAATCGGAGAGAAGCAGCCCAAAATTTCATTGGGCTTGTCCCAGGCATATCTGATCAAAAAACTCACCGGGAAAGCAGCCGCGTCCATGCCCGCCGAATATTTTTTCCAAACCCAAAGCTTTTAAACGGTTGTGGCTGTCGATTAGGTTCTCACGATAGTGGGTTTCCAGATCTCCGCCATCGCGGGATGTCAGCGCCGGCCAGGCGTATGTTTCGGGGATGATGGACGGTTTGCGAAAGGGCGGCTTGGTTTGTTCGTCAGCCATTTTCAGGAAGAGCAAGTAAGTAAGCTGCTCCACGTAATCGCCGTAGCTGACACCATCATCTCGCAGGACGTTGCAGTAGTTCCACAGACGTTGAACGATGGGAGCCGATTCGTTGGTCATATTCCTTTCTTCTTTCTTCTTCTGCGGCGCTTTTTCTTGACTCCTACATCTTTCTTTTCAGTTTGTTCAGCAATTTGTTTTTGAAGCTGCTCCAATTGACGCTGAGACTCCCGATAGGCTTCCCACTCCCTTTCTGTATCTTTCATCCATTGGAATTTTTGCGGAGGGGTCACGCGCTCTTCGAGCAGGCCCAATTCGATCTGAAAATCCTCGAAATCTCCCAATACCGAAAGATCCACATTCCCTGATGCGTAAGCCCTTTCCACCAGTGGAACTGCTTCAACAGCTTTCAAATCCACCAGATAGGAGATCAAGAGTGCATTCAACGTTTCATCATTTTGGAGAAAATCTTCCAGGACAGATTGAAGAATACCAATACACTCATCACGACTCTCTGGGTATTGGTCACCGAGTATTTCAAGGGAGTGGGCGATTGCAACCGTGGCCCAAAGTTTCCGTTCGGGGCTGGCCAGGTATCCCCTGAGGGCAGGAATACTCTCCGGGCCAATCATCCCCATGACTTTGGGAATTTCTTCGCCTATCCAATCGATGCCGTACTCTTCGTTTTCATGCGCCAGTAATATGAGTGTATCGATGGCTTCCTTTGCTTGGAGTTGCCCCAAAGCCCGCCAGGCATGGATAGGTGTATAGCCTTGCTCGTCATCGTATCGATCTGTGTGCCAAAAGGATCCAATATGACCAATGACCCGGAGCAGTTCGGGAATGTGCTCTTTAGTAATCCCAAATGCCAGATAATCTGGCCACAATTTACTACGAGCAGCATCCTCTCCAACAAGAAAGAGTTCTTGTACAGGCTCAGACATTTCATCAAAGAGTGATTTGTTCATTTTTTGTTTTCCAGTAGATCAAACTCAGGGTTGAAAATGGATTGCATTATCTCTGTCTATCTCCCATTTTAGCGGATCATTTTGAATATATTGTTGGATGGCGTTGAGTTCGTCATCATTGCGCACAATGCGTTCATAATAATTACGCTGCCAGACAGGCGCGCCTGGGGAGTTCGAGATTTGTTTGATGCGTTTGGTGGTTACGGTTTTGTATTGTCCGATAATCGCGCCAATTGATCCTCGTTTTGGACCGGAACGGTGATCGTTCTGGGTAGGGGCGCCATTCGCGGGTCAGTTCTCCTTCGACGGCGGTTTTGCGTTTGGCCTGGGCCGCTTTCTTCTGGGCGCGGATGATTTCTTTTTGCCATTGCTCCGCTTCCCACTGCGCCCGGCGCTCGGATAGGATCCGCTCCAGCAGCTTCTCGGCCGTTTCGTTGGGGATATCGGGGTTGTATTCTACTTCTCTTTCCCTCACCCCGTCTTCACTCCGCTCAGACTCCCCTCTCCCAGTGGGAGAGGGGCCGGGGGTGAGGGCTATATTCTGCTCAAACCACGACATCTCTTCATTTTTCTTTTCGTACTCTGTTTCTCCATTGTAGATCGAGCGGTGACACTCGTCGGTGATGATGAAATCAAAAGTCTCGATGGGATATCGGGGTTGTATTCTACTTCTCTTTCCCTCACCCCGTCTTCACTCCGCT
>CAZVPR010000147.1:0-10311 GCA_964629085.1 uncultured Anaerolineales bacterium
TTGTAATCATGCCCTTAGATTACCTGATTTTGTCCGTCAGCGAAAGTCCTAATAAACATACAAATCATGGGGAGAAATGTGGGCAAGATCTGCTTCTTCAGGTCTAAGCTCGCCAAGCCTCACCTGATCCCAGAGTGGAATCTGTTGTTCCTCAACACCGATGGACTGGGCATAGCCTAAAGTTTCATGAGAACTCTGGCTTTCTTTTACATCGGAGAATTCCTGTATGGGCGGGTCACCCTTCTGAATCAGCGCCTGTACGGCAGCAGTAATCCAATTATAATCCTTTGTAGCATAAGCTAAGTACATAGCAACAAGTGCTGATGCTTCATGATAAATTGCGTCTTCGAGATCTGTGGTATAGCGCTCCTCTGGGTCATCCAACCCACCCCCAACATTTTTTAGATCAGCTACTATCTGTTCAATAGCCAATTCAACACCTCCTGATGCAAGCGGAGGGCCTTGAGGACCAGGGGATATTAATTTTTGCGCAACATAAATGCTTGGCTCGTAACCGTTTTGTATATGTTCAAGAGCATTAATCATATCTTGTGCTTGTAGCCTATCGTAGTTTTGAAAAGTATTGTCTAAGAATTCCTTCAATTGACCCCTCCAAGTCAGGTTATCTTCATGTATTTGATCATCTCCATCAGCGAACGTTTCCCTTTGTTCTCGCTCGTAGGCTTCTTCCCACAATCGGGCAGTTTCTTCATTTGTAATTTCACCGCGCAACCGCATTTCTAATATTTCTTGAGTTGAATATTGACTCGGTTGCCGATCGCCTTCCTCGGTGTAGGTTTCCCTTTGTTCTCGATCGTAGGCTTCCTCCCACATCTGTGCAGCTTCCTCGTCAGTGATTTCGTTACGTGAACGCATTTCCAATATCTCTTGGATAGTGTTTTGAGTTGACTTATGCTCACCCGCATCAGCGGGGGTTTCGCTTTGTGGCTCTTCCGGCGGTGGTGGAGGAACAAAGCGGTGAAATTTATCGTATAGATACATTGAGATCAACTCACCCTCGCGAGTGACTGTCATCGGATCTCCATTGTGGTTGTAGCCTACGATTTGACCAGCATGGCTTCCACCTATTCTAGTGCTTGATACTCGATTCCCGTCTTTATCAAATAATGGAGTGCTTTCAATACCTAGTGGTTGCGTTTCAGGCCAAAAGAGTCTTGTCATTTGTTCGCCTGCCTGTTCAGGCGTTATCTGTCCATTCTGAACCTGCTGCAATATGGATAGTTGTTGGTCGATTTCGGCTGGAGGAGATTCGGCATCTGGCCACCAGATTTCAGTTAGTTTTTGTCCAGCTTCTTCGGGTGTTAGTTCTTCTGACATCACTTGCTCGAAAATAGCCAACTGTTCATTTTCTAGTTGTGATGGCTGTCCGACTTCGTAAGCAATAGCAAGTGACGCTGGTAAGGGTTCATGCGGTGAAGTTACATCTCCTGGAGCTGAAAAGAAGAGTTCCCCTGACATCTCGTTGAATTGATCTGTTGACAATTCACCATTCTCATAGCGTTGCAAAATTTCCAGATAGCGTTGTGTTCGCTCCTGATCTTCGGGTGTAATACCCAATTTGCTGCGAATTTCATCTTCATATTCTTCTGTTCTGAGTTGAGTATCTTTGTCTATTTTGGCAATTAAGTTTTCCGCCTGCTCTTCAAGAGCGGCTTTTTTTTCATCATTTATCTTGATTTCGTTTGCCGTATATATTAATTCTATTATGGTTTTTATTTTATTGACCTCGGGCACAGCTATAGTAGGGTCGGTATATTGTTCCATAATCATTTCTGTTAATTTTTCACTACTAAAGTCTTCCTTTCCCCATTCCAACACTTGATCCACGATTACTCCTAATGCTGGATTAATTTCTCCACTTATAGTTTCTGCTGCAAATCTAATATACGAATCTAGGATTATCTGGGCGCCCGTTTCATTCGTATCACCAAAGTAGAAGAGCGGTGGGGGTTCAACTGAAGATAAATTCCCCAATAATTCATCCAGTTTCCTTAAATGTTCCTGGTTTTCGTTTTTTATTGTTTCAATCTTGGCACTCAAATCTTGTAGCTGTTGCGTTATCTGTTCGGGCGTTTCCTCATCCCAAGCCTGTTGATCATCTCCATCAGCAGTTTTTTCCCTTTGCTCTCGTTCGTAGGCTTCTTCCCACATCCGGGCAGCTTCTTCGGGTGTTATTTCTCCACGCGCTTGCAATTCTAAGATTTCTAGGGTTGTGTGTTGGGTTAGGGTTTGATCGTTTTCTCCTTCAGGCGGTTGTTCTACTGCGTTCGTAGCAATTACTGGCTCCTCCGTATCATGTGATTCACCAGACTGATACCCTCTGTGGATAAGAGCTTCTTGAGATATTTCATTGACATTCCCCAGGATTGCTGCATCCGGGAATTGACCAACACGCGGGTCCCATTCTGGCGCGATAAATCCAGCTTGATAACACAACTGATCAGCCTCTTCTGGAGTCAGTCTGCCATCCCAAATTTGGATCTGGAATAGATTTGCCAAGCCTCCTTCTGGCAAAGGATGGTGTGGTTCAGGTTCTCCTGTCCAGGCTTCACGTCTGGATCGCGCTTCCTCTAGGGAAGATATCCATTCAGTAAGATTTTCTGTTTCGGCGTACAATTCTGACCATACTTTGGCGCGATCGACCGCTATATCACGTATGTACTCTGGAAATGTATCCTCTTTTCCAGCAATGATTGCTGCTAATTCCTGCATTGGGAGATCGGGTGGGAGTCCAGCTTCGTGGTATATCAAGTCGCGGTTCATTAGTTGATAAGCTTTATTTACATAGTCACTAACGTGTTCTGATGAGGGTGAATCACCTTCTCCTTCCATGAAAATGCCCAATTGCATGGCATAATCTTCATTATTTTCAAAGCCAAGCTTCGTGGCAAAAATTTCGTTTAGAACCAAGTGAAGTTCCTGCTCGGTTACAATTGGCTGTTCTTCAAGTGATTCTGGTATGGGAGCATCTTCTTCAACCGTTTGGGGTGTCACAGATGCTCCCTCGACTGGTGAATGTTCGACATCTTCCGAAGGAGGGGATGTTTCGGATGGCTGTACTTGTTGTGCAATTTCTTCGATAACTAACGTATCTTCGAGTGAGTCTAATGGCGTTTCTTGTTGTACAGGAGTCCCTACATCAGCCTCTGGCACTTCTGTCTCACTCGATTCTTCTGTGGCTTCTTCTAGCGGCATTTCTGCGTTTTGTAACTGTTCGATATCATCGACTGTAACCTCGGCAGTCTCATCATGTGGTGGCCAATCGTCGTTTTGGTATACATCTGATGGCCCATCGTCATCATCGTCATGGACATCATCAGTGATTTCGTCAGCAGGTGCATCTACCTCCGGTTCTGGTCGCTGTGCAGGTGTTTCCTCAGCTGCTTCTTCTGGGGTGGCTTCGGTAGATTGTTCCTCTTGTTCAACAACAGGAGGTTCTTCAGCGGGCGTTTCAGTTACTGACTCTTGTGGGATAGTGGCGTCTACCGCCTCTTCTGGCTCAGTAATTCCTTCAGTTGTTTCTGCTACCGGTTCATTGGCAGGGGGCGATTCGGTTATGAGGGCTTCGGCTGTAGTTTCTTCTGGTGATAACTCAGGCTGTATTTCCGTTTCAGGTACTTCATCCACCGTTTCGTCAGGTATGGGTGCTTCCTCAATAGCTTCTTCCGCTGCTGGTGTTTCTGTGGCAGCAAATTCTTCAATATGCGTTTCCTGCGCAATAATTTCTTCTGCGGGAGTTTCTTCTGAAGGGGGGATTTCTGTTACTACTTCTGCAGCAAGTGATGTTTCGTCGTCTTCAATAAGATCATCAGGCTCTCCATCCGGCGTCGTCGGGATAACCAGAGTAGGGTAGTCCCCATTTACGACCGTAGCCGGAATGGTTTCAAGATCCTCAACCGGAGGAATTGCCAATATCTGTCCCAGGATAATGGTATTAGGATTGTCCCCAATCAACTCGCGGTTGGCCTCATAGATATGGCGCCAATAAGAGGCGTTGCCATATACCTTTAGAGCAATCGCTGACAAGGTGTCCCCACTGGCAACGGTATAGGTCGCCAAAATTTCGGACGCCTGCTCTGATACCACATAGCTGTCCAGACCGCTTTCGACTGCATTTCCTGCCATACTTAAAGAGAGAATAGAATGGTCTTCAAGTTGCATATTTTCAATAATCGCCTGGGCAGTATCAGGATCCTCACCAAGTAATGCCAGAAAGGCTACGAAATCTGAACCTGGGCCTAAGAACGCTTCGCTGCTTAGTTCGAGGGAGTGTTTTTCAATTGCCTCGGCTTGATTAAAGTCCAATACCTGTTCGAGATATGCTTCTGGATCTTGGGTTAGCTTCTGTAATAGTGCTAGCCCCTCACTGTCTAAAACATGGCTCTCTAAACCTTCAACGCCCTGGGATGAAGTGAGTTCACTTATATCGCTCATCGCTGTCTTTCCTTTAATTGATTACTTGTAGTGGGCCAGCGTTGGATCGACTCCTGGTTGGCTTGCTGGAACGCCTGGTATGCTGCTTTTTTGAATCTGCGTCGAGATTTAGAGGTGCCAATCGACAGCAAGCAATAAGCCAGGTTACCTAGATGACTTGCAGCTATGTAACTCTGAGGTTGGCCCAAGGTGCGCCAGAGGTGCTCATTGGTAAAAGCCCACAGGATGCGGACTGCGTCTATACCTTGATCTTCTTTTTCTGTTTCTGTCTCAAGCAATTTTGAAAGGGATTTGAACTCCGGCTCGGTTATCAAAACAAAATAGCCGTAGCGACATGGTGTCTTACAGAATTGACATCCTCGTTCAGAAGCTAGGCGCTGATTTTTCTTGGATCTCCCCGGCAATTCAGCGATCACTGCCATAATTGTGCCAAAATGTAATGCATCTTCAGGGCTGCGGGCTGCTATGTGGGCGGCTTTTATAAACCTGGTTGAGAGAACATCATCGACTTTTCGCCCGGGTGTGTGATAGGCCAGAATACGTTGGCAGGCCTCAGGTATGGCCAGGTCAAAGTACTCTATTTCGGATAATCCTGTATTCTTTGCTAACCCCCGCCTCAAAGGCTCGCTGGCCTGATAGTATTCGTATACGCGATCCGGGGGACAAAACCAAAGCAGGTACAAGTACCCAGTGGTTACCCGCAAGCTTTCAACACTGATTTGTTTGGTCATAGTAGCCTTCCCAATCTTTCTCATAAATGACTATTGGTAATCAGATTATTTTGGCGTCAATTGTGGCAGCGGTGTGTAATCGACTTTGACCCAAGAAGCCATATCATCTTGAATGCCGCAGACAATCGCCTGGCCGACTTTGAGACGAGCAATCACCTCTGTTTGATCTGGTTTCAATGCCAGGGTCCCCGCCATGGCTTCTCGGTCATCCGTAGCGACCAGTCGGTGGATTATCTTCAGGTTTGTATTTTTCAAGGCGTCGGGCACCAACTTAGAGGGTACCTGGTCGACGATGGCCAGTCCCTGACCGTAAACTCGAATTTCAGCCAGGATGTCAGCAAACATCTCGCCCATCTTGGCCCGAGGATCACCGCCACTTAAAACGGCTGGAACAGCCCGCAAAACCCGGTGAGCTTCTTCAATAATTGCAAGATGCTGTAAATCGCTGGACTCTGGTGATCCCAGACTTTCATGTTGAGCCTGACGATATTCGTACATGAAGTTGAGTAACAAGGCCATGGTAAAGCACTTGTCGGCATCGTCACCCATTTGCTGCAGGTTGATCACAACCGGGCGATCGAAGAGTTCAGGCCAGGGTGTAGAGAAAGGATGATTGTAAAGCTGGCCTTTCCAGCCGCGCAGCAAACTACCAATGCGAGTTTTCAAGGCCGCGATGATATTGTCAGTGATGCGTTGTTCGTAACCCTTGCCCTCCACAAGCCCGGGGATACGGTTGAAGAGCTGTTTCAACGTTGGGCGGCCAATGTCTTCATCCGGCAATTCTTCTTCCAGCCAACCCTGGCTGTCGTAAAGATCCACCAGGGCTTCCTCCAGAATAACCGGTAAGATCTCCTGCATAGGGAAGCTGGCATTGAAGATCGACTTCAAGCGGTCCAGGTGGGGCATCACTGGCACTGTTGCATTAGGTAACTGGACAATGTCAAAGGGATTCAACTGTAACTGATCAAGCTCGTGCCCTCCCCATTCTGCGCGACCTGGGGTGTAGATCGTAATCGGACGGTCAAAGGTGCCGGCTTGGTTGTAAGCCAAGGCTAATTGAACGTACTCATCCTTGGCAGGCTCGATAACCATGAAGTTGATCCCACGCTGCATCAACTCACCGATCAGACGCCGGCAGGTGTTGGATTTGCCGCTGCCGGTGATGCCAGTTACGAAAACATGCCGGGTGAGTGAATCGGGATCGATGGCATAGGCCAGATCACCGACCAGTTCGCCCCCCTCCAACATAGTGCCTAATTTCAGGGCACTCTCTGGATCCTGGGGAATGGGCGGATTTAAACTAAAATAAGCTGTGGGTTGCACAGGCATCCCTGGCAACTCGCGCAAAGGCAGGTTAGCCAGCAAGGATAGTTCGTCTGTATTGAGAGGGGTGGTCAAGCCTTCGAAGACGGGTCCTAGGGGATGGTTGAGTTGATCCTCTGTCGCTGGTCCATACAGGCGCATGGGTGGGTGCTGGAAAGCATCCAGGGCCACCTGCACGCGACCATCCCAGACCGGGCTGAGGTCGTGCACTCGCACAGGTTCGAAAGCGCTTTTCTCACCGCTGACCAGTGCCTTCAGTTGCGCCTGGGCTTGAGCGATAGTTTCTGCCTGATTGCTGAGCAGATAGGCACCCACATTCCAGCAGCCCTGCCCGCGTGCATTTTCAAACCTTGTGACCGTCTCTTCGAGCAGACTTTCACAAGCCTCGGCGTGTTTGTTGAGGAATTCACGTCCAAAGGAACGCGATTCGCTGCTGGACGTACTCTCGGACTCGGTCAAGCTGGTTGAAGTACCCAATGTTTCCGACTCCGATGTGGATTCACCGCTGGTTTCAGATGCACTTGTGGAAGGTAGTAGTTGTCCGAACATTCCCAGCATTCCAGAGAGAAGGAAAGGGCCACCAGTTGCCACAAGCATACCAGCCAACCCGGCCATCCCTGCTCCAGCAAGACCCTTCTTCTTACCACCAGCCTTATCAAGCACAGTTCCCAAAACACCTTTGCTCTTGCCTTCGGTCGTACTCGTAGATGTTCCTTTAGAAGTACTGGTCGAAGTCGATTCGCTCTCGGCGCGTGAGATAGATTCTGAAACTCCCTCACTGAGGCTGCGTTGAATGGTGGCTTTAGTAAAAGCATGCACCTGCCCCGATAAATTGCGGCAGTTCGAGATGATCGAATCAACCTGGTTTTCTGACATTGGGTCAGCGATGACCATATAAAGGTATGGTTTGCCGCGCAGTCCGCGCATGAACTGATCCAGGCTTTGAGGGTAACTTTGCTGCGTTTCAGATTTGGTTGCGGGGATCCCTGTGAAAGCGCGTGCGTAGCGATAATTGCTCAATGGAGCATGCACTTGTTGGACAACCTGCTCGTAATCCGTAACGACACTGGCGCGCGTGCCTGGCCAGTTTGAGCTTAAGAATTGGCCCAATTGATTTGCAAAAATACTGGGGTGGGCACCGGGAGAGCGAGCGCATATTCCGATCATAATATGGTTATGCAGACCATCACTGCTTATTATGAATAGAAGGGTATATCGTGGATCGTGAGCTGCAGCCAGCGTGGTTTTAATGGCAGTGATATATCGTGAAAAATCTTCGTTAACTGGTTGACCGACCTGTTCCAGATGAATGAAAGCCACATCAGGTTGTTGAAGTATTTCAGTCTCCAGGATGCGTACATAATTGGCTTCAAAGATCGGCCCATCCAGATATTTGCGGCTGAGCGCGAAAAGTAGAGCCTTAGAGATCACATCACCTGCTGCCATCAGGGTTTCGGTAGATAACAGGTCGACTGCTTCTGTATCGTTCCCGTCCGACAAAACAACGATTTCATCTGCCATAGTAGTAGTCTCTCTTTTCTATGAGTGCAAGATGCTAATCCGTGTACGTACAAGTAAAAATTGAATCGCCAATTTTTACTTGGTCACCATCTTGAAGGAGTATATTTTTGTTTGACTCGATCCTGTTGCCATTGATGAAAGTTCCATTGGTGCTGCCGAAATCAATTATCTCCAAACGCTCCTGCGCCACCTTGAGTTCGGCATGGAAGCGTGAGACCAGATTATCTTTCAAGAAGATTTCATTGCTGCTTTTTCGGCCAGCAGTATTTGCGCCTTCTTTGAGGTGAATGATTTCGCCTATATCAGATAATAATTGCCATGATGACTTGACATCTTCGCGGGTTGGAACAACCTTTGGGGGAAGTATGGGTATCGCTTCAATTTTTCCATCTGTTTTACGGAGCGATTTTCCATACTCCAGAGCTGTTCCCATCACAACGACCTCTGCGGGGTTATCTGCCAGGATGACTTTCTCCGCCCCAAGCTGCTTCCTGAGGTAGTGGACAATTGTATAAAGCTGCGCGCCACCCCCAACCAAGACAACTTGGCTAATATCGTCCACATGGAGACCCATCTGCTCTAGGCTTCTTTCAATTAACTGTTCGAAAGTGTCGTTCAGTTGGCGTGTTATGGCTCTGAAAGTAGGATCATCCAACTTGACGATGCCGCGGAATGATTTCCCATCTCTCATTACCAACGTGATAGTTCGTTGCGGGGTGTGAAAAGTGTTGCCTGAACGCAGTAGCTGTCGGCTGATGGATTCTTTGAGTTGACGTGCATTCTCTCTTAACGTGACCAACGCAGATGGATCATCGGCCAGGGCAGATGCTGGAATATTTAGTTCGTCAGCAAGATACTTGGCCAACTCTGCGTCGTATAGCCCACCTCCATGAGGTTCTCCATAGCGGCGAACGAATTCCAGACTGCCTGTCTGGGGGTCTACCCGTCCGACAACCAAATCGGTGGTGCTACCACCCACATCGGCGATCAGCGTCATGGCATCGTCTTCTCTTACTGGTAACAACCCCTGACGATGCAAGCTGTGCATGGCGCCTCCTGGCTCACTAACAAAGCGAACTTGATCATGGAGACGCTCAGGAAAACAGCTAAAGATCGTCTGCTGAAATTCATCAATAACGCCCCCTTCCTGTTCGGAACGCCAGTGAACTGGGTATGCGAAAGCGAAACGAACGCTTTCATCAAAAGCTCGACCCCGCCATTTTTCATGTTTGAGTTGATTCAACAAGGCTTCAAGCAACATTCTGGTGAAACCAAGTGCTTGAGCGTGGGTGTATCGTTTCTGGTGAGGGAGTGGCTGTTGCTCTAAATGAGATCCAATGCAGGGTTTGAAGTATTCTCGAATTCGATCTCGGATTTGCTCATCTTCGAGTTGTTGCTGGATGATTTCCCCATAGCCCTCCAGCGCGGTCCCCTCGGGGTTTAGTAGTACAATCGCTGGCAACCTTCTATCGATAAAACTAGTCAGAGGGGATGGCTGCGGTTCACCGAGCATCTCAATTTGAGTACCTGTAATATTATATGCAACACGATAGAGACGCCAATTGGTTGCACCACAATCGAAGGCAAAGAGAGTTTCCTGTGTAGATTTGGTCATTACTATCCCTTATGACTACCTTACGAGAGAAACTGTAATAGAGCGTTTTGGGTATCTTTAGCGGTCAATGATGTTTTTGGATTGAAATCCCCCACCAAGTCTGCGTGATGTTCTAAAGATAATAATATCCCTGAAAATCTAGTTATTATTATACAAGATTTTGTCAATAATGTTGCGTTTGACCTAATATGAGTGTGCTTTTTTCCTAAACCATATTTTCCCATGCATAGATTTGAATATCTCCCCGTTCTCTGGCTAGCATTACCATGTTATCTGTAAAGCCCGAACGGGAACAAAGGGCATACAGAGTTGCGCGTTGCCTCGCATCATGCAGCACGTCCTTGTTTTTGGATTCTAGGTTCTGGAAAATATCCGTACCCACCGGACGTTTACTCCACTTGCATTCCACCATCACCAACTGGTCTTCACACAGCAAAACCAGGTCTACTTCTTGATTGGCCTTCCACCACCCCCCAATTTTCTGTGGCACAAAAGGCAGTTTGCCCTCTAGTCCTTTCCGCCAGAAGAATTGATAACACACCTGTTCGAAGACAATGGACGTGAAGCGATCAAGTTCTGGGCGAATAGCCGATTCGTAAACGATTTGACTAGCGCCGCGTTCGAGCTGGGAACGATTTGGAAATACGAACCGGAACCAGAAGCGGG
>CAZVPR010000148.1:0-10159 GCA_964629085.1 uncultured Anaerolineales bacterium
GCTTCAATGTCGAAGAGGGCAAGAAATATTATATAAAATATGCCCAACCTGCTGGAATGGTGTTCACCGACGCGGATGTGGGTGAAGATGATTTCGCGGATAGTGACGCCGATAAAGAAACCGGCCAAACCCCGATCATTAGCATAACCCAAGATAATTACACAGTGGATGTGGGTTTTGTCAAAGACGCAGAAGCCGCTGGATTGGAAAATGGCGGTGAACCCTCAGAAGGGAGTGGTGGACAAACCACAGAAAAAACCAACGAAGATGGCGGGGTAACCATCACCAGCGAGAATTCAACCATCGATGACTGGAAAAAACCAGGTGATTGGATTGGGAATTACGTATACGACACCATTATCGGACCCGTTCGCTCTGGACGTCTCCCCTATAAATATGTTCTAGAGTGGTTTTACAGCGCATGTTTGATCTACGCAGGAAAATCCGCAGAGGTTGATATCCCTGGATGTGCATCTGTTTTCGGATCAGATGAGACGGACATCAACAGCGCCTTTTTGAGTGTTACTCGCCTGAAGGAAATTGCTAAACAAAGCCAGAAGGCAGGAGAAACGCTCGACTACTCAGGAAACGCTTATCTTAATTTACCCAGTACGAACGGACCAAATTTTGGTCCTGATCCCCAAGGACTGACTCCCAGTGGAGTTGCCAACGAGATTATCATGTTCTACAACTTTCTCAATCAGGCCAAATGGGTGTTCGATCCCCTGTCTGGCGGTTACCTCAGGTACACTGACCTGGCCGATGGCACCGGAGATTTCTATCCTGCCACGGATCGCCTCAATGGCCGTCAACTGATTTTCAACAACATAATCGTCGTATTCGCAAGGCATTCGGCCATACAACCGACCATCATTGACATCCATATCGATTTTGAACAAGGCCCAGCAATTCTTTTCAGAGATGGAAAAGCATACAAGATCGTCTGGAATACATTTTCAGACGATCAAGCCCAGGAAACAGGTCGCAATCGCCCCATGAAATTTGTCGACTCCAATGGAAATCCAGTCCCGCTCCATCCAGGTCAGACTTGGGTACATATTGTGACCCAGACGACCTCGGGATATGAAAAAAATCCTGGCTTTTGGTATATACGCTTCTATGCGCCAGAGGGAGCGAAATAAACAACAGACGGGCCGGTCAGAATTTTGATCGGCTCGTTTTGGGGTGATTCTGTCAATTGTGCATATACTGCCTCCTAACCTTGATCCCATGATTTTTCCCCTCATAGTTGCGCATCGCGGAGACATGCAACGCGCCCCCGAAAACACCTTTCCAGCCTTTGAAATGGCCATTGAAAAAGGTATCGATGTCATCGAGTTTGATTTGCACCAAAGCAAGGATGGCGAACTGGTTATTCACCATGATTACGCTCTGGGTCGCACTTCAACTGGAAGCGGAATGATCGGTGATCTCACACTTGAAGAATTGAAAGCCCAAGAAGCTGGGAGCTGGTTTGCCCCCAGCTTCTCAGGGATAACCATCCCAATTTTCGGCGAAATCCTGGCCACCTTCAAAGGCCAAATTCGATTCGAAATTGAATTGAAATGCGCAACAACTTCTTTTTTGGATTCGGTGGTCCGAGAAATCGAATTCCATCATGTCTTTGAAGATGTCGAAATTACATCGCCCCATGTTCCATTGCTTCAATTTGCTAATCGAGCATATCCTGGTTTACGCCTGGGCTATTTTGTACCCCCATTCCCAAAATGGAAAACACGTCAGTTAGGCATCCAACATCTCATCCAATGGATGGAATTAATTGGAGCACAAGTCGCTCACTTGCCTAACGATATCCTTTTTTCACCCATAGTTGAGGCTCTCCAGGAACAGGAACTCTTAGTGCATGCCGCGAACCTGAACGATAAGTTCCAAATACAACAAGCCATCAGCATGAGTGTGGATCAATTTTCTACCGATGATATCGATCTGGCAATCAGAACACGTAGAGGATTAGTTGAAGAAACTCCCAAATGAATTTCAAGCCAAGATCATAGGCACCTTCGGAGAAGACGGCACCTCCTGGCTGGAGCATTTCCCCGAAATCATTATCGAGTACACCCAGCGCTGGTCGTTGATATTGCGCCCACATTTCGAACCGCTTTCGTATAATTTTGTCGCGCCAGTAACACGTCAGGATGGGTCTGAAGCACTTCTCAAGTTAGGTGTCCCGAATCCCGAATTGACATCCGAAATCGCAGCCCTGCGCATCTTCAATGGACGCGGCGCAGCCCACCTGCTCAAAGCAGATGCTGGCGGTGGTGCAATGCTGCTCGAATTCGTCAAACCAGGCACTCCCTTATTGGAAGTTACGGATGACAAAAAAGCAACTGAGATCGCAGCCCTTACTATGTTGCAATTATGGCGGCCAATTTCAGACACTGAAGATTTAGTAAAACAATTCGAGCCAGTAAAGGGGCAATCAACTCAAGATTTTGTAACAATTGAAAGATGGGCTTCAGGAATACAACGCCTGCGGAAGAAATATAATGATGGCACTGGCCATTTTCCAAAACACCTCATTGAACAAGCTGAAACGCTTTTTGCGGAATTAATCGCATCGTCCGATCACAAAGTTGTTTTGCATGGTGACCTCCATCACTGGAATATCCTGGCTGCTCAACGCCAACCCTGGTTAGCTATTGACCCCAAAGGAGTTGTAGGTGATCCTTCCTTTGATGTCGCCGCCTGGATGAAAAATCCCATTGGAAGCCTGCCCCATTGGCCGAATCTCAAGAGTGTCCTTGCACGCCGTCTGGATCAATTCAAAGAAATTCTCGAATTCGATCGTGAACGACTACTCAAATGGAGTCTTGCCCAGAGCGTGCTCTCAGCCTGGTGGTGTGTCGAAAGCAATACGGATTGTATGGATGAGGACCTGCATATTGCGCATGTTCTATCATCATTGTTGAACGGATAAACAATTTCTTATAAGAAAAATAGTTATGAGCAAGATCAATTTGAACATTGGATTTTGTAAGGAAACCAGGAAAGCAGGAATTATTTCTTTCCGCCATACGGCGTTCCTGGCTTCCCCATAGAAATTTGCCGCTTTGGAAAATGTGCTCAACATGATGATGACCATTATAAAGAAGGAGATAAAATGCTCGACTTCACACTTGTTCGCTCAGAAGAACTAACATATTTAGAACTCGTCGATGGACTAACGAAGAGTGACCTGGGGAATTTCACGAACGAAATGATCGACAAGCAATTGGCCATGATTGCGGATTGTTCGGATGAAGATGTAATTTTTGAACCCAGTGATCCTCAAGCCGATGATCCTTTTGCGGCTAGCGATAAAGAAAAAGATATGCCCTGGACCCTAGGGCATATCATCGTTCATGTAACGGCCTCATCTGAAGAATCGGCCTTTTTAGCTGCTGAGTTGGCCCGTGGCGTTCCACATGAATCACGCCGCTCACGTTTCGAAACCCACTGGACTACGATTACAACAATTGAGCAATGTCGCCAGAGACTGGAAGAAAGCCGACGAATGCGCCTAACCAGTTTGGATTTATGGCCGAGCCTGCCTCATTTGGATAACACCTTTCAATCCGAGATCACTGGGCAAACACATAACGCCCTCACCCGTTTCGTCTATGGGCTAAAGCATGATGACGACCATCTTGAACAATTAAAAGATGTCGTTCAACAAGCGACAACAAAAAGAGGGTGATCAAATTTGAGCAAGAATTGCTAACAATTTGTGGTTAAATATTGCCTTGTAAAATCAGCAATTTGCTTATCCAAATGGAGAGTTTTATCGGTTGTCATTTTGGAGGATACCTATGAACAAAGCTTCATTTTCAGATCGTTTTCGCTATTGGTTTGATAACTCCATTTCCAGAGGCCCAATTATCATCATCAGTTGGTTGGCCGTGATCACAATCATTATGGTATTACTCAGCTCAATCTTTGTCTGGTTTGTGAGTGCCGACAAAGAAGGAACCTTCCTCGAGCAAATTTGGTCATTCAGTGTCCTGGCCCTCGAACCTGATGCGATTACATTTGGTCACTGGCCATTAAGATTAGCAACCCTCATTATTGTATTCACAAGCATCTTCGCGCTCAGCACATTAATTGGTGTGCTGACCACTGGGCTGGAAAGCAAATTGGAAGAACTCCGCAAAGGGCGCTCTCGGGTTATTGAAACAAATCATACCGTTCTTTTTGGCTGGTCTGAACATGTCTTCCCGGTTATTTCTGAGCTCGTGATCGCTAATGAGAATCAAAAAGATTCCTGCATCGTTATTTTGGGAGATCACGACAAGATCGAAATGGAGGACATGATCCGCGATCGTGTTGGCGATACGAAAAATGCTCGCATAATTTGTCGACACGGCGATCCTATGGAAATTGATGATCTCCAAATCGCCAGCATCAATACCGCAAAATCTATCGTTATCCTACCTCCCAGAGAAATCGAATATGCAGATTCAAGCGTCATTAAAACGCTCCTAGCCATAACCAGAAATCCTGATCGAAGGCCAGAGCCCTACCATATTACCGCAGCAATACATGACCCCAAAAATTTGGATGTTGCGAAAATCGTTGGTGGGGATGAAGTTGAGCTCGTATGCAAAAAATCGCTAATATCACGAATCGTCGCCCAAACCTGCCGTCAACCAGGGCTTTCGGATGTGTATCGGGAATTGCTCGATTTCCAAGGGGATGAGGTCTATTTTCACAGCGAACCAGCACTCAATGGTAAAACGTACCAGGAGGCACTTTCCTCATTCGAGCAATCCACGGTTATCGGACTGATGGCAAAAGGTGCTGCTGCAATGCTTAATCCCCCCATGGATACAGTTATCCAGCCTGGGGATCAAATAATTGCCATTTCTGCTGACGATGACACCATTCACTATTCCCCCACCAACGAACAAGCAATTCTCAAAGAGGCGATTCAACCTGGAAATGCTGAGCCAAATCATGAAGAACACGCGCTGATCTTAGGCTGGAATCAGATAGGACCGCACATCCTGAATGAGTTGGACAATTATGTCCCGGATGGATCTTCTGTAAGTATTGTTTCCAATTTTGGTGAAGCAGACATCGAAGCCCACAACAAATTCGATCAATTCAAAAATCAAACGTGTTCTTTCCAACAAGGAGAAATCACGGATCGAGATTTATTAGATACGCTTCCCTTAGAAAACTTCGATCATGTCATTCTGTTGGCGAATTCTGATCGATTGACTCCCAGAAAGGCAGACGCGCGCACATTAGTAACCCTTTTGCATCTGCGGGATATCGCCGATAAAAATGGCCACAATTTCTCAATCATCTCCGAAGTACTAGATGCCCGCAATCGCGATCTGGCCGAAGCAGCCCGGGTGGACGATTTCATTGTCAGCGATCGCCTGATCAGCCTGATGTTATCGCAAATCTCAGAGAACAAATCCCTTGGGGAAGTATTTGAAGATATGCTGAACGCGGATGGGGCCGAAATCTACTTGAAGTCCGCCTCCCAATATGTTCAGCTAGGAATCGATATCAATTACTCCACGATCATCACTGCGGCCAGCCAACGGGGCGAAACCGCCCTTGGATACCGTTTGGATGCCAACAAAGACCTCCCAGGTGATGGCGTTGTGGTAAATCCACAGAAATCTTCCAAAGTGAGTTTTGGCGAAAATGATAAGATCATTGTATTAGCCGATGAGTAGCCGAAAGGGATCACGTGTCAACCAAAATCCAGTCGCAATCGCTTTACGAAAATCAGACTTTCAACAAATTAGATAATTTCCAATCTACTTTTGCTGATGTAGAATTTTTCGAATGTAATTTCGTGGATGGCAATTTTGCCGAGACAATTTTCAACAATTGCAAATTTACCGAATGTAAATTTCAGAACTGCGACCTGAGTCTGGCTCAATTTGATGATTGTGAGCTTTCCGGGATTCAGTTCAAAGAGTCAAAATTGATCGGGATCGACTGGACCCGAGCAAACTGGTCAGCCCGATTCATGGGTCAACCGCTTTGGTTCAATCAGTGTGTGCTCAATCATTCCACATTTATCGGGCTGCGACTCAAAAACACGAAGTTCAAAGATTGCCTTTGCAGCGACGTCGATTTTCGCGAAGCCGATCTCACGCAAGCGGGTTTCAAAGGCAGCGATCTTTCCGAAAGTCTCTTCGTAGAAACAAACCTTAGCGAAGCCGATTTCAGCACGGCCAGGAATTACACCATCAGCCCAGAATTGAACATTCTCAAGGGTGCAAAATTTTCCCTTCCGGAGGCGATGTCGTTGTTGTATAACATGGATATTAAGTTGATAAATGATATTGACTAAATTCCAAAATACTTGAAACCTTTTGCAGGATTTATCGTATATGGTATTGATAAACCTAATTTTTTTGTCTTGTGAAAGGAAAAGACATGACTGAAGAAACCAAAACCCGAACCGAAGAATTTCAGGTCAGCGGAGATAAGCTGATAAGCAAGATCAAAGAGATCGTGCATCAAGGCAATATTCGCCGTGTGGCCATTAAAAATGAAAATAGCCGCGTGTTGATCGACATCCCCCTGACGTTGGGCGTAGTCGGCGCGTTGCTGGCTCCACAATTGGCTGCCATTGGGGCGATTGCGGCATTGGTTACCAAGTGCACCATCGTCGTCGAAGTGGACGAAACCATAGAAGTAGCAGAAGCCGTAAATGCCGAAAAGGCAGATGCCGCTGAGGCAGAAGAATAAATTTTCATTTGACTACTGGTTGACAGGCGCCTTCTCTCCCCCTGAAGGCGTCTGTCATTTTTTAACCCAAAGCTTATATGAATCTACGCGCCAGGATTATTGCAATTCAGTCGAACATAATTTATACTATACGTATCCTATTTCACAAGCGCCAGAATTGATTTCCCATCTTTATATTTTCATCGAAAATCTGACCTGAACCGTACAAGCCTATCAAAATCACATCATTGACAAATTGATTCGGGAAGGTGGCAGCAACGGAAAAGCAAACGGCAACGAAGGTAATCAGCACAATTGTCGCGCCTGAATGATCATTATTTGATTATTTGCAGAAACATGCCTGGTGAAATTTCCAATCTTTGCACCGGAGGAGAGCTATGTCACAGAAAAAAGTCTTGGTCATATTTTTACTCTTGGGTTTGGTTCTTTCTGGATGCAATAAGCCGTTTCGGGCTGCTGTTAGCCCGTTGTCTGCACCCCCGTCTGTTCCCAGTCAAACCTGGATCGATGCCCCACTCGACAACACAAATCTACCTCTGGAGCCTTATACAATCGTTTTCCATGCAACGAGTCTAGATACCGTAAATGAGTTTGAAATATGGATAAACGGTGTCTTTTCCGCAAGTGTACGGGCGGCCTTGTCCGGTGAGGGAGGATCAATTTCGGGCACGTTATTTTATGGCGAATATCTCTGGACCCCTCCGGCCCCCGGTTCCTATCTATTACTTGTGCGTGCCAAAGCCGGCGAACAACCTGGTTCATTTGATGAGGTAATGATCACTGTTGGCGAAGAAATCACCGAAGCAGAAGACTCCCTCGAGGTTACAAGTACTCCAACATCAACACCGACATCAACATATACGCTCACGCCCGCGGCCGAAACCGAACCCTGCACAATCACGGCTCTAGTAAATCTGTTTTGCCGCCCTGGACCTGGGTATGAACCCAACGATAGTTTCACTCCAGGACAGACTGCCCCAATAATCGCCCAAAGCCAATTCCTATGGAAGGTGATCGGCGCCAACAATGGCGTTGAATGTACGGTGCCAAAAGATGATCAATTCGTCAGCCTAAGTGGGAGTTGTGAAAATGTTCCAGAATTTAATCCTCCCCCGCCGCCGACCCCAACATATACATCAACTCCCAAACCGACTGCAATCCCTACAGATACCCCAACTCCGCAACCAGCCCAAGGATGTACTGTGCGTCAGGTTGGTGGTGGGATAATCTGTGTTTCCCCCTGTCCAGCCGGTGCAGCTCCTGGCAATACTTGCACACCTTAGCTCAAGCAAAGGAGGACATCTCATGAGTGATCCTTTCGTTAGAACAACTAAACGATTAAGATATTTTCTCGTTGGCTCGGTCATCGGTGTGGTAGGGCTGGTCGCCGGATCGCTGATACTGGTTGTGGGAATGAATTTCATGGAATATCAAAATTCCAATGGCCTTCCCGCGGATAATTCTCCCCCCTCGCAAGTAACGATAAGCAGTCCCAATGATGGCGCTCAACTGGCAGCCGACGATACGCAAACAGTAAAAGCCATCGCAATGGGAGCCGAGAAATTCCTTGCGATGGAATTGTGGATTAATGGCGAACTAGTAAGCGTCCAAGCCGCGCCGAGTGGTGGATCACAACCCTTTTCCACAGCATTCTTTTGGCAACCCAAGCAGGCAGGGAGTTATTCACTCATAGTTGCTGCAATCAAAAAAAGCGGCGAAAAAAATTACTCCCCCCAAACGGTTGTTTTTGTGACTCTCGATGAAAATCAAGCGAACTTGGAAGTCCTAAACCTTACGGATTCATCTGTAGTTTTGCCTGCTTCTGGTGTTAGTGGTGATACTTCTCCCAGTGCACCTGCAACAAATCAAACCATGGGAAGTGCTGAGCATTGGAGTGGTGCTCCAGCCAATTGGATCAATAGTTTGACAACGGCTGATAAACCTGCTGCTCCTGAGCTAATCGCAGAGCCGGCGTCCTGTGGGGTAAATCTATTGATTCACGATCTCTCGTTAAACGAGGAAGGCTTCGCAATATTCCGTAATTCACCTACCGATTCAACTTGGCAATTCATCACATCATTAAGTTCGCAATCGAAAAATGAATGGATTACTTTTGAAGATGCCGGTGTAACGGGACCACTGACTTATTACGTTGCGGCGTTCAACAGCAAAGGCGAATCCAAGAGCAATCTGGCAATGGCCAATATAGATCCAACGAATTGCCCCGGAGATCCTGATCTGATTCAGGGTGTCACTTTGGAAGTAACCAATCTAAAACCATCGCAGCCAGCCGAAATGAATTATTGTTATGTATCGCTAGATGGCAAAAACTGGACGCGCTGGCCGCAATTTGGATTTCACGCGACAAACGAGCAGGGATACATCGCGGGAGGCCCTGTAATACATTTACAAACCTATGGTCTGGATGGACAGCCATCCACCCAATACTCAGATGTTTTCATGGAGTGCTGGGGCTGGCAAAATGGTGCTCTCGTGCAATTGGGCGATTTATTTGTTCAAGATCTGACTCCCGAATACTTTGATCCACACATCATTAGTAATCCCGAACTGCAGGCAGAAGTAACCTTTGAACCCTTTGATTTCGTAAGCAAAGATGATTTATTTCCTATTGGACCAGGATCTACAGCTGGCAGCCCTTTTACCCAGGACAACAATTTGATGCCTGAATTTACCAGCTCGTTGTGGATACCACGGCCATTATTGTGGGTTTCGTACACTCCGGAAATGTGCGCCAAACATGTCCCTGCAGAGATTGATACCCCTGCCGAAATGGAAGGGTGGTGCTATCCAATACCTCCATATACTTTTGGCACCGAAAGCCAAAATCCGCAGCCTATTTTGCTTTGGTACCCCGATGGGACTTTCCCGAATCCAGATTGCATCGGGGGACTGGAGGGTTGCCATAGCTACGAGACACTGAAATCGTTTGACGGAAAAGTGGGTTTCGATGTCGCCGTCGCGGGTGATACGATTAGCGCTACGTGGCAAGCCTGGAATGAGGCAACGATGTTCCTGGTACCCCCCCAACATTGTACGGGCAAAATTTACTACAGCGTCAGGCTCTGGTTCCAGCCGGAAAACCCAACCTTTTTTGAAACCGATGAAATGGAATCCGGAGTCGTTGAAGATCCTCTGAGCGAAGTGATCTACGGTCCATGGAGTAATTGGGTTCAGATTCCCTGTTTTGGATACACAGAGGAGCTGGTCGAATTCGATATAATCCAATTTGTTGATGTCACCTTCTCTTTCCTGCATACCAATGATGTCGATGATGGTGGGAATATCAATTCCATCGAGATTTACGGGTATTTCAAAGTCAACGCACCTTCCATGGGGTACGAAATCATCGATCCCAATAATCCCCAACCATTGGAAAATTATTGGTACCTAAATTTAGCAACATGGAATGAACAAGGTGCTA
>CAZVPR010000149.1:0-10088 GCA_964629085.1 uncultured Anaerolineales bacterium
TATTTACAACCTTGAACTTCAGGCTAAATCATGACTTTTGCAAGAGGTCTATTGTTTGTTATCGCGAGACGGACTACCTAATGCATTTTCTTGATAGATTTTCGGGATTTCCCAAATATGTGTTTCGGAACAGCACTAGGAATAATCAATTTCTGACTAATTTTGAAACCCGGATTTTGACAAAATCTGGGTTTCTCGAAAAACATCAAGGCCTGAGCGTATTTCTCCCCCAATACTTGCGGATCACCTCGATGAGTTCGTTCGTGAACTTCGTGGATTCATCATTTTTTGGGTCAGCTCGTCCGGGTTAGGGGTTTCCAACCAAGATCAAATACGGAGATTCTTCGCAATATTCAGATTGATCATAATCCCCATACATAGTTACACCCTTAAAGCCTGCTTTGCCGAATTCGTCCAAAATAGCAGCCACATCCTGGATTTCATGCTTTGTTGAAAGCGAGTATCGATTTACGCGGCCGTCTGACAATAAGTGATCGTAATGCCAGGAAAAGGAAACCTCCTTCCCGCTGCGCATCCACGCACTAGAAACTTGTACGTTATCCCCTGTTTGCGGATGAGGAAACCAAGTCTCAACATCAGTTTCCCCCTTCATGGGCAGCGACTGAAGTGTAGAAGGATTGGGCATGCTAACAATGAAAACGCCCCCCACAGAAAGGTGCACTCGTGCCCGATTCAACACCAAGAGGCGGTCAGAAATTTTAATCGTACTGTAGGTATTGCAGGGCATCATGATCAGAGGAAAGCGGTTCGACAGGCAGGAATGCCGAAAATCCGCTCGAATAAGCGAAACCCGCTGGTTCAGTTCATTCGGAATTCTTGATTGTAGAAATCCAAGCATTTGTGAATCGAGATCTAACCCAAAAACACGGTATCCAGTCTGCGCCAATGGAATCAACACTCGCCCGGTTCCGCAACCTAATTCCAAAATGGGACCCCCGTATTCTTTCGCCATGATCTGCCAAAAATGAATATCTTCAACATCTTGTTGATGATGAGCCTGGTAAAGTAAAGGCATAAACTTGCCGGACATAAATTCTCCTTGACGGTAAAGGCTGATTGGCATTATACTCCCATCCGCCGGGGTGTAGCGCAGATGGAAGCGCGCTGCGTTTGGGACGCAGAGGTCGGCGGTTCAAGTCCGCCCACCCCGACCATTTTGCAAAACGTGATGCGGTAAACGTGAACAGGAAATCTATCACTCACGTTTGGGCCTCACGTTTTTGTATATGCAAATACCTACAAAATTTTGCGATATGTACTCCAGGAATTGCCATGATTAGAAAGAAAAAATATGATGGTGTAATCGAAGCCGTGCGCTATGGTTCAGACGGAAATATTGCCTGGGTTCGAGCTTACGAACGTTCAGGATTCGTCTTCTCGGACTGGTTAATGCTTGACCGGGCATCTCTTGTTGAGCAGCTCAAAAACGGGAAACGTTATCTCCTTGGACAGCGCAAGCCTTTTTTGGGAAACGATTTCGAACTTGCCGACCCAATCAGTCTCGTGGGTGAAGAAGGCGTTGAAAAAATCGTCTCCGGGGACAACAAAGGTGAGAAAGATTACTTAGAAGGAATTCCTTTGTTTTAAATCGTATCTACCACGGTAAAGGTGATTTCAGATTTGTTAGGTGGGGATGATATTACTTCTCACTGGTATAATTTTTCGACATAATCGGTTATGTAATTGTCGGAGTTGTGGCTATGAATGTCCGAGACTATTCCCCTATACCTTATGAGGGCGGCAAAATTTCATTAGCAGAGCGCACACAGGCCATACTAAAATTCGGCTCTAATTGGCCTGCTGAAATGAAATCGCAAGATATCATTATCCGCTACCTGTTGAAATCCCTCGACAATTCCTATACGCTTCTTCGAAACGTTCCCCTGCCTAATACCGATCTAATCATCCCGCTCATTTTGATCGGCCCTCCAGGAATTACCACCATTTATAACAGTCCAGCCAAAGGTGTCTTCCGCACACAAGGCGGGACCTGGACCATCATGAATAACCGCAGTGGTTCATTCCAATCAGCCAAACCCAACCTGATCATGCGGGCATCCTTGATAGCCAAAGCCGTTGAAACCTATTTTGGGGAGAACGGATATTCTGACATTCCCGTAACAGGAGTTCTGGCTTTCAGTGATCCTGGCACCCATGTCGATGCCATCCGCCCAGAAATTCGGATTGTACTGGTAGATGCCCTGGAACGCTTTACTGCTCAATTGGCTGGCGATCCATCAGCTATCGATCAAAATCAACGGTTTAGAATACTTGAAGAATTATCTGCAAGATTGACAAATAAACCAGAAGAAACTGTGATCGATAATACTCCCAGCACAGACATCTCCCATTCATTGGATGCTGGTTTTGATACGGCACTAAAACCAATCCGCAGGAAAGCTAACTTCTCCAAACGCCAATGGCTGGTCCTGGGTGCATTTGTCGTTGCCGAAATTGTGGTTTTGGTGCTCTTCCTGTTCATCATTATGCTAACCGCCTGAAAGACATCCCACGTTTTAGCGGATCATTGCCAAATCAAACCACGCTTCACCAACCTCACTGGACACTATAGTGGATTCCCCCCTCCTATCGATAATCATCCCCGCGTATAATGAAGAGCAACGCCTGCCTGATACGCTGAAGCAGGTTTTTGAGTTTCTGAAAAAACAGGATTACCAGGCTGAAGTATTGGTCATAGAAAACGGCAGCCAGGATAAAACCTACGATATTGCGCAATCCTATTCCGATCAATTTTCGCTTTATTCCGTGCTGCAAGAAACCCTTCCCGGCAAAGGTCGTGCCGTTCAAAAAGGAATGCTTGCTGCCCGTGGGCAATACCGTTTCATGTGCGATGCCGACCTATCGATGCCCATCGAAGAGGTAAACCGTTTCATCCCGCCAATGCTGGAAGATTTTGACATCGCAATCGGCTCGCGCGAAGCTCCGGGAGCTGTACGCTATGACGAGCCTGAATATCGCCATTTAGGCGGCCGAGCCATCAATTTGATGATCCGTTTGTTAGCACTACCTGGATTACAAGACACCCAATGCGGGTTTAAATGTTTCCGTGCCCCCATTGTGGAAGACATTTTCAATCAACAAACCCTCAATGGTTGGTCCTTCGATATTGAATTGCTTTATATAGCCCGTCGCCGCAATTACCACATCAAAGAGATCCCCATTCCCTGGTATTTCAATCCGGCCACGAAACTCAGTCCCGTTCAGGACGCGCTGCAAATGGCGCTGGATATTTGGACCATTCGAAGAAATGCTCGACGGGGCCTGTATGCCAAAGAGGATTGATCCCACGCTCATACCCGATTCTCCCGATTTACAATTCGAAACCCAGTTTTGGAATTCTGGGATTTCATACATAGCAGGAATTGATGAAGCCGGACGCGGTGCCCTGGCTGGACCAGTCGCGGCCGCGGCAGTGATTTTGCCTAATAATGACGAAACTGCTCTGAAGTTAGGCGGGGTACGCGATTCCAAGCAAATGACCCCAACTCAAAGGGAATCCAGTGCCCAAACCATTCGAGAGATCGCCTTATCAGTTGGGGTGGGTCTGGCATCCTCAACCGAAATCGACACCCTCAACATTGTGCCAGCCACCCGGCTGGCGGCGCGGCGGGCCCTGGCTGCCCTGCAACTTGCTCCAGAACATTTACTGCTCGACTACATATTCATGCCGGACATCCAAATTCCACAAACGTCTCTGATCAAAGGGGATGCACGCTCGTTGAGTATCGCTGCGGCGTCGATAGTTGCCAAAACCAGTCGCGATGCTCTGATGTTAGAACTTGACGAACAACATCCAGGCTATGGCCTTGCCGAGCACAAAGGGTATGGTACGAAAACGCACCGCGAAGCTATTACAACCTTAGGGCCATCACCTATTCATCGGTTTACCTTCGCGCCAATCAGGTCGGATTGACAGCCACATCTCTGACACATATAATATAACTTATAATTGTTAAGGAGGTCCCCACCCATGGCTCAAATCACTATTTATTTGGACAAGGAAACAGAAGAAAAACTACGATCGTTTGTTAAAACTCAAAGTATTTCGCAAAGTCAATGGGTGGCGAGACTAATTCGTGAGAAACTTCAGTCTGAATGGCCAGATCATGTCGTTGCATTGGCAGGAGCCTGGCAAGACTTTCCTACTTTAAAGGAAATTAGAGAAGAATACCAGCCGGATACTGAGCGGGAATCGCTGTGATGTACGTTCTTGATACGAACACGCTGATTTATTTTTTTAAAGGAATGGGGAACGTTGCAAATAATCTGTTACTCACTCCACCAAGCGAAATTGGAATCCCAGCCATTGTCATTTATGAATTGGAGGTGGGAATTGCCAAGTCAACCTCACCAAGCAAAAGGAAAAATCAACTAGGCGGCCTTTTGTCAATAGTTCAATTGTTACCATTTGGCTCGAGCGAAGCTAAAAAGGCATCTCAAATCAGAGCCGCATTAGAAGGGCAAGGCAATCCTATTGGCCCATATGATACATTAATTGCTGCTACAGCTTTGGCAAAGAAATCAACCTTAGTTACTCACAACACAAACGAGTTCAAAAGAATCGCTCAGCTAGATATCACTGATTGGTACTAGGTTTTATTCAATCAAAATTCAACAGAGAATTTTTATGAACAAGAAAAAGATCACTTTTGGCCTATGGCCAAGTCCTATTTCAGCCAGCCGCTTATCCAAGGGCATTAGTTTCAGCGATGTGGCCTGGGATCATGACGGCTCTCTGGTCTGGCGAGAGAGCCGCGGCGGCCAGGGCGTGCTAGTTGTGCAGCCTCCCGATGGCAATGCTCACCGCGACCTAAACAGTGAATTGACCGCCAGCGCAGGTGTCGGCTATGGGGGTGGAGATTTCACCGTCGGACAAGGTTGGGTGTACTTCGTTGAGAAACTATCCAAACGTATTTACCGGCAAGCCACCCAAAAAGGAGTCCCCCAACCCATCACACCGGCCTTTGGGGCAGCAGCATCCCCTGCTGTTTCCCCCGATGGGAATTTTCTTCTCTTTGTTCACACGTACGAAGGCAACGATAGCATCGCCATAACTGACACTGAGGGAGAGAATTGGCCCCAAAAGCTTGTTTCCGGCGATGATTTCTATATGCAGCCTTGCTGGCACCCAACAGGCGACAAAATAGCCTGGATCGCCTGGAATCACCCGCAAATGCCCTGGGATGGAACTAGATTAAATGTTGCAGGTTTGCAATTGGCAAGTGGGCAAGTGGAATTTGGCGAAATCGAAGTGATTGCCGGAGATGAAAACACAGCAATTTTCCAGCCGCAGTTTTCGCCTGATGGTCGCCACCTGGCCTACGTATCGGATGAGAGCGGCTGGTGGCAGCTTTATCTCTATGATTTAGAAAGTAAGCAAATTCGCCAATTGACCGATGCAAAGGCTGAACATGGTATCCCCGCCTGGGTGCAGGGAATGCGCACCTATGGGTTCAGTTCAAGTGGACAGAGCATGTTCTACACGCGCATTCAAAATGCCAGTTCTGATCTGTGGCAAATGGACATTCAGAATGGCGAAAGTAAGCCGGTAGCTTTGCCTGAGGCATATACCTGGCTTGAGCAAATTGCCGTCGCCCCAAAGGGAAACAAAATTGCGTTGATCGCATCAGGTGGGCGCACTCCCAGCCGAATAATAACCTTAGATTCGAACAAAGCCCCACTCATCCGGCAACGGTCAACATCCGAAGATTTACCAGCCTCTACATACACTAAGGCCGAGGCTATCACCTGGTCCGGCATGGACGGGAACGATGTTCATGGGTTGTTATATTCACCTCAAAGCGATCAGTTCGAGAGCTCTGGCGCACCACCGTTGATGGTACTGATTCATGGGGGGCCAACCAGCCAGCGCGGCGCGGCGTTTTATTCCAACGTGCAGTTTTTTACTTCGCGTGGTTATGCCATACTGCAGGTAAATTACCGCGGCAGCACCGGCTATGGACGCAAATATCGAGAGATGCTCAATGGCAAATGGGGCATCTATGATGTCGAGGATGCCGTCAGTGGAGCGCGTCATCTGATTGAGCAGTGCCTGGCTGACGAAAAACGGCTGGTGATCATGGGAGGCAGCGCCGGTGGCTTTACCGTACTCAAAGCCCTAGTAGATTATCCTGGAGTATTCAGAGCAGGCGTTTGCCTGTACGGGGTTGCTAACCAATTTACCCTGGTCGCGGACACCCACAAATTCGAGGCCCATTATTCCGATTCGCTGCTAGGTTCACTACCCGAGGCTGCCGAAATATACCACCAGCGTTCCCCAATCAACTTCGCCGACCAAATACAGGACCCGATCATCGTCTTCCAGGGCGAGGACGACAAAGTTGTACCGCAATCTCAATCCGATGCCATTGTGGCGGCCCTAAAACGCAACGGCGTTCCCCACGAGTATCATTTGTACCCTGGTGAAGGTCACGGCTTCCGCAAACCAGAGACCATTGAACAGTTTTATAATGCTGTGGAACGGTTTCTTAGGGTGCAGATATTATTTACCTAAGACAAGAACTATCAATCAGGTATTAGGTACGGGTTACCAGGAATTAGGCTCACATTCCTGATCACCCAATACCTAATCACCTACTAACGGAGAACACGATGAGCTTCCTCAAAAAAATCGGCCAATTCTTTTCAGCCAGCCCAGACAAAACACCTACCTACTGGCTGTATGTGCAATGTAACCACTGCAATGAAAAAATCAAAACCCGCGTCAATTTGTATAACGATCTCAGTATCCGCTATGGCGCGAAGGGCGAAAAAGACACCTATTTTAGCCGCAAGGTGATCATTGGAAATCAGCGCTGCTACCGGCCTATAGAGGTCGAGATGTCCTTTGACAAAAACAGGAAGTTAGTAGATCGAACAATAACGGGTGGTAGTTTCATCAGTAAAGATGATTTTGAAGAGGAATAAGAAAGAGGCTGTCGGCAAAAACGACAGCCTCTTTCTTATTTTCCACTCTGATCCTGAAAATCAAACAATCAATTTTCGCACATACTTTGGTTTTGATTATCCATTCGCTCTTCGCAAAAAAACCTTGGTAATCTCCTCCGCGATCGCAGGCAACAATGCCAATCCAAGGACCACACCCCATTCACGAGGCGATAAGAAATAGGTATTGAAGATTGGTTGCAGGAAGGGGACATTTACAACCAGTAAGAGCAAAACTAGCGAGAAACTCACCGCGTACTGCATAGCTCGATTGGAGAAAACCCCGATGCGGAAGATAGAACTCTTCTCTGACCGCACAGTGTAGGCTCGGAACAACTCCAATAATGACAGAGTGACAAAAGCCATTGTCTCGGCTGTGCGGACGTTTACACCACTCCAGTCATGCTCCAGAAGATAGCGGACTGGGTTGCTCCCTGGGGGCACAAATGCGCCGGACTCCAGGTGCCACAATAAGCCCAGACCAAAGGCCAGGAGTACAGCGCTGGTCTGGATGATGGTCTGCACCAACAGACCGACTCCCATGGTACGGTTGATGATAGGTTCGGTCTTGGGGCGGGGTTTTTCCAACATGATGTTTTCATCGCCCTTTTCCAAACCGAGCGCCAGAGCTGGGGCGCCGTCGGTGATCAGGTTCAACCACAAAAGCTGGATAGCCGTCAGAGGTGTGGGCAAGCCTGCCAGAGTTGTCAGGAAAATGATCATAATTTCCGACACATTGGAGGAGAGCAGGTAGAAAACAAATTTGCGGATATTGCTGTAAATCACGCGGCCCTGTTCGACAGCCGAGACGATGCTGGCATAATTGTCATCGGTGAGCACCATGTCGGCCGTCTCTTTAGTAACATCAGTGCCAGTAATGCCCATGGCCACGCCGATATCGGCCTGTTTGATGGAAGGGGCATCGTTGACGCCATCACCGGTCATGGCCACAACTTCGCCATTGGTGCGCAAAGCCTGCACAACGCGCATTTTGTGTTGTGGGGAAACCCGAGCGAATACATCCGTGTGCGCTACCTTTTCTTGCAAAGCCGGGTCATCGATCTCATCGAGTTCTACTCCAGTGAGCACATCGTGGCCTTCTCGAAGCAAACCAATGTCATCAGCGATAGCGCGGGCTGTGTTGGGATAGTCGCCAGTGATCATCACGGTACGAATACCGGCGTGAGATGCGGTCTTTAATGCCGGCGGAACCTCGAGGCGAGCAGGATCGATCATGCCGATCAGGCCAACGAAGATCAGATTCTCTTCCAGATCATCATCCATGAACTCGCCATCGTGGTCGTTATCCAATTCTGGGGCGACACGGTAAGCAACACCTAATACACGCAAAGCGTCCTGTGTCATTTTGTCATTTGCCACCATGATCCGGCGACGCTGTTCATCATCTAATAGAACGGCCTTATCGTTGCGATCCTGGTAATGGGTGCATTGCTGCAACACAACATCCGGTGCACCCTTTTCGGCGACGACATACCACTGGCGTTGATCCTGGTCATAGAAGGGTGAAATATCATTTGGGTCTGGATCGTTGACGGTGTGCACGGTGACCATGCGCTTGCGTTCCGAATCGAAGGGCACTTCCTGAATGCGAGGATAAGCCTGGTTCAAAGGGCTGGGCATAGCTCCTGCTTTGGCTGCCGCCACCAGCAAAGCGCCTTCGGTAGGATCGCCGACAACGCGATAGGTAACTTCATCAGCACTCAAACGTTGCGTTTCAAGTACGGCGTCGTTATTCAGGGCTCCAATCCAGAGGGTTGTCAGTATGGCCGGGTAATCGGTCAATTTGACCGGACGGCCGTCTCGGAGAAATTCGCCTTGCAAATTGTAGCCGCTGCCGGTGACATCGATGAAATCGCCATCGGCCGCCACGCGCGTCACAGTCATTTCATTTTGAGTTAGTGTGCCGGTCTTATCTGAGCAGATCACAGTTGCCGAACCCAGCGTCTCAACGGAGGAAAGGCGCCGAATGAGGGCATTGCGCTTGATCATTTCGCGCATGCCCAAAGCCAGACTGATGGTGACAACCGCGGGCAAGCCCTCGGGAACGGCTGCAATCGCCAGGCTGACAGCAATAATGAACATCTCCAGGGGCGGAGTGCCGCGCAGCCACCCGATCAAGAAAACCAGACCACAAACGGCCAGTGCGGCCCACCCCAAGGTCCTTCCCAATTGATCGAGTCGTTTCTGCAATGGAGTCTGCTCTTGCTCGACCGACTGCAACAGTTCAGCGATCTGGCCGATTTGCGTGGCCATCCCTGTACCGACAACAACACCTTTGCCGCGCCCATAAGTAACCACGGTACCCATAAAAGCTGTGTTCTCTTGATCAGCAGTGGGAGTATCAGGGGGCAACAGCATACGGGCGTCTTTTTTCACTGGGACTGACTCACCCGTCAGGGGGGCCTCATCCACCCGAAGGTTGACAGTTTCCAGCAGACGCACATCCGCAGGGATGTAGTTTCCAGCTTCGAGAAAAACAATATCTCCTGGCACTAGTTCCATCCCAGGGACGTTAACGCGGCTGCCATCTCTCATAACGTTCGCCTCTGGGGCTGCCAACTGTTTCAACGCAGCCAGTTCTTTCGCTGCCCTACGATTTTGAATAACACCAAGAGCAGCGTTCAACAATACAATGGCCATGATCGCCGCGGCTTCGATCCAATCGCCCAAAAGAGCAGAAATGACCGCTGCCACAATCAGCAGCATGACCACAAAATCGCTAAATTGCTCCCATAGCATTTCCCAGATCGTCGTGGGCGGAGCTTCCCTTAATTTATTGGCTCCGTATACCTCGATGCGCCGATTGGCTTCATTTTTCGTTAGTCCCTGATCGGGGTTGACATCAAGCCGATCAATAACCCCCTCTAAATCGATCGAGTGCCACTTCACAGTTTTGTCAATTATGGATTGAGAATGCGATGAGGTGTGATCTTCTGACATAAAACTCTCCAATATTGGATTTGATCAAAAATTCCGACGATCGGGCATTATACCGCGCCGAATGATACTTGATCGTCGGACATATTGGCTCTATGGGATTTCCCGTGGTTTAGCCACATATGGTGGTCACGCCATGGGCG
>CAZVPR010000150.1:0-10047 GCA_964629085.1 uncultured Anaerolineales bacterium
TTGTTTTTCGTTAGCCCTTTATTTGATTTTCATGGCTTGGTAGTTACCAAGATTTTTTCTTATATTAGTGTCTGTCACAATTTCGATCCTATAATGTATATCTTATTCTTCGGGCAAATACCCTAGCCGGCTAGATATCGTATCGGCTACTACTTTAACTTTCTCACCAAAAATCGGAACCTTGGAATCGGGAAATCGCTGGACAGGTACGGAAATACTTACTGCCGCTATCGGTTGGCCAAGGTAATTTACAACTGAAGCTGCTATACAACGCCCACCTAATTCATTTTCCTCATTATCAAGCGCGTATCCTCGCTCTTGAGTTTCATGAATCTCATGAATAAATTGACCACCATCTGTGATGGTGTGTTGCGTAACGGACGGTAACCCATATTGCGTGATGAATGTCGTTAATTCCTCATCACTACAATGGGATAAAAATGCTTTTCCTAGTGCAGTACTATGTGCCAATTCTCGTTTACCAATTTCAGAACGTATTCCAAGCCCGCTGGTACCAAAGAGTCGTTCGATGTACACCACTTCTGCACTATCGCGAATGGCCAAATTTACACTCTCGTTACACCAATCACGTAACACCTCAAGATGCGGCAGAGCCACCTGACGAAGATCCAATTGATTGAGTAACATACTGCTCCGTTCAACGAGTTTGAGACCAAGGCTGTATTTACGGTTTTCTGCGTCTTGATCCAGATAGCCGTTGACCTCAAGGGTATGAATCAGACCAGCGACTGTGCTCTTTGGCATGTCCAAAACCTTTGCGATCTCTGTAGTTCCAAGTTCGGATTTTTGATGATCAAACAAATTAAGAATATCAATTGCCTTCTGTACAGAATTTATAATCTTTCGATCGTTTCGTCTTTGTGATGACATATTTTCGATGTTTTTTGACTGTGAAATGAATTTGTGCGACATTGTCGTACTGCGTTTGCCATTGTCGCACAAATTCATCGTAACATATCAATTATCCGGTGTCAAGCAAACATCGATGTTTTGGTTTCATTTATTCCAATATTCGTAATGGTTCCTCGATTAGATCTGCTAGCGTTTCCAGGAATGCCGCACCACGGGCCCCATCGACAACCCGGTGATCGTAGGAGGTGCTTAGAACTAGCATGGGTTGTACAGTAGGTTGACCATCTACTGGAACAACACGATCGGCGATGCGCCCCACAGCAAGAATGGCTGCCTGGGGGGGGTTGAGCACAGCGTTGAAGACATCCACACCAAACATACCCAGGTTACTGACCGTAAAAGTGCCGCCCTGCAGATCGTTCAGATTCAATTTACTATCCTTGGCAAGGCGAGTCAGTTCGGCGCGCCGCTCAGCGATCTGCAACAAGCCTAGTTTGTCTGCCTGGTGTATCACTGGGACGATCAAACCATCTTCCACAGCCACCGCTAGTCCGATGTTAATTTCACTATTGAGCAATATCTTATTTTGATGCCATGCAGCGTTCACGCGGGGATGAAACCTTAATGCTGAAGCGACCAATTTCACTAGAAGATCAGTAAAAGTGATCCGTAGATCAGTGTGAGCCAATACTTGTTCTCTCCAGGCAATCAAACTACTGGCGTTTACCTCGCGTTGCAAGTAGAAATGGGGCGCGCTTACCCAACTTTGTGTGAGGCGTTCCGTCATGCGTTGCCAGACGGTGCTTACGGGCAAAGCCTCCACATGCGCAACTGCCAATTTTTCGTCTTTGGTAATTGCAGATATCGTTGTCAACACATCGTTGGCAAGAACAGCACCTTCGAGGCCACTTCCTTCTATAGTAGCTAAGTCCAGATTGTTTTCCTGAGCTATCCGCCGGGCTTTAGGTGAAGCAGGGATTAGACGTGCCCCATTTCCTGCGGCGGATTGTTTTTCAAGATATGCCAACACATCGGCTTTTCCAACGCGCCCACCAGCAGGCTTGACCTGGGAAAGATCGAGATCATATTCAACCACCATCCGTTGTGCTACAGGGGAAACTGATGAAGCAGATGCTTGAGAAACACTCACAGATTTTGCACGTACTTCAAGTACAGTTTCTTCTTCCGGTATAGACTCGTCCAGTGATAATATCCAGGCAACGACTTGCCCAACAGGGATATCTTCACCCGCTTGCGCGCTGACTCCGCCAAGCACACCACTCGCGGATGCCTCGATTTCAACCGTGGCCTTATCAGTCTCGACTTCCATAATGGGTTCGCCCTTGGTGACTTGATCATCTTCCTGTTTGAGCCAGGCGATAAGACGGCCAGTTTCTTGTGCCATCCCCAGGGCGGGCATGATAACTTTAGTTGCCAGCGTAACCTCCAATATTTTCTACACTTATCTCGGATCCAAAACCATCAACTCTTCACACGGCCATTTGGTGATCACTCTGTGACCGTCTTCGGTGACAATAACCTGAGATTCGATGCGGGCGCCATCTTCTTCCTCGCCATAGAAAGTTTCCAAAGCGAAGTGCATACCCGCTTCAATAGGCACGGGATGCTCCAAAGAATAAGCACGCGAAATCCACGGTTTTTCGTGATGGCTAAGGCCAATACCATGACCCAGGGCCAGGGCAAAAGCTTCGGTCTCATCCTTGTAACCTAACTCCTGAGCAGTAGGCCATACCGAAGCGATATCTGCGGTGGAAACGCCGGGGCGCACCTCGTCAATACTGGCCTGCAACCAATCCAGGGCGCGCTGGTACACATCTCGCTGACGTTGAGTAGAGCGGGTAACCGCGAAAGTACGGTAATAACAAGTGGCATAGCCTAGATAGTGGCTCATGATGTCAATAAAAACCAGATCGCCGGGACGAACCATGCGATCGGAGAAGTCGTGAGGGTGAGGGTTGCTGCGCGGTCCGGAGACACAGTTAATACCACTGATACGGTCCACGCCGTGCTCGATCAGCCAGCCGGAGATCAGGGCGACGATCTCATTTTCCCGGACACCTGGTTTGACGAAATCGGCCACCTGAGCGTAGACACCATCGACCAGGGAAGCGGATAAGTCAATAATTTTCAACTCTTCCGCTGACTTGATGATACGGGCATCGAACATAGCATCGTACGCGTTTGCAATCTTCAACTCATGATGTTGCATGGCATCGATGAAGTACATCTCCATCTCATCGACACCCACGGGCATATCTGCAACACCGTGTTTCTGCAAAATGGCCTTTATCTCCCCCACTGCATTACGGGCTAGCTCAAAATTCAGGGCACGCGGGTTGGCACCGCGATGCCAGGGCATAGAAGGGCGTATATTCTCAGGCTTGAGCCAGGGGCACAACTCTCGCTTGACGACCGCAGCAGTGCCCACCTCGAAAAGATAAGGCTCTCCATCTCGCGGCAACACACACCAACGGAAATATTTACCGCGCGTCCACTCATGTAGGTTAGTGTTGGTGATGTAACGGATATTATCATTGTCAAAGCATACAAGCGCGCCCAGATCGTATTTATCCATCATTTCCCTAGCGCGCTGCAGGCGGTACTTTCGCATCGCATCGAAATCGATCCGCATTTCAACATCGGTGGCCATAGTTCCAAGTGTCATTGGTTTTTTTTACTCCTTATAAAAACCATATCGAGGACAAGCCCATCACAACGCAGCTTGACCCCGGGTAATTTCAGAAACCGCACTCCAATCTTTTTCAGCCATGCCATTGGCCAGCGCGGTGAGAAACTTATCTCGTGCCAGGCCAGCGATTGCAAGTGGTGCATGGACGTGTGAAGATGCCTGCAACATCAGCTCGACATCTTTATAACCTGCACTCAGAGCAAACGCTGCCGGCTCAAATTCTCTAACTCGAATCCTGGTTGTATATTCGTGCATCACAGGATGTGTCAGGACAGTGTGAATCAGCTCTTCGGTAAACTCCAGGTCAATGCCACTTTTTTCCGCAAATGTATATACCTCTGCATAGAGTTCAACAAGAGCAACGAGCATAAAATTCATAGCAAGTTTTATGCTGTTTACTACACCCGGGTCTTCCCCCATATTGATGTGCTTTTTAGTATATGCCTGGAAAAGGTTATCACAGGCAGAGATCGCCTCGGGATTACCCGAGACGTAAGAAAGCAAGGTGCCCGCCTCGGCAGCATCTGGTCTGCCAAAGATGGGGGCTGATATATAATCGCTTCCATGGGCTTGATGTAGTTCAGACAATCTCCTGGCACCCGAAGGCGAGATCGTAGCTGTGCCAATATGAATTCCACCAGGCTTGAGCCCCGATAAGATTCCATCTTCCCCCATGACATTATCGAGCATAGATTGATCATCCATCAAACAGGTGATAACAACATCCGCGCTGCTCGCGGCTTCGCGCGGCGTACTAGCCGCTCTCACTCCTTGCTCAACAAAGGGTTGCATTTTCTCCTTTGAACGGTTATGGATAACCAAATCAAACCCCGCTTTGAGGATATTATTTGCCATATGGGCACCCATACGTCCCAGGCCAATAAATCCAACTTTTTCAATAACTCTCCCTGACATCGATATTTCTCCTCTTATACCTTTCCGCAAAGGGTTTTAGCCATCGTTGCGACAGACTCTTCTGTTGGAACAGTCAAGTCTTCCAACGCTGGAGAAAAGGGGACAGGCACATCCATGGCACCCATACGTTTTACCGGCGCATCCAGGTAATAAAATGCGCCATCGGCGATTACTGAGGCAATTTCAGCGGTCACACCGTAACGTTCATATCCCTCATCTATTACAATCGCCCGGCTAGTCTTTTTAGCTGATTCAATAATGACCTTCTTATCCAGAGGGAATGTCGTCCGAGGATCAATCACCTCAGCGCTGATTCCTACATCTTCGAGGGTTTTCGCTGCCCCCAGGGCGATATGCACCATACTACTTGTGGCCACAATGGTGATATCTGACCCTTCCCGCTTGATATCGGCTACGCCAAAGGGGATGGTATATTCCTCATCCGGCACATAACCTTTGAGCTGGTACATCATCTTATCTTCAAAGAAAGCAACAGGATTCTCATCACGTATGGCAGTCTTGAGCAGCCCTTTGGCGTCATAAGGTGTCGAGGGAACAACTACCTTGAGACCGGGAATGTGACTGAAGAAAACATGCAGAGATTGGGAATGTTGCGCAGCCGAGCGACGAGTTGCTCCTAATGTGGTACGCAATACCATAGGTACCCTCAGTTTGCCGCCTGACATATAATGAACTTTGGCAGCCTGATTCACCATTTGCTCCATGGTGAGAGGAATAAAGTCGCCGAACATAATATCTACAACCGGGCGCATACCAGTCATCGCTGCGCCGACGGAGATACCAGTGATGCCAGCTTCTGAAATTGGTGAGTCGATCACTCGTTCAGTACCAAATTCTTCCACGAGGCCCTTGAGAACCTTGAAGGGTGTACCTGCCTCAGCCACATCTTCACCAATAATATAAATCGTAGTGTCGCGGCGCATTTCCTCAGCCAGAGCTTCATTGATTGCCTGCCCAAAAGTGATCTGACGACCGTTGGCATTATGCGTAGACATGTTGATCTACCTCGCTGATATCTGGGTAAGGAGCATTGATAGCAAATTCCGCGCCAGCATCAACTTCATCTTTCCCCTCCGCGTGGATCTGATCAATAATCTCCTGGTCAGCATATCCCTGCTCAATCAGCCAATTTGCTAAGATGTTCAGCGGGTCACGCTCTTTTCTCCATTCCTGCTCTTCATCCTTTGAACGGTAATAAGCTCGGTCAATGTCGCCAACATGATGTCCGTAATAACGGTAAGTATTGCAAACCAAAAAGGCAGGACCTTCTCCACTTCGGGCACGCTCAACTAGACGTTGCATGGTTTCGTAAACCGCACGAATATCTTGTCCGTCAATAACCTCGCTGAATATCCCAAAGGTCTCAGCACGCAAGGTAAGTTCACCTGCAGTGGTTTCAGTGTAATGGGTGTACTCGTTGTAAAGGTTGTTCTCGCAAACATAAATCACGGGCAGTTTCCAAAGCTGGGCCATATTCATAACCTCATAAAACAAGCCCTGTCCTAACGCGCCTTCACCAAAAAAGCACACTGCCACCTGATCAGTATTTAACATCTTCGCTGAGAGTGCTGCACCAGTAGCAATACCTGCACTCCCGCCTACGATAGCGTTGGCACCCAGGTTGCCAGAATCCGGATCAGCAATGTGCATAGAGCCACCTTTACCCCGGCAGTAGCCAGCTTCCTTTCCTAAAAGTTCGGCAAACATACGATCCACTGTAGCCCCTTTTGCCAGGCAGTGTCCATGACCACGATGGGTGCTGGTAATGTAATCATCTATGCGCAAAGCTTCACAAACCCCCACTGCGACAGCTTCTTGTCCGGTATAGAGATGAGCCAGGCCAGGCATGGTAGCATCCATGTAGAGTTCATTGACCTTTTCCTCAAACTCGCGGATTTTCACCATCTGTTGGTACATGTGAATGTACAATTCGCCATCCACGGACTTATCATCTTGCTTTGCTTTCGTTTTTCTTTTGGTTGATTCACCCATCTCCCAACCCCGCCATGCGTGCCAGCACTTCAAAAACAATCGCGAAATCTTTTTCGGCCAATCCCATTCCGCGCGCAGCCGTGAGCCATTCGTTCGTAATAGCCGTTGTAGGCATCGGCACATCCAGCTGCTGGCCTAACTCAATGGCCAGATTCATGTCTTTTTGCATCATATTGACGTTGAACCAGGCTTCATCAGGCATATCCAAGACGAATGGGCCACGATATTTGACCATGGGTGAGGCGATCACACTATTAAACAGAACCTCAGCAGCCACATCGCGCTGGATACCGCTTTTCTCGGCCAGGAGCACACCTTCGCTAAAGGCTAGCATTTGTACAGCCAGACTGAGATTGGTGGCAATTTTCATAGTAACCGCCAAGCCATTGCCGCCAACATGGTTGGCTGCTTTAGGGGCAATATCCAATAGATAGGGCTTGACCTGCTCGAAAGTGGCCTCATCGCCCCCTACCATTACTGATAGTTTGCCCGCTTCAAGCGTTTCGACACTGCCGGAGACGGGAGCATCGAGCATCACAGCGCCTTTTTCGGCAACCTGCGCTGCCAATTCACGGCTGGCTGCGGGGCTAACGGTGCTCATATCTACATAAATCTTGCCCGGTCCTAACCCAGACAGAATGCCATCAGGGCCCTGGGTAATAGCTCTAACAGCTTTGGTATTTGTGACCATGCTGAAGGTAATATCAGCAGCTTCAGCCACAGCACGAGGGGTATCACCCCATTGCATCCCAGCTTCGAGCAGCCAATCAGCTTTCGATTTAGTGCGGTTATATCCAGTAACTGTGTGTCCAGCGTCGATAAGCCGTTTAGCGATACGACTACCCATAACACCTAAACCAACATAACCAAGATTAGCCATAATGCCTCCAATTTTTGATTAATGTATACATTCAAAAAACTGTGAGCTGGCTAGACGCCTCCTCACAGTTTTAAGTTCAATAATAATGATGCCTCACTGTCTTCGCGAACTTGCTGCATATGGGACCGCATACATTCGCGGGCTTCGTCAGGATCGCGTCGCTCAACAGCTTGCAAAATGAGTTTGTGATGATGTTGCGCTCTCTCCAAACCACCGGGGGTTTTAGAAGTTCTTTTCCTCAACTCTCTAAGAACATCGATTAAGGTATCTATCAATACCGGAACAAGAGCATTTTGTGTACCCTCTGCAAGGGCAAGATGAAAATCGAGATCAGCCTCAATGAAAGCTTCTATATTAACTGGGATACTATCGAGAGCATCTTCCATAGCCGCAATAGCCTCGCTCATGGCAGCAATATCTCCAGTAGTTGCGCGCCTGGCAGCCAGTGCAGCGATCTCCGGCTCGATGATTTCACGTACTTCCACCAAATTTTGTGTGCCTTCAAGTTGCTCAATCTTGACCATCAGTCCTAGGGATTGGCGCATAGCTTGAGTTGTACTGTCAATAACAAAGGTACCCCGGCCAGGGTTTATCTCAACCAACCCCCGTTGTCTCAAAATCTTCATCGCTTCGCGAACCGCTGTACGACTGACCTCGAATTGTTCTCCCAACTCGCGTTCAGATGGCAGCTTATCTCCAGGAGCCAAGTTACCTGAAAGAATTTGTTGTTCTATTTGCTCAACGATTTTTTCGTAAATACGACCGGCTTTTATTGGCTTGTACATCAGATTATCCGTAAAAGGTATAGTGGTATGATGTTTGTACCATTCTAACAAATAAAGGTAACCCATGTCAACATTGTTCCATTATTCACACTGCCGGAACCAATTTATTTTGAGATTTTAGGAATCAAAAACACACCATTGTTTGGTAACAGCGGAGTGTTTGAATATCAGGATATGCAGTTATACCCGTACTAGATTACCAGTTGAATAACTTGTCTAGGTCTCGCTCTGGTACATCAAAAACTACCCCATGGGGAGGCAGCGGCTCGCGTGTCATCCACTCGGGTAAGCGGTCATTTGCTGGTGTGAATCCTGCTTGATGATTGAACTCACGCTCCAACTTAAGAGTCTCGCGTCCCAATACTTGTAAAATATCGTCTTCGATCTGCCAGCCATAGCGCGCATTTAGCAAGTCGCGAATCGTTTCTGGGGCAGCAGTGAAACCGAACCCTGCGAAGATGCAGGCTCCCAGGGTATCATACCCAGCCATGTTTATTTGGGCACCGCGCGAGAGATCGGCCTGCCCTTGAGGGTCCGTATGATCAACGTCTGCGCGGATGGTCAATCCACAAGTGTGATCCGCTCCTTGGGGAGAGGTGGCATATGTCACGCCGGTTCCTTTGATAGCACGTGGATCGTAAGCAGAGATGGCTTGGCCTTTGACAGCTGGCACTCGCTCCACACCAAGAACCCTCCCAGAGGTTGTGGCACCATTGCCCAGGATCCGCCCAAGAGGTGTACCAGCTCGAATTTCAGCGATCAACTCTAGAGCTCGTTCGCCATCCCCAAATTCCATAAGTCCCGCATCCGCAGCTACTCCCAGAGCAGCACCAATTTCGATGGTGTCCAATCCTAAATCATTGACTTCCCAACTCAAACGAGCCACTAAATCTAAATCATCAATACCCAGATTAGAACCCATCAAACCGATAGTTTCGTATTCGAGTGGAGACACAATAGTTTTGCCATCCGTTCCACCGAATATATTCGAGCAACGAATGGTACAACCAGCCATACAGGCGTGAGTAGTCTCGCTCTGGCCGCCGCGTGCTTGTAATAGTTGGCGCATGTGTTCGCCACTTATCTTTTCGGCGTTTTCGAATTGTCCCATAGAGAAATTGCGCGTTGGCAGCGCTCCATAAGCATTACACATACTCGTCATCGCAGCGGTGCCGAAGTCAGCGTAGGTATGCGTTTGCGGATGCGCCATCAGTTCCTTACTAAATCGCTTTCGAGCAACGCGGAAAGCTTGAAGATCGGCAATGGGAGGATTCAAGCCACCAGTAGCATCGATCACAATTGCTTTGAGACTCTTTGAGCCCATCACCGCACCCAGACCGCCCCGTGCTGCGATTCGGGAAGGGACTTGATCTTTATCGATATTTTGGATGCCTGCCCCCGCTAGGCCCATTTCTCCACCTGGGCCAATCAGGGCAATGGCAACGTCTTTACCAAAGCGGTCCAATAGTTGAGCAGCAGTGTCATAAACTCCCAGTCCTTGCAGATTATTCGCAGGGAAGAATTTGACCCCATCAATGGACAAGTGAGCTATCCACAAACCTGAATTGTTGGGAAAGCCTTCAACGATAAGGGCTTTGATCCCAAGTTGGGTTAGATGAAATCCCGTGCGACCGCCTGCATTTGATTCTTTAATCCCGCCTGTAAGTGGGCTTTTCCCCCCCACAGAAATCCGATCACAACTTGAAAGCCGGTGACCCACTAACAAACCTGGGGCGAAGATAAGTTTATTATAGGGGCCGAGAGGTTCGCATGTGGGAGGAACTACATCAAGCAGAATACGAGCCAATAAACCACGCCCTGTGCTGGCTACTTATTTCATCCACAGAGATTTCTAGCCAAAAACCAATACA
>CAZVPR010000151.1:0-10016 GCA_964629085.1 uncultured Anaerolineales bacterium
TGGGAAAATGGTTGGTTATCGAATTCGTGCCTAAATCCGATTCTCAGGTGGTCAGAATGCTCCAAAGCCGAGTAGATATTTTCGATGCTTACTCGCGCGAGGCCTTTGAACAAGAGTTTGAAACTCACTTCATCATTCATCAAAAGATAAAAATCGACAAATCTCATCGATTTCTATATCTGATGGAAAGGCGCTGACAAGAGATCGTGTTTAAAAAAATCCGCAAAGAAATAAGATCTCTCCTAGTAACAAATTTGAAAGCTGAATTAGTGCTCTCCCATATGCTGCTTCCACTATGGGTATTGATAACTTATTTTGTAGCGTTTTCGAGGTTGCTCCCCCCCGGAGTCAATCACGTCTTTGTATCTCGAAGTGGAAAATACCTTTTTTACGTTGCTTGCATACTGGGTAATGCATTTGTGCTCTTCTTGGCGGTAAAAAGGCAGAAGCCTTCGTTCTCGCGTAATGATGCGGATGGATTTTTTGTTGGCGACTTCACTCTGGTATTGCTCCCTTTGACTCCATTGCTGCAATATCTCATTAATAATTCTGAAATTCTCTCGATCTTGGAAATCATTGGCCTTATGGCCGTATTCATCCTTGTTTCTAGTTTGTTCATTCTCCTGGTACCTTTACTCTTCTTAAAAATTGGATCTAGACAGGCGTTGATGTTCCTTGGAGTTGCAGTTTCATTTTCGATAATCAATATGAGCATAATGAGCCAGCAATTTGGATGGTATCAGGAAGGCAGTCTAAAAATTCAAGGGGCTGTATTCGCCGGAATTTTTTTGTTTACATGGCTCTTTTATATAAGCAACCGGAAACTTTTGTATCTTTTAGTGCTTATATATTTTGTGACCACGAGTGCTAGCCAATTCTTCGTGACGGATAGTAAATTACCCACAGGTAACCAAACAGAAACTGGCGCAAAGACTGATAATGCACTTGTAAGGTTGGTTGATTCCAGGAAACCGGATATTACGCCGAATATTTATCTTCTCGTCTATGACTCGTATGTCATTAATGAAACGATGCGTGCCTATGGGATCGAGAATCAAGCCCAGGAGCAGTATCTGGAAGCATTGGGCTTTCGTATTTACCCGCACACTTATTCGATTGGGAGTTATACTATTGGTTCGATGAGCCCAGTTCTAAACGCCTCGACTGAACGTTATGGCAATGAGCGAAACGGCGTTTCAGGAAATGGAGTAGTTGTCGACCTATTGAAAGGGTTTGATTACAGAACCTATGGAATTTTCAGTTCGGATCATGTTTTCCGAGGCGTTATCCCAGGTTATAATTATTCATTCCCGGCTGTTACATCTCCGGCAAAAACGCTGGTAAAAGCCATCATGATGGGGGAATTCCGCTTCGATGTTGGATTCGATGAGGTATCGCCCGACCAATTCATCGATAAAAAAAGGAGCGTGTTTTCCGGCAGCACAAGGACTCCCAGATTCGTCTATATGCATTCATCAAAGCCGGGCCATAGCCAGAATTCAGGAGTCTGTCTGCCGAACGAATTGGAGTTATACCGTGAAAGGTTGCAGAAAGCCAATCGCGAGATGATACAGGACCTCGATGCGATCATCGAAAATGACCCAGAAGCGATTATCATAGTGGCGGGTGATCATGGCCCCTACTTAACCAAGAATTGTCACGTTACAGTGGATTCCTACGATCTCTCTGAAATATCACGCCTCGATATCCAGGACAGGTACGGCGTGTTCCTGGCAGTCAAGTGGCCGACACAAGATTTTGAGGGAGTTGACGAGATCGCCGTTTTGCAAGATTTGTTTCCTACGATATTTGCTTATTTATTTAATGACCCAAGATTCTTGGAGACAAAAATCGAGCCGGTGACTATAGGTGATACAGCCGTAAGCGGCGCCGGCGTCGCTAACGGTATTATCGAAGGCGGGATTCACGATGGTGAGCCTCTTTTTGTGGGGGAAGATGAGTAACTCTGGGTCTCTTAGAATCTTCACCGTTCTCGGTGCCCGGCCACAATTCATCAAAGCTGCCCCAGTTAACAAAGCCTTGCGGGAGACCAGTCACTCGGAATTTATCTTACATACTGGTCAGCATTACGATTATGGCATGTCGCAGGTCTTTTTTGATGAATTGAACATCCCACAACCAGACATCAACCTGGGTGTTGGTTCTGGCCCTCATGGGCAGCAGACCGGGCAAATGCTGGAACGCATCGAAGAGGCGCTATTAGCCGAATCGCCGGATTGGGTGTTAGTCTACGGGGATACTAATTCTACCCTTGCAGGCGCTTTGGCAGCAGCAAAACTTCATATCCCTGTTGCCCATGTAGAAGCCGGACTGCGTTCTTTCAATCGCCAGATGCCTGAAGAGCATAACCGTGTGTTGGCCGACCATTGCGCTGATCTTTTGTTTTGCCCAACCCAAACGGCTGTAGATAATCTGGCTAAAGAGGGGATCACCCAGGGTGTGCATCTGGTGGGCGATGTGATGTACGATGCGGTTCTCCAGTTCGCCGAAACTGCCAGCCGGCGCTCCACGATCATGCAAAAACTGGGGTTAAAGCCTCAAGGCTACCTCTTAGCTACAATCCACCGGCCCTATAACACAGATGTTCCTGCGAACATGCGCAACATCATGGCTGTTTTTGCGGAAATCGATGAACCAGTCATATTTCCTGTTCACCCCCGCACTCGCCAGAGGATTGCTGAATATGGCCTCCACGATCTACAATCAAAAATCCGCAATCCGATATTCATTGATCCTGTTGGCTACCTGGATATGCTGATGTTGGAGAAAAATGCCCGCATGATTTTGACCGATAGCGGAGGTGTACAAAAAGAAGCCTACTTCTTTGCAGTGCCATGTATCACGATAAGACCTGAAACCGAATGGGTTGAGACCGTTGAGGTTGGTTGGAATCTCTTGAGAACTGCAGAGTCCTCCCAAATCTTGCAGGCGGTAAACCAACATCACTGGCCAGATGAACCTCCTCCCCCGATTTTTGGGGATGGGAATGCAGCCCAAAAAGTAATCGCCGCGATATGCGGCAAGGGGTAGCGCGAAATGTACAAGGATAATTCAATCGCTGTGGTTGTGCCGGCTTATAATGAGGAGAAGTTGATCGGGCGCGTCATCGAAACGATGCCTGATTTCGTCGATAAGATAATCGTTGTCGATGATTGCAGCAGTGATAGTACTTGCGCCCGCGTAAAGGAGTATCTTGAAGAATCTTCTTTAGATGGGCGCCTAGAATTGATTGAGCATACCGAAAATCAGGGCGTAGGAGGTGCTATCGCCACAGGTTATAAATGGTGCTGCGATCAGAAAGTTGATGTCGCTGTTGTGATGGCTGGCGATGCTCAAATGGATCCGGCAGATATGCCCGCTTTGATCGAACCGGTGGTGCTGGGTCTGGCGGACTATGCTAAAGGCAATCGCTTGTTTACCGGTGATGCCTGGCGGCAAATCCCCAGGGTGCGCTATCTGGGCAATTCAGCCATGTCATTTCTGACGAAAATTGCTTCGGGCTACTGGCATGTGGCAGATTCTCAATCTGGGTATACTGCTATCAATTTGAAGGCGCTCGAGACAATCGCTTGGGATTGGATGTATAAGGGGTATGGTCAACCGAACGATTTGCTTGTGAGACTGAACATTTATAATTTCAGGGTTCGCGACATACCCATTCGTCCAATCTATAACATTGGCGAAAAGAGTGGCATAAAACCCCTGTGGATGGTTCCCAGGCTCTCCTGGTTATTGTTCAGGCTTTTCATAAAGCGGATGTGGCAGAAGTATGTTATTCGGGATTTCCACCCTTTGGTATTTTTCTATGCTATGGGTTTTGTATTGTTTGTTCCAGGTATGATACTTGGGATTTATCTGTTCTTTTATCGTATATTGGTCGCTCCAATTGCACCAACCAGTGCTCTTTTTGCAGTATTTTTATTTGTATCTGGAATGCAGTCGCTCTTTTTTGCCATGTGGTTCGATATGGAATCTAATCGCGAGTTGAAATAGAGATCTATGCGCGTTTGTATGTTGACCACCTCGTTCCCACGCTTTCAGGGTGATTTTGCAGGAATCTTCATCTTCGAATTAGCTAAAAAATTGATCGATCACGGTGTCAGGATCGATGTGGTTGCGCCTCACACCCATGGTTCGGCAAAGCGTGAAGTTATGGGGGGGATAAATGTCGCCAGATTCTTGTATATGCTGCCGGTAAAATTTCAGAAAGTAGCGTATGGGGGCGGTATACCATCTAAGCTAGGAAAAAATTTTCTTGCTATTCTGCAAATCCCCCTATTCTTTGTATCCTTTCTAGTCAAAAGTTTATTAACTTCCAGAAATTGTGATATCATCCATGCCCATTGGATATTTGCTGGTTTGATTGGATTGTTTGTAGGTCGGCTTTATCAACGGCCTGTGGTTTTGACCATTCATGGCAGTGATTTGAATCTGGTTCCTGATGGTGGTTTGATTCGAGAAATGACAAAATCTGTCTTATCAAAAATGGATGCCATCATTTGTGTGAGCAATGATCTTAGGGCTAAACTTCTTGACCTCATCGGTGATCGAAATAATATTAACGTTATCCCCAATGGCGTGGACCCTGATTCGTTTCTCAAGACCGAGATTTCATCCGAATGCGAGCGGATGATTTGGGTTGGCAGAATGACACCGGAAAAAGGCCTGAAGTATCTGATTCAATCGCTGAGAAAGGTCGTGGATGTTTTGCCTCACGTTTGCCTCGATCTGGTCGGCGATGGGGAATTACGCCCGGAACTGGAGGCCCAGGCAGCAGAGCTTGGTGTGGATGAGAATATTCGCTTTCTTGGGATCCAGCCATATTCGGATGTGCCTCTGTATATGAGCGAGGCCGATCTTTTTGTTTTGCCCTCCCTTCGGGAGGGATTGCCTCTAGTTTTGCTGGAAGCGATGGCGATGGAGCTCCCTGTCGTTGCATCAGCGGTGGGAGGCATCCCGGAAATATGTCCGGCTGGCGAACCGATCTCACCTGTGCGTCTGGTCGCCCCCATGGATGTGAATGCTTTGAGCCAGGCGATTGTGGAGATTCTCAGCCAACCTCAATTGGCAAAGGCTATGGGGGAAATTGGCCGCCGGATGGTTTATGAGAACTACACCTGGTCTGGCCTGGCTGCGCGCACCCTCGAACTTTATCGTACTGCCCTGGATCATCATCGGAATTAGCCTTGAAAATACTCTTTGTTGGCTTTGTCGATTTGGCTCGTCCCGGAGGCGCAGCGACGCATGTCCTGGAGTTAATTGCTGGCCTGCGCGGTTTGGGACATGAAATTACCCTGGTTGCGAATTCCAGCAAACCCATTGACGATTTGGAAGATTTTCATAACATAGGCTCATACCTAGACGGTAAAAATCAAGGATCAATCCTCATCGGTTTGTGTCTATCCATAATTAGAGGTTTAGCTACAGTACTGGCAGCCTCACAACATGTCGATTTGATCTATGTACGGGATTATCTAGGGGGCATTGTGGCCTGGCCCTCGGCTCGCATCTTCCAGAAGTCGGTGGTTTACGAAATCAACGGCATCGCCTCCGACGAAAGAAGGGCTTATGGGGATAGCATTTTTGACCGTCTGTATATCCGTTTCATCGACTGGGCGGAAGGCGTGACGGTACGCCTTTCCCGGCAATTTGTGGCAGTCACGCGTCAATTAAAAGAGTATCTTGTGGGTCGCTACCAACTAGATTCTCAGCTTGTGGATGTGATCAATAATGGTGTCAATACGGATATGTTCAAGCCATTAGCTGACGAGGGACTGGTCTCTCTTCGTCGAGAATTGAAGTTGGACAATATTTATAAAACAGTTGTATTTACAGGCACACTTAGCGTCTGGCAAGGATTGGACACTTTGTTAGAAGCAGCTGCGAGTGTGATAGAAGTGATTCCACAAGTATATTTTCTTGTCGTGGGCGATGGGCCACTGATAAATAAATTGAAATATAAAGCCGTTCAATTGGGCATTGCTAACAACGTGATATTTACGGGTTGGATGCAAAGAGAATACATGCCGCAATATATTAATTTAGCAGATATCTGTGTGGTCCTGAAGGAGCCTATGGCATCTGGCTATTCGCCTGTAAAGGTATATGAGTATATGGCTTGCGGTAAACCTATTTTAGCTTCTCGTGTACCGGGTCTGGAATTTATTGAGACAGAAGGGATAGGGCGACTTGCCGAACCAAACGATTCGAGATCGGTTGCTGCGGAATTGGTGAACATGCTGGAGAATGATGAATTTCGCCAACGTGCTTCTGTGATCGCTTCACAATTGGCTTCCGAGAGGTATAGCTGGGCATTTGTGGCTGAGCAGGTTGGACGGGTATGTTTAGATGCAGCAAATGCAAATTAGAAATTGGTTTTGTATAGCCTACCTCGACAACATGGGTGTTGACCTTGTCTTATCGCCCAGGGCAATCGCATATGGATTTTCTCACTGTGAAAATTCGTTCTGGGTCAGTAGCCCAACCGCGTTGGGCGGATATGACAAAATGTGTTTAGCCTGATTCGGCCGCCAACGCGGTTGGCTCACTACCCCTAATGTTGTTTTGAGCATTCTCATCTAAAGCTGCAATTTGTAAATGCGATTGCCCTGTCTTATCGCCTATATAACCTTGACACAAAGAAATCTCTGTGGCAATATTCGCCCTTTGAATTATGACAACATCAATTAGACAAACTCATTCTGAAAACGGATGGGATCTCATTCTCCGTCCCCAGCGCGCCTGGTGGGACTTGCAATTAAACGAATTATGGCACTACCGTGATTTGATCTGGTTGTTCGTCTGGCGCGATTTTGTGGCCTCTTACAAACAGACTATTCTTGGCCCATTGTGGTTTTTCATCCAGCCCATTGTTGGCTCGGTGATATTTACCATCATTTTTGGGCAGATTGCCCAATTGCCGACCGAGGGTTTGCCCGATTTCATATTCTACATGAGCGGAAATGTCATTTGGGGTTATTTCTCTCAATCTCTAAGCAATACTTCCGATTCTTTAGCTGCTAATGCCGGCCTGTTCGGGAAAGTATATTTCCCACGATTATCGGTTCCGATTTCGAAACTGATATCAAATTTAATTTCCTTTTCCATTCAATTTTTTGCGTTTTTGTGCTTTCTCGTGTACTTTTGGAAATCTGGTTCCAATATTCATCCAAACTTAGGGGTTTTGCTACTGCCTCTTTTGTTATTGATCATGGCTGGCATGGGTCTTGGTATCGGACTTATTTTTTCATCTTTGACTGCCCGCTATCGCGACCTTAAACGCCTTGTTGGCACTGGTGTCACGCTCTGGATGTATGTAACACCCGTGGTGTATCCGGTTTCGTCCGTCCCTACATTCCTGCAGCCTGTGGTTCAGGTCAATCCGTTGACATCAATCGTGCTGACCTTTCGCTATACTTTTCTAGGCGTTGGCACGTTTGATCCGTTAAGTCTTGTGAATAGTTTTGGTCTTATGCTGATTATTCTGTTGATAGGGCTCATTCTGTTCAATAAAGCCGAAGCGACATTTTTGGATACGGTATGACAACGGTTGTCTCTATCGAAAATGTTTCCAAATATTACCGCCTGGGCTTGATTGGCCGCCGAACGTTTGTCAACGATCTGAGGCGTTGGTGGGCTGGTTTGCGCGGCCGGTCGGCATCCCTGTTAAAGGAAGATGAGGCGAATCGTGACAATCATGATGCAAACTATATATGGGCATTGCGCGATGTTACTCTTCAGGTAAACCAGGGTGAAGTGTTAGGGATCATTGGACATAATGGGGCAGGCAAGAGCACGTTGCTGAAAATCCTTTCACGGGTTACTGCCACCACATCTGGTCTTGTGAAGGTAAAAGGGCGTGTCGCTAGCCTGCTAGAGGTGGGGACCGGTTTTCACCCCGAGTTGACCGGGCGTGAAAACATATACCTGAATGGTGCAATTCTTGGCATGAGCCGAGCCGAAGTGAGCCGCAAATTGGATGAGATTGTGGATTTCTCTGGCGTGGAAAAGTACATTGATACACCTGTAAAACGCTATTCGAGCGGGATGTACGTCCGCCTGGCGTTTGCCGTGGCAGCCCACCTCGAACCGGAAATCCTGATCGTTGACGAAGTATTGGCGGTGGGAGACGCCGAATTCCAGAAGAAGTGCTTGAGGAAGATGGGCGATGTCGCTGGGTCGGGTCGCACAATCCTGTTTGTCAGCCATAACATGAACGCCATCACTTCACTGTGCGAGCGAGCGATCTGGTTGGATCGCGGCATGCTCAAGCTGGATGCCAGTGCCCAGGAGTGTGTTTCCAGATATTTAGCCAGCACTTACAAGCGTCAGACCAGCAGCGATGGGTGGGTATCACTGGACGATCACATGGGTCGGCGCAAGAACTTCGATGAGGTTGCGCGGCTCTCCGCCTGTCAACTGGTGGGTGAGGACCGCAAGCCGACCTCCCGTTTTCTGTCCGGGCGCAGCGCCCGGATACTCATCAAGTACACGATGAAGGCGGCTGGAAACGGTGCTCCCATAACATTTGTATGTGCCATCAAGAATGGGCAAGGACGGCGAATCGCATATTGCTCCAGCGATATTGTCGGAAGCGATTTTACCGGTATTCCGGCAAGTGGAGTAGTGGAGTGTGTCATCCCAGCCCTGCCACTCCTGCCTGGCATGTACTTCCTGGATATTGGTTGCAAAGTCGCTGGCGGTTGGGCTGACTTCATCTATGAGGCAGTCGAGTTCGAAGTCGCTGATAGTGGTTTCTATCCCACCAAATTGCTTCCTCCTAACGGGGAATTGCTGTTGAGGTATGACTGGAATCTCGTTACCACCTGATCAAGAGTTCGCGGCCATTCCTTGCAGGACCATTCTAAGCGGGGCCGCGGCAGGATGGTACCCCCAAAACTCAAGTCTTTTCCGAGGACTGGACTATACTGGAAACGGAGAAAATTTTGACTGACCTAAATAGCTTAGCCAATCGTGAAAAACTCAAGCGGGGAATTCTCAAATGGGCCGGTGAAATTCAGACCTGGGGATTTGAATGGGTGACCGGCATTTACCCCGGCGAGATGGCCGCATTCCTGGGTCTGTGTGAAATGGTTGAGATACACTCCATAATAGAATCCGGGCGCGGTGACCATGCGTATTCCACACAGATCCTGGGCGAGTATTCGGAGCGCACCGGGGCAAGGGTCGTTTCGATTGATTACAGACCGATCGAAGAAAAGGGCTTTAGCTCGCAGTTGATGCGCTACAAGAACCTGCGTTGCGACCACGGCGATACGTATGATGTGCTTCCCAGGGCTGCGCATAGACTGCCCGGCCCACTTGCACTTCTCATTGACGGCCCCAAGTTGCAGGAAGCAACGAAGATTTCCGCCGTGGCATCCACGCTTTTTGATATTCGTGTGATTTCTCACCACAATTTCCCATCGGACTCGACCTGGGGTCAGGAGTTCACGAGGATTTTTCCAGGCTCATTCTATTACGAAGGCCTCGGATTGGCCTCCGATCCGGTCTGGCAGGCATTCAAGAAATGGGAGAATGATTGTGTTGGTGGATATGAGAAATTCGACGAGGTGCACGACTCAATAGGCCGTTCACTTCAGAAATCATCATTGATTATGGCGGTGCTACCTTCTGACCCGCCATTCAACAAACGCGCGCTGGTTCACGACGGGGAAGGTGTTATGTCTGCTGAAAGCCTGCGCACATTACGCCGAAAGTGGACAAAGGCAAAATTCAGATTGAAGCTATGGCCCTGGTGAATTGGATTCGTAATGTCCACCACCGTGGTCGTGAATAGGCTATCAGAACTCCAGGTTGGGTAATGCGCCTGATTGGGGAGAATGATTGCTCATATTTAATTTCTAACAAGGTAGCTGGCGAAGCCCTACCGAATCTCCTGACGACTATCTGGTAATTTAGATTGAAAAAAATAATTTCAGACCACAACAAGAGGTTGTTGATTTGCTCACCAGGCATCCCGCACGAGTCAAAAG
>CAZVPR010000152.1:0-9866 GCA_964629085.1 uncultured Anaerolineales bacterium
AGAGCATCTGTCATTGCTATTGCATTCGGATGTTCTATTGGAAGTCTGGGAACGCCAATTGGTGGTGCGCGAAATCCGTTGGCGATTGCATTCCTTGATGAGACTGCCAGTGTGAAAATATCTTTCTTTGAATGGATGACCTACTCCATTCCTCTTGTAGTGATCTGTTTGATCAGTGCCTGGATATTGATTGTCAGGATTTTCCCAATCGAAAAGGGATTGGATCTTACTGCCGCTAAAATGTTAATTAAAAAAGAGATACGAGAGCTCGACGCAATTGGAAAAAGGGAAGGTACAGTTATCGGGATCATTGGATTCACCGTATTTTTATGGATATTTGCCTCCAATCATCTGAATCTGGCAATAATTGCGTTAATCGGGAGTGTATTATTGTTTGTTACAAATTCAATCTCCTGGAAGCAGGTTGAAGAAAAGATGCCCTGGGGAATAATTCTCCTCTACGGGGGGGCGATAACACTGGGAGTGGGGATGGAAGAGACCGGAGCTGCAGCTTGGCTTGCAGGCAGTCTGGTGAATATCGTTGGGAAAAATCCTTATATCATGCTCTTCATGCTTATCTGTGTGACAGTTGGGCTTACAAATCTTATCAGTAATACAGCATCTGTTGCCATGCTGCTTCCCATAGGTTTTGGTCTTTCTCAGGAAATATCCGAGCTTACACCGCTGGTGACCACCCTTGCCATTGCATACAGCGGTGGGTTGGCGTTCATGTTCGTGATCGCCACTCCAGGAAATCTGATCACCTACTCATCGGGATATTATTCAACGAAAGACCTCGTACGTGCGGGATTCTGGACCAATCTTGTGTGTATTGCCATCATATTTGTTATGGCAGTATCATATTGGCAATGGATAGGGGTGTGGTAATATATTCAACAAAATATTAGTTCCGATATCGTCTCAGTATTTCCCAAATGACTCGCTTAAAAGAGCTGTATCAATCGGACAGTGTTTTAAAAGCACCATTTTCCTGCTTTACGTTGTGGAGGAAGATATCTTTTCAAATGTACGACAAACAACATCTTATGCATTGGGATCTGATGGTATAGAATCCGTGATGGAAAGTTTAATATCCACCCTTAATGAAGAAGGGAACCGGGTGCTGAAGGAGCAGGAAGATATTATTTGTAGCAAGGTATCTGCTATCAAGAAGCGGATGGTGACGGGAAGATTTGTTGAAGAGACACTCAAATTCATCGCTGACAACAATATCGATCTTGTGATCATGGATCATGATAGGAATGTGCTGGGAGAAGATGATCTTTTCCATCTCTCACCCTGCCCCATTTGGATAGAAAAAGGTGGGGATGTCAAACGAATTGTTATGGTATCAACAAATCTTGCCCCTAATAGGAGAGTACCGGTTATTGCATCGAGACTTTCCCGGACATTTGAGGCAAAAACACTTGGACTTTATGTCATCGATAGACCATCTGGTGCTGACACAAATTCATTAGAAGAAGAGGCAAAGGAATTTACTAAAAATCTTTCTGATTCTGAAGTATTCCCGGATGGACGATTAAAGATACAGACCACCTCAGGGAAACTGTCAAAGGTAGTGGTGAAAAGTGCTGGAGATTTTAAAGCGGATCTCATTATATTGGGCAGGATCCGAAGACCGAAAAGAATAATTCAGTTGTCAAATAAAAATATGAAGCAGAGTTTGGCTTTTTCTCTACCCTACAACCTTTTGCTTATAAATTGATGAATATTCGGACTATCCAATAATGTGGTTTGGTCGTTATATGCTGGTATGTTTATTGAAAATCCGTTAGGATAAAAATCTCGAAAGCTTTAAATAATGCTGATGAATTCACCGATTTCACTTTCTTAAAGGATTTCAAATTCATGTGATTCATCCTGCAGTCTGATTTGATGTGCCGTGATAGGAGGATTGCTGGATTGAGCTAAGGCTTTATCAATAATTGAGATGAAATGAAATCAATTGAAGTGGAGTTAAAAGGAGAAAACGTATGATAGCAACAACGGCTGCAATTACTGTTGTGATCTCATTTGCAATTACCTACTATCTCATGCCCATCTTCATAAGAAAACTTGAGGAGAACGGAGATGTTGTCAGGGATATGTATAAGCGTTTCAAGCATGAGATCCCTACAAAAGGGGGACTGGCTGTTCTGTTCACAATTTACCTCACTGTTGTCATTGTTCCTTCCTTTTTCCGAGTTTTGAATAAAGTCAATTCGAATGTTGAAGTTCCTGATACGTTAACGCAGACCGATCAGGCCATCCTTTTAGTGATCATGATGTTTGCACTTTATGGAATTATTGATGATCTTATTAATGTGGGAAGACCCGCGAAAGTTGCACTCCCGATCCTCTTTTCCCTCCCCCTCATTGTAGTTGTTACCCCAAGTTCATTGACATTACCTATATGGGGAATGGTGGATTTTGAGAAAGGTATTGAATTTCCGATTATTGGCTTTATAAAATACTCAAGACTTACCCGGTATGTGGTTATGCCCTTATACATCATGGTGGTCGCAAACCTTATGAACATGCATTCCGGTTTCAATGGATTGCAATCTGGATTATCATTGATCTTGTTAGCAGCTTTACTGATAAAAAGTGTGCAGGAAGACCTTCATGAGTCGATCATCACTGTGGGAGCATTAACTGGAGCAATGTTCGCATTCTGGATGTTCAACAGATACCCCTCACAGATCTTCGAGGGAAATATTGGCGCACTTGCAGTTGGAGCAGGTATTGGTTCGATCATTGTGGTAAATGGATTCATTGTATCCGGTTTTATTATGCTGATCCCTCACACAGTTAACATGCTGCTCTATGCCTACTGGCGATTTATGCGGGTCTACGCTACTGACAAGAAAAAATATGGGTTGGGGAAATTTGGTTCTCTCCTTGCAGATGGATGTCTTGACGTTCCAAATCCATATACTCTAAAATGGATCCTCCCCTATTACTATAAACTGAATGAAAGGCAAGCAACATGGGCCATGTATGCTGTAACGATCATTTTCTGTGGATTTGGATTGATGATAAATGGGTAACATGAGGTTCTAATTAATGATATTCAACTTTCTTGCGGGTTCGTTAGTATCGGGTGTAACAACCTTTATGATCATTCGGTGGCTCATAGAAAAGTTCACGGAGAGGGGAATAACAGGGAAGGATATGAATAAGAAAAATACTCCAGATATTCCTGAGATGGGGGGGGTGGGAGTGGTCATGGGTACAATTTTTGGGACATATCTGCTTTTTGCCCTTTACGATATTTTCGATATCGGTCCTCGAGTGACATTCTTCCACATTGCTTCTATTTTGACGCTGATGGGAATTGCAATGATTGGTATGTTGGATGATCTTGTTAAGATGAATCAAGCTACAAAAGGATTCTTGCCATTCGTCATAGCACTCCCGTTAGGTAATTACATCCCGAAAATTGTTACATTCCCTTTAGTGGGGGATATAAATTTTGGTGTTGGAATCTTCATCATTGTACCTCTATCGGTAACATGTGCTGCAAACTCAACAAATATGCTTGAGGGATTTAATGGATTAGGTGCGGGGTTGGGTATCATCATTGTTTCTGCTCTGACAATTATGGCAATTATCAATGACCTTACAGCCGGATTATATTTCTATGCCCCCCTACTTGGTGCACTCCTCGCATTTTATTATTTCAACAAATTTCCTGCCAAGATCTTCCCAGGAGATACAATGACATTATTTCTTGGAGCTTCCATTGCATGTGGGGCATATTTATCAGATCTGAAATTTGAGACATTGCTATTATTGTCGCCTATGGTCATTGAATTTTTCTTAAAGATGCGGGGAAAGTTCGAAGGGGAGTGTTTTGGAAAAGTAGATAGTGATGATATGTTATCATACAGCGGAAGGACTGAATCTCTCACGCATGTTGTAATGAAACGATTTCATGTAAATGAAAAATCTTTAGTTCGAATTTTCTTCATGGTCGAAGGCTTATTAGCAGTGATAGTAATCTCTCTGAATTGGTTTAACATCATTTGAAGATGAACATCTGGATCGATATGACAAATGCTCCCCATGTGCTCTTCTTTAGTCCAATTATCAAAGTATTCAAACAACGCAGCCATAAAGTTGTAGTTACCGCAAGAGATTTTTCCCAGACAATCGATCTATTACAACAATATGAAATCCAACATACTGTTGTAGGGGCTCATCCTGGAAAGGGATTATTATCCAAAGTGTACGATATTCCTTACAGAAGTTGGAAATTACTAAAATATGCAAAAAAAAAGAAGATTGATCTATGTTTGGCTCACAATTCACACTTCATAATCATTGCTGCTAAAATTTTAGGCATCCCCTGCATCAACATGTTTGATTACGAGCACGCAATGTGCCACCATCTGAATTTGCGATTAGCATCGGCAATCCTGATTCCTTCAGCGATCCCATTTGCAAAGATAAAAAAGTATGGGATTAAAAGGAATAGAGTTTTCGGATATGAGGGATTGAAAGAGCAAATGTATTTGAACGATCCCATACATCGAGAAAAAATTCATGAATTCCTGAATATTAACATGGAAAAGGTGATTGTCACTATTCGGCCGCCCGCAGATATGGCACATTATCATTATGCAAAAGAGAATGAGATCTATGATCAACTCCTTCGTTTCTTGAAAGATCGGGATAATGTACAATGTGTTATATTGCCAAGAAGTGGTGAGCAAAGAAAAGATATTCAAAAAATGCAGGCAGCTAATTTTATCATCCCGGAAGCTGCGGTGGATGGACCAAGTCTCCTGAAAATTTCGGATATCGTCGTAAGTGCAGGAGGAACGATGAACAGAGAATCGATTGTGATAGGAACACCCACCTATACAATTTTTGCTCTGAAAATGGGATCTATTGATGAACAGCTGATACGATATGGTCTCCTGAAACAGTTGACTTCTCCATCCGATATTAAACTTCAAAAAAAGAAACCACAGGAGGAATATCTCACAAATGCGTTAACGCCATCGCGTATGGTGGACCGATTACTTGAAATTCATCGTGAGGTAACATAATATGAAAATTGCTACGATAGTTGGGGCCCGACCACAGTTCGTCAAGTTATCTCCTGTTTCTCGAATACTACGAAAGAGAAATCATGAGGAAATTATCATACACACGGGCCAACACTATGACCATGAAATGTCGCACCAATTTTTCCAGGAAATGAGAATTCCAATGCCCACATTCAATTTGGACGTCGGTTCTGGAACACATGGTATACAGACAGGTGAGATGTTAAAGAGGATAGAGGCAATACTCATAGAGGAAAATCCGGATGTGGTGATTGTTTTCGGTGATACGAATTCAACCCTTGCTGGGGCATTAGCATCATCAAAACTTGAAATCCCTGTGGCTCATGTGGAATCCGGATTGCGGAGCTTCAACCGATCAATGCCAGAAGAAATCAATAGGGTGGTTACCGACCATCTGTCTGACTTTTTATTCGTCCCTACAAAAACAGCAGTGAACAACCTCAACCGTGAGGGAATAACGAAAAATGTATTCCTTATCGGTGATGTTATGGTTGATGCTTTATTTGACAATTGGGAACTTGCTAAGAGCCAATCAATGATCATGGAGAAGTGTGGAGTGAAAAGAAAGGAATATGCACTGCTTACCATTCACCGAAAGGAGAACACAGATATCAGGGAAAATCTGGAACACATCGTGACTGCCATGTTGGAGGGTAAGGAAGCGATACTCTTCCCCATTCACCCCCGCACAGAAAAAGCTTTGAAGCGATTTAATCTAATGGACAATTTGAGGGAGAGCAATGTGAAGGTGCTCCCCCCACTCGGATATTTGGATTTTCTACAATTATTAGGGAACAGCAGGCAGGTTCTGACCGATTCAGGAGGTGTCCAAAAAGAAGCATACCTCCTGAGAATCCCATGTGTTACACTCAGAAGTGAAACGGAGTGGGTAGAAACAGTGGATGTCGGGTGGAACATTCTTGTGGGAGCACATCCAGAAAAGATCAAGGATGCGATGGAATCATTCAGACCAGTTCAGGATTGGGTTCCGCTTTTCGGAGATGGGATGGCAAGTGAAAAGATCGAGAAGGTCCTAAATGAACATTATCGACATTGAGGATTCAATCCAAAGATTATTCACTTACATCCAGGCTCAGGACTATTATGGGTATGACCCTTATGACGCACTTCATACAAAGAAGTTTCATTTTAGAGGAGGAATGGCAAGATTCCTATTCATACAGGTAATGAAAGACCTACCACTAAATTTCCGCCCATTTCTGGGGATTGAAAAAGGAATTGATCTCAAAGGATTGGGGCTAATTGCAACGTCTATGATAAAATTAATGAGGATGTGTGAAATTGATAATGAGATCGCCGAGCGGGAGGTGATTTGGATACTGAACCACCTCAAGGATGCCTCTCTGCGTGAGTCGTATGGAAAGTATTGCTGGGCTGGTCACTATTTCGATGTGCAATGGAATCGCGATTCTTTGAACGCATCAAATCCGGAAATTGTATCTACCACGGCATGTGGTGAAGCGTTCTACGAGGCATTTCTCTTAACCGATGATAAAAGATATCTTGCCATATGTCAGGAGATCGTAGAATTCTTCCATGATTATTTGTATAAGGAATTCAATGGTGATTTCTTCCTTGCCTATTATCCCCTCTCCGTTGATGATAAGGATTTTCGGATCGTGTATAATGCAACAGCACTCGGAGTAAGGTTCCTCTCTCGAGTTTCAGGCCACTGCGATCTCAGTGGAATATCCGTGTCCAATTTGATGGATTCTGTGATAAAAAGACAACGTCAGGACGGTGCCTGGGACTATTGCATTTATCCCCACCTTGACAAGATTAGATCGCAGATCGATTTCCATCAGGGTTTCATCATTGATGCATTGGCCGAAATGGCTCAATCAAAAGAACACGGAAAGAATCCACACTATCTAAAAGCAATGAAACGAGGTGCTCAATTCTATCTCGAAAATCAATTTACAAAGAATGGTATGGGAAAATGGAGATGGCCTCGAACCTGGCCAATTGACATTCATAATCAAGCTCAGGGTATCATTACTTTTTCAAATATGGCAAAATTCGACAAACGATTTTTAGATTTTGCGGAGATCATTGTGAAATGGACTATCAGGCATATGCAGAACCCTGCCGGTTTTTTTTATTATCAAGTATGGCCATTTGGGAAAAATAAAATCCCGTATATGCGGTGGAATCAAGCATGGATGTTACTGTCGTTATCTGTGTATCTTGAACAATGTCGCCAGTTAAGATCGTAATACAATGAAAGATCCTGTCTTTATAATTGGAATTGCTCGTACTGGTTCAAAAATATACATGAATATTCTGAATGATCACTCCCCTATTAACATTTCAAGTGAGCTACATTTTCTTGCTCCTCGGTGGAAAAGGAAGGATTTTTCAAATGCGTATAAAAGTATCGTGAAGGAAAATGACAATATTCAGAATCGCGAGAAAATCATTGATTTGATGTATTCTGACACATTGGAAGGAACCTTTTGGGAAAAGCCGAATAAGTCACGTCCGGAAAAAGCACAGAATCGAATTACTGATATTTGTAAAAAAAAACTCGCCTCAGTTATTTGCCCTTCTGAGATATCATTAAGAAACTTGCTGAGTGCAATATTACAGGAACATATGCTTGCAAATAAGAAAGAGATACCAGGTGCGAAATTCCCAGTTGATATCTCGGAAGTCCCAACATTAAAATCATGGTATCCGAGTTGCAAGTTGATTCATATCATTCGAGATCCGAGGGCGATATATTGCTCTATGAAATTAGGAGACCTTCGAAGGGGGAAAAAATCACGGGTTACTAAACTTTTCACTTCAATAAAAAGATTCGTTTATCTCATAATAGCTTATAAACAAACTGTAAAAATCCATGTTTCATTCAAAAATGACGATGATTATCTCCTCTTACGATTCGAAGATGTAATATCTGGTCCTGAAAAAAAGATTGAGCGTATGTGTTCATTTTTAAAAATAAATTATAAAGAAACCATGCTATCTCCACCGGTGAAAAATTCTTCATTTTTCAATAATAATAAAGGAACTGGGTTTGATGAAGATACCCTAACAAGATGGAAATCATATATAAACCCCAGAACAGATAGATTAATTCAACTCATATTAAGAAAGGAAATGCAGGGATTCAATTATGAATAATGAAGGAAAAATTCATGCAATTATTACATCAGTCTCATTGGACAGAATTGGCGGGGTAACAAATTATATTAAGCTCCTTATGAGACATCTCCCTTCGCATGATTTGAAAGTGTCTCATTTTGAACAAGGAAAGAGCACGAGGAAAATACTAAATATCTTATTACCTATCCTCATTGTGGGACAAATAAGAAAGTTTAAGCGATTCCTTGTCAATGAAAAACCTGATGTTGTACATCTGAATCCATCATTGGGTTGGTCAGCGCTTATCCGGGACTTTACATTTTTAAAATTGGCCAAAAAAAATGGTGTCCCCGCACTTTTCTTTATCCATGGTTGGAATGAGAAACTCTTTTCTGCAATCTCCTCCAATGGTATCCTGAAACGCTATTTCCATAAAAATATCAGCTATGCTGATGCAATAGTTGTGTTGTCAAAGGATTTTAAATATAAATTAACGAAAATGAACATTCCAGAAGAAAGAATCTTTCAGTTCACAACGATGGTAGATACAAATATATACCACGCAAAGGAAAGAAAATTGTCCAAACCCTACCAAGTATTATTCTGTGCAAGAATGGATGAAAAAAAGGGATCATTTGAATTAATGGAAGCAATTCCTACAATATTGGATTCAATGGAAGACCTCATGTTTATTTTCATCGGAAAGGGTGATGTTCTTGATGAGCTAAAAGGTAAAGTAACAGATGATTTTCGAAAACATGTAAAAATATTGGGTTTCGTTGAAGAAAAAGAAAAAATCAAGATTTTTAATAGGTCACATATTTTCGTTTATCCATCATATTATGGGGAGGGATTCCCTACTGTCATCCTTGAGGCCATGGCTTCTGGTATGCCAGTGATCACGACACCCGTTGGTGGCCTACTGGAAGCAATCAGGGATGGCAAGCAGGGAAGGGTATTAAGAAGTGTACCCCCAAATCCTGAAGAAATAGCAAATTTGATTTTAGAATTGGTTTCGAACCCTGATGCCCTTCAAAAAATGAGTAAAAACAATCGTCTGGAAACGATTGAAAAATATGATGTCATGATCATCACGAAAAAAATTTGTGACATCTATAAGGCAATTTTACCGAACTGAGGTCTAATGCTGAACGTTCTCCATTGTGGTGATTACCATTTGCCCGGCCAGAATCCCACTGCAGCGATTCCTGGCATCATGCAAAATCTATTGCATGGCTTAAATAAATTAAATGTAAATGGGATAGTATTATCAAGAAATGATACGATAGAGAATGATACTACACTTTATGATGATGGAGTAGAAATTCACTATATTGCTAAAAGAAAACCAAGAATTGGATCGAGTCTTGTAAGAGAAATTCCAATTCTCAGAAAAAAAATGAAAGAGATCAGACCTGATATCGTACATGCTCAGGATCCTGTATATGCCTATTGTGCACAAAAAGAGAATATTCCCTGTATCATGACTCTCCATGGAATTATTTGGAATGAAGCCTTATATAATCTCCGTTCAAAGGATAGGAAACTAAGAATCAAAGGAATTGGTCAAAAGTTCATTTATATCCCCCTATACGAAAAAGTATTGTCTCGATTAAAACACTTGATTGTCATTAACAAATATGTTACAGATGAAATGAAGGGTCGATACAAGGGGCTCCA
>CAZVPR010000153.1:0-9809 GCA_964629085.1 uncultured Anaerolineales bacterium
CTACACAAGATTATAGAAATTTGGAATTTTTGGATATTTTATTTCTATTCTTCTGGTGGATTGTCAAGCCGCAGGCCGTGGCCTCGCACGGTAGCGATAAAGGTGTGGTCAGGATCGAATTCAGCCAAACGGCCTCGCAAACGCCGCACCAGGGCATCCAGGGCTTGATTAGAGATATCAACAAGATTTTGTTTTCCCCAAACGCCAGCCATTAACTCTTCACGGGGCACTACGCGCCCTAAGTTATCGTAGAGGGTTGCAAGTAACGAATATTGGGAAGCGGACAATGGCGGGATGATCTCCTGATCGCCTATCCACACCCTGCGGGACCGCTTTTCGATGAGCAAACGGCCTTGGCGACTTGGTGCTGCAATGGTCGCATCTTCGAACTCAATGGGCAGGGTGGCGTCCGAACTCAAGAATACGAATTTCTGCGCCAATGCAATGTGGATTACATCTCCATCATCGAGCATCATCGGCTCGGTGATTTGTTCTCCATTGCAGTGTGTACCGTTTTTGCTGCCCATGTCCTCCAGGAAAACCCCGTCTTCTGTGGGATTGATGCGGGCATGTCGGCGTGAGACTTGGCGGTTGGGGATTGGAATTTCGCAGCTTTCCTCACGACCCAAAACCATCGCCTCCCTTAACATCCAGCGCTGGCCATCCAGGGTTCCCTCGTGACCGATAATCACCGGAATGTCATGATCGTTTTTGGTCATAAAAATCCGTTTCCTGCTGGCAAGAAGATATTCAAAGAGTATAATATCATAATTCGATTGAAATCGGCTTTAACAGTCTTGTTTTTTGACGGTATTTATTCGATATTTACAAGGTATCTATGCCAATTGCACATCGCGCTGGCGATATTCTAAAGGAACGCTATAAGATACGCCGAATTATCGGCCAGGGCGGAATGGGTAGTGTCTACCTGGCGGACGATATTCGTCTGGAAGGCCGCTCCTGTGCAGTGAAAGAAGTGTTTCATGACCCGCAGTTGAGCGAGGATATTCGGCAGCAAACCCGCGAACAATTCCAGCGAGAAGCCACTGTGTTGGCCCGCTTGGACCACCCCAATCTCCCAAAGGTATCGGATTACTTCTCCATTGATGAGCGCGATTACCTGGTGATGGATTTTGTCCCTGGGCGTGATCTCAGCGTTTTGATGACAGAAGCCCGCCTAAAGGACGAATTCCTGGATGAGCGCGAGGTGCTTCGTTGGGCAGCACAAATCGCAGATGCCTTGACCTATCTTCACAGTCAGGATCCGCCCATTGTCCACCGCGATATCAAACCCAGCAACCTCAAGCTGACACCAGATGGCGTGGTCAAATTGGTTGATTTTGGACTGGTAAAAATTCTGGCTGCCGAAGAAGTGACCATCACCGTGGTGCAGGGTCGCGGCACGGCGTATTACACTCCACTAGAGCAATACGGCGGAGATGCGGGCCACACCGATGTGCGCAGTGATATTTTCTCCTTTGGAGCGACCCTATACCATTTGTTGACCAATCAACCCCCCAAAGAGGCGCGCGATAGGTTTCTGCAACCGGGGCTGCTGGAGCCTCCCCGAGATGTCAATAACTCCCTGAGTCCCCGCACTGAACGCGCCATGCTCTGGGCAATGAACTTGCATCCTGAAGAACGTCCACAAAATGTGGAAACTTTTCGGCAAGCCCTGTTGGGTGATTGGAACCCCAACACGCAGCCCAAAGCGGCGCTGCCTTCTCCTTCACTGGTTGATTTGTTATCTTCGCCCATCGAACGTCGTCTTATCATGATCGCGGTGGCTATGCTCTTTCTAAGCCTGATTGCGACATTAGGGCGATAAGTATGAATTCTAAAACTTGAATGTTGTAGGGGTATGAGCGATTTGGCAAAGTGTGCTACTATTAGCAATATATTTCATCATAGGGGCGAGACCTTTACTTTATTAGTACCAGGAATGTGAATTTTATTGGTTGACAAGATTTATAACGGTACCTCTTGAAAGGAATCAATAATGGACCCATTAGTTTTTAAAATTATTTCGGCGGTTGTCATCATTGCAACTGCGCTTATTGGCGGGTATTTGCCCGTCCGAATGAAAACTTGGAAGAATAGTGAGCAATTTATTCGTTTAGGGAATGCCCTATCAGGGGGTGTCTTTCTGGGAGCGGGGATGCTGCATATGCTCGCTGAAGCAAATCACCAGTGGCAAGATCTTTTCCCAGGGGAATTTCCGTGGATAAACTTGCTGGCATTGGTTGGTTTTGGGATTGTATTATATGTAGAGCGTGTGTGGTATGACCACCAGACTGCAGGGAGCTTGACGGGTGAAGCCGAAGCATCGGTGCCTGTAATTCTATTAGTAATATTATCGATTCATTCGGTTCTCGCGGGAACAGCTTTAGGTTTGGAAAGTACTTTGTTCAGCACCATGATTGTATTTTTGGCGATTATTGCGCACAAGCTTTTTGCAGCCTTTGCTTTGGGTATCAGCATGCAAGAGAGTAAAGTGACTGGCCCAGTTTTTAAACGTCGGATGATAACCTTTGCTCTGATGACTCCGCTGGGGATTGTTGTTGGAACAGCGCTGTCACAGATCCTAGAATCCAATGCCGCCCTAATCATTGAAGCGCTATTTAGTGCAGTGGCTGCTGGAACATTTATATATGTTGCTGTCCTCGAAATTATCGATGATGTCTTTGCCACGCCTAAAGGCAACCCCCTGGATTTTGTGTATGCCAGGATTGGGTTGTCTGTCACGGCAAAAAGCGATCATCGTCTAAACTTTCTGTTTATGGGATTCGGTATCGCCATTATGGCATTTTTGGCAATTTTTGGTTAAAAGGTATTGCACGTACCTAAATATCAGACTGTTTCAATCGCCGGCAATATTGATAAATGGAAAGCTCATCAGAATTTATATAATACGGCTTATTACTCTGTAAACTAAGATCTTTGAAGTCTCCCCGCTAATTTCAGAGGACAACCAGCATCCTGAATATAGCAATTCTTTCCTGCTCGTATCGAAGGGTGCGGCAAGGTTGATTTGTGCAAAATTTCAAACTATTTCGTTTACACTGTACGATGCAAATCCAATTAATCTTCCCTCACCGCCTTTGGCGTCCTACTGGGAGAGGGGTTCGCTAATGACGGTGAGGGTAGAATAGGTCAGGAAACTTTCGATTTGTTCATTTTTCCAAAATCTAACCTTACTCTGCGCTAGGGATTTGAAATGACTCAGCGGTTATTTGTATATGGAACATTGGTGCCTGGTGGTCCCAATGAGCATGTCCTTACCTCAATCGGTGGGACATGGGAGGAAGCAATTGTTAGGGGCTTTCTCAAGCAAAAGGGTTGGGGTGCTGAGATGGGTTATCCAGGAATTGTTTTAGATGATGCTGGGGATGAAATCAACGGTTTTATTTTTATTTCTGATCATCTTGAAAACCATTGGGATGAACTTGATGATTTTGAAGGAAAAGAATACAAACGAGTTTCTGTTATTGCTGAAACAAAAGATGGAACATCAGTACATGCCTTTATTTACATGCTAAGAAAGAGATAATCTGGGCATTGAGAATAATATTTGAAGGGGGAATTCAAATCAATAGAAATTAGTTTTGACAATCAGGTGGAATTTGCTTTGCTCTGGGATTTTTCCCTTGACAGCATGCGTAAAATTATTATTGAGGGAAATTAAAGAAATCAAAATTCAAGGGAGAGCATTTTAATGTTCGAGTGTCGTTGACCAAACACTACGATTAAGTATTGGTCATTTGGGGAGGGGCGGCCATTGTTGGTTTTACACGGGTCCGGTTCCATCGATCACCAATATGTGCGCAGCGATTTCGAGCCACTCTTTGATGAGAGAGTCGGCTGGCAGCGGATTTATGTAGACCTGCCCGGACATGGACAGACAGAATGGCCCCCGTGGGTTTCTTCGCCGGATCAAATCCTGGATTTGCTTATGGAATTCATCGATGATGTTATTCCGAACCAACATTTTGCTTTGGCGGGATTATCATGGGGTGCTCATCTTTGCCTGGGCATCATCGACCGCCGTCCTGAATTTATTGAGGGTGTTTGTCTGTATGCTCCCGCTGTGGAAATGGAGCGCTCTCTGCGGAAATTGCCTTACCATTCTACATTGGTTGAAAATGAAAATTTTCAAGGACAGCTCACAGAAGATGAAGAATTTCTGTGTGATTTCTTTGTCAAGCAGGATGATGTTTATTTGCAGCGAGTACGTGATGAGATTATCGGCGTTGGAGAGAAAAGCGCTAAACAAGATATTCCATTTGATGTGGGTGACAATCCCTTGGATTTTGATGCCCGTCAGGTAAAGTTTGACGGGCCAGCGCTAATCTTGACTGGTAGGCAAGACTGCATTACAGGATATCAGGATGCCTGGGATATTATTGAAAATTTTCACCGGGCTACTTTTGCCGTGCTAGACTGCGCTGGGCACTTTCTCTCTCTCGAGCAAAACAGCCTATTCCACGCCTTGGCGAGAGAATGGTTGGATCGGATGAAATAAATTGGTATTTTTTTAAGATGGGTTCTAATTCGTGAAAATTTTGATCTTATTTTCTGCGACCCAAAGTTGATAACACTACCCCAAGCAACCAGCCACCTAATGAACCAAGAAATGTGAAGAGCAGCAGTCCCCAATGCATGCTGGTCTCAATGGCCCACTCACTCCCTGGCAAAGCGTAGGCTGCATAGGTATAAGTCAGCAAACCGGTGATAATCGAGATCAGTGAAAGACGGGTTCCCCTGCGCACCTGTCCTGCCAAGACTCCTATCCTTGCGGTAATCCAGCCGAAAACCGTCACGATCAATACAGTAAACACCCAATCAATTAGGTTGGTGCTGCTCTCCTCCTGAATTTCCGGAATCGGGGTAGCCACAGGTAGCGGTGTCTGTGTAGGGATAAGGGTGTCGGTGATTGTGATTGTTGCTGTTGGTGTAATTGAAGGAGTAATTGTTGGCGTGAGTGTTTCGGTTGGCGTAACTGTTGGCGTATTTGTTGGTAACTCAGTCGGCGTAGCTTCGATTTCTTCGATTGGAATTTCGAAGATCAGTTCATCGGATAGTGCTGGAGAACTGCTGGCCTGAATGAGGACAATTCCAGGTTGTGTAAACTGATATTCGAAGGCAGCGTAGCCATCTATGGTTGTTGCGGTGAGGGGTGGAGCGGTCTGTCCATCGATAGTGATATTCAATTGGACGGGAGTATTATCCGGTACCGGGTTATTATTATGGTCCAGGATCACACCCGCTTTGATGGGAATCATATCGCCCAACTTAAAATCAGTGATTTGATCAACTTCTGGTGTAAGTTGATCATCGAGTGGCGAGTCGATAACCATCACCAATGGGAAAATCTGATCCGCGTTTGGAGAGGTTGCGGAAATCAAGATGTACCCTATTCCTGGAACAGATACAGGTAGGGCACCTTCTGGTATGGTGATCTCTTTGAACAGCAGCCTTGCAGCTACATCCAGGAATGGGTCAGTTTTCCCGAAAATCCCGAAGTAAGCTGTTAATTTGGAAATGTCAGTGGCGTCAAGGTAGTAAGGTGCATTGGCCGCAAAAACGATAATGCGTTTATTGGCGAGCAAATCTGGTCGCTCTGCTAAGATGCGTTTCAATGCTTGCGACTCAGGTCTGTCAGGATCTACATTCAGCATGGTGAATACCAGCCAATGGGCTCGGCTGATATTATTCTCTGTCAACGGACTTTCATCAATGCCATCCAGCATTGTTGTCAGTTGTCCAAAGGAATGTGAAAATAAATTCCCCTGGGAGATCAGCCCTTCGCCGTTGGGACCATAAAGGTCGAGAACGGTTTGCTCCAGGGCGTTGATTGCCAGAATGGGCTCGACAGGACATTCTACGCATTGTTGAGCTTCATACGTATCGGTGATGAACACAATCCGGTCCAGGGGGTTGGGCGGATTGGGCAGTACATTATCGAGTTCGGTCCTGGGCGGGCTGATCAACGTAGCTCCACGTTGTGAGATTTCCACTGTAATCTGTTGGGACCCTTGCGTATCGATGACTTCCAGGTCTTCGGGTAACGATATCAAACTCCGGGAGAAAAAACTGTACATGCGGAATTTCAATGTCAAGATACGAAATACCGAAGCGTCTACTCTCTGGGCAAAAACGGGGTCATCATGATACTTTTGCGCGAAAAAATCCAACGTTTTGACGATGCTGGTATATTCATCTGGATCATCATCGCCGATGAAATTATTAAGATAAAGTAGATCATTGCCTGCCAGAAACGCATCCAGCGCGATGCGACGGGCGTTGAAGGTCTGTTCGGTGGGATCATAAAAGCGCCGCACTGCACGGCTGCCCAAATCGTCGCTGATAATCAATCCGCCATTTTGACGCCAAGATGAAAATGGTGCTAGTTCCATCAACAGGGTAAGCGCTTGTTGGTCAAAGCTTATGGGGCGCGTCGTCGAGCGAATATTTCCCTGTAATCCCTGATAGCGGATGTGTGAAACCAGGAGCCCATCAAGCTTTTGGTTTTCGTTTTCACTGTTGCCAGTCACCGTGAAGAAGGGAGCCAGCTCAATTTGCTGGAGTTGCTCGAGGGATTTCTGTACGGTAGCTACTTCATCCTCGGGTAAACGGTCGACTCCTCCCAGCCCTGGGAAGTGTTTCCCGATTACGGCAATTTGGTTGCCGCCTTCATGGACCCCTGAAATGTAAGCTTTGGCCAATTCGCCCACCCAATAAGGATCCCCACCAAATACGCGCACGTTCAAATCGCCGCCTCCCTCGGGGTTTGGTACATCGGAAACATCCAGGGAAGGGCCCAACAGCAAATTGATTCCTATGGCGCTAAGCTCCTGGCCGGTGACAAGGCCAACCTGGCGCGCCAACTCAGGGTTCCAGGTAGCACCGATAGCCAATTGGCTAGGGAGTGGTGTCAATCCGGAGAAGATCTGGTCATTGGGAGGCCCATCTCCCTCTTGAGAAATTCCAATCAACAAAGGAATAAATGATGGCTGGAAAGTTTCACCAGTGACTGGATTAACGTAATCGACCTGTGCGCTTTGAAACCTGATTTCTTGTAGTTGGCTGGTCAGAATCTGTGCGCTAGAAATTGTTTGTTCGGAATTACTGAAATTGTCGTTTTCCGCGCTGAGAATTACGCCCCCCAAAAAGTGATTTGCTATCAGATCATAGATTTGAGATTCTGTACTGGTATCTTTCCCCTGGAAAGTGACCAGGAATAATTGCCCAACCCGTTCTTCAGGCGTTAGTAATTCCAACAGCGAATAGGCACGTTCTTCCGCGATTCCATTTTGAATTTCTGGAATTGGTGCGGGGGCCGCCTGCCCGGGGACAATAGGGCCCAATATGAAGCAAAACACGACGATTAATGCCAATCGTCTAAATAGAGCCTTTCGCATTCTTCTCCTAAAGTCAGTCAAAAATCAGCGCTGAGAGAGCTGGTTGGCGATTGACTGTAAAAATCAAGGTTCCTGTCTATTATATTCGGATTTCTCTGATCGCAGGATAACTCTTAACAATTCTCTTCGTTTGCTGCCGCTGAGTAATTCCAATTGGTGGATCCCCAAAGGATCGATTTGCTCCCGGAGGAGATGCAATTCTTCATCAGTTGGCCTTGGAGTTTCCTGAACATCGTCGGCAATTTCTAGCTCAAAATTAGTTTTCGCTTGAATCCGCTTGATTGTAGTGCTTGGGTGATAAGTAATCAGTCTCATCCGGCCATTGGCAAAATCGAACTGCCCAAGATCGGTGATGAGATAATTGGGCCCTTTGCCGTGGATTCGATTTGGGTGGTGCCCCAGACCGGAGACAAAATCAAGCTTGGGGACAAAGGTCACGCGCGAGTGCCGCGGCACATAAAGGTGAATATCTTCGATAAAGGTGGTCACATCGGGGATGCCGCCGGTTCCGGGGAGGCGCAATCGAGGCTGAGCATAATCATCCCCAAAAGCAATATTGTTGAAATTTCCCTGTGCGTCAATTTGACCGGGGCGGAAAAATTCTTTGGGTTGCAAATTTGGCAAAACATCCGCAGCGGCGCGCACAAAACCCACATTCGTAAGAGAACGATCGAGCCAAAGGCTTTCAATAGTAGAGATACCCATAGGGGCGGGTTGGCTGCAAATCCCCTGGCCAATGGCCGAAGCAAAATACAAGTTAGGCGCGTGGGTAAGCCGGGCCAGCATATATGCCGCAGTAACCAAAGGGGTGGCGATGCCCTGAGCGACGATTTCACCGTCATTGATCTGTCGAGCCATGCAAGAGATCATGATCTCGGCTGGGGAAAAAGCTCGTTCGCTTTTCACGTGACTCCCGCAATGATCTCTGCATGCAGCTGGTCATCGATGTTGCCGCCGCTGATGACAATCACCGCTGGTTTTTTAGATTCTCGGCCCATTGCCGCGGCCAAGGATACCGCCGCAGCTCCTTCGATGCGTTCACCATAGCGCTGCCATGCCATTCTGACGGCTTGGCTAATTTTTTCTTCTTCGACTAATTGAATATCGTCGACGAATTGACGAATGATCGGCACGGTGATCGAACCAGGCTCCACCTCGCCAGCCAGTCCGTCAGCCACAGTTGGCGAGGCCTCGATATCTTCTTGGGACTCGCGATAAAAAAGACCATGCATATAGGCTTGAGTAGCAGCTTGAACGCCAAGACAAAGCGGCGGGGGTGCGATTGACTGTAAAGCAGTTGCAACACCAGCCAGCAGGCCGCCGCCACTTACGGGGGTATACCAGATTGAATTTGCCAAAGAAAAATCTGTAAAGTCAGCCAGTTGATCGATGGCTTCCATTCCCAGGGTGGCCTGACCAGCGATTACCTGCCCGTCGTTGTACGGAGAAACCCAGGTGGCATCACTTGTCTCTGCTTCGGCCAGGGCGGCCTTTTCTGCGGCAGTATAGCCACCCGGAATTAGAACTACCTCGGCGCCCATTTCGCGCATCGCAGATATTTTTATCGCCGGCGCCTCTTCAGGAGCAAAAATCTTGGCCGGCGCACCAACTTTTTTTCCGGCCAATGCCACGCCCTGACCATGGTTCCCGGCTGAAGCCGCCAGCAGGCCAGCTTCCCTTTCCCAGGGTTCAAGGTTGAGTATTTTGTTGAATGCGCCGCGCGCTTTGAATGAGCCTGTTACCTGATGATTCTCCCATTTTATGTAAATATCAAATTTCTCATCAAATGTGATCGGAGTTTTGTTGATGTACGGAGAAATATTTTCGTAAGCCGTTTTGATCCATTCAACCGGAATCATGAGATTTCACCTTTTGGCGTGATTCTGTTTCTAAAGTTTGGTGTGCAACCAAAGGATCGTCCGTGATTATGCCGTCCACGCCCCAATTGGTCAACTGGCGGATGTCCTCGGGATGGTTAACAGTATAGACGTTCACGCTTAATCCGTGAGTTTGTTTTTTGCCAATGAATTCCCGAGTCGCGTCTTGTAAATGGGGATGCACAGTTTCATGTGTCAGCCAACGCTGTGGGAAATTTCTGGCCCACCAGCCGCCGAACCCCTTGTCAGCCAACATGCCAACAGGGATATGGGGATTTGATTTTTTGAAGCGCCGAAGGCCAAGAGGGTTGAAAGAGGAAATCAAGACATAGTCTTCGAAATTGTGGCGCATAATCAACTCGGCAACTTTCTCGGGCAGCATATCGTGGGGTGAAGATAAATTCTTCAATTCGATATTGATTACGATATTTTTTCCCACGGCTTCGAAGACTTCGGATAGCGTTGGTATTTTTTCTCCGCAAAATCTCTCATCGAACCAACTACCAGCATC
>CAZVPR010000154.1:0-9806 GCA_964629085.1 uncultured Anaerolineales bacterium
CAATTGACAGAAACCCGTTTTCGGTTAGGATATGGTTTGACTCAATATCCATCGAAAGCGGGTTGCTTTTTGTGGGAATTGAGCATAATAATCGAAACAAAATAATTCATTAATGCATTCGATGAACTCAATCATGTCCCAAGAAACTAATTCCGGAGCGAAAAAATCTGAAGCTTTTCTGGTCGTTGATGGTACTAAAGTTTTTAGTATCGATAAAGATGATTTTAGTATTGGGCGGAAAACTGACAACGATATCATTATCGATGACCCGCATGTTTCACGTTATCACGCAAAAATCCGATATATCAATAAAAAATTTGTGCTCTTTGATTTGAAATCGACCGTGGGTACGTCTGTAAATGGTGACAAAATAGACGCGGTCATTTTGAATCCTGGCGATGTGCTCTCTGTGGGTGGTGTGCCCATTATCTTTGGTCGGGGCGCCCAAGATGCAAATTTGGATGCTTCGCAGCCCATGGATACCAGCACAGGGCCAACCGATTCGACCAAAATTGATGATTTAGACAGCTATATTGAATTGTTCCAAGACGATGAATAATATTGGAGGCAGTATGTCTGCAGACATCTCGCTCGCAATTATCGGCGGCTCTGGATTTTATAACATGCCTGGATTAGAGAATGTCCAGGAACACACGCCAATTACCCCTTACGGAAAGCCAAGTGCCCCTATTATCACTGGCACGCTCGAAGGTCAACAGATTGCCTTTTTGGCACGTCACGGTATCGGGCATCATATCGCCCCCAGTGAAATCAACTTTCTTGCTAATATTTATGCACTGAAATCTATAGGTGTTGAGCGTGTGCTTAGCATCAGCGCTTGCGGCTCCCTTCGGGAAGATTACGCACCTGGCGAAATCGTGATTCCTGATCAGTTGTACGATAATACCAAAGATCGTGAACGCACCTTTTTTGGCAACGGTATGGTGGCGCATATTAGTGTGGCAGACCCTTTCTGTGAAGATTTTTCTACTCAGGTTTATGAGGCAGTCAATGCTGCGGGAGGGAGAACCCATAAAGGCGGGTCGTTGATCACCATTGAAGGGCCGCGTTTTTCGACTCGGGCTGAATCCAATACCTTCCGTTTGTGGGGCATGTCAGTCATCAACATGAGCTCTGCTCCCGAGGCTTTTCTTGCTCGAGAAGCAGAGATGTGTTATGCCGTGATGAACCATGTCACCGATTATGATGTCTGGCATATCAGCGAGGAACCCGTGACCGTTGAAATGGTCATCGAAATCTTGAACCGCAACACAGAGTTAGCGCAAAATGCAGTTCGTCTGCTTCTACGTGACTTGAAACCGAGGAAAAGCTGCGGTTGCGCTGATGCCTTGGCTTCAGCTCTGATCACCGATCCCAAAGTGATACCCGATGAAACAAGAAAAAAATTAGATTTGCTGGTCAAGAAATATGTGTAGTTTCCGGAGGCAATCATGCGTGAACTAACCATCCCCATCAGTGATGAAGATATTCGCAGTTTGAAAGCCGGCGATAATGTTGCCCTGACCGGTGTAATGCTCACCGGGCGCGATGCAGTCCACAAGTGGATGATCGAGACATTCATCAAAAAGACCCGTGAACCCCAAGATGACGATAGCGAAGTTTATGAGGCCATTAAACCCCTGGCCGAAGGTGGGGTGATTTACCATTGCGGGCCGGTTGTCTCCGGGTTGGATACCGGCGATTATAAATTTGTGGCAGCCGGTCCTACGACCAGTATCCGCGAAGAACCCTATCAGGGCGATGTTATGCGCCACTTTAATATGAAAGGTGTCATTGGCAAAGGCGGTATGGGAGCCAAAACACTGGCAGCTTGTAATGAAGTGCCTTGCGTTTATTTCCACGCCGTCGGAGGTGCAGCTACACTGATTGCCCAATCGGTAGAAAAAGTATTGGGCGTCCACAAAATGGATTTCGGTGTCCCCGAGGCGATCTGGGTTTTACAGGTCAAGGAATTTCCCGTTGTCGTAACCATGGATTCCCATAATTCCAGTCTGCACGCCGATGTGGAGGAAAAGTCCACCGCCAAATTGACGCAATTGCTGGGGTGATATTTGGTTAGGGGGACAACGTCGTTGTGCCCCTACAGCAAATAATGATCTCGAAATAGTTTATGAATATAACGAAATCCAGATCGTTCATTTTAATGATCGTGTTAGGGGTTGCAATGATGGCCTGCAATCTGGTGCAAAAAATCGCGGGATCACCATCCGATGGCCAGCAAGCCGAATACACTGCTGCCGCAAAAACCATCGTTGCCGAATTGACTCAAATGGCCTCAGCCAATGCTACCGAATCACCTACAGATGCCAATCCCGCTCCAACAGAAACCAATACCCCTGAACCAACCCAAACACCCTGCAACCACGCCACTTTTGTCAGCGATGTCACCATCATTGATGGCACCTCCGTCCTTACCGGAGAACCCTTCACGAAGGCCTGGCGGTTGTTGAACAGCGGCACCTGCACCTGGGGCACAGAATATCAGCTCGTATTTGATCACGGAGATGCCATGAATGGCGCTGCATCTGTGCAGATTACCGATCAACCGGTACCTCCCGGCGAGGCTGTCGATATATCCATTGAGCTTACAGCGCCAGATGAACCGGGTACGTATCAGGGTCATTGGAAATTGCGCTCCGGAGATGGAGAAGTGTTTGGATTAGGCGAAGACGCTGATACCGCTTTTTGGGTTGAAATTCGCGCTATGGTGTCAGGAGCAGATGGATCATCTCAGGGTGTCGTCTTGGTTAGTGGTCAAATGGAGTTTGGTACCGTGGTAGCCACCGCAGATTTTGATGACGGCATTTTTGCACCCAAATACGAAGATGGCGATGTGATCTTGCATCCTAACAAGCGTCTTGAACCCCGCAACGGTGCTTTGATCGCCATTTGGGGAGCAGGCGCACCATCCCTATCGGATTGCGCCAACATGGGACTATCCAGCAATGCGATTATTATCGATGAATCGATGGTGGGGAAATATCTTTGTTACCGCACAAATCTGGGAAAACCAGGGTATATCTACATCACACTTTTCAACCAGCTGACTTTCAATTTTGACTTTGTGACTTGGAAAGAGCCCTAGTTGGAGACATGTAGCCATGTAAACCCGCCTACACTCCCCCTTTCCCCGTAAAATTTTCTAATTGCTCTTGATCTGAAATCATAAATTCTGTGCGATTGATCTGGATCGCGCCCTCATCGGCAAATTTGTACAATTGGCGGCATACCATCTCGCGCGTGGTGCCGATGCGCGCTGCCATTTCGTCGAGGGTCATATCACGGGCGACGTAATCCCCTACGGCACCATCATAGTGCTCCAGCAAGAGGCGCGCCAATCGTCCGGTGACTGGCTGGAAAGCAAATTCGTCCAGGATAGCACTGGCGTATTGCATTCGCTGAACCATCAGGCGGGTTAATTCCCAGGACATTTGACCGTTCTCGAAAAGTAAAGGTTTAATCCGCTCAATCGACCACATTGCTATGCGGCAATCTTGCTGGGCAACCAAAGCAACCGGCATTGGCGCTTCATCCAGGAAGAAACTCAACCCCCAAAATACATCCCCGGTATTTAGCTCAACAACGATCAAACTGCGCCCCTCGGTAGATTCCTTCAAGGGTGTAACAACCCCTTTTTCTACGATAAAAAGATATGGCCATACATCCCCGTAATGTGTGATCCACCCCCCTTTTTTATATTCACGAGTAATGGCATATTCGGCTAACTCATTTTGATCGGCCTGCTTTAAACTGGAGAAGATAGGATTTTGGGCGATGAAATCTTTTGTATGCATGAAGACCTCTAAATTGGACTCTAATCACATTGTACTTCATAAACTGTACATAAAAGCATTGTGTGGCGCCATTTGCGTTAAGGCAAAGCTTCTTCGTTTTTATAGTGCTATATTTCACATGCAGAACCAATAAAGAGGAGAGTATTAATGACAAAAAACAAGTTAACTGTCATCGCTCTGATGCTGGGCCTTGTAGCTCTAATGACTGCGTGCGAACGTAACAACACGGTCTGTCTCCCAAAGGCGTCAGCAGGAGCCGAACAACCACAACTCAAATTGGCCGATCTCCTTTTGATCACACCTGAGCCCGGCCAGAATTTAACGGATGTCGAGGTGCAAATCGGCCGCAAAATGGTACTGGTCGATACGCTGGTCTCTGGCCCCGTTTGCAATGATGATTGGAGTGGTACCGTCTATGTGGGCTGCGATGCGCAAGTCGCCGAAGCTGAACTGGATGCTGATGCTAATCCGCTTTTCTTCAAGGGCTGCAATTTGAACATTGAACCAAACACCTTTGTCTATGTGGCTGCCCACAATAATGAAGCCTTCTACAAGGGTTGTTCCTGCCACACCGGTGGCGAGCCTATTCCTTGAAAGGAAGTATCTTGAGAATTCGACATTTTTGCTTCATCGTGGCGATTTTTGCTTTCACTATTTCAGCCTGCGATCGCCAAAAGACGGTTTGCGAAGATACAGATATAACCTACACAGAAAATCTAGAAGAGTTTCCAACACGAGGAAATGATTTTTCGCACAATAATGGAACCGTACCCTTACTTGTTGATATCAATGGCAAGATGACGCCAGTGGATCGCATCGTTACTGGGCCCGTTTGCAACGAGCTCTGGTCGGGAAAAGTTTACATAGGGTGCAACATTCAGATCGCTGCATGGGATGAGGCGCCTCGCTTTTTCGAAGCCTGTGATTTTAACGTTGATCCAGGTGCCATCATCATCGTAGCGTCACACAACAATGAGACTTTTTATCGCGGTTGCTCCTGCCATACCGGTGAAGACTTTTTTGAGTAAGTTCGAGCGCTATTTGCGTTAAGGCAAAGATTTACAATCTATTTTGTTATATATTTCACATAGAATTGAAAACTGATTTCAATCTTTTCTGCACTTTTGCATTGAAACCACTATGATAACTAAGGAGAAAAAATATGGAACGAAATGAAAAACTTGGCGGCATTGTTGCCACTATTGCGGGCCTGATGGGCATCATCGGCCACTATATCATCTTCCTGAACTGGTATTTCAAGGGCATGGCTGCCGAGGCAGCCGAACCGGGCTGTGAAATCTTGTTAAAATGGATCAATCCAGCCTTGGCCGATCTGGGGATATTAGGTGGTGTGCTCTTCTTGGTTAGTGCGTATGGTTTTTTCACTAAGAAGGGTTGGGCGTTCTTGCTATCGGTGATTGCCATTGTGCTCTCACTGCAAGGAGCCTGGTTCATTAATGTGCCATATATGGCAGCAGGATTGCCCCCTGTATATTTCTCTCTCTTTTGGCCTTTCTTGGTGGTCTATTTCCTGATCATGGTCCCGGTGGGCAAACTAACTTGGGGTCGCACATTGGTTGGTTTCCTGGCAGGAATGGCCTGGGTATTCTGCCTGATGAATGGCATTGCCAGTCTGAGCCGCATCATTACTATTGGTGCGCCTTTCTTCACTCTAGTTCAGCGCTTACATTGGATTGCCATGCTGGGATGGGGAGTTGTAACGGTCTCAATTCTGATGGGCGCCAAAGAGTGGACCTGGGTGACAGGTTTTTCAGCTGGGGTTTTGGAGTTGGTCGTCGGTATCCCCCTAGCCATTGTCACCGCTCAGCAATTAGGCCGCTTTTCGCTCTTCTCCCTGGCGCCGATCTGCTGTCTCATTTTGGTAGTGATCATGCTCTGGCCCAATAATCTGTGGGCCAAATGGACGGATACTGTCGAAGCATAAAATAATAAAATGAAATTTTGGAACGCAGTTCCTTGCGTAGCACTCCGAAACGTAGTTGAAGGAGCAGAGGAACTGCGTTCCTTTTTGTTTAATACCTTTATGTGAATTCGATGAAAACACGCCAAAGAAACCGGGTTTTTCCAGGAAATTTGCTCAAGCCTGACATTTTGGCAATATCGGATTTCACAAAAGCCGTTTAATATAATTACATTCTTCACGCCACAATGGACGATCGCCACTAAGAATGCTCCAACCGTCATGATAGGATAAAAAAGGTCTTATTTGACTTCAGGAGTCCTGCATGCAAAAAGATGTCGACCCCTTGCACTCTTTTGCCAATCTACCACCCAAAGTCGAAACGCGCTTACGCAGTGCCCTCAATGTGCGCTCCTTTGACGCTGGTGAATCCATCTTCCTCCAAGGAGCTTCACCCGACGCCGTTTACCTGGTTGCCAGCGGCAGAGTGAAAATTGACCGTGTCACTCCAGAAGGCCATGAAAGTATTTTGTGTATGCGCGGTTCAGGAGATTACTTTTGCCCTGTACCTATATTGGATGGCGGCGAACATTTTGGTCGCGCAGTTGCCGTGACCGATGTAACACTACTCTGGGTGGAGCGGGATGAATTCATGGATATTTGCCAGGAAAGCCCGGAATTGTTAGCTGTAGTTCAAGGGGATTGCCTTTTTGAAGTTCGGCACCTGCTTCATAGGTTGGAAGCTTTTGCCTTTCGCAGCGTGCGCGAACGCCTGGCCATCACGTTACTCAATGAAACGCGTCGGCGCGGTAGCAAAGATAAACCTGCAGAACAATTGGAAATTACTCAACAAGAATTGGCTGGTTTGGTGGGGGCTACGCGCGAAAGCGTTTCTCGAACGTTGAAACAGATGGAAAAACAGGGCATCCTGACCACATCCAGGGGGCTTGTTACTATAATAAACAGGATGAAACTTGAGGGGGTAGCCATCGGTTAGGTTAAATCCAAATAGCAACGAATCAGGGTCAAATTGGGTTAATCCTGGTGAAAGGTGAATATCTCCGTTCTCTAATATTTGTTGTGTGATGTAAATCACAGAACAAAGGAAATAAACGTGAGATAATTCACACATCAATCATTGGGTGCACCGCGCCTAAAAATATATTCTTCAAGGAGAAAGACAATGAATCTGTTCACGTTTGATAACCTGATCCTCTTGCTTACCGGCCTTGTCGCCGTGTATCTGATCTGGCGCTTTTGGGGCCGCTACAGTAAAGAGAAAGCCCTGCATGATGTCTACTATATGCTGGGCTTTGCTGTATTATTCGTCTCTGGCGTTCTATTGATCTTCCTGGGCTACGGCATTTTGGGCATGGGCGGCACAGCGTTGTCCCCCTACATTTTGCCAATAGCCAGCTTGATCCCCTTGGGCATTTCTCTGGGTATTGCTAACCAGTTCTACCCCGAATGGAAAAAACCCTTTGCCTGGTTCGCACTGGTTGGTTTCCTGGCCATTGCGGTTACCAGCATCGGCGGTATGGGACTGAAGAAACTCGCTGTCCCCGTCTTCCACGGTGTAGCTGGTTTGGTGATCTTCCTGGGGCCCATCTTTGCACAGAAAAATGGGAAAGCACCCCAAGGTTTCTTCTGGGTTGGTATTGGCGGCATGTTGATCGGTATCGGCGGAATCGCCCTGGCTTTCCTGACGACTGGATCACAATTGCTCTTTTTCAGCACGGAAGTAGTCCTGATGATTTTGGCTCCACTTCTATTGCTCATGACTCTGGCCTTTGCCTGGGGTTTTATGAAAGACATAAAAAGTTAGATAGATAACGCTAAACGATACACAAACAGCACTGGCTACAATAACAGCCAGTGCTGTTTTCCTGTAAACCGACAGGAGCAATTTCTGATCTAAGGCACGTTTACAGTTTCAACTAATCCCCAAGGATTTTCTGCAAAGTGACATCGTTCACAGGGCGCATCCAACATGATGTTGTGAGATGTATAAGAAACAGTTTTCTCTGTATCACCAGAGGGAACAGCAACATAAGTTCTCCAAATACCATCTTCCTCACTGGGACCTACAACCAGGGCGTCGCCATCGTGACAGGCTTCGCAAGAAACCAACTGGTGATCCTCATCATGTCCTGCGATAGATTCAGCAGGTTCGACCACATCTCCATGGCAATCGACATCCCCACATGATGCCACGGTATCATGGGCATCATGACAATCTGTACATTCATACTCGCCATGTGCCCCTCCCAATTGCGAAACTACATGGCCAGGAAGTTCCGCCTCATTATGGCATTTTTGACACAATTCCGTGGGGGTATCAACTTTTGCGTATTCTTCGGTCGCGGCAATTTCTAGCCAAGTATATTCTGGCTGGATATTGTCTTTTTTGTCCTTTTCATGACAGACAAAACAGGGAATATCAACCCAATCGCTTTCGCTGATATAGGGAGGCGGGTCTTCTAGTTCGAACTTGCATGTGAAACAGCTCTCTGGCAGTTCATCCATCGAAGGTTGCCAATTGACTGGCGCATGACAGCGCGCGCAAGTATTATTGTTATCCTCGGCATCCAATACAAAAGTATCCGCATGTGGGCTGGATGACCAGGCTGCTTCAGGATCGGCAACTTGTTTCTCAGCATCTTCCACCGGCTCATTTACTGAAACTTCTTCTGTGTTTTCCGACACTGATTGCTCCACTTCAGCGACTGGGGCATCCGAGATACTTGGATCACCTTTGGATGTACAAGCTCCAATTCCAATTACCAAAAACAAAAATAATAACGCAAGTGAGTATTTCAACAATGTTTGTATTTTCATCATGGATTACATACCAGAGTGGGGTGAGAATCTCTCACCCCACATCTGAAAATTCTGTAAGATTAGTATAAATCTCTATCGTTTATCCGTCTTCACCTTCGCCTTCTTCTTCTGGCTCAGGGATTTCCCCGTCAGCGGTGTAAACGGTCAGCTCCCAAGGATTCTCTTCAAAGTGGCAGCGGTCACAAGCAACTTCGTAGACAATGCTATGTGAGATTACAGCGTCCGTAGATGGGCCACCGCGGCCTTGGGTAGTTTCCTGGGGTACCCAGATGCCACCCATTTCCTCGTCTGGGTGTGGACCAACATCGTAGCCAGCGGCATCATGGCAGGCCATGCAAGTGAGACTCGGCATAGCAGCATATTTGCCCTTGGCATGTGCAGCCGTATCGATTTCATGACAAGTTTCACACGTTTTTGGTTCGCCAGTGTGAGGATCATGACAGTCCGAACAGTAGGTTGGCGGTGGAGTCTCGCCAAGGAAGCCACCATAATTCAGGTGAGCACTGCCTCCAAGGGTAATCTTGTGTTCAACCCCAGACCCAAAGGCATTCCCCGCGGTCGTCACGTGGCATTTCTCGCAGAGCTCAGTTGGTGTATTGACCTCCTGATATTCCATTGTAACCGGGTTGAGCCAGGCACTCCCCTCTAGGACAACACCATCCTCCGTTCGATGGCATGTATCACATTGGATGCCTACCCATTCTTCTTCCGGCACAAATGGATTACCTTCGGCATGACGCATTTCATCATCTGTGGGGAATTTGCATGTCATACATGAGGGAGGCGGCCCCACGAACGCGGCTGGGTCCCAGTTTTGAGGAGAATGGCAGCGGGCACACCAAGTGTTTGGCCCCTTCCCTTCACCCCAGGTATCCCCATGAGGGCCTTCTTCAAGGGCTTCGTAATACGCAGAATACGTAGAATGGTCGGGGGGTGTTGGCGGCTCTTCATCTGCTGGTGGTGCTAGCGGCTGAAAGGCACTGAGTGCCAGACCAACTATTACCACCACCCCAATTAAAATAAATTTACGCATCTCCTACACTCCTTTCAATGAGCTATACAGTATGGTACGCGGGGTCACGGAGGGAGCCCCCCGCTCTTCTTATTGTTCACTGTATCACAATTAGCCTTGCAAGTAATTGACTATCGTCAATTTGTGGTTTGGTTCACGCACGAATATATATATATTCCATCAAGGCATAATCGTTCATGATTTAGTATGCGCCGGC
>CAZVPR010000155.1:0-9786 GCA_964629085.1 uncultured Anaerolineales bacterium
CCATTAAACTTGCTGCTGACACTTTACAAGTATGTATTATACTTCAGGGAATTTTCAGGTTAATTACCACAATTTCGAGGCCTTCATGAATACCAACATTCTGGATCAAATCAAATTTCTGCCTGACTTAAACGAAGCAAAAAATACCCTTCGCGTACGAAACGATCAGCAAGCTGCCGATCTCCAACATCTATTAGCAGAAGCTGAAAAAATTGCTCAACCTAAAGCGATGTACAAAATCGTTTTAATCGAATCAAAGGATGATCAGGGCGTAATCCTGGAAGGAACCTACTTCGAAAGTCGTGTCTTGCGCGTGAACCTTGAAAATGCCCACCGAGCATTTCTTTATCTAGCCACTTGCGGCAAGGAGCTTTACGACTGGAAAATGTCGATGGATGATCCCCTCAGCCAATTCTACGCAGAAACAATCAACAGTATGGCCCTTATGTCAGCCAGAGAGGCACTTTTTGATCAGATCACAACCCAATTCCAAGTTGAGAACTGGTCAACCATGAATCCAGGTTCTTTGGAAGATTGGCCAATTCAGGCACAAATTCCATTCTTTACCTTGCTAGGAGATACGAAAGCTTCAATTGGTGTGGAACTCATGGACAGTCTCTTGATGATCCCCAATCAATCTGTTTCGGGAATCCTGTTCGAAACCGAAACGCACTTTGCCAGTTGTCAGCTTTGTCCAATGGCGAAATGCCCCAACCGGCGAGCACCCTATGATGAGAATCTATTCAAACAGAAATATGCTTTAAAAACATAACCATCCCAGATCTCCCCCGGTTATTTATCCTTCATCACCAATTTGGTCCAATGACACGCAGGCGCTGCCGCATCTACAGGCAAATCATTCGTATTCAACCTTTTCAATGCGAGCAAGCCACCCTTCCCATTTAAGTTGGCAATACCAACTTCAGTACCTAAACCTACTATGCAATTTCGTTCTTGGATGACTTTCAAAAGGGAGTCATTATAAGCCCCATGAGGGTAACACATAATCCATTGCCGTGTATTCACGCCCACAGATTTTAAGAATTCTAATGACTTGTCAATTTCAATCTCCTGCTCCTCACGTGTCAAACTATCGAGCCAATAGTGGTCGTAACCGTGACTTCCAAATTGCATGCCCTGCTGCCTCATTTCGGAAATCTGATCTTTCCTCAAATATAGATCTTTCGAAAAAGCAACCTCATCCGCAGTTACAAATTTTCTAAACAACTCATCGACCACCTGACTCCGCAGATGGCCAGGGAATCCCCTTTGCAACATCCTTTTGATGTAGATGATTTCAGCCGGGTCGAAGCGACTTGGCCTGGCAAATTCTTGCCAATATTTTTCCTGCGGTTTTAACTCCGTTTGGTTTTCTATTATGGTCTTGTCGATTAAATCCACTAATTTCGATTTATCGGCCGTAGCGGCTAAAATGAAATGTATTTTGTTGACATCCAGCACTTTGTTTTCGTTGATGAATTTTCCAGGGGGGAAGAAAATTCCCGATATATGTTCTTCTTGCAACACGGGAAATACATAATTGTAATGATCGCTAAATCCATCATCAAAGGTGAGCATCAGCGCCCTAGGGGGTAGTGGCTCTTTTGCTTCGACTGCATCGAGCAAAAAATCAGCGCTGATTACGTTATAAAATTTCTTGATGTATTTAATCTGCCCGCGAAATTGATCAACGGTCATGCCTTTGATTTCGGGAAATTGACTGTGCGCAAGATCGCGCACATAGTGATACATGATGATCGAAACAAAACTGTTCATAAATTTATCTGGTCTACATTATTGGGTCGGTCTTGATCACAATCCCCTTTGAAGAAGCGAAATTTTGGCGATTCAAGTGCAGTCTTAATAGCATAGTTGATGTCGACATTCTGGAATTCAAGGGGCTCGAAGTAATTGGGCAGAATCATGCTCCCGGAGTTGTCAAACTTCAACAAGCCTGCCTTCGAGAAGATTTCCTCGGGAATCCCCAGGCAATAAAAATCCAAATAGTCGCAATCAAATTCTTCCAGCAACTCCTGGAACTGAGCACTCAATCCTAACAGCCCTTCGTCCGGCCCCAAGTAATCGACTATGCGCAACGCAGCGCTGCCCTGCCCTTCTGCTCTGCGCACAGCCATCAACCCCAAATATTGACCAGCTTCTTGAATGCCAAATAATTTATATTCATAGACCGGATGTTGCAAATAGCGATTAAAAAAATAAGGCATGGATTTTCGCGGCAACACGTCCGCCGGCGTCCGAAAATCAAGTTCGCTCTCGAACTGCTCGAATGCCTCAGGCAAAATTGGGATCAGTTTCCTTGCTGGATTGCTAACATGTCGACTTGCAAATTTGCCATCAAATCCCTTGATTAACCGAAAATCTTCTTTTTCGCGATTGACCATATAAAATCGATCCAGCAGCCCAATTTCATACTTGAAGGCTCGATACATCAAGGCTGTCTTTTTGGAAAATCCCAGTGTACCCATGGCCTGATGGGGTTCGTTCATCTGAAGGTGTTGGCGTAGTGCTATGCCCAGCCCGGTCACTTTGCACCCTGGATCAACAACCCAAATCGCCAACCACAACACACGCTCATCGGCCAATGCTGGGTCGTAGAGTGCGGTGTCGATATACCCCAATATCCCCAAAATGGCCTGAGATACATCATCCCTGGCAATAATGAAATTTAGTCCATCATCTCTTTCATCGAGATGCTGCCACTCAAATAGCTCCCTTTGATATGTGAAGACATGATTTTCCCGCCAATGGCTCTGGATGAATGGGATCACGTCCTCAACATCTGAAGAAGTTCCACGGGAAATTGTATATGAAGCAGCTTGATTGGTTTCCATAAATTGGGTCTCTTATCCCAAAAAGTATCTTCGCGCGCGTCGCGTTCCTGCGATAAATTGAATAAATTCTAAAGGAAAGGCGGGGTCCCCCCGGTGACCATAATCTGCTGCCCGGTGGTGAAATTGGATAATGGCGAAGCCAGATATAAGACTGTGTTGGCAATATCAATGGGCGAGGCCAAGCGACCCGAAGGGTTGTTCTTTTTGAGGCTTTCACGGAACATCGGCGGCACGCCCTGGGTCAGGTCGGTCTCAACGAAATCTGGGGTGACCATGTTGACCTGGACGTTGTGTGGCGCAAATTCCACAGCCAGGCTGCGTGTCAGGCCCACTAGGCCGCTCTTGGCAGTGACATATTTGCTTTGGGATGCGGGCGGTATTTGGGTTGCGACCGTGGAAATATTGATGATCTTGCCTGCTTTTTTCGTAAGCATATCTGGCAGCACCGCCTGACAACAGTTGAAGGTCCCTTTGACAATAACATCGATGTCTTTTTGAAATTCTTCCCAGGGCAGCTCCAAGAAGGGCGCGGCGATGAAATTCCGTACGGCGTTGTTCACAAGGATATCGATACTGCCAAAATCTTGCTTGGCCACTGCGACCATCTCAGTCACTTGCGCAAGATCGCTAACGTCGGCTTGCAAGGCAATGGCCTCACCACCCGATGCGTTGATTTCAGCCACCACCCTTTGAGCGGCAGCTTCTGTCTGCATGTAATTCAGCACCACTTTGGCACCCTGCACGGCAAAAGCTTTGGCAATGGTCTCGCCAATGCCACGGCTGGCGCCGGTTACAAGTACGACTTTATCCTCCAGCCCCAATGAACCAGAAGCATGCTTTAATTCATCCATAGATGGCATCGCCGTAGGCGGCTGGTTCACCCGGATATTTATCTTTCCGGTGGCGAGTTTTGGGCTATTTGCATCAGCCTTGCATATGGCAGCATCGACGGCGATGGTATCGGTCATTTTGGAGATATGCTTTACAACCCCCTCAAAGACAAGCTGCTCTTCGAGCACCAGTGGCCCGCCAAACTCCACAGAAAAATTTAAAAAGGTTGCATACCGTCCGGGGATGCACATGCCCACAAAGGTCGAAAAAAGTAAACTAGCCAGCAAGTTTTTAACTTCAAAAAATAAAGAGGCGTTCTCCCCAGATTCCCGATCAATCATTTGCCAAAATAGAGCCGAGGTTGCTGGTGAGATTCGAAAGTCAAAACTTGAATGCAGATCTTTGGCTATCTGGTCAATCTGCAATTCGGCTTCGTCGAGTGCAGCTATCAGCATCTCCCCTGCATGGCCATCATCGGCAAATGAATTCTGAACCAGCTCACTATCAACATAAGTCAGCACAAAATGCCCGCTGGTGATCTCTGCGGCAGAGTGCTGTTCTTTGACCAGATATTCATATTCAACTTCATCTGGGGATTCAGAAGCAAAAAGACGGGCTTCGAGGATCAGCTCATCTCCTACGAAAACCGGCTTGATGAAGCGGGACGTCAACGATTTAAGCGATGCAATGGTACCATCCACGCAGCAAACATCCAGCCGCGCAATAAACGCCAGCGGCAGCATCCCGTAGACCACGTTGCGACGATACATTGCCCGGCGCGCAAAGACCTCATCCGTATGCAGTGAAGAGCGGTCGCCAGTCAACTCAGCAAATTGAGTCATCATCTCAGGCGTAATGCTGAATGCGACTGAATATTTCGAATCTTTATCTAAGATTTGATCTCTGGAGACCATAATTCACTTTCTACGCTGACACTTTCAGGAAGCGGAAACTCCTTGTTTAGATCAAAACTATATATGTTGCCGCTAGCTTCGAAAGGGGCGGATTGCCAGAATTTGAGACAAGGTTTGTTCTTGGGCGTTGGTAAATACTCTGCCCGTAAGGATTTCAGCCCTAATGATTTAGCATATTGGTAGGCCGTGTATACCATGGTTTCTTCGACCTTGCGGCCCATTACCCGACAACTGAGGATAAAATCAACGATTTGAGCCTGATCGCCGTTTTCCGCCACACTCAAAATACCCGTCAAACCCGAATCGCCAAATTTGTCAGAAACGTGAAAAACCCACGATTGATGCCCGGCCTCTTCTGCCCATTTCTTCAACTCGCCTTCTGAAAGACGGCGGGTGGACAGGTTCATCTGATTGGTCTTGTTGAAAAGTTGGGCTGTGCGCGGCAGATTGATTTCATCGAGACCTTCCACCCTGATTTTAATTTCCAGACTTTCTAGCCAGTTGTCCAGCGACATAAAATCCTTCTGCAGCTCCTGGCGCTTTTTCTCGTTCCGATAATATTGCGCCCGCTGTTTGTCCTCGGCGCTCAGCATGGGCGCATCGAAATAATTTAATTCCTGCAAGGTGCGGGTATAGCTCATCACGTCCTTGGGCCATTCGGGCACTTCGACTTCGGGCAGCATCTCTTTGACACGGACTCGCTCGACGGGATTATCATCGATAAAGACAATCGACTGCAAGCCCAGGTTTAACTCGGTGGCCATATCGGCGATATTGCGAGCTTTGTCCTGCCAATTGATGCGCCAGGCTGAAAATTCATCGACCTTCAAGACCATCTCTGGGTGCTGGCGGATGGCCTCCAGGGCGACATCTTCCTCGTTCTTGCTGGCAATAGCCAGGATAATACCTCGATTGCGGTACGCTTTCAGAGCCCGCTGGAAATCGACATATGCCTCCCCCACAGCATCGTGCCCCCCCAACCGCAAATTCTGCCAACCGACATCTCCGACGATGCCCCCCCATAAGGTGTCATCCAGATCGAGCACGATCAATTTTTTGGCATCCCCCTTCAAACCGCGCATGGCGGCCTTGATATCTTTCACGGCGTGCACAAACACCTGGTTGGCAAAGGGTATTTTGCCTAAATACCACAGTTTGGGATCAGTGGCATTTTTGCCGGTTTGCAGCAGCCATTTTTGTGCATCCATTACGAAGACGTTTTTCTGATCGTCGAAGGCCTCGGCCAGACGTAAGTTCATCTTCATCAGGATATTGCTCACGCCGAGGTCGTTTTTCAGATCGAGCATGCCAAAACCGCGGAAATGCAAGGGCACCGTCCAGACTGGCAAAAATAAAATTTTGACCTGATCCAGACAGCCCTTTAAAGCCTGGGCAAAGTGATCAACTTGAGCCAGGATTTCATCGCCGTTCACTTGCTCATAGTTTAATAATTTGGCAAAACCATCAATGACCACCTGCGGACGCGTCCAGACAATTGCAAAGTCATAGGATGCCTCCCAGATTTCCTGGCTTTTATCCAGCAGTGTCGGCACTACCGGCGCGTAGGAAGCAACTGTGCTTTCCACATCCGGCTGGTCCTGATCATTGTCCAGGTATCCTTTTAGGACATCGATATTAAAATCAGAAATTAGTAATGCTTTCTGCATAAGAAATTATCCAATCTGCGAAGCGATGTACTCGGCCAATGCCGAAACGCTGCTCAGGGGACTTTCCGGCTGAAAGAGATCACCATCCTCGGCCAGAACTATGGCCTCGCCAAATTTCTCATCCACCTTCTGTTCGATGGAAACAATCATCGTGATCAGGCCCAACGAATCCAGGGGACTCAGGGGACCGAATAAAGCCGTACCTTCAGATTTCTCTATCTGCTGCTCGGCAGGTAGCATGGCATTAGTTTCATCAAAAGCTTCAAATATCAATGCAACGACGTTTTCTACGTTTGGCATACACTTCTCTCAACATGAATTTTTCAAAATCCCACAAAGTATAACCTTATTAAATCAGTTATTCAATGAGATGACAGCCCCTTCGATAATGCTGACAAAGCCTTCGTCAGGATAATCGTCAGGCGCAGTGCAATTCAGCGGCAAATAATAGTGATTATGGCACCAGGATTATTCACACGTTTAGGGGTAAAATCATACCCAAATCATATTCGTTTTGTCTGCAGCACGATCTTGCCAATTCCAACAATTCCACGAAAAATCAAGCGCGGGGCGGCAATCACGGAGATATCTTGAAAACAATGGCTAATCTAACATCTGCGCTGAACTGGTCACACACCTTCAGCGCCATGCGGCATCGCAATTTCCGCCTCTTTTTCTGGGGCCAGTTGATATCCGTCATCGGCATTTGGATGCAGGCCACCGCTCAACAATGGCTGGTCTATCGGATTACCGGCTCACAAACCAGCCTGGGCCTGGTCACATTCATCAACTTTTTGCCGGTACTGGTGCTATCCCTTTTTATGGGCGTCTTGGCCGACCAATTCCCCCGCCGAAGGTTACTGCTGGTCACGCAAACCTGGTTTTTAGTGATGAGCGGCATGCTGGCTTTGCTGGTCTGGTTGGAATATGTGCAATATTGGCACATCCTGCTGCTGGCCTTTTTCTTGGGTTTTGGCAATGCACTGGATATGCCTGCCCGACAAGCCTTTGTCGTGGAAATGGTCGACGGCGACAAAGCCGATGTGATGAACGCCGTCAGCATCAATTCGGCGCTTTTTAACATCGCGCGCATTATTGGTCCGGCTATTGCTGGCGTGGTGGTTGCCTCCCTTGGTGAAACACCGGCATTTGTCATCAACAGTCTATCATATCTGGCAGTAATTATCGCCCTGATCCAAATGCGCATTGTCACGGCATCCCCTACCCAACCGCGCACAAACTCCATCGAAAGGATGAAAGCAGGTTTTCAATACATCTTCAATCAAAAGGCGATTCTGGGGTTGGTTATTATGGTGGCTGCGATAAGTGTGATCGGGTTTGGTGCGCTCACACTGGTGCCGGTTTTTGCCAAAGATATCCTCAAAATTGGAGCCACAGGATTTGGCCGGCTGCTCTCCTGGCAGGGTATCGGGGCCCTTGTTGGATCCTTTTTCCTGATCGTATGGGGAGACAGTATCCCCAAGGGCAAGCTGTTGTTAATCAGCCGGATTCTCTTTGGGCCGGTTATGATTTGCGTGGCATTGTCGCGTACTCACTGGCTCAGCATGGCATTGATGGCCATCTTAGGGTATTCACTCATCACCCAACTGGTTTTGACCAACACTCTGATCCAAACGATAGTGCCAGATGAATTGCGCGGTCGGGTAATGAGTACATACACCTGGGCTTTGGGAGGATTCTATCCTTTAGGCTCACTGGGCATGGGTTTCCTGGGTGACCAGATTGGCGCGCCTGCTGCGGCGATGGTTTCGGGTTTTGGATGTTTATTACTGGTGGTGGTTAACCTGGTTGTTTTTCCATCCTTACAAAGGCTCAAATAAAGCATAAGAATCTGGAATTTTAGGGGGGCACCTGTTTCCCAATGCCATTTTTTGCTTCCGAAGAGAATGGATGTGATATCATAAAACGGCTTTTTGGACAAATGGCAAAGGATCATTCCAGTAACTACACCCCTGCTCGCCACCAAACTTTTCGCCCCCACGCCTCGCCCAGACCTGATTCCACGCCAACGGTTATTTGACAAAATCAACAGCGGATTCTCCGGTAAGATGACACTGGTTTCTGCGCCGGCAGGATTTGGCAAATCAACCTTGATTAGTGCGTGGGCCCAACGAATACAATCCAACCAGCAAGTCGCCTGGCTCTCCCTTGACGAAGCCGACAATGATCTTAAACGCTTTCTGAGCTATTTAATTGCCGCAATTCAATCTTTCGAAGGGGAATTCGGCCAGGGAGCGATGGCTGCGCTGGGCTCCCAGGGAGCAGTAAACCTTGAGGCCCTGCTGACCACCCTAATCAATGAAATAGCAGGATTCAGCCAAAAAGGAGTCCTAATCCTGGATGATTATCATGTCATCGAATCTCAGCCCATCGATCAAGCTATCACATTTCTGCTCGACCATCTTCCTGCAACACTTCATCTAGTGATTGCCACCCGCATGGACCCATCCTGGCCTTTAGCGCGCTTGCGCGCCCGGGGCGAGATGCTCGAAATCCGGGTTGATGATCTCCGTTTTGCCCTGGAAGAAGCTACCGGATTTCTCAATCAGGCAATGGGTTTCGATTTATCGCCAGATGATGTTGCCGCCCTGGATGCCCGCACCGAAGGCTGGATCACGGGTCTACAACTGGCCGCCCTCTCCATGCAGGGCAGTGATGATGTGCAAGGCTTCGTGCGCGCTTTTCGTGGCAGCAATCGCTACATTCTGGACTACCTGGGCGAAGAAGTACTCTCTCATCAGCCGGAAAACATTCACAGCTTTTTGTTGAAGACTTCCATTCTTAACCAACTGACCGGTCCACTTTGTGATGCCATCACAGGCAGCAGCGGTGGGGAGAAAACCCTGGCGAACCTGGAGCAAGATAACCTGTTCATCATACCCCTGGATGACGAGCGGCGTTGGTTTCGGTATCATCATCTCTTCGCCGATTTACTCCTCAGACATCTCCACCAAACTTTTCCCGAACTGGTGCCGGAATTACATCAGCAAGCCAGCCTGTGGTATGAAAAGGCTGGGAATTTGTCTGAAGCTTTCAGATATGCACTCCTGGCAAATGATATTCCGCGGGCCACACGCATTCTGGAAATTGAGTGGTATCAATACATCAATCGTGGGGAGCTAAAGAAACTTCAAGAAATGCTCACTACCCTGGGACCTGAAATCACCGGCCAAAATCCAATTCTCAGTATGGCTTACTGCTGGTTGTACAGCATGCTGGGGAGATATGACGCCATCCCAGATCATCTCGACGCTGTTCGCCAGTTATTGGAGACCAATGCCGAGTTCAAATCTGACCCGACTCTGATGAAGTTCGCCGTGCTTCCCAGTCTGATCGAAACTATAGAAGCCACCCTCAAGTGCGAATCTGGTAATCCCGCAGAGGCCAAAGAACATGCTCTCAAGGCAATCTCGTTCATTCCTGAACAGGCAGAACCCGCCACGAAAGGTTTGCTAAAGGTAACTGCCGATTACTGGTTGGCGTTAGCCCTCAAAGGACTGG
>CAZVPR010000156.1:0-9747 GCA_964629085.1 uncultured Anaerolineales bacterium
AATTTGCGCCTGCTTAACAATATTGCATTCCTTGGTATAATCGGCCTGTTACTTGTGTGCGAAATCCAACGCAATATTTGCAATAAAGGAACCTGAATTTGGCATTTAATCCCTTAAACTGGTTACTTGGATTCTTTTCCCTTGACATTGGAATCGACCTTGGTACTGCCAATACTATGGTCAACGTGAGCGGGAAAGGAATTGTGATCAGCGAACCCTCCTGGGTAGCAATCGAAAAACGCACTCGTGAACCTCTGGCGATCGGCGCAGAGGCGAAAGCTATGGTCGGACGAACACCAGCCAATGTACTTACTGTTCGCCCCGTACGCGATGGCGTGATCTCTGAATTCGAAATCACCCAGGCAATGCTAGAATATTTTATCGGTAAAGTTCACCAGCAAAGTATCGTGCCCGTACCGAGACCGCGCGTGGTCATTGGTATTCCCGCAGGGGTTACCAAGGTTGAGAAACGAGCAGTTTATGATGCTGCCATGTCTGCTGGCGCACGTGAAGTGTATTTAATAGAAGAACCCGTTGCTGCAGCACTTGGCGCTGGACTCCCCATCAATGAAATCCAAGGCAGCATGGTGGTCGATATCGGTGGCGGAACTTCGGATGTAGCCATCCTTTCAATGAAGGGAGTCGTTGTGTCGCGCTCACTGCGAGTTGCCGGCGACGAACTTGACGAAGACATCATGCAGTACATCCGCAACAAATATAACCTGCTTATCGGGCAACGAATGGCGGAACATGCCAAAATCCAAATCGGCTCCGCCTACCACTTACCTAAAGAGAAAACCATCCGATTGAGAGGCCGAAATTTGCTCAGTGGGCTCCCAGAGGCCATTGAAGTTTCGTCAGTAGAATTACGTGAAGCCACATCGAATTCTGTCCAAATAATTATCGACACGATCAAAGATGCCCTGGATGAAGCCCCCCCGGAAATCGTAGCAGATCTGATGGACATGGGCATTTGCATGGCTGGAGGCGGGAGCTTGCTTCAAGGCCTGGATGAGCGTCTGACGAATGAACTCAACATTCGGGCCTGGGTCGCTGAAGACCCGATGAGCTGCGTAGCACGTGGAGCAGGTATCGCGTTGGAAAACTTAGATACATGGAAAACCTTGTTCATCGGCTTGGGGCGTGACGGCAGGGCTTGATCCTGACATTTTTCATTTTCTATTCAGGTCTAAGTGTTAGAATTCTGTAAGGTATGAATTCGAAATCTTCGATACCCTGGCAAACAATCACCATTTCCCTGGTAGCCATTGGACTAGTGGTACTGGCTTTAGGTGGCTATCTGACGCCACTTTCACGATTCGCCCTAAATCCACTGGTTACTGCACAAACATGGGTATCTGGCCGAGTCCAGGCACTTCAGCTTTACCTTACCGGTCCGCGGGATGTAGCCCAGCTTACCCAACGAAACGCAGAGCTGGAGGCCGAATTAGCCCACTTGCGGACGCAGATCATCGAATTACAACAGCAATTAGGCGAATATCGCATTCTTTCAGCCTTGCTCGATTTCGCCCGGGCCTACCCTGAATACCAATATGTCGGCGCAAGTGTTATCGGAAGAGACCCTAGTCCGTTCTTCAAATATATACACATCAACCGAGGCTCCGATGACGGATTGCGTCGAGGTATGCCCGTTGTTACGCAACAAGGGCTGGTTGGACGCATCTCACAGGTTACGGCTAACGCCGCTTTAGTGCAATTGATCACCGATCCATCGGTTACGGTCAATGTTCGCTTAGAGCCTTCACGAGCCGAAGCCATTTTGGCAGGCTCCATCACCGGTGATATCAGTCTGGATATGATTCCCCAAGAAATCGATGTTGAGGCCGGCGATCTCGTGTTGACGTCCGGCTTAGGCGGAAACTATCCTCCGAACATTCTCATTGGGCAATTGACGGGTGTCCGCAGCCAGGACTACGACCTGTTTCAAAGCGCGTCCATGCAACCCGTCGTCGATTTCAACAACCTTGAAATCGTATTGGTAATTAGCAACTTCCAACCCATCGATATTTCCCCACTCCAACCTACCCCGGCTGCACCTTAACCTTTTGCCATGATACCTGCATTGGTTGCTTTACCCGTATTAAGTATGCTGGTGATTTTTCAGTCCACTGTTATCAGTCGATTTCCCTTACTCCAGGGATCTGCTGATCTGATATTGCTTGTGATTATCGCCTGGGCACTGCAAGAGCAAGTTGATTCGGCCTGGGTATGGACATTGCTCGGTGGAATAATGGTTGGATTTGTATCCGCGTTGAATATCATCTTTCCCCTGGCCGTATATCTGACCACTACAGCTCTCGCATTGATCATAAAGCGACGTATTTGGCAGATTCCCATCCTGGCTATGTTTGCTGTAACCCTGATAGGCACCTTACTAAGTCATTTGGTTACAGCATTGACGATCAGTATTTCTGGGACATCACTGCCCTGGGTGGATGTCTTCCAATTGATTACCCTACCGAGTTTGTTGCTAAACATATTGCTTGCTGCGCCAATCTTTGCAATTATGAGAGATTTTGCGGATTGGCTGCACCCCGAAGAAATTGAAATATGAACGAATCTGGTGTTTTACGAAATCATGTAGCAGGTTGGCGCATCTGGATATTCGTTGCAGTGGTCGGACTTGCGTTTATGGTGTACATCATTCGCCTGATCAGCCTGCAGATTTTGGACTACGATGAATTTATCTCCCTGGCAGAGGAAAACCGCATCAGCGAGATCAGTTTACCAACTTTGCGCGGTGTGATCTACGACCGTAATGGCATCATCCTGGCAAATAATGTCGCTTCATACGATGTTGTCATCCTGCCCGCAGATCTCCCTGATGATCCTGGGGAAATTCAGGAAATTTATCGAGCATTATCCGAAATTATCGCTATTCCTGTCAATCTGGGGGAGATTACACAAGAAACACCCTTTGTACCCTGTGTTTCTGAGCACGGAATTGCTCAGATCGCAGATTACGGAATCACCAGTGCTCCCTTCCGCACTGTGAAAGTACAGTGCAATATCGATCGCACCACTGCCATGATCATTCAAGAAAAATCCGTCGATTGGCCTGGAGTAAAAGTCGAAATTGAACCTGTACGAGATTATCCTACTGGCTCGCTGACTGCTTCCATTGTTGGATTTTTAGGGCCCATCTCACAAGTTACTGAAGATTTCTACCGCGAACGAGGCTTTGTGCCTAATCGTGATAAGGTCGGCTATGCAGGGATCGAACGCTATTTCGAAGCCATTCTGCGAGGCAAACCGGGCAAACGCGTGGTTGAAGTGGATGTCGCTGGTCAAATCGTTCGTGATATCAATCCACCGATTGCCCCAATTCCGGGTCAAAATATTTCTCTAACCATTGACACCCGCTTACAAGATGCCACCGAGGGTGTTCTGCTGCGTGAAATAGGGGGCTGGAATGCTTATTTTGGTGAACTTCGTATTACCAGCGGGGTCGTCATCGCCATGAATCCTCAGACCGGCGAAATTCTATCGATGGTTAACTTCCCCACGTATGAAAATAATCGCATGGCCCGCATTATCCCGGCCTATTATTACCAACAATTGCTGGCAGATGTGCGCGATCCCTTGTTGAACCATGCCGTTGGTGCAGAACTGCCCGCTGGATCCGTATTCAAACTTTCAACCGCGGTCGGTGCGCTGAATGAAGGCGTGGTTACTCCCGAACAGATTATCGACACCCCAGGCACGATCACCATCACAGAGAAATTCAGCCCTAACGATCCCGGGTTCGAACGTGAATTCGTCGACTGGAACCGGGCGGGATTTGGCCAGCTCGATTTTTTGGGCGGTATTTCCAACTCTTCCAACGTGTACTTTTACAAATTGGGCGGTGGCTATAAAGATGAAGTGCCCGAAGGGTTGGGTATCTGCCGCTTGGGAACTTATGCCCGCGCCATTGGATACGGCGAATTTCCTGGAATTGAACTGCCTGATGCATCCGCAGGGATCCTCCCTGACCCGACCTGGAAGCGTATTGCACACGGTGAAAACTGGGCTATCGGTGACACCTACATCGCCAGCGTTGGTCAGGGGTTCGTGATTGCTACACCATTGCAAGTACTGATGTCTGCAGCCACGATCGCCAACGATGGCAAAGTAATGCGGCCAACACTGATCCGAGATATTACAGATGCAGAAGGAAATGTCGTCCAGGCTTTCGAACCAGAACTGAAATGGGATGTTACCCAAGACCCGGTCATCGAAGTTTATGACGATCCAACATCTTCAGGAGGTTGTGAAGCCAAACTCACCGAGGAAAAGACAACTGTGGCCCCTTGGGTTATTCAGATCATTCAAGAAGGCATGCGCAGAGCCGTGACCATAGGCACTCTCTCCATCGATGCGGTCGGATTCCAGAACTTCGATATCGCTGCTGCAGGCAAGACCGGAACAGCCGAATATTGCGACGTATATGCTGCCGAAAGGAACCTCTGCAAACCCGGCGATTGGCCTACCCATGCCTGGACGGTAGCCTATGCTCCCTATGAAAATCCTGAAATCGCCGTGGTCGCTTTCGTCTATAATGGAGGTGAGGGAGCCAGTGTAGCAGGCCCCATTGTCCGCCGAACCATTGAAGCATATTTCGAATTGAAATCGATTGATATGGCCTTGGGTAATCCTTAGCAGGTTCATGCTATAATCGCATAAATTCCGCAATGGTTAGGCTTTTTACCTCACCGACATTCGTAGCTAAGTGGAGATATTATGCCTCCTCAAATCGAGATTAAAGGCATCCATGACGGATTGTTAGCCACGGTCAGAGATGGAACATGGCCAGATATCCGCCAGGTACTCTTCAAGCAAATTCAGGAGCAGCAAGATTTTTTTCAGGGCGCAAACTTATCCCTGGACGTAGGAGAATTGAGCCTGAAAGCTGCCGAATTAGGCAGGCTAAGGGACCAGATCTCTGAAAACGGAATCACATTAAGGGCTGTAATCAGCCATTCGGAACGAACGGAACAGAATGCCGAAACTCTGGGTTTAGAGACCCATCTACCCCGGCCACAAGCGGAACGTTCTGGCCGGGCATATGACACCAGCGTGGACGGAGATCCCGCTATTTTAGTTCAGCGCACACTCCGCTCAGGGAATTCAATCACTTACCCCGGGCACGTGGTGATCATGGGCGATGTCAATCCAGGCGCAGAGATCGTCGCCGGAGGCAACATCATCGTTTGGGGCCGGTTGCGCGGCACAGTTCACGCCGGAGCTTCGGGTTATGAGGATGCCATCATTTGTGCGCTTGAACTTACGCCAACACAATTAAGAATCTGCGAGGATGTCAGCATCACCCCGCCTCAGAAAGGTGTACCCCGTCCAGAGGTCGCCCGCCTCAAAGATGGCAAAGTCATCGCCGAGGGTTGGGAATTCTATAAATGAACAGGATATAAACATGACCGCTAAAGTTGTCACAATCACATCTGGAAAAGGTGGTGTTGGAAAAACCACCATCACTGCAAACCTGGGTGCCGCTTTGGCATCCGCCGGTCAGAAAGTAGTTTGTATCGACGCGGATATTGGCTTACGCAATCTTGACGTTGTTTTGGGTTTAGAAAACCGCATTGTTTACGATCTTGTCGATGTTGTCGAGGGCCGCTGTAAATTACGCCAGGCCATGATTCGCGACAAACGGGCCGAAGGCTTATTCCTGATCCCTGCGGCTCAAACCCGCGACAAAACAGCCGTATCACCCTCGGATATGGTAAAAGTATGCGAAGAGTTGCGATCAGAGCATGACTGGATAATTATTGATTCACCCGCCGGAATCGAACGAGGCTTCCGCAACGCCATCGCACCCGCAGATCAGGTATTCGTGGTCACCAACCCAGAAGTTTCCGCTGTACGGGATGCTGACCGCATCATCGGCATCATCGAGGCTGAGGAAAAAGGCCCGGCGAGCTTGATCATCAACCGCATCGATCCCGAAATGGTAGCGCGTGGCGATATGATTGGCACCGAGGATGTGACCGATTTGCTGGCTATCAAACTTATCGGTATTATTCCTGAGGACAGCAATGTCATTATCAGTACAAACCGGGGAACGCCCATTGCCCTGGATGGAAAATCGAAAGCTGGCCAGGCGCTCATCAACATTTCCCAACGTATGCGTGGCGAAGACGTTCCATTCCAGGACATTTCCGATTCAGGGGGTATCCTCAATCAATTAGGCAAACTTTTCGGAACAGGAGGCAACTAACATGAGTAGTGTCCTTGATCGCCTCTCTGGAAGAAAACGCAAAAGCGCTTACAAGGCCAAAGAACGCTTGCAACTGGTTTTGATCCATGATCGCACCAACCTCTCCAGCAGTGTTATTGAAACGATGAAAGACGAAATTATTGGTGTGATTTCACGACATATCGAAATCGAGCCCGATTCTGTAAACATCGAAATCAACAAAGACGGACGCCAACAGCGCCTCATCGCCGATATCCCAATCCTCGGGCCAAGAAGAGGAAGGTAAAGCATTTCGGGTAACCTTACGATCAGGTGTAGTTAGCTATGCAGAATATTTCTTGGCGTCACTTTGACTTTTGGCTTCTGGGGGCCGTAGCCTTGCTCACCCTATTTGGCATTGTCATGATTCGCTCTGCCATCGCGGGCAATATTGAGTTAATCGAAGCCAATACCGTTCAAAAGCAAATTATCTTCGCCCTGATCGGTTTTGTGGTGATTGCCATCGTTTCGGCAATTGACTACAAAATATTGTCCGCCCTTAGCCGGCCGATCTATTTTGCTACAATCACAGTGCTGGTCATCCTGGTCTTTTTCGGGGGTGCATTATTCGGTTCGGCGCGTTGGTTTGTCTTGGGGCCGATCCTGATCCAACCCTCCGAATTGGCAAAAATCGTCATGATCCTGGTATTGGCCGATTTCTTGGCCCGCAACTCCGACAAGATTCACGATATACGCTGGGTAATCCGAAGTTTGCTGTTGACCATTGGCTTAGCCATGTGGATTCTGCTCCAGCCAGACTTGAGCACATCAATTGTTATTTTCGTTATTTGGTTTGCCCTGGTTTGGGCGACAGGTCTGGAAGTCAAACACTTGCTTATTGCTGCGGGAGGCGGGGTCCTGTTCTTAGCGATTTCCTTACCTCTGATGTTTATCACCTACGATCCCACCTCCGAGGGTGGGCTGATCAAACCCTACCAGGTTGGACGCATAATCAACTTCCTTTTCCCAGCCGAAGATGCGACCCATGGGGATTTGTACAACGTGCAGCAAGCCCTGGTCAGCATTGGATCAGGAGGCTGGCTTGGAAAAGGATATGAAGCCGGAACCCAGGTCCAGTTGCGCTTCCTCAAGGTTCGTCATTCTGATTTTATCTTTTCTGCTCTCTCCGAAGAATTTGGGTTCGTGGGCACGATCGTGGTCATGGGTCTCTTGTTTTTCATTATTTTACGCTGCCTGCGTGCGGCCCGTTTAGCCAGCGACACGTTTGGCGCGCTGATTGCCTACGGCGTTGCCACCATTCTGGCGTTTCAGGCAATGATCAACATTGGCATGAACCTGCAATTGTTACCGGTGACCGGACTGCCGCTGCCCTTCATGAGCTATGGCGGCAGCTCATTGCTATCAACTCTTTTAGGAATCGGGCTGGTCGAAAGCGTGATCCTGCGTCACAAAGCCTTGGATTTCTGATAAAATCCCCCCCAATACTTCATCACAGCTTTCAATTATAAAGAGGATTTCTATGTTTTCCGATTCTTCTCGACCCGCTCGAGTCCGCTTTGCCCCTTCCCCAACAGGAAGAACCCACCTCGGGAGCGGTCGCACGGCCTTATACAATTACCTTCTTGCCCGCCAGACAGGTGGCCAATTTATCCTGCGCATCGAGGATACCGATCAAAAACGCTTTGTTGAGAGTGCAGAAGCAGAACTCATGCAAGGATTACGCTGGCTTGGCCTGGAATGGGACGAAGGACCAGATGTAGGCGGAAATTACGGCCCTTACCGGCAAACAGAACGCCGCGATATTTACAATCAATATGCCCGGCAACTGATCGAATCTGGGTATGCCTACTACTGCTTTTGTCAGCAAAGCGAAGAAAGCGACGAACCAAAACATCGACGTCAGCATCGCCAGGTTTGCCCGGACCGAGACAAACCCCTCGAGGAAGCTGATGCCCGCCGAACGTCAGGTGAACCACATGTTGTCCGGTTCCGAATGCCCTTCGATGGTAATATCACCGTTCAGGATGCCATCCGCGGGGATATCACCGTTGAAAACAGCACTTTGGATGACTATATTTTGGTCAAATCTGATGGTCTCCCAGTCTATCACCTGGCCGTGGTCGTCGATGACCATTTAATGGAAATCACCCATGTCCTGCGCACTTCTGAATGGCTGCCGACCTTCCCTCTACACGGGCATATCTACAATGCTTTTGGATGGGAACAACCTGTCTGGGTGCATCCATCCATATTCCTGAAACCCGACGGAAAGGGCAAGATGAGCAAGCGTGATTCTGAGGCCCTTGCCAAGGAAGGCAAGCCCATTTTCTTGGGAGATTTCCAGCCCAAAGGCTACTTGCCCGAAGCTGTCAACAATTGGGCCGCGCTGATCGGCTGGAGCTTTGATGACAAAACCGAGTTCTTCACGCTGGAAGATCTGGTCGAGAAATTCAGCATCGAAAAGCTAAACCCCTCTCCGGCGGCGATCAACTTCAGCAAACTGGACCACTTCAACGGCCTGCACATTCGTGAATTAGCGCCAACTGAATTAGCCCAACGCATAAAACCTTTTTTTGAAGAGGCTGGGTTCAACGTAGACGATCAAGAGAAATTGCTGCAAGTTGCCGAGGTGCTGCAAATCCGTTTGGGCAAATTGGATGAGGCCCCGGCAAAGGCAGGCTTTTTCTTCTTAGAGGATGTGCACCCCGAACCTGAGTCCCTGATAGGCAAGAAACTTAGCGCCGCCCAATCGTTGGATTTGGCTCACAAAATTCGCGAACTGATTAGCGGATTGCCCGATTTCTCTGAAGAGACAGCCAACCAGCCTTTGCGTGACCTGGCAACCGAGATGGAACTCAAAGCCGGGCATGTGTTCGGTTTCTTGCGCAATGCGCTGACAGCCCAAAAAGTCAGCCCGCCCATTTTCGAGACAATGACCATCATCGGTCGCGAAAAAGTGCTCGAACGGATAGAAAAAGCGATCACTCAATTGGATGCTTTATCTAAAATGTGACTGTCACATCAAGCATGCAATTTTTTCGAGCAAGCTGTTTGAACACTTAGAGCATGCTCGACACGCCGGTCGACTATGCTCGACACGCCCGTCGACTATGCTTGACAAGGAGATCGACTACGCTCGACAGAACCGTCAAGCATGCTCGACAACGAGATCGACTACGCTCGTTGCCGGGCAACGCCAGAACTCCTGGGCGCTACCCGGCAGCTTTCTCAAAACCCTTGTAGCAATAATTACCCCACTTCGTACAGTACTGGCTCAATCCGCTTAGCGAAGTATGCCCCTGTGGTACTGCGGCGGAACCGGCGGCAACGCAGAGCATTGCCACCAGATAACCCTGTGGGAGCGCAATGCGAACGGCACCAACATTGACGAAGTCGCTGGGTCCGTGACTTTGAAAGAGCCAAGGACGCCATCCCCTCGCCGTTTGACGAAAATTTGTGGCGGTGGTAAAATCTCGCTCGCAGTGGGGGCTCGTCTAACGGTAGGACAGCGGTCTCTGGAACCGTCAGTCGGG
>CAZVPR010000157.1:0-9733 GCA_964629085.1 uncultured Anaerolineales bacterium
CCATTTTTCACCCTGACCTAAGATCAGGGCTAGTTCATTTGTCTATATACGAGTTCTAAACAAATTGTTTATTTTATTTGTAGCTTGTCTCACAAATCACTTTACTAAATGCGCCTGTGGCGTGCGAGCACATTCGCTGTGGTCAGCATAAACTCCACGAAGCAGTTTCAGATTCTAAAGAGAGATTGCATCGCCCCAGGAGGGGCTCGCAATGCCATGTATGAATTTTTATATGAGACAGATTATTTAGGACACGATTCAATCCGTTTCTTATCCCAACCAATTTTCACGGACATAACAAATTTATTTACACCCCCTAAAATTAATTTGAGAATAATATTTTCTCCAAGAGAAATTAAGAATACTACCTGCTATTTAAATTCTGAGCCGCAAATGCTACCAATTTTCGACGTTTGGAAATTCCCAATTTGTTCATCATATTGTGAATATGAACATTGACGGTGCTCGGAGAAACATGCAGCGCTTCACCGATTTGTGCATTTGAATTGCCCTTGGCGACCAATCCAAATACTTCCATTTCACGTTGAGTTAGTTCATCTAAAGGATCTGATTCAGCCTCAGTTTCCTTGGACAAATCCCGCAACGAGGTCAACAACTTGGCCGCGATATGGGGCGGCATATAGGAGTTTCCTTCATACACCATGCGGATAGCTTCAATTAATTCTTCAGAATCAGCAGCTTTCGTAATATATCCCTGAGCCCCAGCAGTTATGGCTTGCAAAACACCTTTTTCCTCCTCCAAGCTGGTGACAACCAGAATACGAATATCGGGATGAGCAGCATGAATAGCGGTGATAGCTTCAAACCCATTCCCCACTGGCATAAGCAAGTCCATCAAAATAACATCCGGTTTAAGTTCTGCGACAGCTTTCTGGGCATGTACCCCATTTATGGCTGTACCAACAACTTTAAGATCATACTCCGTTTCAATGGCTGCAGTGAGTGCTCGCCGCATGAGGGGATGGTCATCCACAATCAATACACGAATAGCCGTCATGTCTGGATCTCCAACATAAATCGAATTGAGGTGCCTGCATCAGGGCCAGAATCTATTTCGAGGATTCCCCCTAACTTATTTGCCCTTGAAACCATATTTGGAATCCCCATTCCAGTAGGCAAAAATGAATCCAAATCTGCTGGTCCATTCGTTGGAGATTCAAAACCCTGGCCATTATCTGAAACCATCAATACAACACTGGCAGGTGTGCCTTCAATGACAATTCTTATTTCCTCTGCGTTCGCATGACGTAACGCATTATTAAGGGCTTCCTGGGCAATATAAAAGATTTCAATTTCGATTGGTTTGGAAATAAACCATCTGCCTTCGATTTCGAGATTGGTTTTTATTTCCACTCGCTCTTCCACATTTTCCAAGCGAGTACGTAAAATATCAAACAGGTCGGTTTCCTCATCAGGAACAACATTGAGTTCATGTAATAATAGGCGCAATTCTTTGTGCGCCTGCTCTGTACCATCTACCAGAATATCAAGCAACTTAGGCATCGACTGAAGGCGCTCCTTTTCCAACATAGATTGCGCTGTTTTGGCCGTTAAAGATAGGCTTTGAATAGACTGGGTCATCGAATCGTGTAAGTTGCGGGCCAGCCGCTTGCGCTCTTTGAGAGATGCTAATTCTTGTTCCTGTTCAATAAGTCGATCTTGAGCCATTTTTATCATTGTGATATCCACAGCCATTGATAAACGTGCCCATTGCCCATCCACCCAACGAATTGCACTATCGATGATCGAATACGTGACTCCGTTACGTGTGTTTTCAAACTCCCAGCGATAAGGCCCTGTAGGTTCACCGGCAGAATTAACTAATAGTGGATTTGTACAGAAATCACAGGGGCCTATTTGACCATCCTGCAAAACCTTCCAGCAAAGTTTTCCTTCGACATCGCCAAACACCTGAATCACACGCCGATTGGCAAACAGCACTTTGTAGGTATCCATATCTGTGACATAAATTAGTGTATCCAGATTATCGACCACATTTAGAAGCAGGATTTGGGTTCGCCGCCTTTCAGCGATCTCCTTTTCCAGTTGTTCGTTGCGCTTTTCCAATTTCTTGCGAAGAGAATGCAAAGCCAGGTGCTTCTCCACACGTGCAACGACTTCTAGAGGCTGGAACGGCTTGGTAATATAATCCACAGCATTGAGATCAAAACCCCGCACAATATTTTCTGTCTCGGATAATACACTCATAAATATAACGGTCATATCCTGAGTCAGTTTATTTTCTTGCAGCCGGCGATACACTTCATAGCCATCGATATCTGGCATCGTGATATCTAACAGCATGATATCGGGTTTCACACGGGGGACTGTTTCCAATGCTTTGCGCCCATTTTCAGCTACCAAAATACTAAAACCGGAATCCCGCAAATAATTGAATATTACATTCACATTTTCCGTGTCGTCATCGACGATTAGAATCGTGCCTTTTGATTTATTTTTCGTCATCGACTATTTTGAATTCCAAACACTCAATTACAGTTCGGCCAATGTTCGTTGCAAAATGGATCTGAGAAATATTACTTCGAATATTTTTCTGCCTTACTCTTATCTTCAAAAAATCCAAATATAGCAACGGATTCTATAAACCGCATTATACCTAAATTATCTGAAAACAAAAAAGTCCGCAAATCAGAAAGAATCATAATTTCACCACCATTGGGATAGCAAATTTTCTGAAAAATGGTAAACTCCCCAGAATGTCATCGACAAACAACCAAGAATTTCACCGCCGACATCTGCACCATAACATCACCGTCAATGTGCTCGATGGCAGTTTCTTCGGCTTTGCCATGGGGTTCGCCTCTTTTGTCACCATCATCCCCCTCTTCATCAGCCAATTGACCGATTCGGCCATTCTGATTGGTCTGATCCCGGCCATTCATTCCTTTGGCTGGCAGTTCCCACAGCTCTTTACCGCGAGCGGCGTTTCCCGATTACGGCGATACAAACCGCGGACGCTTGCGATGACCATCCATGAGCGGCTTCCTTTTTTTGGTCTGGCTTTGGTGGCCTGGTACCTGCCCAAACTGGAGGGCAACACCGCCCTGGCATTGATCTTTCTCTTGTTAATTTGGCAAGGGTTCGGGGGTGGTTTCACGGCCAATGCCTGGATGAGCATGATCGCAAAGCTGATGCCGCCAGGCAGGCGGGGCACCTTTTTCGGAATTCAATCGTCGGCCGCCAACGCACTGGCCAGCCTGAGTGCAATCTTGGCTGGGTTATTGCTCACTCAATTGGATTCGCCCCTGGATTTCGCCAGTTGCTTTTTTCTGGCAGGATTGAGCATGGCGATCTCCTGGCTTTTCCTTTCGCTCACTCGGGAGCAAGAAGACACTACCAAAGTTATCTCCGAAGAAAAACCCCCCTTTTGGCGCGATTCACGCAATATTCTTCGGAAGGATCATAATTTCCGCTGGTTTTTGGTGGTAAGAATATTATCTCAATTTTCCCTAATGGGCTCGGCCTTTTACATCGTCTACGCGGCACGGGAATTCGGCCTGGAGGCGTTGACAGCGGGGATCATCACCGGTGTATTTATGTTCACGCAAATCATTGCCAACCCAATTTTAGGCTGGTTGGGAGATCGCTGGAGCCCGCGAGGGGTGATAGGAATTTGCGCGCTGGCCGGTTTTCTCAGCGCACTTCTGGCCTGGTTAGCAGATTCAGCGAATTGGTTTTATCCGGTTTTCATTCTGACTGGGCTGGCATCGGTTGCCTACTTCACAGTAACGAATGCCATGATGGTAGGTTTTGGATTAGAGGTCGAACGCCCGGTGTATATTGGATTATCGAATACGCTGATCGCACCGGCCACCATTTTAGCTCCGCTGCTTGGCGGCTGGCTGGCCGATTTATATAGTTATCAGCTTACCTTTGCGGTCTCAGCTGTTACCAGCTTGATGATGGCCGCTGTGATCCAATTCTTGCTGCGTGATCCGTAATTATTTCTCATCTCCCTAAGCAATCTCCGCGAGTAGGCGAAGTAATTCATCATTCATTATTCTAAACACAATTCCAATACCTCAAATTTTAATCAACAAATCAGATTGGGAAAAACAAACCCTAACTCAGGACAAACGAAGTATATAGGTCAAATCGTTGGCTCATGGGGTTCAATCAATTTCCCCTTTGGGTCGCCCGTTTCTACAAACCGTAATCGGCCGCCTATCGAGAATTGCCATCGCGCATTGGTACGATATCATCGCGATTCTCCATCAACCAGGCCCGAGCGAAACCTTCATCATCCAGGCCGTGGTGCTCAACATATTGAAACCTGCCCTAGTATGTTTTGAGCGCCGTTTTGAGTTCTTCGGAAAACCGGAAGATCGGCTTGACATTGCCAGCCACATCGCAGGTAACACCGATAGTGTCCATTGCCCATGTAGGTGTGAATGCCCTAATTGAGATGCTCAACGACCAGCTAAGAATTTGTAGTTGTAATTCATGGCATCACCGGTATCCATCTCGAAAATCTTGCTCAAGTGACGGCCAACATCTTCCTTATCCATGTATCAGTGCGTACCGTGCGGATGCGTAATTTCGCAACGCGGATTGAATATTCTTTTCGCCATTGGTTTCCACCTTATCTCCGAAACTAAAATCCGAAGTTTGGTCTGTGAATATTAGCTCTTCTCCAAACAATATTGAAAATTATCTGCAGAACCACTTCATCCCACCAACGCTTCCGCAAAAATTTCGATGGGGTGCTTGGCCCTCCGCTCCGCCGTATGTTGGATCTGATCCCGGCAGGATGTGCCTGCAGCACAGATGATCGTTTCCCTATTCGCCGCGCGCACTGCAGGAGCCAATGACATTTCTGCTAATTGGATGGAAATATCGTAATGTTCTTTTTCGTATCCAAATGACCCAGCCATACCGCAGCATCCGGATTCGATTTCCTCAACTGTGCAATTTGGGATAAGTTCAAGCATTTTCTTGGTTTGCTCCGTGCTAAAGGTGGCTTTTTGCTGGCAGTGTCCATGGAAAAGAACATGCCGAGGCGCGGGGTCAAAATTCAACTTGAGATCGTCCCTTAGGGCGGCTTCAACGACCAAAGTCTCCAGCAGCATTGCCTGATCAGCCACGGCATCTGCATCTTTCCCAGGGGACAATTCGGTATACTCATCCACCAACATGGCCATCACGCTGGGTTCACATCCCACAATGGCAATGCCCTTTTCGGCATAGGGTGCCAGCAATTTCAGGTTGTGGCGCGCCAGTTTTGCTGCGGTATCTAAAAGCCCTTTCGATACCGCTGGGCGGCCGGAGTCTTTCTTATTTTCAAGCACGATAGGGTCATACCCCAGAGCCCTCAAAACCTTGATAGCTGCCTGTCCGATTTGAGGGTCGTTGTATTCCATAAAGGTGTCATGGAAGAAGACCACTTTTTTCCCGCTCTCACTGCTTCTACCATTTGAGTCATGTTCGCGATACCAGGTGCTGAAAGTCTTGGCGGCCAGCTTGGGCATCGAGCGTTCAGGATGTACCCCAATTGCATTCATGAACCATTTTCCTGGCCCGCCAAAGATGGCATTGACCAAGGGTGCCAAGGGCTGACTCAATTGATTGATTCCGGCGATATTTGCAAATATACGCGCCCGCATCGGTATACCATGTTCTTGGTGGTATTGGTGGGTGAACTCGGCTTTGAGCCGGGCCATATCAACAGCAGAGGGGCACTCGCTCTTGCAGGCCTGGCATGAAATGCACAATTCGAAGACCTCATAAAGCTCTTTGGATGTCATCCCATTCGTGCCCAAAAGGCCCATCATGGCGGCCCGTAAGGCGTTAGCACGTCCACGGGTGCTGTGGGTTTCGTCGCGGGTGGCCTGGAAAGAAGGACACATTACGCCTTGACCAAGTTTGCGACAAACTCCGGCCCCATTGCACATCTCCACAGAGCGCGCAAAGTCGCCATCAGCGCGGAATGCAAATACGGTGCTGTCTGGTTCGTGTGGCAACCGATAACCACTGCCATAGCGTAACAGTGATTCATCATCCATGCGGGGCGGATCGACGACCTTGCCTGGGTTCAGGCAGTTCTTAGGATCAAAGGCCGCTTTGATATCTTTGAAGGCCTGGGTCAGTCGGCTGCCAAAAAGCTGCTCAGAAAACTCGCTGCGCACCAGCCCTTCACCATGCTCGCCTGAGGTCGTGCCGTTGTATTTGAGCACTAATTCGACCGATTTTTCGGCGATCTGCCGCAATTGACGCACACCATCTGCGGTTTTTAAATTGACCAAAGGTCGCACGTGGATACAACCGGCGCTGGCATGTGCATACATGGCCACCTGTTCCAATCCTGTGCTGTAGGCATAATCATAGATCTCGGTGATGTAATCGGCCAGGTGTTCCACAGGAAGGGCAGCATCCTCAATAAATGGGATCGGCTTGGCATCGCCGCGCACGCTCATCAAGATGCCCAAACCAACCTTGCGCACGTACCAGACATTGGCCTGCTGCTGCGGATCAGCAACAATGACAACGGGGTCATTGTGGTTTATGCCATTCAATTTGTCTTGCAGCAGTTGGATGCCGTGATCTAATTCTGCTTCATTCTCGCCGGCAAATTCGACCAACAGCACAATCTTTGGATCCCCATCCACAAAGGTCAGCAGACGGCGATATTCGACTTTGTTGCGGGTCAAATCCAACAACATTTTGTCCAGAACTTCGACCGCGGTGGGGTTACTCTCCAAGATGGTTGGTACTGCCTCCATAGCGGCGCGCAAATTAGAGAAATGCACCATTGCGAGCCGCTTAACCCTGGGGATGGGTACCAGCTTTAGAGAGGCTTCCGTAATCACCCCTAACGTTCCCTCTGACCCAACGATCAAAGAAGCCAGATTGGGTCTGGGCTGCTGGGCTAACAGATGCAGGTTGTATCCCGCCACGTGACGGAAGGTATTGGGATAGCGCGTGGCAATTTCATCAGCATATTCATTGAGAACTCCCGCCACCGACTGATAGATTTGTCCCTCCAAGCCTGGGCGCCCGCTGGGGGAATCCCAGGTGCCCCCCGAAACGGCAAATTTGACCTGGCTACCATCCGAGAGTATCACGTCAGTCGACAAAACATGGTCATGGGTCATCCCATAAACAATGGAGTGAGAACCGGTAGAATTATTGGCCATAATGCCACCCAAAGTCGCCCGGTCCGCGCTGGCGGGGTCTGGGCCGTACATCAATCGATGCGCCGAAAGGGCCTGATTGAGCGCGCCCAGGGTGATGCCAGGCTGAGTTCTTACAACCTGACTTTCGGTATCAATATCCAGGATCTGATCCATATAACGTGAGAAATCAAGGATCAAAGCATGCCCGATGGCATTGCCGCTTAGGCTGCTGCCGCCACCGCGGGGCAATGTTGGCACACCATGGTTATTCGTGATCTCTATAGCGGCGCTGACTTCATCGGCATTTTGGGGGAACACGACACCAACGGGCATCATCTGGTAGATGCTGGCATCGGTGCTGTAGAGCAAGCGCGTCATCTGATCGAAGGCGACATGCTGAACGGCTGCGCCCAGATCGTGGATCAGTTCTTTCGTGGCATCAATGGCTTCGGGATGGTCGGAGATCATATCGCCTCACTTGTCTAAGAAAATTGCAAATCTGGCCTGGTTTTCGACAAGCCAGTGTTTAGGGAAATTTTATCATTTCTGGAGAAGAGACGGGGGTGACATTGCTCCGTCGACGGAAACTTTCCGACAACTCTTGAACCTACTCAAGAATCGCCCTGAGCACTGCTTGGGTATCTTCGAAATTCTCGAACAGGAAATCGGGGTCACAAGCTTTCAGCATCTCGAATTCGTCGGTGCCGGTGGCCACGGCAATATTCCTGACCCCAGCATCCTTGGCTCCGATCACATCACGAGTAGTATCCCCTAAAACAACTATCTCTCGAGGCGCAAAATACACCCCAACTTGCTTAAACGCTCTATCTTTAGCCAGACCAACCAAAAGGGATCGATCGGCGGATTCATCCCCAAAGGCTCCTACACAGAATTGTTCAATAGCGAAGCCCGCCGCAGCGAGTTTCATCTCCGCAGTTTTGCGATGATTGCCTGTTAGTAGTCCCAAAACTACGTTATTGCGTTTACGAAGCAAAGCGATTAATTCCTGACTACCTGGGCAAGCATGAACATTGCCAGAGCCATTTTTGATCTTGGCAACAAATGCAGCCAGAAATTCTGCATAGAACAAACCACGGCCAGCACAGATGAATTCTGGTCTAATGCAAGCATCTAATAAAGTATCGAATAGAATCGCCTCCATGGTACGGCCGCCTGGATAAAACTGTGTGAGATTTCCGGCCGTTCCATAGACGCGTTCCATGGCAATTCGAACTGCTGCCTGTCCTACACCACCGGTTCGCAGCAGCGTGCCATCGATATCGAATAAAACCAAGCGGGTCATCAGGCCCAAAACATTTCGCCAGCTTCTTCGAAAATCACCGCTTCTTTCAAAGTGGCAATTCCTTTGGCCAGGCCTTCGTCCGGGGACATCATGGCATCTTCGTGCTCGATAGAGATGACGTAATCATAGCCAACCATCTTCAATGCACTGACGATATCTTTCCATTCTTTGAGGTCATGGCCATAACCAATGGCCCGGAAGGTCCAGGAGCGGTTGGGGATATCGCCGTAATGCTTGTAATCGTTGCAGCCGTTGACCTGGGTGTTGTAGGGATCAACAAAGACATCCTTACCGTGTACGTGGAAGATCGAGTCGCCCAGGGCACGGATGGCGACTACCGGATCGACGCCATTCCACCACAGGTGGCTGGGATCGAAGTTGCAGCCCAGGCGCGGGCCGGCGGCTTCGCGCAGACGCAGCAGCGTATGGACGTTGTACACCAAGATTCCGGGATGCATCTCAAAGCCCAGGGTGACGTCGTGGTCTTCGAGCAGGGGATGGATCGACTTCCAATACGGAATCGTGACCTCATTCCACTGGTATTCAAGAATTTCCAGGAAGTGCGGCGGCCAGGCGCAGGTCACCCAGTTGGGCATAGTGTCTTTGGCCGAGCCGGCCGGCAATCCGGAAAATCCATTGATTGTCGGTACACCCAGCATTGCAGCCAACTTAATGGCAGCTTTGACGACCTTGTCAGCCTCAGCTGCGACCTCTTTGTCGGGGTGGATGGGGTTGTTGTGAATGCTGAGCGAACTAAGCGTCAGGCCGCGGTCTTTGATCTTCCCCAGCCATTCGTCACGTTTAGTCTCACTTTCCAACAGTTCATCCACCGGGCAGTGCGGATTACCGGGATAACCACCGGCACCGATCTCGACAGCCTCCAAACCAAACTTGACGGCCTTGTCCAAAGCCTCTTCGAATGAGAGGTTGCCCCACAATGCAGTAAACACGCCAATTTTCATTATTCTCTCCTTTATCAGCCAAAATCAATATTCTAATGAATGCAGCATCCTGAGTAGTCCTGAGCCTTCGCCTTGAGCGGAGCGACAGCGTAGTCGCAAGGGAAGTCGCAGGACGCATCGAAGGGTGATGTTTGAACTAATATTTTTATCAATATTTAAACATCGCATCCTGCTGCCGACGCAGCTTGACTACCGTACTCTCTTCATCCAGTTGGACATCATCCCAGGTGACGATCTGACCCGCTTTGACAGGCTTGACGATTTTGGCGCCCGGGCAAATGCCATTGGGTAAGGTATTCAGCTTGCGAGCCTCT